>DHYV01000041.1:38678-92908 GCA_002414225.1 Desulfobulbaceae bacterium UBA5121 | reverse complement strand
CGTCCCAGCGTTCAGCGCAACGTCAGCATCGTTCAGCGTGTAGGTAAGTGGGCCAGTTAGGTTAAAATTAGACCCCACAAATGCAGTCGTACCCAGCGCTGTCACTGCCACCGTGCCTGCACCGTCGATAGTTACCCCAGTTACGTTTGCAGCCGTAGCGCCAAGAGTTTGCCCTGCAGCAACGGTGATTTTAGTTGCTGTCGTATGGAAATCCGGAGTGGTGGTGGCGGTAATCCCGCCGCGGGTAAATGTTGCGACTGAATCATTTACTGCACCAGCCCATGCAATCGAGATGTTGCCGGTCGCGGTACCTCCGAATTCGACTGCACCAGCTGTCTCAGTCACCGTAAAAGTGGCGGGAGCACTCCCTCCGCCGCCGCTGGTAGTAGTGGTCAGCGCGGTGAGGGATGAAAGGCTGCCTGATGAGGCGGCGCTCAACAGGGAAGTCAAAGACGTACTTGCCGGCAGAGAAGTTAAATAAGAGCCAAGTCCGCTTCCGCCCGACGGAATCAGTGCAGTAACATCACTGGCAGAGGTGGCGGTTGTCGCTATGCCGCTGGTGAAGGTGAGGACATCGGCAAAGGTTGCGCCGGTGGGCATGTCCGACAACAGATTGGTCAAAGTATCGCCCGTCGACACCATGGCAGCCACCACCTCAGGCTTCGATGTGGCCAGCGACACCATGCTCAAAGTGGACGTCAAATTCGTGCTGACAAAGGTAGATACAACGGTGGTCGAGGTGACCTGCTCCAGCAGGGAGCAGGCCACCATGGCAGCGGTCGTGCCCGAGTATTGGCTCGCGGATGACAGCTGCGCGGTAAATGTTTCCGCCACCTCCGACTTGTTGCTCATCACGGTATGATCGTCATTGAGCGCCCCGTTGGCGATATTCAGCATCAAACTCGCCAGTGAAGAACCACCTGAATCCAACTGTTGGGTCCAGTAATCCAACCCGGCCTGCTCGGCAGAGCGGCCAAACAGTTGCTGGTAGATCTTGTTGACCCGGTCACTGCTGGTAGTGACGCTACTGAAAATCGTGGTCGCTTCGTCAGAAGTGCCGAAGGCGTTTATCATGGCGGAGGCATCACCGCCGGCTGCCTCGAGTTGGTTGGCCCAGTAAGTGAGGCCCGCCGGATCGGCAGGGCGACCGTAATAGGCGACATAAAATTGTTGAATCATTGCTTCGGAAGCTGTTGTCGGCATTGCCATCCTCCCTCCTGTCGATGTTATTTTTTTGACTGCCCTAGATAACTAGTCAGTCCGGGAAAACCCACCGCTCATATGGAAGCCGGAATGGAATCCCCCCGACTGGGCCAAAGCCCATAACAATAAAATGCGGCAAAAGACAGGCGGACTAAAAACACCGGACTAATATCAGACTGCCTTCCTAAACGAACGATGGTTGCCCTGACCATGCTGACCGGCAGGGAGATCAGGCTCACAGTTCGACTACGAAACGTTACAACAGGGCATGCCGGCCAGGGTCATCCTGCCGCCCCAGTTGGCCTGTGAAACCCTGACGGCGACGGCAATGCCCACGACACTTATACGGATCTGCGGCCATCAGCCAACGCAGAGGCGCTGGCAAGGTCACAACCCGGGAGACCTTTTCTCCGCCAAATCTTCGCAGAACCGGTACCGCCGGACATAGGAATTGACCAGAAAATTTAGGGATTAACCGACAGCTCACCCGATTTTTTATTACAAAAACTTTTCACCCTGCCAATTCGAAACCGATCAGAAGACCGTCCGGCAACGATGGTTTGGGGAATGCGTCATTAACAAAATCTGCCAGGTCACCGTGACAATGGCCTGAAGGCGGGAAAAAAATTAATTCATCCATCTGGCTCCAGACAGACAGATTGCTCGATATTTTTTAGTTCCAACTACCACTGGATCTCAGCCAGCACCCAAAGCATTCCCCCAAAAATGATAGGGGCGGGTTTCCATAAGGTAGCCCAAAAAATAGAAACTATTCTCCCAAAAGATTTAATAAAAAAAACTATATTATTAATAATTTAGAACAGATTTTGGCTGGACTCAAGTTCGGATAATATTTTTTTATTACAAAAAGCTTGTCTCTGTCAACCCAAAACCGATCGAAAAACCGCCTGCCAACGATGGTGGAGGGAAAACAAAGGCAAAAAACCTGCCAGGCCACAGTGACGATGGCCTGAGAGCTAAAAACCTGAGAGCTAAAAAAGGGTACTGGGCTCCCAAAACCAGACTGAAATTCAGTGGTACTCAGAAAACAAACGGGCCACCGGTACTGCCCTGGCCAGGGCAGTACCGGTGGCCCGTTTCCATTGCTCTTACGACCCGAGGGCTACCGCCAGGTATCCTCGACCAGGAAGGGGGTGGCATTGATGGCAATACTCCCCTTTTTCACCCAAACGCGCACCATGTGAATGGTATCGCCGTCCATATCGACGATGTTCACCAGATCCTCGACAAAGGAGATGTCGTCAACCCGGAACTCGTAGTATGAGGTATGGCTGCTGTATGGATCGCTGACCAGCAGCACCTTTTCCGGGTCATAGGGATGCTTCTGGGGAGAGCCGGAAAAGGGAACATGACTCTTGCGCAGTTCCTTCAGACTCTTGGGTTTTTCATAACGCTGGAGTTCGAACTTGGGAGCCTCCTGCAAAAAATTGCCCATAACCATTTTTCTTCGCCTCCTTGTCCATCAGATCCCGTCCGGGCGGCACCAGCCAGGCAAACGGTACGCTCCCGGTCCGCTTCAATCTCTTAAATAGTACCCATTATAACATGATTTACCTCGCTGACGAGCAGAGAGAAAGTAAGCACTCGCAGGCAAGAGCGCAAGCGTTACCCTGACGGGCGGCAGACTCATCCCTCGCCACGCCGGCCGCCGAACACCGCGAAGATGCCTTGCTTGTAAAAGCAGTCCACCCGTTCGAAACCGGCCCTGGCCAGGGCGTCGAGCTGGACCAGAAGTGGGTCGGGCCGGTTGTCGCGGTTCGCCTTGTACTGGCGCGGGATATCGGCAAGCTCCCGGTCGCCGGGATGGCGTTGCTCAATGGCCTCCTCCCATTGGCGCAGGTACCACTCCTCTAACGCCGGGTCCGGGGCGAGCACCACGTCCACGAGCACCAGGTGCCCCTCGGGGGCGAGATGGGCGTGGCACCAGGCAAAGAGCCCCTGTTTTTCGGCAAGCGTCAGATGGTGGACGGCGAGTGACGAGACGACGAGGTCGAACGTGCGGCCGGCGAGCAGCGAATCATCGACGAGCAGGGCCTGGAAGGTGGCGGTGACAAAACGACTGTTGCCGACCAGCCGCGTGCGGGCCGCCGCGAGCATGGCCTCCCCGCCGTCCACCAGGGTGGCGGCAAGCCCCGGGTCCACGTCCAGCAGCGCTGCGGTCACCACCCCGTCGCCGCACCCGAGATCAAGCATCTCGGTGGGACGATCATCACGCCGGCAGAAGGCCCGGTAATGGGAGCGCAGGGTGGCAAGGAGCCGGGGCCGCTCGGGCAGGAAGCGCTCGGCCTGGTCGCGGTAACCGGCACTGAACGCCTCGTCGGCCCACAACGAATCGCTGAAATCGCTCATCCCCGCTCCTCCCCGAAGGCGACCAGCCGGTTAAGGCCGTCCACATAAGCTTTGGCGCTGGCCTCGATGATGTCGGTGGAAGCACCCCGGCCCAGCACCGTGGTGCCGTGCTCGCGCATCCGCACCGTCACCCGGCCCATGGCCTCGGTCCCGCCGGTGACCGCCTGGATCTCGTAGCGTTCCAGATGCGGGTTGCGGCCAGCCGCCGCGGCCAGGGCCTTGTAGGCGGCGTCCACCGGCCCGTCGCCACGGCCGGTTTCCTGGTGTTCCTCGCCGCCACGCCGCAGCCGGACGGTCACGGTGGGAGTGGTGCCGGTTTCGGTGGCACTCTTGAGCGCGACGAGCTGGAAAAACTCCGGGGTGGGCCGCAACTCGTCGTTGACAATGGCGGCGAGATCCTCGTCAAAGACCTCCCGCTTCTTGTCGGCCACGGCCAGAAATCGCCGGTAGACCTGTTCGAGTTCCTCGTCGGCAAAGGCGTAACCGAGTTCGGCCAGCCGGTGCCGTACCCCGTGGCGGCCGGTGCGGGCGGTGAGCACCACCTTGCCCTGCTCCGGAAAACCGATGTCCTCGGGTCGCATGATCTCATAGGTGGTGCGGTCCTTCAGGAAGCCGTCCACATGGATCCCGGAGCTGTGGGCAAAGGCGTGGTCGCCCACCACCGCCTTGTTCGCCGGCAAAACCATGCCCAACCGGTCGGCCACCAGCCGGCTGGTGCGATGGAGTTCCCGCGAGTCCACCGAGGTGTCAACCCCAAAGAAATCGCGCCGGGTGCGGAGCGCCATCACCACCTCCTCGAGGGCGGCATTGCCGGCCCGCTCACCGATCCCGTTGATGGTCCCCTCGACCTGCCGGGCGCCGGCGGCCACCCCGGCCAGGGTATTAGCCACTGCCATGCCCAGATCGTCGTGGCAGTGGACGCTGATCACCGCCCGGTGGATATTGGGCACCTGGCCGGCGATGGCCGCGATAAGGGCGCCGTACTGGGCCGGCACCGTATAACCGGTGGTGTCGGGGATGTTGACCACCGTGGCACCGGCGGCGATCACCGCCTCGATGACCGCAAAGAGGTAGCCGCGGTCGGCCCGGCCGGCGTCCTCGGCATAGAACTCGACGTCGTCGGTGTAGCGGCGGGCCCTGGTTACCGCGTCAACCGCCATCACCAGGGTGCGCTGCCGTTTATCAGCCAGGGTGGCGCCGTACTTTGGGTCGCGGAACTTGCCGGCGATGTGGATATCCGACACTCCGAGGCCGGTGTGGATGCGACGCCGGGTCGCCCCGGCCAGGGCCTCGCCGCAGATGTCGATGTCTGCGGCCACCGCCCGGCTCAGGCCGCAGACCACCACCTCCTTGACCTCACGGGCGATCAACCGCACCGCTTCGAAGTCCTGGGGCGAGGAACAGGGAAAACCCGCCTCGATGACACCGACCCCGAGGCGGGCGAGCTGGCGGGCGATCTCCAGCTTTTCGGCGGCTCCCAGGCGGCTGCCGGCCGCCTGTTCACCGTCCCGCAGGGTGGTGTCGAAAACCGTTACCTCTGCAAACTCTGCCATGGCGCACAAACCTCCAGAAAGATAAGGATCATAAAACGAAAAAAGCCCGCCGCGGAAGGGATTCCGCGGCGGGCTTCGGGTTGCGTCGCAAACGCTGTGACTGTGCCTTACGTCAACTCCCCTCGCACGCGGAACGCCGGCAGGGCGGCAAGCCCGCGAATTCGACCTAGAAGCAGGAGGAGAGCGACAAACCCCATGGACGGAGCACCGGCCCACCGCCGTACGACGGCGGCGTTGCCGAAAGCAATGTGGTGATCTGCCAGGTGAAGGGATTGCATAAAAGGGGTCGCCGGAAAGGGGGGTCAACGCCAGGGGACATCACAACTATTTTTTAAGACTAGAGAAAGCGCCCGCCGCTGTCAAGAGAATTCAGGCATCCCCTTCGTGGGTCGAACGGCCCCGCCGTCACTTTTCCGATTTGCGCCGCTGTTGCGTGGCAGGGTAAGATTGAGTATTCTGTTGCTGACCGCTGCCCCTGGCAATGCCCGGCAGCCGGACTGCTTCCCCGATTCATTATCAGCAGCGAAGGAGACCAGGCCATGCCGTCGATCAGGATCAAGGGGATGCGCTGCCGGCACTGTGTCGGATCGGTGACCGAGGCACTCGCTGCCATCGACGGCATCGTGTCGGTCGCCGTTAACCTGGAAACCGGCGAGGCGATCTATCAGGAGAGCAAGCCGGTGGCCAGAGAGGCGGTCGCGGCTGCCATCGCCAGAATCGGCTTCGAAACCGAATAAGGCCGGTTTCCCCTGCTTACGCCCACGGAGGCTGCCGACAACGCCTGAAGCCGCCTTACCTTATTGACAGCGCCGGCCCAGGCGAGGGCAGGAGAGTTCAGCAGACCAGATGCAGCCAACCGGACCGGAACTGGACACCATCGCCGTCTTCTTCGTCTACGGCCTTTCCTTTTTCACCATGGGACTCGCGGTCCTCTTCGAAGCGAGCCGCGTACCAGTCCTGGCCGAGGCCAGGGTCATGCGGCCGCTCGCGGTATTCGGCCTGCTGCATGGTCTCCACGAGTGGCTCGAACTCTTCCACATGCAGTGGGCGGCCCTGGGCCAGGTCTACGCCCTGCTGCCGGTCGCCAGGATCGTCCTGCTCACCGCGTCCTTCCTCTCCCTCCTCGCCTATGGGGTAAGGGTTTTGCAGATCCCCTACCAGCGCAAGCGCGCCGACGTGGTGGTCGGCGGCGCCCTCCTCATTCTCTACGCCGGGACACTGGTCGTGACCGGCCACGCGCCGTGGCAAACGGCTGAAATATGGTCCGACTACGCCGACGCCCTGGCCCGCTATCTGATCGCCATCCCTGCCGGGCTTCTCGCCGCCATGGCCCTGCGCAGCCAGGCCAGGCAACAGCCGAAGCAGGACCGCGCCCTCACCGCAAGCCTTGCTCTGGCCGGCGGCGGCTTCTTCCTTTACGGGCTCAGCCAGGCATTTGCCGGCAAGGGCAACAGCATCCTCTCACCCGCACTCACCACCGACGCATTCAGAAACGCCACCGGCCTGCCGATCCAGTCCCTACGGGGACTGCTGGCGGCCGTGGTCGCCATCGGCCTCATCCGAGCCCTCCATCTGGTGGAACGAAAACGCCGGGAAGAGCTGATCACCGCCCAGCAGGAACGCCTCGCAGCACTTGAGCAACTTCAGCGCGAACTCGAAAAGCGCAAGGAGATGCGGCGAGAGCTGCTCCGTCGCACCGTTCTCGCCCAGGAGGAAGAACGGGCCCGCCTGGCCCGGGAACTCCATGACGAAACCTCGCAGGTGCTCACTGCCGCAAGCCTCAACATGGCCACCCTGAAAAACATTCTGCCCGACCAGCCCCTGGCCCACGAACTGATCGGCAAATCCCAGGAACTCTGCCGGGCCATGGCCCGCGGCCTCCACCGCCTGGTCCACGACCTCCGCCCGGCCCAGCTCGACGACCTGGGGCTGGTGCCGTCCCTCCACCATCTCACCGACGAGGCGCGCCGCTTCTCCAACCTCAAGATCAAACTCAAGGTCAACGGCGAGCCGCAACGCATCGACCCCCTGGTGGAAACCGTGCTCTTCCGGATCACTCAGGAGGCGATCACCAACATCACCCGCCACGCCCGCACCGACCGGGCCGATATCCGTATCGACTTCTCCGAACAGCAGATCTGTCTTGAAATCGAAGACCACGGGGCGGGCTTCTCCCCGGACGGCCTGCCGCTCTTCGGTGGCGGTTGCGGCCTGGCCGGCATCCGGGAACGGGCCGAGTCGGTAGGTGGGGCGGTCCTCATCGAAAGCCAACCCAACCAGGGAACCCGCATCGAGGTAGTGATCCCGATGCACCGGAAGAACCCGCTGACATACGCCTGTGGCGATGCCACCGCCGGGCCGCCCGCCGATGAGGCACCCACCCCGTGACCGCCAAGCCGTTATCCTCTGCCGCCGAGGACGCCGAACCGGTTCTCGCCTGCCTCTTTTGCGGCGCCCCGGCCATCCTCGGGGGCCGCTGACACAGTGCCACGGTAACCTGCACGGGCTGCGGGCAAGAGGCATCGGCCAAACTCTACCGGGAACAGATCGAGGCGTGGCAGGAGGAGTTCTGCGCCCGAACTGCCGGCGACGGCCGGCGGCAACGGTGAGGGGCGCCCTTTTCCCTTGACAAGGATTCGGGTGCCATTGTACGTCAAGAACATTATCGTCTCCGACCCTTTTCCCGCATCCGCCTTTTTGACCACCGACGTCATGCAGCCTGCCGACCTGATCCGCGCGCTCAACAGCCAAAGCGACAACAACATTTTCGTCCAGCAGCTGCTGGTGCTCCTCGCCTACGGTCTGCTCGCCAAGGCGGCCGATCTCTTCATCGGCCGGGTGCTGCGCCGGCTGGCGCGCCTTTCCGAGATCACCTTCGACGACCAGTTGATCGATTTTGCCCACGGCCCCATCTGCTGGACCATCGTATTGCTAGGCGTCCTGCACTGCCTGCTGCTCGCCCCCCTGCATCCGCCATGGGAGACGGTGCTGCCCGCCGCGACCAAGAGCGCCATCCTCCTTGCCTGGCTCATCGCCGTTCTCCGCGCCTTCGAGTGGCTGGTGGATCTGAATCTTGCCAAGGTGCTCACCCGCGGCAAGATCGGCACGGATCTCTTCCTCCTCTTCAAAAACGTCCTGCGGGTGATGACGGTGCTCGCCGGCCTCCTCTGGCTGCTCGCCATCTGGAAGGTCGATCTGACGCCGCTCTTCGCCTCGGCCGGCATCGCCGGCATCGCCGTGGCGCTGGCGGCCAAGGACACCCTGGCGAACTTCTTTGGCGGGGTCAGTATCTTTGCCGACAACACCTTCAAGGTGGGAGACTACATCATCCTCGACAACACCGAGCGCGGCGAGGTGGTGGAGATCGGCATCCGCTCCACCCGTATCAAGACCAGGGACGACGTGCTGATCACCATCCCCAACTCAATTCTCGCCAACTCGAAGATCGTCAACGAAAGCGCGCCGGTGCCGAGCTTCCGGATCCGCATCCCGGTGGGGGTGGCCTATGGCAGCGACCCCGATCTGGTCGAGCGGGTGCTCCTCGAGGTGGCAGCGTCCAACGCCAATGTTGTGCCGGAGCCTCCACCACGGGTACGGATGCGCGCCTTTGCCGATTCGGCCATCAACTTCGAGCTGCTGCTCTGGGTCCAAGACCCCAGTGTCAAGGGGTTTGCAACCCATAATCTGCTCAAGGCGATCTACCACGCGTTTGCCGCCCACCGGATCACCATCCCCTTCCCGCAACGGGATCTTCACATCATCCCGCCGGCAGCGACTCCGGAAACGCCCCCCACCGCCTCCTGAGCCTGCCGCCGGCCGGCAAACTCTGCCGCTGCATCCCATTGTTATCAACCGGCAATTTTTGCCATTTCGCTTGCCCTCGGCAGCGGCCAATCGCCCTGGCAAAAAAAAGCCCCTGCCCGGCAGTCACTTGCCAGGCAGGGGTTTAGGGGACGCCGGTTGCCGTGGCAAGAGAATACCACCCCGACCACGGTCAAGAGAGGAACGGAAATTGCTACCTATTCGTGAAAGAGAACAAAAACTCCACCACCGAACAAGGAGCAGCCATGGGGCTTTCCATGGGGAACAAGCTGATCAACGTAACCTGGACGGGGTTACTCCCCAGCTTTGACAGAGACGGACGAAGTGACGACGAATCAGTTCCGGAGTCGTCTTCATCAACAGACAAAGTTCAGGAATCGTCTCGGCTTCGCGAAGAGCCAGACAGCTCCTGTCGGCAAACACCTGGAGCTGATCCCCGTTGAACCAGAAGGGGTAGACCTGGCAAAAGGCGGGCCGGGCCGAATACGGCAGCAGACAGCCGTCGGGCCCCAGGAAGGCGCACTGTCCGATCCGGTTGGTCGCCACCCGCAAGTGACTGCCGCCCAGAGGAAAAACCCGCGCCACCCCCCGGTGAAAGTGGGGGAACAGCACCTTCATCTGCGCCACGAAGGCGGGGCTGTTGGCCTCCTCGACCACGTAACCAGGCTGGCCGGCCCAGGGCACCAGGGCAAGGAGTTCCTGCCATTCAATGGGCGAAATCGGGGCGACCAGCTCATCGTTGTCCGAGAGGCGGCAGCAGCAGCCACCGGCCGCGCTGCACCGCCGGCAAACAGGAACGGTGCTCGGCGGTGCAAAAGCGTCGTGCTGTTGGGTCTGCAGGGTTTCGGTATCCATACAAAACAAAGGCGCCGGCAAAAAGGTTTAGAAACACTCTTATCTACCCTTTTCGGCCCTGCGCTGAAAAACTTTACTTTTTTTTAAAATTTTTCTGATTTTCTCCCGGCACCATTCGTTACCGCCAAATCCAAAGTTATTCCGAGTAGTTAACCGCCACGGAACGAGGCGCGACGCTGGCGAAAAAAAACCCGCGCCACCGGTTTACGGTGGCGCGGGTTTTCCTGAAGGGCGCCCTCCAGAACGTCGCCCCGCCCGGAAGAGGGCGAGAGCGCCGGTGACTACTTCCAAATCTTGGCGCTGCCGCGTTTCCGCAACCGAATGGACTGCGGGGTCACCTCGACGAGTTCGTCATCATTGATATACGCGATGCAGTCTTCAAGGCTCATCACCAGCGGCGGGGTGAGGATGACATTTTCATCCGAGCCGGAGGCGCGCATGTTGGTGAGTTTCTTGCCCTTGGCCGGATTGACCACCAGATCGTTGGAACGGCAGTGTTCGCCGATGATCTGACCTGCGTACACCTTCTCGCCAGGCCCCAGGAAGAGCTTGCCGCGATCCTGGAGGTTGAAGAGGGCATAGGCCACGCTGGTACAGTTTTCCATTACCACCAGGGTGCCGTTGTTGCGGTTCTTGATCTCTCCGACATAGGGGCCGTATTCGGCAAAAACATAGTTCATGATTCCCATGCCCTTGGTGTCGGTCATGAACTGGGTCCGGAAACCCAGCAGCCCCCGAGTGGGGATCTTGTAAATCAGCCGGGCCATGCCGTTTTCCTGCTTCATCTCAAGCATCTGCCCCTTGAGGGCGCCGAGTTTTTCGATCACCGCCCCCATGTACTGCTCGTCCACATCCACGGTGAGTTCTTCGTAAGGCTCCACGATTTGGCCGCCCTCCTCGCGCATGATCACCTGGGGGCGGGTGACCTGGAACTCGTAACCCTCCCGCCGCATGGTCTCAATGAGGATGGAGAGGTGGAGTTCGCCACGGCCCGACACCCGGTAGCCCACCGCGTCACTCAACGGCTCGACCTTGAGAGCAACGTCGGCCAAAGTTTC
This sequence comes from Desulfobulbaceae bacterium UBA5121, assembly GCA_002414225.1. Taxonomy (GTDB): domain Bacteria; phylum Desulfobacterota; class Desulfobulbia; order Desulfobulbales; family UBA5123; genus UBA5123. The sequence continues at coordinate 82,047 of DHYV01000041.1, read as the reverse complement.
CCGCCGCAGCCGGTCTTCAATGTGACGGGAGGTGACGAATTTCCCCTCCAGGCCGGCGAAGGGGGAGTCGTTGGGAATGAAGTTCATGGAGATGGTGGGCGGGTCGATCTCGATCACCGGCAGGGGCCGGGGATCGTCGGGATCGGTGAAGGTAACGCCGACCGTGACCTCGTCCATGCCGGCCACGGCGACGATCTCGCCCACCGTGGCAACCTTGGTTTCCACCTTGGCGTCGGCCTCGAAACGGAAAAGCTTGGAGATCCTGGCCGGCACCTGTCTGCCGTCGCGCATCACCACGGCGATGCTCTTGTTGACGTTCATGGTGCCGCTGACCACCTTGCCGATGCCGAGCCGCCCCATATAGGGCGAGTAGTCGATGGAGTTGACCTGCAGTTGCAGCACGCCGGCCGGGTCGCCCTGGGGTGGCGGGATGAACTTGACCACCAGCTCGGAAAGAGGCTCCATGGTGCCACTGCGCTCGGCCGGGTCGTGCACCGCATAGCCGCCCTTGGCCGAGGCATAGATAACCGGGAAGTCGAGGAGTTCCTCGGGAGCGTCGAGCTTCACAAAGAGGTCGAAAACCTGATCCACGGCCCATTCGCAGCGGGCCGCGGGCTTGTCGATCTTGTTGATCACCACGATCACCGGCAGCCGATGGGCCAGCGCTTTCTTAAGCACGAAGTAGGTCTGGGGCATGGGCCCTTCCTGGGCGTCCACCAGCAGCAGGGCTCCGTCGGCCATGCGCAGCACCCTCTCCACCTGGCCGCCGAAATCGGCGTGCCCCGGGGTGTCGATGATGTTGATCTGGTAGTCCCTGTACATGTAGGAGCCGTTTTTGGAGGCGATGGTGATGCCCCGCTCCCGCTCCAGATCCAGAGAATCCATCATCCGCTCGGCCACGGCCTGGTTGTCGCGGAACATGCCGCTCTGTTTGAAAAGCTGGTCGACCAGGGTGGTCTTGCCGTGGTCAACATGGGCGATGATGGCGATGTTGCGAATCTTGTTATGTTCCAAGGTTGGTGTACTCCCACAAAAAAAAAATCCGCCATGGCCCGGACAACGGCACTTGCCGCTGGCAAACGGCCATGGCATAACGAACTCCCTTGCCAGGATCGCCCGAGCGACCGAGGCATCAGAACTCCTCTTTAAAACCGATTTGCGACGGAGGGGACAGCCGGGCTCAATTGAGCAGCGGCCCCACGGGACATTTAAAGACAAGACGCCGCAGGCGGCCCCATGGGGCCAACCAGTGCGGCGCCGGCAGCGTCCCTTGAGCCGACCGTGACCTAATACCTTTGCCGCGGCCGGGAACAAAAACGAAAGAACTTACTCCATTTTTCCTTTTTTTGCAACCAGCAAGCACGCCGCTACTTTACCTTTGCCGCCGCCTCCCGGGACGGCGTCTGCCCTGCCGGTGAAAAGCTTTTCCTTCCGTCACGTCCGTGTTAGTATGGTTTTCGATTGAGAAGCCACCCTCTGCTACCGTTCCCGGGAGGGCACGATGCACGCTGCCACCTCAAACCAACGTCCCATCCGGCTGATCCCCATGGTGCTGGCGGCGCTGCTGGCGATTACCCCGCTGGTCGTCACCGGCGCCAAGGCCGCCGCCCCGCCGCCCTCCCCCACCTATGTCGGCTCCCTGGCCTGCCGCCCCTGCCACCTCAACGACTACCGGCGCTTCTTCACCTATGCCAAGAAAAGCCACTCCTTTGAGAGCATCCAACGACTGCGCAAAGGACTCACCGAGGAGGAGGTCAAGCGTTGTTACGGCTGCCACACCACCGGCTACGGCAAACCGGGCGGCTTTGTCAGCCTGGCCAAGACCCCACAGCTCAAAAACGCCGGCTGCGAGGTCTGCCACGGTCCGGGCAGCCTCCATGCCGCCACCGGTGACCCGACCCTCATCAAACGCAAGCTCACCATGGAAGACTGTGAGCGGTGCCACACCTCGGAACGGGTCAAGGCATTTCACTTCAAGCCCCTGATTCATGGCGGGGCGCACTAGAACACCATGATCGACCTTCTTGCCGCCATCAGAAAACGGCTCAGCGCCAAGATTCTCATCGCCCTCACCCTGGGGGTGGGGGTAGTCATGGCCGGGATGATCCTGCTCGCCGTGGCCGGCCAGCGCCACCAGCTCCGCGAGCAGATGACTAGCCACGGCCGGGAACTCAAATCCCTCGCCTATGCCGCCATCCGCCACCCCATGGCCCTTGGTGACAGCGAATCGGTTGAACACCAGCTCACCGAGATTCGGGGCAGTCTCCAGGACAACGAGATCGTTATCTGCGACTTCCAGCAGCAGATCATCTTTGCCACCCACGCCGAACGGGTCGGCACGTTGATGGCCGACTTCACCACCGACCACGCCATGCTGGCCGCCCTGAACCGGGTTCTGGCCAACCGGGCCTCGGCCGACGACGAGAACGAGCCCTATGAAGAGGAGCGCGACGGCCATCGCTACCTCCTCTCCCTGCACGGCCTCACCAATGCCAAGGAGTGCCACCACTGCCACGGCGAGTCACGCCAGGTTCTGGGCTGCATTGTCACCCGGCTCGCCACCGACAAGACCTTCGCCGCCATCGCCGCGCTCCGCAACCGCACCATTGCCATCAGCCTCTTCGGCATCGGCGGCATCATCCTGCTCATCTACCTCCTTCTCACCCGACTGGTGACCCGGCCGGTGGAGGAACTGGCGGAGGAGTCGCGCAAGATTGCCCGCGGCGAACTGGATGCCGCGGTCACGGTACGCAGCAATGACGCCATCGGTTCGCTGGGCCGATCCTTCAACCTCATGGCGCAGAGCGTCAAGGAGCAGATCGGCTACTTCAACAGCCTGCGCGACGCCATTGCCGCGCCGCTGTTCATCGTTGATCCGAGCATGGTGATCACTTACATGAACAGCGCCTGCGAAAAGCTCACCGGCTACACCAAGGAGGAGACGGAGGGCAAACTCACCTGCCGGGAGGTCTTCAAGAGCGACCGCTGCGGCACCGCAGCCTGCCCGCTCGACTACTGCCTGGAGCGCGGGGTCACCGTGGAGGGGATCACCGCCAACATCACCAACCGCAACGGCGAGACGGTTCCGGTGATGACCAGTGCCAGCGCCCTCATCGACATGCATGGCAAGGTGATCGGCGCGGTTGAAATCTGCAAGGACATCTCCGACGTGCTTGAGGCGGAACGGCTCCGCTACATCAAGGAAACCGCCGAGCACGAGGAAGAACGCCGCCGGCTCCTCGAAGAACGGGTCCGGGAGCTGCTGGAGGTACTCTCCAAGGTCGCCGGCGGCGATCTGCTGGTACGGGCGCAGGAGAGCGGCAAGGGGGATGCCATGGACCAAATCGCCCGCCACATCAACCTCACCCTGGACGACCTCGAAAAGCTTTACGCCCGCATCTCGTCATTCAACCGGGAACTCGAACTCGAGGTTGACCGCCGCACCGTGATGCTGCGGGAGAAAACGGTGCTCCTGGAGCGGGCCAACCGCGAACTGCGCGAACTGGACAAACTCAAGTCCGCCTTCCTGGCCAACATGAGTCACGAACTGCGCACGCCGATGAACTCCATTCTCGGCTACACCGACCTGATGCTCGACCGGGTCGATGGCGATATCAACGAGGAACAGGAAAAGAGCCTCCGCAAGGTGCACAACAACGCCCAGCACCTGCTGCAGCTGATCAACGACATCCTCGACATGGCCAAAATCGAGTCTGGCCGCATCGAACTCGACTCCCGGCCCATGGAAATCCGGTCCCTCATCGAGTCGGTGGCCACCATCTTCCAGCCCACCATCACCAAGAAGGGACTCTTCCTCAACCTGGAGATCGCCGAGGGACTCCCCCAGGTCTACGTGGACGAGGACAAGGTGCGACAGATCTTCATCAACCTCCTCTCCAACGGCATCAAGTTCACCGAGCAGGGCGGTCTTACCATCCGGGTCCACCCCTGGCCCGAGTCGGAGAGCCGCCTTCAGGTCTGTGTCGAGGACAGCGGAATCGGCATCCGCGAGGAGGACATGCGCAAGCTCTTCGACAAGTTCAGCCAGGTGGACAGTTCCACGGTCCGCCAGTACGAGGGCACCGGCCTCGGGCTCTGTATCGCCCGGGGCCTGGTGGTCCTCCACAAGGGCAAGATATGGGTGGAGAGTACCTTTGGCAAGGGCAGCCGCTTCTGCTTCACCCTGCCCACCGACCCGACCCTGCTCGACAAGCCGGCCGTGCCCGAACTGGACCCGACCCTGGCCGACAGGCTGGCCAACGCCTTCAACTGTAGCCGACAGACCTTTTCCCAGCCGGCCACCTTCGGCGGCAAGCCGATCCGCTGCTGGGAGTTCGGCCACTGCGGCCAGCCCAGCTGCCCGGCCTATGGCAACGACGAACTCCGCTGCTGGCTCATCCAGGGCACCCACTGCCGAGGCGAACGGGTCGCCTTTGACGCCGACAAGACCACCTTCTGCCACGGCTGCGAGATCGTCGAACGGCTACTGCTGGCCGAGGAGGCCCGGGGCATGACCGGCAACAGCGAATTCACGGCGTCCCTGCCCCCCAAGACGGTGCTGGTCATCGACGACAACCCCGAGGTCATCGATCTGGTCCGCAAGTACATCGGCGAGGAATTCCAGGTGGTCGGCCTGCTCAGCGGTCATGACGTGGTGGCGCAGGCCATGGCGCTCCAGCCGGTGGCCATCACCCTTGATATCATGATGCCGGGCAAGGACGGCTGGCAGGTGCTCCACGAGCTGAAGCAGAACCCCGCCACCCAGGACATCCCGGTGGTGATTCTCTCCATTGTCGACAACAAGAAGCTCGGCTTCAGCCTGGGCGCGGCCGAATATCTGGTCAAGCCCATCGACAAGGTGCTCTTGCTCCGCAAGCTCAAGACCTTGGAACGACGACTGCCGCCAACGATCAGGAACATACTGGTGGTGGACACCGACCGACATGCCCTGGATACCGTCTGCCAGGTTCTTGACGACCGGGGCTACCGCATAGCCTGCGCCCGGAGTGCCGAAGAGGCGGGCCAGCTCATCGACGCCCAGCCGCCGGACCTCATCGTCCTGAACCCCTTCATGCCCCACTCCGACGGTGCCGAGCTGCTCGGCCGGCTCAAGACCGACCCGGCCACCAAGGAGGTTCCCCTGGTGCTGCTCACCCCGCAGCCCCTTCCCGAGGCGGAGCTGGAGGAACTGGACGGCCGTATCCGGGCCATTCTTACCACTGACATGCTCAGCGAAGAGGCGCTGCTCAGCGAGCTGCTGGAAACCATCAAGCGGTGCGATGGCTCGTGACGGAAGACTTTAACCTTTGCGATTTCAGGAACATGATCCCATGTCTTAACGACAGGCTGACGGGAAGTGGAGTGTTTTGATGGACATGACCGACGAAGCGGCTGGCAAGAAGATCTTGATCGTTGACGACAACCGCGACAACCGGGAACTGGTGGTGAAGGTTCTCAGCCGCCGTGGTTACCGGATCTGCGAGGCGGTGGACGGCGAGGAGGCCATTCGGCAGGCGGCGGCCGAACACCCTGATCTCATTCTGATGGATATCGCCCTGCCCAAACTGGACGGCCTGGAGGCCACCCGTCGGCTGCTGGCCATGGAAGAGTTCCGTCATACGCCGATCATCGCCCTGACCGCCCACGCCATGCGGGGCGATCGGGAAAAGGCGCTGGCCGCCGGCTGCCGCGACTACATCGCCAAACCCATCAACGTCCGGGAGCTGCCGGAGCAGATCGCCCGCAACCTCAATGACTGAACATGACATGAAGGAAAAGATCCTCATCGTCGACGACACCGTGGACACCGTCGAGCTGCTCAGCAAGCGATTTCGGGCCGACGGCTACGAAACCGTCGAGGCGTTTGACGGCGAGGAGGCGCTGGCCAAGGTGACGGCAAGCCGGCCCGATCTGGTGGTCCTCGACGTGATGATGCCCAAACTCGACGGCTTCGAGGTCTGCCAGCGGATCAAGCAGGATCCGGCCACCAGGGGGGTGCCGGTCCTGCTGCTCACCGCCAAGGCCGAGATTCCGGACAAGGTGCATGGCTTTGACATCGGCGCCGACGACTACATCACCAAACCCTTTGACTACAAAGAACTCGCCGCCCGGGTCCGTTCACTGCTGAACAAAAAAACCGCCAGCGAAGAGATGGCGGAGCAGGAAAAAGCCGAGGCCCTGGATATGATGGTGGACGAGGTTTCCCACGAGGTCCGCAACCCCCTGGTGGCCATCGGCGGCTTTGCCCGCCGGGTACTCAAGAACATGGCCGATGACGATCCCAACCGGGCCGGCATGGAGATCATTCTCCGCAACGTTGCCACCCTGGAACGGATGGTCATCGAACTTATCGAACTGAAAAGCGCTTCGGTTGCCTACCGCGAGCCGGTGGACATCCACGTGCTGCTCCGGGAGACCCTGGCCCTCTTCGACGAGGAAATCACCGGCCGCGAGGTTACCGTGGAACTCGACCTGATGGCCGCGCCGCCACCGCTCACCATGGATCGGGCCACCATGGGCCGCGCCCTCTTCAACATCATCGAAAACGGCCTGGAGGCCATGGCGACCCGCCCCCCCCGCCGGCTCGGCATTGCCACCCGCCGGACCGACGGCTTTGTCGAAATCCTGATCAGCGACAGTGGCAGCGGCATTGCCAAGGAAAAAATCAAGAGCATCTACGATCCCTTCTTCACCTCCAAGACGTACGGACCCGGCCTCGGTCTCACCTTTGCCCTGCGCACGGTACGGAACCACAACGGCATGATCGCGGTGGAGAGCGAAGAGGGGCGGGGCAGCACCTTTACCGTCCGCCTGCCGATCCGCGCCAACCCCTTCAAATAGAACGGCATGCTTGACAGCGGCTGTTTGCTGACATACGGTTGTAGCAACAGTGTCCTGCGCGCGCCTGCCGACAGACGCGGCCCTTCTCTTTTGGGGGGCCGCCCGCCCCTGGCTGCCGCGACGGCAAGAGGCTGATGCCGGCAATAATGGCGCCGGAAAAACTCTTTCCTGCACCGGGGAGGTATTCCACCATGCAACTCGCCATGATCGGGCTGGGTCGGATGGGCATGAACATGGCGAGACGCCTGCTCGCCGGCGGCCATCAAGTGGTGGCATATAACCGTACCCCGAACAAGGCCCTGGCCCTGGCCGCCGAGGGAGGCATGGCCGCCCTCACCCTGGCCGAGGCGGTGGCCAGCCTCACGCCGCCCCGGGTGGTCTGGCTGATGCTGCCGGCCGGAGCGGCGGTGGACGACCACCTGGAACAGCTCGCCGGCCTTCTCGCCCCGGGTGATATCATCGTCGACGGCGGCAACACCTACTACCGGGACGACATCCGCCGCCAGGCCCGACTGGCGGAAAAATCCATTCGCTACCTGGACGTGGGGGTTTCGGGCGGCATCTGGGGCCGCACCAACGGCTACTGCCTCATGGCGGGGGGGGGNNTCCACAACGGCATCGAGTACGGAATGATGGAGGCATACGGCGAGGGCTTTGCCATTCTTGACGCCTCACCCTACGCGGGGGGCTTCGACTACGCCGCGCTCTCCCGCCTCTGGAACCGGGGCAGCGTGGTGCGGTCCTGGCTGCTGGAACTGCTTGAAAACGCCTTTGGCGAAGACGGGAAACTCGACCAGATTCGCGGCTACGTGGAGGACTCGGGCGAGGGACGGTGGACGGTACAGCAGGCGGTGGAAAGCGGTGTCGCCGCTCCGGTGATCGCCCTCGCTCTGTTCCAGCGCTTTCAGTCCCGCGATGACAACGCCTTCGCTCACCGGGTTCTGGCCGCCCTGCGGCGGGAGTTCGGCGGCCACCGGGTGATCCCTCCTGCCCAGGAGTAATCCGAGGCGCGACCATGGCCCCCTTCTCCTTTCCTGCCCACCCCCCCGCCACCTCCGAGCCGGTGCATGCCGAAGCCATTCCCATGGCCCTCCCCCCTTGCAGCGGTCTCACCGCCGCGCCGCTGCCTCCCTGCACCATCGTCATCTTCGGTGCCTCGGGGGATCTCGCCACCCGCAAACTGCTGCCGGCCCTGTTCCGCCTCTTCCTCCACAACGGGCTTCCCGACCGGGTAGCCATTGTCGGCTGCGGCCGCACCCAGTGGGACGACCTCACCTTCCGGGAGCGGCTCGCCGAGGCAGTCCGGCCCGACAGCCGGGAACAATGGCGGGCCTTCAGTCGCTGCCTCCATTACTGGCCCATCAACTACGACTCGGCCTCCGCCTTTGCCGGTCTGGCCATGGTCCTGGGCCGCATCGACCGGCACCACCAGACCGGCGGCAACCACCTCTTCTACCTGGCCGTGCCACCATCGCTCTACGCCACCATCACCGCCCGGCTCGGCCTGGCCGGCCTGGCCGGCCTGGCACCGTCCAGGGGCAGCATGCCCCCCGGCTGGCCCCGCATCGTGGTGGAAAAACCCTTTGGCCGGGATCTCGCCAGCGCCATGGAACTGGATCAGACCCTCCATCTCCATTTCACCGAACGGCAGATCTTCCGTATCGACCACTACCTGGCCAAGGAAACGGTGCAGAACGTCCTCATGCTGCGCTTTGCCAACACCATCTTCGAACCCGTCTGGAACCGCAACTATGTCGACTACGTTGGTATCGTGGCGGCCGAGGAGCTGGGGGTGGAACACCGGGCCGACTTTTACGAGCAGACCGGGGTGCTGCGCGACATGTTTCAGAACCACATGCTGCAGCTCCTCGCCCTCACGGCCATGGAGCCGCCGTCGCGTTTCGAGGCCGAGCGGCTGCGGGACGAAACGGTCAAGGTCTTCCGGTCGCTCAAGCCCTTTGACCGCGCCAACGTGGCCGCCAATCTGGTGCTCGGCCAGTACGGCCCTGGCGGCGTCAGGGGCCGCGCCGTGGCCGGTTACCTCGGCGAACCGGGGGTTTCCCCCTCCTCCCGCGTGCCCACCTTCGCCATGCTGCGGGTCTTCATCGACAACTGGCGCTGGCGCCAGGTGCCCTTCTACCTGGTATCGGGCAAGCGACTGGCCCGCAAGGAAACCGCGATCATCGTCCAGTTCAAGGAGGTGCCCCACGCCATGTTCCCGCAACTGGCTGGCGGACGCATCGGCGCCAACCGGCTTACCCTGGGCATTGCCCCGGACGAGGAGATCCGCCTCACCTTCCAGACCAAGACCCCCGGGCCGAGGGTCTGCCTGCGGCCGGTGACCATGGACTTCAAGTACCGCCAGAACCTTGCCCCCCCGATGGTAGGCGCCTACGAAAAGGCGATCCTCGACTGCCTGGCGGGAGAGCAGGCTCTTTTCTGGCGCCAGGACGGCGTGGAACAGTGCTGGCAGTTTCTCTCACCCATTCTCGACCAATGCGAGGTCTGCGGAACCGAAACCGCCACGCCCCAACCCTATGCCGCCGGCAGCTGGGGCCCGGAGGCGGTGCGCCCCCTGATGCGCATGCTGGTTGGCGAGGCAGACCGTGAACCGTAACCGTGATGACTTTCCAACCCTTGCCGAATGCTGCCAGCAGGCGGCCCGACAGGTGGTAGCCGTGGCCCGAGGCTGCGTTGCCGACCGCGGTCGTTTCAACCTGGTGCTGTCCGGTGGATCGACCCCGGCGCCCCTCTACCAGCTGCTCGCCCGCCCCCCCCTGGTCGAAGAGATGCCGTGGAGCCGAACCCACCTCTTCTGGGGCGACGAACGCTGCGTCCCCCCCGACCACCCGGACAGCAACTACCACCTGGCCCGGGAAAATCTGATTCGCCACCTCGACATCCCCACCGGTAATGTTCACCGGATGGCCGGCGACCTCGACCCTGCCACCGGGGCTCTCGCCTACCAGGGCATGCTGCGCGATTTTTTCCGGCAGGGCTCAGGCCCCGCAAACTCCCCCCCATCCTTTGATCTGGTGCTGCTGGGCATGGGAGTGGACGGCCACACCGCCTCTCTCTTCCCGACCACTGCCGTCCTCAACGAGAGAGAGAAATGGGTGGCCGCCGTGCCGCCGCCCTCTCTGCCCCCCCATGTTGCCCGTCTCACCCTCACCCTGCCGCTCCTCAACCAGGCCCGAACGGTTTTTTTCCTGGTCGCAGGCCCCGAAAAACGGCCCATGGTCGACGCCATCCTGGCCGCCGCCCCCGAGGACATGGCGGTTCGCTATCCCGCCGCCTTGGTGTCGCCCAGGGACGAAATACACTGGTACGTGGCCGAAGGGTAGGCTGCGGCGCCGGGTCGACAGCTCCACGGCACCAGGCCAGCCAAAGAGTCGCACCATCGACCTTGCCTATCGTCCCTGCCGGACTTATATTTCTTCCAAGATTCTCGAAACGGGCCGAGGCTGGTACGCTTCTCCCACCCGGAACCGGCCTTCACCACCATCAACCAACGACTTAACCACGCCGACGACCGGGCTCTCCGGCCACCGGGCGTGGCACACTCCCGAAACAATGACCGACAGCATGGATTACTACAAAACCCTCGGCGTCGCGAAGGATGCCTCCCCCACCGACATCAAGAAGGCATACCGCAAACTCGCCCTCAAGTACCATCCGGACCGCAACCCCGATGACAAAAAGGCGGAGGAAAAGTTCAAGCAGGTCAGCGAGGCATACGCGGTCCTCTCCGATCCCGAGAAGCGCAAGCAGTACGACACCTACGGCTCCACCGACTTCCGCCAGCGATTCAGCCAAGAGGACATCTTCCGCGGCTCCAACCTGGGCGACATCCTGCGCGAATTCGGCATCAACCTGGGCGGCATGGGCGGAGGACGCACGTCCTTCCGCAGCGGTGGGGCCGGCAATCCGTTCGAGTTCTTCTTCCAGCAAGGGACAGGGGGGGGGACGCGCGGTTTCAGCGGCGCGCAGGGCTTTGGCTCTGGCGCGCAAGGGTTCGGCGCCGGATCACAGGGGTTTGGCGGCGGTGGCTGCGGCGGGTCGTGCCGGCCCGGTCCACAGAAAGGCGACGATCTCACCATGGAACTTGCCGTGAGCCTCGAAGACATCCTCAACGGGGCGGAAAAAACCATTGCCCTTCGCCATGCCGGCCGCACCGACAAGGTTTCGGTCAAGGTGCCACCTGGCATCGAAGAGGGCAAAAAGCTGCGGCTGAGCGGACACGGCTCGCCCTCACCCATGGGAGGGTCGCCGGGCGACCTTTACCTCAAAATCACGCTCCGACCCCATCCGCTCTTCGGCCGGGAAGGCGCCAATCTGGTCATAGAGCGCCAGGTTTCCTTCAGCGGCGCCGTGCTTGGAACCACGGTGGAGGTACCCACCCTGGATGGCACAACCCTCAAGGTCAAGATCCCGGCCGGTACCCAGCCCAACGCCAAGCTACGCCTGAAGGGCAAGGGTCTGCCCATCTGCCCCAAAAGCGGCCGCGGCGACCTGCTGGTTTCCATCGTCGTGGCCGTGCCCAAGCACCCAGACCAGGAGCAGCGGGAACTCATCGAAAAACTGTCCGCCAGCGGCCTGTAACCTGGCAGCAGCTCCATGTTTCGCACCGCCCCCCCAAAAAAGACCCCGGGAAACCCGGGGTCCGGCGCGACACGCCATTAGGCAGGTGAGACGTTTTGGTTCAACTTCAGTGGATGTAGTCAAGCGGTGGTCCGCTCAGCAGATCGCAGACATACCGCTTCATGGTGAGGTTGAGCGAGTGCACTCCCACTCCGGCCTTGTAACCGTCTTCTTCCACCAACTCGTCGGCCAGGGCCTTAGGCACCTGTACCTTGGCAATCTCTTCCGCCCCTTCGGCGGTCCGCCGGATGAGGGTCACCTGCGCCGGCGCTTCCCAGTCGTAGAGAACAAAATAAACGGATTCCTGGTCAGGGTAGCTCACAAAGTCGTTGCCGCGAATCCATCCTGTCCCCCACTCCAGGTACATCTCGATGGCCTTCTCCTGGGTCATCTCCCAGTCGATTTTATTGACCAGCGCCCGATTCCCTTTCAAAGTCTCAAGATTCAGCATGGTGTCCCTCCTTTGGGTGGTTATAATTCACTACCCACATAATAAGACAAATAAGGTCTTATTACAATGGCAAAACTTTCCCCCCTGCATCAATCACGCCCCAGAAAGCGCCACAAAACAGACAATGTATTAATATAAAAGGAAATTTACAAAACACTCACCACAGGAATAGGATTTTTCCTTTCCATGCCGCGCTTCTCCCTCCATCACCGCCCGTGCAACACTTCTGTCGTCAGGAGTGTTGCACGGAAGTGTTGCACGCCACACTCCCGCCACACCCTCCACCTGGCCGGCCATCGCCGGAGACACCCTAATTAGCATCGATAACCTGTTGGAAAGTCACAAAGAACACATCGTTGCAACACTCTTGTCGCGCCTTTTGCCGGGCCACCTTCGGAACAGGGCTGGAAAATAAATTTTCTTAATAAAACAAAACATTAGCCCAAAAAGGCACCGCCAGCGTAATTTTTCGATTTACCATGGCATGCTCCGTGCAATGACACAGGACAAACGATCAGCCCACACTGATTACAAAAAGAAAAACAAATACATAGGAGGCTCACCATGACAACGACACGTATCGAGAAGACCGGACTGGGAGCTGCCGAGCTGAACCGCCATGCAGTGGCTGAGGGAACTTCCGAGGCAGGGATGAACATTCTCACCGGGCTCGCCGCCCTGGTCGGTATCTGGGGGATGGCCTGCCTGATCGGCGGCATCGCCAACAGCGGCGCCATGGGTCTTATCCGTGGCTTCATGACCGCCATCGGCATGTAGACAACGAGTCGAAACTTACACGGCATCAACAAATAGACAGCAGCAACGGAGGGGAACCATGAACGCACAGACAACGACGAACAAGGGTGGGAAATTTTTCTTCGCAGCAATGGTAGGCGTGGGAGCCGCGGTAGGCGCGTGGGCGATGGTGGCGGTGGTGTTCAGCCTCGGTCAGGTAGGCTGGCAGCCCGGCGAGTTGTTACGGCACTATCTGGTGGCGGTTGGAGCCATCGGCGAGTTCGAAACCCTGGTTGACTTCTACACCCACATCAAGGGGGTGGAGTACATCATCGCGGTTGCCTTCCTGGGCGCCTTCCCGGCCTACTTCAAGTATGTCAACAAGACCCCTGCACCGGCGGTGAACAGACGGCATTAACCACTTACAACTCATAAGGCAGATCCAAGAGCCCCGGGGGACCTCCACCCCTGGGGCTTTTTTTATCCTGCCGCGGCGCGGCGACAAGGAGTCAGTCGGATGTATTGCTGTGTCGGCCAGTACCCTTTCGGCAAGGCGGCCATTCCCTGACTCCGATTCCAGGCGGTCGCCGCAAAAGAAGATAATTCTATACACTACCGTGGCAAAAAAACGTCACATGGCATAGAGTGACAGGCAGTTAAGCAATCGCTAATCCTCCTCCTTGCCCAGAGAGGGGAGAAGCGCCGTATCACCACACCTTGCCCCGCCGCTACCCAATGATGAATCCGCAACGCCACGGAGGCGCCGCCATGGAAAGCTTTGAGGTACTGCTGGAACGCTCCACCAAGATCCACGGCCATATCTGCGCGGGCCAGGTCATCGGGGTCCGCATGGCCATGATCGGCCTGGCGGCCATCGGCATCGACGACCCCAGGGCGCAACGCAAGGTGTTCTACGTGCTGGTGGAGATCGACCGCTGCGCGACCGATGCCATCCAGAGCGTGACCGGCTGCAGCCTGGGCAAACGGTCGATGAAGTGGCTCGATTACGGCATCATGGCCACCACCTTCGTCAACCTCAAAACCGGCGAGGCGGTGCGGGTTACGGCCCGGGAGGAATCGCGGGAGGGCTCCAAGCAGTACTTTCCGGAGATCGGGGACAGGTACCAGCAGCAGCTTGAGGCATACCGAATCATGCCCCAGGAGGAACTGTTCACCGTGCAGCGGGTCAGGGTGCGCATCCCGCCCGAGGATCTGCCGGGCCGCCCCACACGGCGGGTACAGTGTCAGGAATGCGGCGACTGGGTGCAGGATCGACGCGAGGTCGAACAAGACGGCAAGGTGCTCTGCCGTCCCTGCGCTCAAGGCCGCTACTACCAGGTTCTGTAAGTGTTGGCCCCCACGGGCCATGGCTGTCCAATGGAGAGACAAGACCTATGAACAAGACAACGGTACCGGTGGCAGAAGCGGTGGGCATGGTCCTGCCCCACGACGTCACGGAGATCAGAAAAGGCGAGTTCAAGGGCCGGGCCTTCAGGAAAGGACATATCATCCGGGCCGAGGACGTCGAGCACCTGCGACGGCTCGGCAAGGAGCACATCTACGTCCTGGAGCTGGAGCCCGGCGACATCCACGAAAACGAGGCTGCCGAACGGCTGGCCAACGCCCTGAGCGGCCCCGGCGTCCGCTGCCCCGGCGAGCCGGTGGAAGGCAAGCTCAATCTGGTGGCGGCGTGGCGGGGGCTGCTCAAGGTGGACGTGGACGCCCTCCATCGCCTCAACCTGCTGGGGGAGGTGATGTGCGCCACCCTCCATACCAACACCCTGGTGGAAGAGGGCGATCAGGTGGCGGCGACCAGGCTGATCCCGCTGGTGGGCAACCGGGGTCTCGTCGCCGAGGCCACGGCCATCGCCGCCACCGATGGCGGCATCATCCGGGTGCTGCCGCTGCGGGCCGCCCGCGCCGGTCTGGTGATCACCGGCAACGAGGTCTTCCACGGCCGGATCAAAGACGCCTTCGAGCCGGTGCTGCGGCAGAAACTCGCCGAGATCGGCTCAGAGGTGTTAACGGTACGCTTTGCGCCGGACGACGTGGAGGCCATCGCCGCTGCCATCCGCGCCTGCCTCGAGGCCGGCGCCGACCTCATCGTCACCAGCGGCGGCATGTCCGTGGATCCGGACGACGTCACCCGCCAGGGCATTGCCCTGGCGGGCGCCGAGGCCATGACCTACGGCACGCCAGTACTGCCCGGAGCCATGTTCCTGGTGGCGCGGATCGGCACCGTGCCGGTACTGGGGCTGCCGGCCTGCGGGATGTTCCATCGCATCACCGTCTTCGATCTGGTCCTGCCGCGGGTTCTCGCCGGCGAAAACCTTGACCGCGAAAAACTCGCCGCCATCGGCCACGGCGGCCTCTGCCGCCAGTGCAAGGCGTGCGTCTACCCCATCTGTAGTTTCGGCAAGTAAACGGTCAGGCGACAGCGGGGGCGAGGCGGAGCACCATGAGGTGCCCCGTAATCCACGCCCCCTTTTCCTTGCGGATGCCGGCGGTCCGGCAGGTGACGATGGCAAAGCCGTGACGGACGGCCTGCTGCTGGAGATAACCAAGGGCGTGGGCATAGCGGCCCGAGGTGCGGAGGCAGTACCCTTCGCCGCCACAGCTTTCCGTTGAGTTGAAAAGATAAAGTAGGCTCCTGGCCGGGCGCGGTTCCGCACCGCAGCGAAGAGGGGCTCCAGTGCCCCCCAGGTAGACGAGCACGTCGGTGGCGACAAAGAGGTCGTAGCTTTCGGTGCTCCGGGTCAGAAAGGAGACGAGATCCTCGGTCACCAACCGGTCGTAAATCCCCTTGCGGGCGGCCACCGCCACCATCCGGCTCGACAGATCGACGCCGGTGAGCCGGCGGACCCGGGAGCGAAAGGGCAGGCCGGAGAGCCCCGTACCACAGCCGAGGTCAAGGGCGTTGGCAAAACTTGCCGGGCCGCCATGAGGCTCTCCAGCAACCGCTGAAGCATCATGGGAACCTTGTAATCGAGTTCTTCGAGCAGACAGTGGTCGAAACGATCCGAGTAGCCGTCGAAAATATTCCTGACATACTCATTCGGCGCCATAGCGGTGGTGGAACCGGTAAGGGCGGCCAGCATGTGGTTGGTGGCGGCGAGGTTGTGCCCCAGTTCCACAAGCCGCCGATAGCAGGCAGCGGCATAGCTCGCCGCGGCGGCTTCGATTTCCCCCTGCCGAAAGAGAACCACCCCCAGATTGTAGTGTGCCTGGCCGTCCCGGTTGTCGAGTTCCAGCAGCCGCCGGAAACAGTCCTCGGCCGCGGCCTGCCCCCCCCCTGCAAGGAATGGAGGGCTCCCGGCCCCTGGAGGGCGCCGGTGTGGAGCGGATCGCCAGTACGGCGCCGGAACCGCTGCCGGCTGCCGCCAGATCGCCCTGCCGGTGGTTCGCTTCGGCCTGACGGAATTCCTCGTGAACCGTGTTGAAGTACCGCTCCGCGATGTTCGCCTGCCAACCGTCCCCCGCCCTGACGTCTTGCCGTCTGCCAGCCACAACACTCCTCCTGCCGCCATCTCACCGCAGGGGCGCCGACTCCAGAGATCGCCGCCGCGCCATTCGCGTTCACCACGGCGAGACGCTCCCCGCGCCCCACCGCCGCCCCGGATTGCCGCCCCTCGCACCAGGGTCGACGCCGGGGCCGCATTGGGCCTACGAATAAGTAAACGGGAGAAAATCCAGGGAAACAGGTACGCCGAGGAGACAGCCTTGAAAAAAAGCCGGGCTGCAACAAGAGGATGATTTTTCGACGGGCACCCCGGGAAGACGCACTTACGCTTCTCGGCGGCTCACTTCGGTTGGGAAGAGCGAGACAAACGGCGTTGTAACTACCACAGAAGAACCCGGTGGTCAATGCATTGGCGGCGCCGGGGCGCTCTCACGGCCATGGCCCGGAGGCAGGAAAAGGCGGGCGGGGAAAAACCGCCGGGCCCGGACTGAGCCTTGGCTCGTCCGGGCTGCGGCCGGTCAGGTGCCGTAGAAACCGAAATCACTGGCCCGGTTCTGTTTCACGCAGTACATGGCCTTGTCCGCCTTGCGGAGCAGGGTTTCGGCGTCCTCGCCGTCGTCGGGGTAGAAGCTGATGCCGATACAGGCCCCGATGGAACAAACCTTGTCATGCACCAGGATGGGCTGGGCCAGCTTGGCCAAAACCTTCTCCGCCACCCCTTCCGCCGCCGCCTTGTTACGCAAATCGTGGAGGATGATCATAAACTCATCCCCTCCCAGGCGAGCCACGGTGTCCGAGGTGCGCACGGAATCGATGAGCCGATTGGCCACCTCACAGAGGACATGATCTCCCACTTCGTGACCCAGGGAATCGTTGATGAGCTTGAAGTCGTTGAGGTCGATGAAGAGCAGGGCCAGCATTTGCCGATGCCTGGCGGCCAAGGTGAGGCCGCTTGCCAAACGGTCGTTGAAGAGATGCCGGTTGACCAGCCCGGTGAGTGGATCGTGATGGGCCAGATATTCTATCTGCGCCTCGTCGCGTTGTTTTTGAATGGCCAGGGCATAGAGGGAGGCGAGACGCTCCACCACCTTCAAATCCTGCAGGTCATAGTCACGCTGCGAGTTGACCAGCGACAGCAGCCCAATCAGCTGGCCGTTAAGCATGGCGGGCATGCCGAGGAAGCGCTCCACTGGCACGTGCCCCTCGGGAACCCCGACAGACCGGGGATCAGAGTGGGCCACATTGGTAAGCAGGGGCTGTTTCTCCGTGAGCACCCAAGCCCACAACCCCCTGATGCTGTGCAGAGGGAATCGCCTTTCGGTGAGTTGGCAGTCGGCCCAGATGTCGCGCCCCATGGAAACCGGACAGAGCATCTCGGTTTCCTCGTCCACATAGCCGACAAAACCGTGGCTGCTTTCGGTCAAGGTTCTGGCCTCGCTGAGAACCAGATCGGCGATTTCCTGCATGGAGCCCGAGGAAATCAACATCTCCGAAACCCTGGCCACCGCCTCGTTGAGGCCGGCCTCAAAGGCGAGCTTTCGCTCGGCCTGTTTCCGCTCGGTGATATCGTGGGCGATGACCACCACCGATCGCAGTTCTTCGTGCCGAACGGGGAGAAAGGCAAGAGTGAGGATACGGCCGGCCAGTTCCACCGGCTCGTCATCGGAGAAGAAGCAGGGAGAGTTGGCCATCAGCGCGAGCCGGGCGTCGATGCGCTCCCGACTCGCGCCGCTGAAGAGATCAATGAACCGGGTACCCAGGAGCTTTTCCTCGCTCATCCCCAGCACTGCGGAAACGGCAGGATTGGCGTAGACGATCTTGGTGTCGTGAACGATCTCCATGAGCCCCTCCGACATGTTGTCCAGGGTGACCTGGAGATGCTTGTTGGAGAAGAGGAGTTCCTTGGTAACCTCGCGCTGGAATACTCCGTCGAGACCAAGAATTTCCGGCAGAGAATCATGCACGCCGAGCTGTTCCGCACGCTCCAGGACAGCGAGGACATGGGTGGCCATGGCTTTGAAAGGGCCCTTGGCGATACAGGCGTTGGCCCCCCAGGAACAAAAATCGAGCTTTTCCTCGGCGGCGATGCCGGAGATGATAACCAGATAGGTGTTGTCGAAGCGCGGCGTGCTTCGGATGAGGCGGCAGAGCTTGTCGCCACCGATATTGGGCATGATCAGGTCGGTGAAGATGATCGACGGCACAAAGGTTTCAAGGATCTCCAGGGCCTGCAGACCGTCCTTGGCGACCAGCACCTTGTAGCCCTTTTCCTTGAGCAGGTTGGCAAGGAGTTTCAAGTGAAGCGGGTGGTTGTCCACCACCAGAACCTTCTTTTCCATGTCCCCCCCCGGCCGAGAGGCAATGTGAAATCGCGGGAAAATCGCCCAAAAAAGTCTTTCCGCAGCGACAATGAATGTCTTTCTTTTACGGCATATTATTATCTATACTTGTTAACAACTTATTATTTCTAGTTATTTCATTTAAATTATGTCATTTTTATCGCATCATCCTTACGACGGCATGTTCAATGCTCGCCGAGAACAATCGCTTCGCCCCGGACGATGGGCCTTGTGATCCCGACGCCTATGGAAAGCCAGCACCTCTCCGCTTCCCCCATCGCCAGCTGGATGCGGGACATCCGCCGCGACATCCACCGCCACCCCGAGCCCGGCTTTGCTGAGCGCCGGACCGCCGGCCTCATCGCCTCCAAACTCGACGAACTCGCCATCCCTTACCGAACCGGGGTGGCCGAAACCGGCATTGTCGCCACCCTGGGGCCGACCAACGGAACGGGGACAGTTGCCCTGCGGGCCGACATGGACGCCCTGCCCATCAGCGAAGAAACCGGGCTGCCCTTTGCCTCGCTCCACCCGGGCCTCATGCACGCCTGCGGCCACGACGGCCACGTCGCCATGCTTCTCGGTGCCGCCGCCCTGCTCAAAGACGAAAAGCCGCCAGGTCGGGTGGTCTTCCTCTTCCAGCCGGCCGAAGAGGGTGAAGGGGGCGCCCGGCGGATGATCGCCCAGGGCGCCATGGAGGGAGTGGACGCCATCTTTGGCGGCCACATCGACCGCAACTTCCGGGTCGGAGAAATTGGAGTGGCAACCGGTCTCATCTGCGCCCACACCGACACCTTCCGGATCACCATCAAGGGCCGAGGGGGACACGCCGCCAAGCCCCACGAAACCGTGGACTGCCTGGTGGCGGCCAGTTCCCTGGTGATGAGCATCCAGACCCTGGTCGCCCGCGAGGTGAACCCGGCCTTTCCCACCGTGGTCACCGTTGGGCGCCTCAGCGGCGGCACCGCCGCCAACGTCATCGCCGACGCCGCCATCCTCGAAGGCACCATAAGGAGCACCGACGGCGACACCCGCCTGCAGGTGATCAACGGCCTCACCCGCATGGTTCGGGCCATGGAAGGGCTGTACAACGTCACCACCTCGGCGACCTTCAGCGAGGGGTATCCACCGGTGATCAACGATCCCGTTGCCACCGCCATCGCCAGGGACGCAGCGGCAGCGGTGGTAGGGGCCGAAGGGGTCGCCCCCCTGCCCCACCCGAGCCTCGGCGGCGAGGATTTTTCCTTCTATCTTGCCGAGGTGCCGGGCTGTTTCGTCCGGTTCGGGGCACGCCGGCAGCCCCCGTTCGACGCACCGGCTCACAGCCCACGCTTCGACTTTGATGAGGAAGTGCTGCCCGTCGGCGCCGCATTCCTCGCCCGGGTGGCACTTCTCGCGCTTGACCGCGTGGGCACCCTCCGGCAGGCGCAGAAAAGATAGCAACCGCAGTGACAGTTGACCTCACTCACGCCACAAGGAGGGCGCAATGGAACCGCTGACCTTTGCCAAGAGCGATCCCTTTACCCTGGGCGTGGAGCTGCAATTCCAGCTCCTCCACCCCACCACCCTCGACCTGGCGCCACGGAGTACTGCCTTCCTCAACAAGGTGCCGGACGCCTTCCGGGGCCGGATCAGGGCCGAATTCCTCCGCTCGGCGATCGAGGTCAACACCGGCATCTGCGCCGACATGAACGAGTTGGAGCACGAAATGGGTACCCTCTGCCGGACCTTTGAAACCCTGGCCCGGGCGGTGGACTGTCTCGGCCTTGCCACAAGTCTCCATCCCTTTGCCCAGGCGAAAGATCGCCACCTCTCGCCTGGCGAGCCTCACCAGCAGACCCTTGACGATCTCCAGATGGCAAGCCGCTCCCTGATCACCCAGGCAATGCATGTCCATATCGGCATGCCCGACGCCACCACGGCGGTGCGACTCTGTGACGCCATCCGTCCCTACCTGCCGCTGCTGCTGGCGCTCACCACCTCCTCCCCCTACTTTGAAGGCGAGGACAGCGGCTTTTCCTCCTACCGCACCAACCTCTGCCAGGCCCTGCCCCGCTCCGGCGTGCCGGAAACCCTGGGCACCTGGCAACGGTTCCGCGACCTCGTCACCGTACTCAACGAGACGACTCCGCTTAGCGGCATCAAGGAATTATGGTGGGACGTGCGCCCCCATCCGCAGTTCGGCACCCTGGAAATCCGCATCTGCGACATGCCTTCCCGTTTCGAGGACATCCTGGCCGTGGTGGCCCTCTGCCAACTCTTGGCCGTCTCCCTTGCCGGCACCGAAGGAGAGCCGCCGGCGGTGCCCCATCGCGAAATCATGCTCAGCAACAAATGGAACGCCTCGCGCTACGGCCTGGCTGGCACCTACATCGCCCCCCAGGCCGGCGGCCGCCATATCCCCTTTGGCCAGGCAGCCACCGAACTGCTGGAGGCACTACGCCCCGAGGCCACGGAACTGGCGACCACCAGATATCTTGCGCCGGTGAAGCGCATCCTTCAACAGGGCACCAGTGCCCAACGTCAACGCGCCATCTACCGGAAGACCGGCGACTTCCGGGTGGTTATCGAAGAACTGCGACGGGAATTCTGGGCATAAATGGCCCACCACCATCCCGACCGCCGCCGGCCGTCCTTTCTTGACCGGCGGTTTCTTTTCCGTGACCGCGCGGAAGACGCTCCGTTTTCACCGGCTTACCGGCTTATACGGCACCCCTCTGGGTTCCGAGGAAGCCGAAAACGCCGGCCAACGAACGACGCAGCAAATCCCTCCGCCACGGGACGGCCCGCTATTCAGCTGCCGAAACTTCGAACCGAAAGGTGACGGGAGAATCCTGAATCCTACGGGCTTTGCCATGCCGAGAAGTGTCCGCCATCCGCGGCATGCAGGGTGAACCTGCACTCAGAACAGGGGCGCTTTAGGGGAAGCAGCCACCGGAGAGGCAGTAGAGGTTGGCGAAGATGCCTGGGCCGAAACACCCGACCTTCGGGGTGGAAATTGTTGCTTGGGTGGTTGCACGGTCCACCCAAGCCAGGGCTTCTCAAAAAACCTTCGCGGCAATTGGGAAAAAGCCGCTGCGCCCCGATCTTGGACTGTTTCGTCGCAGGCGAACAGGACAAAAGCGCGGCCAGCCCCCCCGGCTACCGCCGTAAGGGCTTGGCACTCATGGGATAAGCGGTCGCCGAAAAAGTCACTTTGAGGGTTTTCTCCACGCCATGGATGGAGTAAGATTTATTACTTCCTGACAAAAAATGCTCCCCCTCACTCTCCATGAGGAATGCTGCCATGGCTCGCGGTTTCTCCACTGCCCTCCTGCTGGGGGCAAGCTTTTTGCTTTTGATTTCGTCCGGCGGCAATGCCTGGGCCGGTGCCTGTCTTGACCACGGCTGCCATCATTCCCTGACCACTCGTCGCTATCTGCACGGGCCGGTGGCAGCGGAGATGGCCGGCGCCAAGGGGTGTATCGCCTGCCACCACCCAACCTCTGTGGCCTGCACCCCAACCAAGGCCGGCACCTTCGACTCGCCGGCGCAGGGAATGTGCAAACTCTGTCACGCCCATGAAACCGATACGGAACACACCAAAACGTACGGCCACTGCCTGGACTGTCACGCCCCCCACGGCTCCCAAACCAGCCCCTACCTGCTGCGCACGGCCAAGTAGCCCCCTGTCGCCGCCCCGCCTGTCCACCACCAAATCGTCAATTTACTGACGGTTACACAGGCGTCAGTTCACGCCAACTTTCAGGCCAACCATTCGGAACGAAAGGAAATATCATTTCTTCCTATTCAGTGGCACCGTCCTTGCTTTTTCCATGGCGACAAGAGCAACCCACATCGCCAAGGGAAGAAGAATGACACCAGTCCATCACTCCTGTCGGCGCGTCGAACTTTCGGCCCACGAACTCTATGCCCTGATCACCGCCGACGCCCGACTCCATCACCACGTGCTCGCCACCTCGCGGGACATCGCTCCCCAGATCGGCTCCCTAGTGGAGGCGATGATCATCCTGGGCACCAACACCGTCAAGCACATGGCTCTCCACCATCAGGAGGTGTCGACCTGACCGGGTGGCCTGCCCTCACTCCCCACCTATACCCCGGCAAGCAACTCCAGGCGCCCCTCGCGTAAGCCGGCCACCACCCCCGGCCCCAGGGGCCTGGCGGCGCCGATGGCGTCCGACACCAACCGTCGGTGGCTAAGGTCACCAAGGAGAATCGCGCCTATCAGCCGTTTTTCTGCGTCCAGCACCAGTTTCCGATAGATAAACCGCTCGCTCTCGGCAAGGACCACCGACGGAAATCGCCCTTCGGCATCGATATCGCCCACCGCAAAGAGATCTATCCCTGCCACCTTGAGGAGGTTGGACGGTACCATGCCGGTGAAGCGCTGTTCGCCACCGGCCATGTTGACCCCAGCGACCACCCCCTGATGTTGGGCGGCGGGCCAGATGCCATAGACGGCACCACGATGCTCCACCAAGTCACCGGCGGCAAAGACCTGAGGCTGGGAGGTGGCCATCCGGTCGTCAACCAGGACGCCGCGCTGCACCGCAAGCCCCATGGCTCTGGCCAGTTCGACGCTACCCCGCATGCCGGCGGCCACGATCACCATCTCGCAGGGCAGGCTACGCCCGTCGGCAAGACGGAGAGCGTTGACCCGCTCCGCCCCCACGATCTCCTTAACCGAGGCACCGAGGACGAAACTCAAGCCCATGGCCTCAAGCCTCTTTTGCAGCATGGCGCTGCAAATCCCATCGGTCTGGCGCGGCAGAAGCCGTGCGGCAAACTCCACCACCGTTACCTCGCACCCTGCCAAGCGCAGGGCATTGGCGGTCTCCAGACCCAACAGACCGCCGCCGATCATTGCCACCCTACGGGGAACGGCGGCAAATTCTTTGATGCCAATGGCGTCGGTTATGGTACGCAAGGAGAAAACCCCGGCCCGACCGATACCGGGAATGGAGGGCAGGAAGGAAACGCCGCCAGTGGCAAGCAGTAATCGGTCATAGGAATACTGCCTGCCCGCGTCGGTGCGCACCGTCCGCCGACCGCCGTCCACTGCCACGGCCCGCTCCTGCAACCGGAGACGGACGCGCTGCTCCTGATACCAGCTCTCCTGCTTGAGCAGTAGCCGCGCCGAGTCGAGACGGCCGGCAATGAACTCGGGCAGGCGCAGCCGCGAGTATAGGGGGTAGGGCTCTTCGGAAAGGATGGTTATCCGCCCATTGGCGTCCTGTTCACGAATGGCGCTGGCCGCACTGGTACCGGCAACGCCGCCACCGATGATCAGATATTCCCTGTCCATAATTCTTCCTTTTTAAGGAGTGGAGGCGCTCCGCCAGCCAGATTCCGGGGGAGACGAGCCGGACGGACTGGAAGACGGGGAAGGGAAAGAGGAGATGCCTGGCGCCTGCCGGCTGGCCGCCGTGCTGGCTGGCAGCAGGCGGTAGTTTAGGGAGAATGCCAAACATGCACTACCCTAGCATCCCGCCGGCAACGAATGCAAGAAAAGGTTAGAGAGACAATCGCTCCACCCCGCCACGGCCCGCCCAAAGGCCGTGCCGGAGCAGAAGGGAAATTCCTGTTCCTCGGTCCACCCAGAGTGAAGCAAAACGGCCTCACGGGCCGTGCACCGCTCACCCTCAGGAAAACCCAGATTTACTCGAACAGCCTGACAACGCCCCGCTGGGAATGGCGCCGCCACTGCCGGCGATCCGGAAACTGCCGGCCGAGATGATTTTTTTTACCATCTTACTTCCACACTGAGGGCATACAACCTTCTCGGTGCCCTGACTTGCGGCCACCAACTCCTCGAAAGCGGTACGACACTCCTGGCAACGAAACTCGTAAAGAGGCATATGTCTTCTCCATAGATCTCGTCTTGAGGCGACCGGCCTTCTCCCCTCGCCGGAGAAGGACAACAGTAAGCCACAGCAATTTAAATATTTAATAAAATAATAACGCAACACCAAATTGTCCAGCGGGAATATGCTTGCCACCAACAAGGGCGCTCGAACCCGGTGGTCATGGGGTCAAACAAGCCGTTCTCACTCTACGACATGCTCCTTTACCCACGAATGGATCCATTTTCGTGCTCTGGCGTAACGTTGCCTATCCTGCATGAACACACAAACTGGGCCTCTGTATTGCTTCGCTTCATTCGGGGCAAAGATGGGATAATAGCAATAGTTTCCTGCAAAACTAAAAAATCGTCGAAAATTCAACGAAACTTTGGCGACATTCAATAACGATCACCTACAACCTTAAAGTTATTAGAAAAAACATCTAACTCTGATTTCTCATTTTCGCTCAAAACAATCACCTGACTCGCCCAATTTAAATTCAAATACTCAGGATGGCGTGTTCCTGGTATCGCAGCGATATCATCTCCTTTTGCAAGCACCCATGCCAGTGCCACCTGTGAAGGTGTAACCCCTTTTTCAGTTGCGATTTCCTCGACTTTTTCAACGAGTTTCAAGTTGCTTGCAATAGCCTTTTCACTAAAACGGGGGTTGCTTAATCGCCAGTCACCTCGCTCAAGATCATCGCGCTGCTTAATCGCACCAGTTAAAAATCCGCGGCCAAGCGGGCTGTAGGCGACAAAGCCAATTCCAAGCTCACGCGCTTTTGGCAAAACCATCCCCTCAACGTCTCGCGACCAGAGTGAAAGCTCGGTTTGCAACGCGGAAACTGGGTAGACATGGTGTGCTTTTACCAGCTCTTCGGCACCGACTTCCGACAGGCCGATGTAACGAATTTTACCTGCCTGGACCAGTTCGGCCATTGCGCCGATTGTTTCCTCAATGGGGACTTCCGGGTCGGGTCGATGCTGGTAGTAAAGGTCGATATAATCGGTGTTCAGGCGTTTCAGCGAAGCGTCGCAGCAGGCCTTGACATATTCTGGCGAGCCACTGATGCCAAGCCAGGCACCATCCTGACCGCGTTTTACGCCAAACTTTGTGGCTAAAATAATTTTCTCACGGCGATTCACCAACGCTTTACCAAGCAATTCTTCGTTGGTGAACGGGCCGTACATGTCCGCGGTATCCCAAAAATTACAGCCTATTCCCAAGGCTTCATCGAGTAGCTTCAAGCTTTTAGCATCATCAGCCTGACCATAAAATTCCGACATCCCCATGCAGCCAAGTCCAACGGCAGGAACAATTAGACCTTGTTGACCAAGTTTAACAGTTTTCATTTCCCTCCCCCCAAATTACACCTGAAATCTTAACCAAATTTTCTGACCTTCGGTAACCTACCAGGATAAAGACAAAATAATTCCGGATCGAGAGATGGCTCATTTTACGGACAGGAAACCTCTCCGTAACCATTTGCGAGCTGCCAGAAGCGCATGGCAGCGCAAAAAAGGCGATCAACCCAAAATTGCCGCACTTCCCATCTGACAACCCCGCCAAATCAATTTAAAAACCTGTCAGGCCACCCATACCGCGCAACCCTGTTTACGGGCGAGGATCGTGGCGGATTTCGAAAATGTCGGAGATGAGGAAGGTGTCGCTGATCCCGGCCGCCACAGCATGAAGCTGCTGGGCGCCGGCACGGGGCAGGCCGTACATGGCCTCGATGGTCCTGAGGATGTTGACGTGGGTGATCCCCCTGCCCTCGGGGTAGTCTCCGGCCTTGATGTGGGCGCCGGCGAAAATGGTGACGATCCGGTTTTCCATTGCCCCACAGCGGTCGGGTTCCTGACCGGCGGCACAGGCGCGGGGATCGGTGAGGCCAAGGACGCCGCCCTTATTGTCGCTCTCGTCAAAGGTGAGGATCAAGAGGCTGTTGTGCGTCCTGGCCCACTGGTAATAGGCATCCAGGTGCTCCCGCAGCCAGCGGTCACCGGCAGGAATGCTCGTGCTGCCCGGGCCGTCGTGCATGTCGTGCTCAAGGTTGGGAATGACAAAGGCAACGGTGGGCAGGGAGTGAAACAGGGAGGGATCAGCGGGAAAATCCTCCCACCTCAGGTTGACCGAGGTCGCAGGGTCATAGCCGTTATCCAGGCTGGCGAAGCTTATCCAGGGGACATGCTTGCGCGCGTAAAGCCGGTCGGGGCTGTAATGACCGCGGAAACCCACCGCCGGCAACCCCTCGGCATAGCCTCTGAACGTAAGCCCATGCCGGCGCAGTCCCGCCCCCAGGTTGGGGGTGGCGAATGGGTAGTCGGGACGGCCCTGTGCCGATGGCACCCGGTCGTTGAAGCCTACACCCTGGTTGTCGCCGGAGAAGAGCCAGAAGTAGTTGCCCTGGCTCCAGTGCTCCTCGGCGTACATGCGGGTAAAGTTGGCGCCGTTGGCCCTGAGGATCTGATTGATATAGGGGGCGGCGGGGTTATCGACGATCCAGTCGTAGTTCTTGTTCTCCTCGACCACCACCACGATGTGATCATACACCGGCAGTCCGGCGGGCCAGACCAGGGGGGACGCTGCCTGGCCCCCTGCGCCGGCATCACAGCGGCCCTGCGGCGCAG
Source organism: Desulfobulbaceae bacterium UBA5121 (assembly GCA_002414225.1). GTDB lineage: Bacteria > Desulfobacterota > Desulfobulbia > Desulfobulbales > UBA5123 > UBA5123. The sequence continues at coordinate 55,102 of DHYV01000041.1, read as the reverse complement.
GGGAAAAGAACGCGCCGACAACAAGGAGGGCAAGAAAAAACCGTGGTGGCATCATTGACGACTCCCCAGGCGATTGGTGTCCTGCTTTCGCGCCGCGCTCCCTCTCCCGGCCGGCCCTACACAAACCCAGCGCCGCGGGAGGGGCACCCGCCGCAGCCGTCAGCCGCCGGCATGGACGATATCGAGGCTCTTGTCGTAGACCGAGGTCTGCACCCCCATCATCCCCAGCACGGTGTGAAAGAGGTTGTCATGGGAGTAGGGCTTGCCAGCCTTGGCCCGCAAGGCCGCACGGTCGACGTCGAACCCTTTCCCGAACCAGAAGACCGAGGCGATATGCTTCTGCTGATCCGGGGCCATGGAATAGGGAAGGGCATGAAGGTAGATGCCGTATTCGCCCAGCGACTCGCCGTGATCGCTCATGTAGATCATGGCGGTTTCGAAATGTTCGGAGTTCTGCTTGAGGAGCGCGATGACCTTGTCGAGGAAGTAGTCTGTGTAGAGGATGGCGTTGTCGTAGGCGTTGTTGATCTCCTCGTTGGTGCACTTGTCGAACTCGTTGGTCCGGCACACCGGCTCGTACTTCTCGAACGCCTTGGGGTAGCGCTTATAGTAGGCCGGGCCGTGGTTGCCCATCTGATGGAGGACGATGAGGATATCCCCCTTCTGCTGGGCGTTGATGTACTCCTGTAACCCCACCAGCATCCCCTCGTCCCGGCATTCGCCCTCCTCGCAGTCCGGATTCACGTCGGACCGCTTGTAATCCTGATATTCCACCCGCAGCGCCACCCCCTTGGAGTCGGAGTTGTTGTCCCGCCAGAGCACGTGCACTCCGGCGTGGCTCAGTACGTCGAGGAGGTTCTCGTTGGACTCGCCCTTGCTGTCGGTGAAGTCATCCCGACCGAACTGGGAGAACATGCAGGGCACGGAATAGGCGGTGGAGGTGCCGCAGGAGTACATATCGGTAAAGGAGACGACATCCTCCTTTCCCAGAAGCGGATTGGTATCGCGCCGGTAGCCGTTGAGGGAGAAGCGGTCGGCTCGGGCCGATTCGCCCACCACCAGCACCACCAGCTCCCGGCCGTGCCCCTTCCTTACGATCCTGGCATCCGTGCCCAGGGGGGCGGCGATGGCCTTGCCGGAACTGTATGCCTCGCTGACGTACTTGCCAACCGAGTAGATGTAGTAGGTGGGATTGGTGTAGTAGCGCAGCGGCTTGTGCTCACGGAAAAACGAGGTGTAGAACTTGCTGAAGGAGAGGATCATGGCAAAGACCACCAGGGCCGCGGTCACGCCGGTGGTGATCCTGGTGAGCAGCGACCGCCGCCAGGTCACCGGTTCGATCTCCACAGTGGCCACCAGAAAGGCCGGCAGCCCCCCGAGGAAGCAGAGGTAGGCGACCAGCTTCCAGTTGAACAGGTCCAGGGACTCATGGAGGTTGGTTTCGACGATGTTGCGGATCATCGCGGTGTCCATGACCACGCTGTAGTTGTTCATGAAATAACTGGCCGCCGCCGAGACGAGCAGCAACAAAATGAGGACCGGCTTGATGGTGCGACGGTAGCAGACCAGGGTGAGCACCAGGGTGATAAAGGCGGTGAGTCCGATGGTGAGCGAGACGAGGAAGCCGAGGTTCTTGACGCTCAAGGGAAAGACCGCGAGAACGTGCTGAAAGAAGGCAAAGTTGTCAACGACAACGAAGAAGATGGCCGCCAGGAGGCAAAGCTTGGTCTGGGTCAGTTTCATGCCGAAAGGTAAAAAAGGGATTATCGAAAAAGCGGCCGCCGGACGCGGTGGGGACGGCGAGGCGACCGGCGGGCCTTAAGGCCGGTCTTCACAGATAAGGAAGCGTTTCGTCGATTTTACTTTAAGAGGAGTATTGCTCTTTAAAACATCTTTTATCAGACGGCGAAAGCTCTTTTTTTGCCCCCACCCCGCCGCCGCGCCTCACTTGGCGGTCATCACCCACACCCCGTCCCAGGGCTGGGCCGGCGGATCGGCGGCCAGCTGCCGGCAGCGGTCGACGTAGAGCCGCGAGAGCCCATCGCCGGGATTCAGGCGCAGAGCCTCGCGGAATGCCTTGCCGGCGCGCTCCCATTCGCCCTTGCGGTAGGCGGCGCGGCCCTCCTTAAAGTAGCCCACCACCTCCATGAGCTGCGGAAAACTCTCCTCGTCATGGTATTCGAGCACCTCGTAGATCCGCACCGGCCGGGTCTTGCCCTTGACCACCACGTCGTCGATGTCGCGGATGCGGTAGGTGCCCCGCAGCCGGCCATAGGTGTTCTCGCTGATCAGGATGCGGGTGTGGTACTGCTTACAGGCCGACTCGAGCCGGCTCGCCAGGTTCACCCCGTCGCCGATCATGGTGTAGTCCATGCGTTTTGCCGAGCCGATGTTGCCCGACACCACGGTGTCGGTGTTGAGCCCGATGCCGATCTCCAACGGCTTGCGGCCCGCCCGCTGTCTTTCGTCGTTCCACTGCCCGAGCGCCCGGACCATGGCCACGGCGCAGCGCAGAGCCCGGTCGGCGTCGTCGCCGTGCGCCACCGGGATGCCGAACCCGGCCATGATGGCGTCGCCGATAAACTTGTCGAGCATGCCGCCTTCGACCTGGATACAGTCCACCATCAGGGTGAAGTACTCGTTGAGCAGGCTCACCGTGCCCTGGGCGCCCAGTTCCTCGGAGAACGAGGTGAAGCTGCGGATATCCGAGAAGAGCACCGTGGCCTCGATGCTGGTGCCGCCGAGCACTTCCTCGCCGCCGGCCAGCAGCTGTTCGGCAAGCCCCGGGTCCATGTAGCGGGCCATGGTGCACTTCATCCGCTTCTCGCTGGTGATGTCCTCGAGCATGATCATGGTGCCGAGCACCTTGGCCTCGCCGCTCACCAGCGGCAGGATGGTGACGTTCACCGACACCACGCCGCCGTCGGACACCGCGAGTTCCGCCCCCATGGAGAGTTCGTTTTCCTGGCTCTCCCGCACCCGCCCCACCTTGTCCATGATCCAACCGTTGACGCCGGCAAAGAAATCGGCCGCCGGCCGCCCCAGCATCGTCCCTGCCGCCTCGACCCGCAGGATGCGCAAGCCCGCCTGGTTGCAGGTGACGATCCGCCCCTCCTCGTCCAGGGTGACCACGCCGTTGCTCATGCTCTCGAGCATGCTCTCGTTGTAGTTCTTCATGTTCTGAACGTCGTCGAAGAGCTTGGCGTTCTCGAGCGCGATGGACACCTGGGCGGTGAACGCCTTCAGGCGCGACTCGTCTTCGTCGGTGAAGTGGCCGCCGCGCTTGTTCAATGCCTGGGTTACCCCGATCACCTTGCCGTGCTTGTTGACCACCGGGGTGCAGAGGATCGAGCGGGTGAAGAAGCCGGTCTGTTTATCAAAGGCGGGATTGAAACGGAGATCCGCGTAGGCGTAAGGGATGTTCACGGAGCGACCGCTGGTGAACACCGTGCCGGCGATCCCCAGGTGGTTGGGAAAGCGGATCTGGGTGGCCCCGATCCCCTCGCCCACCAGGGACCAGAGTTCGTTGCTCTTCTCGTCGTTTAAAAAGAGGGTGGAACGCTCGGCCTGGAGCATCTTGGTGCTCTCCTGCATCACCTTGCGCAGCAAGGTGCCCAGCTCGATCTCCGAGGTGACGTCGGCGACCACGTCGAGAAACTCCATCTCCTGGCGCCGCGAGAGATGCATCCTTTCGATGAACTGGGCGCTCTGCAGCACCACCGCCGCCTGCTGGGTGATCGCCTCAAGCAGATCCAGGTCGGCGGGCAGAAACGCGCCGATCTTCTTGTTGAGCACCTGGGCGACCCCGATCACCTCGCCCCTGACGGTACGCACCGGGGTGCAGAGCATGGTTTCGGTGCGGTAGCCGGTGAGTTGGTCCACCTCGCGGTTAAAGCGCTCGTCGCCGTAGACATCGTTGAGGATCAGCCCCTCGCCGGTGGTGAAAACATGGCCGGCAATACCGCTTGAGTTGAGGATGCGGATGCGCCGCCTGCCGGTGCCCTGGGCCACGATGGAGTAGAGTTCGCCGGTCTTGGCGTCGTTCAGAAAAAGGCTCGAGCGGTCGGCATCCAACTCCCGGCTGGTGATGGCCACCAGCGCTTCGAGGATCTCCTCCATGGTATCGCAGGCGGCGAGCTTGCGAGAGACATCGAGGAGGAGTTCGGCCAGGGCGAGCCGGCCGGCCGGCGAATCGATCCCGGCACCCCAGCCGCCGCCGTCGTGAAACGCCCCTGCCGCCGCCCCGGCCCCGGCCGTTGCCCCGTCCCTGCCCTTGCCCATGGAAACGATCTCCCGAATGCTTGATTTCCCCGCTGCCGCCCTCAGCGGCCTTCCAGACGCTGGCGCAACTGGCGGACGGTTTCCTCAAGCTGCGCCAGTTCGTCGCGATGGCGCTGGCGTTCCGCCTGGAGAAGTTCCCGGTAGCGATAGTACTCCGCCTCCAGCTGATCACGCAATGTCGCAACGGTGGCCTTGAGCTGGAGGATCTCGTCGTTATTCGACGCCAGGGCCTGCTGGACCCGCTCCTCCATGTCAAACCGCTGCGCCTCCAGAGCCTCGCGCAGGGCCACCACGGTTTCCTTGAGCTGCGCAAGCTCGGCGTGGCCCGCGGCGATACTCTCCTGAAGCGCCGCCTCGCCGTCGAAACGTAAGGTCTCCAACTGTTCGCGCATGGCGCCGATGGTTTCCTTGAGGAGGCGGTTTTCGCCCCGGATAGCGAAAAGTTCGTCCGCCGGCTCAACGGCCTCGCCCCTGCCCCCTGCCGGAGGGGCGCCGTTGGGCGGGCCAGGCTCGGGCTGCCCCCCCTGACCGCGGTTACGAATGGGAGTCGAAATAGGCACGTCTGCTTCCCCTGTCCGGAAAGGTTTTCTACCGCCGACACCAGCCGTTTTCCTACAATACCAGTATCACGCGGGGGGGAAATATAAAATTCATATCCCGGCCCGAAGCGACGGCAGTCCGGTCAGGGGGCGGCGGGTATCCGCTGCACGGCGATCAGGGATACGAGACTCATGACCGCGCCGGCAATGAAGGGAATGCGGTAGTCGAGCAGCCACAGCGCCCCGCCCACCGCCGGCATCACCACGGCGGCGATATGGTTGATGGTGAAACCCACCGCCATGCTGGGGGCGACGTCCCGGGGGTCGGCGATCTTCTGGAAGTAGGTGCGGATGGCAATGGCGAAGTTAAAGAGGATGTGGTCGCAGACATAGAGCAGGGACACCGCGATCTTCGAGCCGGTGAAGGCATATCCGAGAAAGATGAAGACGAGGCCGAAGTACTCGACGCTGAGCACCCGTCGCTCGCCGAACCGGACCACGGCCCGGCCGATCATCGGACCGAGCACGGCATTGACGGTGTTGTTGAGAAGGAAGAGAAGGGTCACCTCCATCACCGAGAAGTGGAAGATCTTCACCAACAGGAAGACCGAAAAGGCGATGAAGATCTGTCGCCTGGCCCCGGCCATGAAGGTGAGGAAGTAGTAAAGGGAGTAGCAACGGCGAAGGATCATCTTGCGGTGCTGGGGCACCAGGCCCTGCCTGGTCGGCTCCTGGACGAGCCCCCAGCAGCCGGCCAGGAACACCAGGCTGCCGATGGCAAGGAAGATGCCCTTGAAGGCAAGGAGACGATCGAGAAACAAGACGAAGAGCGCCACGACAATGCTCGCCGCGGCGGCGAAGCCCCGCAGCCGGCCGAAGACCAGTGGCGAGGTGGTGGTGTCGAAGTACTGAAGGGTAAGGGACTGGTTGGTGGTTTCGTAGTAATGGAAACCAAAGCTCATCAACAGGGTGGTGGCGAGCAACCCTGAAAAGCTCGGGAAGAAACCGGTGATGGCGGTGCCGAGCCCCAGCAGGACGATGGAAAACGACGAGAGCCGGTGCTCGCGGACCACCAGCAGCACGTAAACCGCCAGCAAGGCCAAAAAACCGGGGATCTCACGCACCGACTGGATGATCCCCACCTGCCGGCCGTCGAGCCCCGCTGCCTCCACGGCGAAGTTGTTGAACAGGATCAGCCATGCCTGCAGCCCCACCACCGAGGCAATGGTGTGCACGGCAAGGAAGCGGTACATGGGGCGCTGCTCGGAGGAAACCATGGCGCTTGCGGTTCCACTGCCCGGGGCATGGTCTTTTGGCGACGGCCGACGCCGGGCATAAAAAAAGAGGTTACAAGCCTGTCGCTCATAACCTCTTGATCGTAAAAAATGGTAGCGGGGAGAGGATTCGAACCTCTGACCTTCGGGTTATGAGCCCGANNACCGGACTGCTCCACCCCGCGTCACGGTCCGCCTATAATACCAGCTTTACTTTTTATGTCAAGGGGTTTGGTCTAATAATTATCAACATCTCCAACAGACCATCTCCCCGCTCCTCCCCGGGAAGGAACCGCTTTCAAAGCGCCCGCAGGCCGACGAGCAGCTCCTCGGGAAACCGCACCGGCCTGCCGCGCCGGTTCACCGCCGCATGCACCGTGTAGCCGTCCACCAGCAGCTGGCCGTCACCATCGCGGACCACCCGGTAATCGAAACGGCAGGTAACCGGCTTGACCGCGGTGACCGTGGTTTCCACCACCACCAGATCGTCGTATCGGGCCGAGGCCCGGTAGCGCGCCTGGCATTCCACCACCGGCATGATGATCCCTTGCTCCTCAAGTTCCCGGTAGGCCATGACCCGCTCGCGCATCAACTCGGTGCGACCGTGCTCGAAGTAGCGCAGGTAGTTGGCGTAGTAGACCACGCCGCCGGCGTCGGTGTCGCCGTAGAGAACCCGGCAGGCGGCGCGGTGCACGAAAGTCGTGGCAGGCGCGGGTGGCTGATCGGTCATGGTCGGTCTCCGGCAGGGCACGCGGCCGCGGCCCCGGTCAGGAACGGCCGAGGAGGGTCTGCAAAAACTCCCGGCCGTTGGCGAGCCTCCGGCCGCTGGCCGCTCCGGCCGCCTCGGTGTAGGGCAGGCCGCAGCCCTGGCCACGGCCGAGGCGCGAGTCGTAGATCGCCACCGGCACCGGCTGGTCCGAGTGGGTGCGGATGGCAAGCGGCGTGAAGTGGTCCATGGCCACGGCGAGACGGAAGTCGCGGCCGGCAAGCCCGTCGAGCAACGGCTGGACGATGCGCCGGTCAAAGTCCTCGATGGCCTGCATCTTCTCGGCGAGCAGCCCCTGGTGGCCGGCCTCGTCCGGGGCCTCGACGTGCACGAAAACCAGATCCTTGGTTTCGAGGGCGGCCAGCGCCGCCGCCACCTTGCCCTCGTAGTTGGTGTCGAGATAGCCGGTGGCACCGGGGACATTGATCACCTTCATGCCGGCGCAGACTCCGATCCCCTTGAGCAAATCCACCGCCGAGATGAGCGCCCCGCTCACTCCGTACTGCTGCTCCAGGGTGACCATGGCCGGCGCCTTGCCCTCGCCCCAGAGCCAGATGGAATTGGCGGGGTTGAGGCCGCGGTCACGGCGGGCCCGGTTCACCGGATGGTCGGCGAGAATTTCGGGCGCCCGGGCCATGAGCGCGGCCAGGCGGGGCACCGCACCGTACGCGCGCCAGTGCTCGTCCACCTTTTGGCCGGTGTAATCGTGGGGCGGCACGGTATGGAGGCCGTCAACCGCGCCGCCGAAGACCAGCAGGTGGCGGTAGCTGATACCGGCGTGGAAGTGGACGGAATCGCTGTCGAGTTCCCGGGCCAGGACACCGATCAACTCCCGCGCCTCGGCCGAGGAGATGTGGCCGCTGCTGTAGTCGACCATGGTTATCCCGTCCGCGCCCTGACGGTCCATGGTGACCAGATTGCAGCGGAAGGCGATCTCGCCGTCTGCAAGCTCCACCCCCATGCTCGCCGCCTCAAGCGGCGCCCGGCCCGAATAGCATTCCTCGGGCAGGTAGCCGGCCAGGGACAGGTTGGCCACGTCGCTGCCCGGCGGATAGCCATGAGGCACGGTACGCAGCAGGAAGAGCGCCCCGTTCTCGGCCACGAAATCCATGGCCGGGGTGCGGGCCGCGGCAAGCGGCGTGCGGCCGTCGAGTTCGGCGCGGGGCAGGTCGCCCATGCCGTCGCCGACCAGAATGACATATTTCATGACCTATCCTTAACCTTGAGGCGGTTGGCGTTTAGCGGTTGGCGATTGGCAAAAACAACGAAATCAAAGGTTCTCTGCCAACGGCCAATGGCTAACGGCGGACAACTCAACCAGCAGCAGATTCGGTGCCATGTTGGCGCTTACCAACTACTCGTCCTCGTCGAGGATGCGCACCTTCACCGTGGGATCGGCGCAGAAATCCATGGCGTCGATCTCGGCCAGGGCCTGGCGCACCGCCGACTCATCGGCCTCGTGGGTCCGCATGACGATGGGCACGGTGCCGGTACCGTTGCGCCGCTTCTGGATCACCGATTCGATGCTGATCCCGTATCTTCCCAGGGTGCCGGCGATGGCGGCGAGAACCCCGGGCTTGTCCTGGACGGTCATCCGGAAGTAGTAGGGACAGCGCAGGCTCGCCATGGGGGTGATGGCCCGCGGTCCCACCGTGTCGGGCTGGTAGCCCAGGGGCGGCACTCGGTTCACCGAGCCGTTGACGATGTTGCGGCCGATATCGACGATATCGGCCACCACGGCGCTGCCGGTGGGCATCATGCCGGCCCCGAGGCCGTAGAGAAGGACGTCGCCCACCATGTCGCCGTGGAAGTGGATGCCGTTAAAGGCGCCGTTGATACTGGCCAGCATGTGGCTCTCCGGCACCAGGGTGGGATGCACCCTGGCCTCGACATGGTCACCGTGGTTGCGGGTTATGGCGAGCAGCTTGATGCGGTAGCCGAACTCGCGGGCAAAGGCGATATCAATGGGCTTGATGACCGAAATGCCCTCGATGCTGATGTCGTCGAGGCTGATGGTCATGCCGTAGGCCATGGTCATGATGATCGCGAGCTTGTGGGCGGTGTCGATCCCTTCAATATCGTAGGTGGGGTCGGCCTCGGCAAAGCCCTTGGCCTGGGCGTCTTTAAGCACCTCATCGAAGGTTTTGCCGAAATCGGTCATCTGGCTGAGGATGTAGTTGGCCGTCCCGTTCATGATCCCCATCACCGATTCGATCCGGTTGGCCACCAGCCCTTCCTTGAGGGCCTTGAGCACCGGGATACCGCCGCCCACGCTGGCCTCGAAGCCCACCTCGACCCCCTTGGCCGCCGCCGCGTCGAGAATTTCCTTGCCGTGCTGGGAGATGAGCGCCTTGTTGGCGGTGACCACGTGCTTGCCGTTGGCGATGGCCTTCAGGATAAAAGTTTTGGCCGGCTCGATGCCGCCGATGAGTTCGACGACGATGTCGATCTCCGGGTCGGCGAAGATCTCGCCCGCGTCCCTGGTGAGCCTGACCCCCTTGAACTCCTCGGGAAGCGAATCGCGGCCGATATCAGCCACGGTCTTGAGAGCAAAACCGCAGCCCGCCCGCCGCTTGAGCCGTTCCGCCTGGAGCCGCAGCACCTCGGCGGTGCCACTGCCCACGGTGCCAAAACCGATCAGTCCTATCTGTATTGTCTGCATACCTTGATTCCCGGCTGTTGAAGTCTGTTGAAGAGCCGCAGCCACTGCTTGTGGCCGGCGGGTTAACAGAAATACCCTCTTTACCGGTAGTTGTCAAAATAAATGCATCGCCGCCGGGCGGCTGGGGGCGCGGGCAAGGCCGGCCACCCCGCCGGATGGTGAGAAAGGCACATTGACAGATACAGAAAAACTATATAAAAACAAGGGGACGTTCGCACCGCCGCAACCGTCCGCACCTTAATGAGACCCCACAATACTCCCTATGCCGTCGGCTACGCCGGCCGGCTGCTGCCGCGGATACCGGCAGCCCCTGCCGCTCCCCCTTTCCAGAGCGTTGACCGCGGCAGGCGCCCGGCGACGACGCCAACAATCTTCCGTCTAGAGAATCCACCGTGCAACACATATCCTTTCTGCAGATGTTCCTGAACGCCGGCCTGGTGGTCAAGCTGGTCATGCTCCTGCTGCTGGGCTTTTCCCTCTTCTCCTGGTACATCATCTTCAAGAAGCACATCCTCTTCAAGACAGCCCGTCGACTGTCTGACGAATTTCTCGACACCTTCTGGAAGTCGAAAAATCTCGCCGAGGCATTCAAGTCGGCCCAGGAACTCGACCTCTGCCCCGAGGCGGCGGTGTTCCGGCTGGGCTACGCCGAACTGCAGAAGATGAGCCGTCCCCAGGCGTCGACCGGCGGCAGTGACACCCTGGAAACCCGGCTCGCCCACATGGATAACTTGAAGCGTGCCCTGGCCAAGGCCCAGACTCTTGAAAGCCACCGCTTCGGAAGGTCGCTCTCCTTTCTCGCCACCACCGGCAGCGCCACCCCGTTCATCGGCCTCTTCGGCACGGTCTGGGGCATCATGGCCGCCTTCCAGGATATCGGCATGCGGGGGTCCGCCTCGCTCGCGGTGGTGGCGCCGGGCATCTCCGAGGCGCTGGTGGCCACCGCCGCGGGGCTCGCGGTGGCCATCCCGGCGGTGATCTTCTACAACTTCTACGCCAACCAGTTGGAAAACGTGGAAAAGATGATGGAAAGCTTTGCCACGGATTTCCTCAATCTGGTGGAGCGCGACCTGCTTTCCCGCCGCTCCTGAGGCTGCTTGGAACTCCCGATGCCGCAACCGGCAAGAGGAACCGCAAACCACAACGCCAACAACAAAGAAACGAGGCGATTTCCATGGGCGCGATGCTCGGTAACGGTAACGGCCGCCGCCGGCTGGTGGCGGAGATCAACGTCACCCCCCTGGTGGACGTCATGCTGGTCCTGTTGATCATCTTCATGGTCACCGCGCCGATGATGACCCAGGGAGTGGACGTCCAGCTGCCCGAAACCACCACCGCCCCCCTGCCGCAGAAGGAAGAGCCGATCACCATTTCCATCACCCGCAAGGGCGACATCTACATCAACCGGATCAAGGGCGACCGGGATCTGCTCCGCCAGCAGCTCGGCAAGATGGCGGCGGATAACGCCCAGCGCCCCGTCTACCTCAAGGCTGATCGGCAGGTGGCCTACGGGCTGGTGGTTCAGGTGATGGCCGATATCAAGCGGGCCGGGTTCGACAAGCTTGGCATGGTTACCCAGCCACCCGACGAGAGCTGACAGGCGGCGGCAAGATGATGGCATCGGAAAATATCGGCGCCCTGTCCGGCCAGGAACTGCCGGAAAAACAGGCGCGCCTCGCCCTGGCACTGGCCGTTGCCGTTCACCTCGCCCTTTTCCTGGCCGGGGTTCTCTCCCCCTATCTGATCAACCGCCGTCCGCTGCTGCCCGACATCTACACCGTCAACCTCATCGCGGTGAACGAACCGGCACCGGCTTCCCCGCGGCACAGAAGGGCCGCCGCACCGGCAAGGGCCATTACCGCCCCGCCGGTGAAAAAGGCCGCGCCCGCGGTAGCGAAGCAACCGGCGCCCAAGCCCGCGGCCAAGCCGGCTCCGGCGACCGAACCGGCTCCGGCGGCCAAACCCGACGCGGTTTCCCTGCGGCCCATCCGGCGCCGGACCAGCCGGGATCTCAAGGCGGTGGACGCGATCCGCCGGCAACTCCACACCCAGGAGGTGGCGGTAAAGGCGCGCCAGAATGCAAAAAAGGCGGTTTCTTCGGCCCTCGCCGCCATCCGCGACAGCCTGCACACCGAGGATGCCCCGGTGGTCACCCCCTCCGGGGCATCGGCCACAGCCAAGTCGGCGGCAACCGGAAGCGGCGGCCCGGCCGGCACCGCGGTGGTCGACGAAGCCAAGCGGCGCTATTTTGCCGAGGTCTACCAACGGATCAAGGAACACTTCGTCCTGCCCGATCTTAAAAACTGGCAGCCCACCCTGCAGGCGGTGCTGGTCATCGAGGTCCGGCGGGACGGCATTGTCACCCACAGTTCCTTTGAAAAGAAATCGGAAAACATCTTCTTCAACCAGGCGGTGGAAAAGGCCCTTGCCGAGGCCGCGCCCATGCCCCCTTTTCCACCGGAACTCAAGGATAGCAGCCTTGAATTCGGGCTTCGCTTCCGGCCCGGCGACCTGCTCTAAAAGCCACAGCGTAGACCATAGATAGCGATGCCACCACGCCACCACAGCCTTTCAAGACACCCCGCCCTTGCCGTCCTTGCCCTGTTCACCGTGCTGCTCACGGCCATGCCGGCACTGGCCCGCGTTTATCTCGACATCACCGCCGCAGAACTCCGCAAGGTGCCGGTGGCGGTTCCCTACTTCATCGCCAAGGACAACGGCCAGCAGGTACCGGAGGCCGGCCGCAAGATGGCCGATCTGCTCGGCCGGGGGCTCGCCTTTCACGGCTTCATCGAGATCATTCCGCCGGACCGCTACCAGGGCCGGCAGGACACCGACTGGCGTGCCCTGGGTGCCGACTTCACCGTACTCGGCCAGTACCAGATCGAAGGCAACGCCATTGTCATCGAACTCCGCCTAATCGACCCCAACGAGGGCCGCATGCTCCTCGGCCGCCGCCTCCGCGGGCCGGTGGGCCAGTACCGGGAAATGATCCTCAAGTTCTGCGACGAGATCATTCTCAACCTCACCGGTCAGCCGGGCATCAGCCGCACCCACATCGCCTTTACCTCGGACAGGACCGGCCACAAGGAGATCTATCTCGCCGATGTGCTGGGGGATGAGATCCGCCAGGTCACCAACCACCGGGATCTCGCCGTGGCGCCCCGCTTTTCGCCGGACGGCCACCACCTCTCTTACACCACCTATCATCACGGCAACGCCGACCTCTACATCACCGACCTCCGCCAGACCGTCACCACCCGGCCGCTCTCCCGCCGGCCCGGCCTCAACATGGCCCCGGCCTGGCTGCCCGACGGCAAGTCCATGGTGGTCACCCTGAGCAAGGATGGCAACCCCGACCTCTACCGCATGGACCCCAAGGGCAAAATCCTCGGCCGGCTCACCGCCAACGCCGGCATCAACGTTTCGCCCAGCTTCTCGCCTGACGGCCGCCGGCTCGCCTTTGTCTCGGACCGCAGCGGCACGCCGCAGATCTACATCATGGAGCTGGCCAACAAGTCGGTGCGGCGCCTCACCTTTGAAGGCACTTACAACACCACGCCCAACTGGTCGCCCAAGGGGGATCTCATCGTCTACTCCGGCGAATACAAGGGACACTACAACCTCTTTGTCATCTCGCCGGAAGGCGGCCCGCCCACCCTGCTCACCAAGAGCTGGGGCGACCACGAGTCACCATGCTGGTCGCCGGACGGCAACCAGATCGTTTACGCCCGCCACCGCAACGAGGAACAGAAGATCTGCGTCATCTTCCGCAACGGCAAGGGGATGCGGGTTCTCTTCGACCAGCGGGGCAACCAGACTTTCCCGCAGTGGTCGCCGCAGGTACCATGAACCCGGGCTGCATGGAAGGGGGCTGGCGCGAGGCATTCAGGATCAAAACCGAACCGTCGTCGGTGTTTACTTTTCAGAGGGAGATAGGGAGGATGAAAAAATCACTGTGGAACACGGCCCTGATCATCGGCCTGGCACCGTTTCTCGCCCATTGCGTTGCCACGGGCCAGCAGATGAGCGACGTCGAGCTACGGCTGCGCAACATGGACACCCGCATGGTCACCGTGGAGCGGGACCTCAAGTCCCTTAGCAACAAAAGCCGCGGCCAGGCAGACATCGGCGAGGCGGTGGACCGGCTGGGCACGGACATGCTCCAGGTCAAGGGACATCTCGAAGAGAATACCCGCCACCTGGGCGAAATCGACAAACAGGGCCAGGCCCGCGATCAACAGATGGCGGCGCACCTCGACCAGCGGCTCGACAAGAGCAACAAGGCGCTCGCGGAGAAGCTCACGGCGGAACTCGCCACCCTCAAACAGGGGCTGACCCAACTCACCGAACAGCTCCAGGCGGCGATGGCCGACATCGCGACCATCAAGGAGACACGCGCCAAGGAGGCCACGGACCGGGCCATGGCAGCGGCAACCGCCGCCAGGGAGGCCGAGGCCAGGGCCCAGCAGCAGGAGGACGATACCCAGGCCGCCCCGGCCGCTAACAACGGCGGCCACCGGGAGATCGTGCCCGGCCAGGTGAAGAAACGGGTGGGCGGCGGCGACAAACAGACGCCGGCCGCGGCCAAGCACGAGCATGCCGCAGCGGCCAAACCGGCCACGGCCAAGCCCGAGGCCGCGACCGCCGCCGAAGGCTCTCTTTACGACCATGGGCTCGCCCAGTTCCGGGCCAAGAAGTACAAGGAGGCGTACAGCACCTTCCAGACCTATGTCGAAAAGAACCCCAAGGGCGACATGGTGCCCAACGCCCGTTTCTGGGTGGGCGACTGTCTCTTCAACCAGGGCGAATACGAACTCTCCATCCTGGAGTACCAGAAGGTGATTGCCGACTACCCCAAACACGACAAGGCGCCGGCCGCCCTCTTCAAGCAGGGGCTCGCCTTCGAGAAACTCAAGGACGCCGCCACCGCCAAGCTCGTTTACCAGAAGCTCATCGAGGACTACCCCAAGAGCGACCAGGCCGCCACCGCTGGCAAATGGCTCAAGGAGCATTGAGAGGGCGATGACAGCTTATTGGCTGTTGTGGCTGTTGGCCAAACGCCAATAGCCGCGACAGCGCTTCCAACGCAAAAGAGGCCGGCCCCCATCGGGGACCGGCCTCTTTTGCGTTGGGATCACCTGTGATCGTCAGGACGATCAGGGGGTCATGCCCAGTTCCTTCTCCTTGGCGGCCACCGCGAGCCGGGTCTTCACCGCGGTGTCGGGGATGAGGCTCATGGAGTCGATGCCGCACTCCACCAGGAAGGTGGCGAACTCGGGGAAGTCGGAGGGGCCCTGGCCGCAGATGCCGATCTTGCGACCGCGCCGTTTGGCGGTGGCGATCACCATCTTGATCATCGCCTTCACCGCGTCGTGGCGCTCGTCGGCAATGCCGGCGATGAGGCCCGAGTCGCGGTCGAGTCCGTAGGTGAGCTGGGTGAGGTCGTTGGAGCCGNNGCCGATGGAGAAGCCGTCGAAGATGTCGGCAAAGGCATCGGCGGAGATGACGTTGCTGGGGATCTCGCACATCACGTAGAGTTCAAGACCGTTCTCACCCTGGACCAGCCCGCACTCCTTCATCACCCCGATGACCTTCTTGCCCTCCTCGGGGGTCCGACAGAAGGGAACCATCAACTTGATGTTGTGGAGGCCCATCTCGTTGCGGGCCTTCAACAGCCCCTTGCATTCAAGCTCGAAGGCCGGCCGGTACTTGGGATCGTAGTAACGGGAAGCGCCGCGCCAGCCGATCATCGGGTTCTCCTCGTCCGGCTCGTAGAAGGTGCCGCCGGTGAGGTTGGCGTACTCGTTGGACTTGAAGTCGGAGAGGCGGACGATGACGTCCTTGGGGTAGAAGCCGGCGGCGATCCGACCCACACCCTCGGCCACCTTGTCGATGAAGAACTGCTTCTTGTCGGCATAGGCGGCGGTCTTCTCGTCGATCACCTTGACCACCGCCTGCTTCTCCGGATCCGAGGAAGCCTTGAGTTCCTCGTAGTTGTAAAGCGCCAGGGGGTGGATGCCGATGTGGGAGTTGATGACGAACTCCTCGCGGGCGAGCCCCACGCCGTCGTTGGGGATCTGGCACTCGGAGAAAGCCTTCTCGGGGATGGCCAGGTTCATCATGATCTTGGTCTTGGTCTTGGGCAGGTCGCCCAGGTCGAGGCGGTCGATCTCGAAGTTGAGCAGCCCCTCGTAGACAAAGCCCTTCTCGCCCTCGGCCGAGGAGACGGTAACGTCCTGACCGCTCTTGATCACCTCGGAGCCGTCACCGGTCCCGATGACGCAGGGGATGCCGAGCTCGCGGGAGATGATCGCCGCATGGCAGGTCCGGCCGCCGCGGTTGGTGACGATGGCCGAGGCGATCTTCATGATCGGTTCCCAGTCGGGGTCGGTCATGTCGGTGACCAGCACCTGGCCGGCCTTGAAGTCGTGGATATCGGCCACGTCGGCAATGACGTTGGCCTTGCCCTGGCCGATCTTGGTGCCAACGGCGAGGCCCTCGACCAGAACCTTGCCCCTTTCCTTGAGCTTGTAGGTCTCCATGACCCGCTTGTTGCCCTGGGAGTGTACGGTTTCGGGCCGGGCCTGGACGATGAAGAGCTTGCCGGTGCCGACCTTTACCCCGTCGCCGTCCTTGGCCCACTCGATGTCCATGCCCTTCTTGTAGTGATCCTCGATGATGCAGGCCCAGTTGGCGAGTTGCAGGATCTCGTCGTCGCTGACCACGTAGCTCGACCGCTCGGCGGCGGTGGTGGAGATGTTCTTCACCGGCTCGTCCGAGCCCTCGTCGTGGCTGTAGATCATCTTGATCTCTTTGCTGCCCACCCGCTTGCCGACGATGGGCCGCTTGCCCTGCTTGAGGGTGGGCTTGAAGACGTAGTACTCGTCGGGGTTGACCGC
>DHYV01000041.1:0-38541 GCA_002414225.1 Desulfobulbaceae bacterium UBA5121 | reverse complement strand
TCGGGCAGATCCTCGGCCGTGGCCGAGGAACGGACCGCCACATCGACGCTCTCGCCGTACTCGGCCTCCATCTTTTTGTAGGAGGCGATGATCTCCTGACGCAGGTCTTCGGGGAACTGGGCGTTGCGAATGATGTTGCGCACCTTTTCGCCCCGGGCCTGGAGGTTGTGGAGATCGTGGGTATCGAGCCCCTCGAGGGCCTCCTGGATGGCCTTCTCCACCCCGGCGGTCTTCAGCAGATGACGATAGGCATAGGCGGTAATGGCAAAGCCGTGCGGCACGGCGACACCCTTCGAGGTCAGATGCTGGTACATTTCCCCCAACGACGCATTTTTACCGCCCACCATGGGGACGTCTGCAATGCCGATGTCGTCGAACCAAAGGATGAAGGCCTTATCGTGTTTTTCTCCCATCTTCACTTCTCCTGCAGAGGCTAAGATTGTATTGAACTCAACAAAAAAGCGGCTTGTTCACCGCCACCCGTCCGACTGATATACAAGCCCCAAAAAAAAAGACCTCTTCCCCCGAGACGGTCGTTCCCCGGGTTCCACGGACAGTGCGAACAAAGCGGGCTCACGCCATACGAAAGAAGCAGTCAGGCAGGTGGATTATCAAGTTCTACTGTATATCGAATCTTGCCCTGTGGGTCAATACATTCTTGTGCTGTTGCCCGATAAGCCGGCCGCTGCCGGCCGACGCGAGCCGGCCGCAAAAAGGCTTGAGATGAAGAATGCCGCTGTGGCATCCTTGGTGAGGTACGTCTTCGTGAGCAGCCCGTCCTGTCCTGTTTTGTGTGAAGGAGAAACTCCATGCCCCACTCCCCTGTTGTCGATGCCCTCTACCGTCAGCATATCCACCCCGAAAACCACGCCGACAGTGATTATTTCGCCGTCATCGCCGCGCTGGTCGCCGAACGGAACCGCTGCGCAGCCGACAGCGAGGAAGCGGCCCAGTGGCAGCGGCGGATCGAACGGGTCTACGAACTGGTGGCCGACGAGATGCGCCACAACTCCGGGAAACCGCGTACCCCGGTGAAGTTCGGCACCTCGGGCTGGCGCGGGATCATCGGCAAGGATATCTTCGTCAATTCCGTGACCCAGGTCACCCGCGCCATCGTCGCCATGTACGA
This sequence comes from Desulfobulbaceae bacterium UBA5121, assembly GCA_002414225.1. Lineage (GTDB taxonomy): Bacteria > Desulfobacterota > Desulfobulbia > Desulfobulbales > UBA5123 > UBA5123. Next base: position 37,412 of record DHYV01000041.1, on the reverse strand, counting down.
GGAACTGGAACCGGGGTCGGAACTGGCCGAGGCCCTGGGGGTCGGCTCGCTCGCCGAGGCGAAGACGCGGGGCTGCGTCATGGGCCATGACAACCGCTTCGGCGGCGAACTCCTGGCCCGCGCCGCCTGCGACGTCCTCACCAGCCACGGTTTCACCGTCCGCTACGCCGGCGAGGCCACCACCGGCACCCTCTCGGCGGCGCTGCTCGTCCACCGGGCCGCCTTCTCCATCAACCTCACCCCCAGCCACAATCCGCTTCCCTACGCGGGGTTCAAGTTCAATGCCGCCGACGGGGGACCGGCGGCAAGCACGGTCACCGACCGGATTACTACCCTTGCCCGCCAGCTCATCAACGCCAACCACTCCCTCGCCCTCGCCCCCGACGCCGGCCTGGTCCGCGACCTCGACGCCCTGGCGGCCTGGCTCGAACTGGTTCGCCGGGGAGAGGCGCAACACGGCCTTGACTACCAGGAAATCATGACGGGGTTTGCCAAGGCCGAAAATCTGGTGGTGGCGGTGGACTGCGTCCATGGCGCAAGCCGGGTCCACGTCCACCGCCTCTTCCAGGATCTCGCGAGCCCCCGACTCCTCTTCTTCCGCGATCAGGCCGACCCCACCTTCGGCGGCATCGCGCCCGAGCCCTCCACCGCCAACATGCGGACGGTGACCGCCGCCCTCCGCGGCCGGCCCGAACCCCTCAAGCTCGGCGTCATCATGGACCCGGACGCTGATCGGATACGGTTCACCGACGGCACCACCGAGATCGACATGAACTGCTTTGGCGCCATGGCCTACCACTTCCTCCACGAGGTCAAGGGCAAGAGGGGACTGGTGGCCAAGACGGTTGCCACCAGCAACTTCGCCAACCAGTTGGCGCGGGCATTCGACGAAGAGGTCTTCGAGCCCAGGGTGGGCTTCAAGGAGTTCAAGCCGGTGATCGACCGGGCGCTTATCTGCTTCGAGGAGTCGGACGGCATCACCGCCATCGGCCACACCCCGGAAAAGGACGCCTACATCGGCCTGCTGCTGGCCCTCGCCATGGTCCTCGCCCTGCAAAAAAACCTTGGCGACTATCGCGAAGAACTCCGCGCTGCCTACGGCGCCTTCTACCCGGCCCGCGACGGGGTGGCGGTAAGCCAGCAGGGCGCGGAGCTTGCCGCCACCCTGGCGGAGCTTGAAAAATACGACGTCGGGGCCACGGTGCGGGTGGGAGACGAGGAGAGGCGCATCGCCCGGGTCATCGCCATCGACGGCCGCAAGATGCTCCTCGACGACGGCAGCTGGCTGATGATTCGCCCATCGGGCACCGAGCCCAAGGTCCGCTTCTACGTCGAGGCACGCAGCGAGGCGGGCAAGGATGCCCTTTTCGCCGCCGCCAAGGCGATGCTCGCCGATATCGGCCTGTTGGCATAAGAGTCCGTTTTACGAAAGCCCGTCCCCTCTGCTTGCGGTGGAAACCCAGCCGAGCCGGCATCTTTTGGACGGATCGACATGGCTTCCCTGCACCATGACCGAGAAAAAAAGGGATCCCGACTGGCCAAGCGACCATTCCCCTCCCGCCCCGGACCGTCGATGTGCACCGCAAACATATCCGGGAAAAAGCGGCCTCGCCAATGATAAGGGCAACCTCCGCACCGCCCTCTCCTTCCTCCTGAAGTAGTTCCCGTTTCCGGGCCTTCCAAAGAAACCTTATCCCGCCTTGCCTTTCAAGGATTCCGTCGCCCAACGCCCCTTCCCGCCTTCTTGCCAATCAGGTATGGCTGGCTACCTATTATGTACCTTTTCTATACCATTGACTGGCTAGGATTCTAAGACCTACAACATATTCACAAACAAGAATTTGCATGAGAAACCTTTTCTCCTGCAAGCCAGCCGACACCATCGGACACGATTTTCGCTTTATCCCCTGACAGACAAAACGGCTCTTGATCGGGTTCCAATTCCGCGAAAAGGAAAACCATGGCAAACAATGGTGTGTTTCCTGCTCACTTCGAGGTGAGGTGGTGGGAATCGGCTGAACGAGGTGGTTGAAATTGAAATGTCGCTTCGCGAAACCGGGCTCTCGGCGACGATTACACCAGAACCGCTTGAAGGATGACGGGAAAACCACGGCAAGTTCCCGCAGAGATGGCCACATCCTCTTTACATTCTGCGTCAACCCAACTCATATGGTGACGGACATGAAAAAGATGAAACTCTTTGCAAGACTGGCAGCCGCATTTTCGGCAGTCATCATCCTGACCCTCCTCATGGGTATTTTTTCCATAATTCAACTCGACAAGGTTAATGGCACCTCGACTGAAATGGCCGAGAACTGGATGCCGTGCATCCGCTACCTGGGCGAGTTGAACACCAAGACCTCCGACTTCCGGGTTGCCGAGTTGCAACACATTCTCTCGACAACGAAGGAAGAGATGGACAAGTACGAAAAGGAGATGGACGAAATCACGGCAAGCATGGGGAGCGCGAACCAGGCTTATCAGCGATTGATATCAAGCGATACCGAAAGACAGCTTTACAACCAATTCACCAGAGAATGGGAGGAGTACCAAAAGATCCACGAGAACATCATCAAACTCTCCAGAGAAAACCTCAACGATCAGGCCAAGGAGATGATTCGCGGCGAATCCAGGGCAAGATTCGACGCCGCAAGCGACACCCTGGACAAGCTCGTAGACCTGAACATCGCTGGTGGCAACCAGGCCAGCAAGAGGGGAGACGAACTCTACGACCAATCACGTCTCTCCATCATCATCGCCATCACGGTATGCCTCATCACCGCAGGATTGCTCGCCACACTGATCACCCGCTCCATCACCGTGCCCATCGCCAAAACAGTCCACATGCTTGATGAAATGGCCAAGGGGCATTTGAAACAACGGCTCGACATGGACAGGGGTGACGAGATCGGCCAGATGGCCAAGACCATGGACGCCTTCGCCGACAGCCTGCAGAAAGAGATGGTGGCGGCGCTCGAAAAACTCGCCAACGGCGACCTCACCTTCGACGCCACGCCGCATGACGAGGCGGACGCGATCAGAAACTCGCTCAAGAAAACCGGCAATGATCTCAACGAGATGATCGGTGAGATTCTGACCGCCACCGAACAGATCGCCAGCGGTTCCGGGCAGGTATCGGACTCAAGCCAGGCGCTTTCCCAGGGGGCCACCGAACAGGCGGCGAGCCTTGAGGAAATCACCAGTTCCATAACCGAGATGGCCTCCCAGACCAAGCTGAACGCCGATAATGCCGCCCAGGCAAACCAGCTGGCGACACAGACCAAGGGCGCGGCCGAGAGCGGTAACGCCAAGATGCAGGAGATGGTCCAGGCGATGGACGAGATCAACGAGGCGGGTCAGAGCATCTCCAAGATCATCAAGGTGATCGACGAAATCGCCTTCCAGACNNGTGGAGAAGACCCGAAACGGCACCGAGATTGCGAAAACCACCAACGAGGCCCTGGCCGAGATTGTTAGCGCGGTGACAAAAGTTACCGATCTGATAGGCGAAATAGCCGCCGCCTCCAACGAGCAGGCGCAAGGGATCAACCAGACCAACCAGGCGCTCTCGCAGATCGATCAGGTCACCCAGCAGAACACGGCCAGCGCCGAGGAAAGCGCCGCCGCCTCCGAGGAGCTCTCGGGCCAGGCCATGCACATGAAAGAGATGATGGGCCGCTTCAGGGTGAGGGACATGGGCCAGGGCTACCAGCGTCAGCAGGTGCGGGGCAGGGCGCCGCAGCGGCAGTTGCCGGCCCGAACCAGGGAGCCGCGCCCCAGCGAATTGATCCTCCTGGACAACGGGGCGTTCGGCAAGTGCTGAGCCCTCCTCTCAACAGGCACGCCACCGAGCGGTAGCAGGTGGCGTGCCTCCCATCTTCCGCCCTCTCCGTCCGCCGAGTAACTTTTACCCGACACCGGCAGATGCGGACCGCGCTCCCCCGCGAGTTTGCGAAAAACGCCGACCCGGGGCGCCGCCGCAGAAGTGGTCGCGTTTAGTGGTTGCCGGCCGCAGGGGGAGACCAGTTCCCTTGACAGCAACTGCCAAAAAACGGTAAAAAATCAGGATGATGCATGCTCTCTTTTTCTGGACGGCCAAGCTGCTCTGGCCGGTTCTATCGCCGGACAGTTTCCTGCTCCTCCTGCTGGTGGTCGCCTGGCTGGCCCCCCGCCTGGGGGCACACCGTTTCGCTCGGCGGCTGCTTACCCTGCTGGTGGCGGCCTGCGTGGTGATTGCCTTGCTGCCGGTGGGGCAGTGGCTGCTGGCACCGCTTGAAAACCGCTTCCCCACCAACCCGAAACTCCCGGCCCGGGTGGACGGGATCATCGTCTTGAGTGGCGCCGAGGACGCCGCCCGCTCGTCGCTCTGGGACCAGCCGGAACTCAACGGCGGGGCGGAACGGGACCTGGCCTTCATGGCCCTGGCCCGCCGCTACCCCACCGCGCGACTGGTCTTCAGTGGCGGCAGCGGCAGCATGGTCGACCAGCAGGACAAGGCCGCCGATGTCGCCTGCCGACTTTTCCGGGAGCAGGGTCTGGACACCGGCCGGATCATCTTTGAACGGGAGTCACGCAACACCTTTGAAAACGCCCTGCGAAGCAAACAGCTGATCAGGCCAGCGGCCGGCGAAAACTGGCTGCTGATCACCTCTGCCTGGCACATGCCCCGGGCAGTGGGGATCTTCCGCAATCTTGGCTGGCCGGTGATCCCCTATCCGGTGGACCACGCCACCGAACCGGGACGGCTCCTGCGACCGGACCTGGCATTTGCCGACCATCTCCGGGGATTGGTCGCAGGCACAAAAGAATGGTTGGGGCTCCTCGCCTATCGCGCCCTCGGCAGGACCACGACGCTGCTGCCCGCCGCCCAGGCACCGGTGGCGGAAACGCGCGGCCGAGATTGCATTGCCTTTTTAGGAACGATTGGCTATAAAGCTCTGTGCGGGTAAAGAAGATTCGTCGCGATGCCGGTCTATTTTATGCCGAACAACGACCCGCTGCCGCAGCTGGCAATCCCTGCAACAATACTTTCTTGAAGGAATTACCAACGCATGAAAGCCGAATACATCAACCCCTTTCTGAATGCGGCCCGGAACGTCATCCAGACCATGTCACGCATCGAGGTCAAGGGCAACAAGCCGCAGCTCAAGGCAGGAACCACCACCTTTGGCAAGATCACCGGCATCATCGGCATGGCCTCGGCCAAGATCTCCGGCAACATGATCATCTCGTTCCAGGAACCCTGCATCCTCAACATCGTCGCCAACATGCTCATGGAACCGGTCAAGCCGGGAATCGACAACGACGTGGTGGACGCGGTGGGCGAACTCACCAACATGATCTGCGGCGGCGCCAAGGCCGAACTCTCCAAGCTGGGTCACACATTTGACCTGGCCACCCCCACCATGATCGTCGGCGAAAACATCGAGATCACCAGCTATTCCGACGCCCCCACCATCGTCATCCCCCTCACCACCGCCCACGGCGACTTCGTCATCGAGGCCAATTTCTCTGAAAAAGGCTGAGCCGCCCTGCCGGCCGTTGCCAGGAGGGGCGGCTCAGGGATCGAGGGTTTCCTCCACCCGGCAGTTGAGACGACCCCGGTGGAGGAGGATTGCCACCCGATCGCCCGGCGCCACCGCGGTGCTCTCCCGGATCACCCGGCCGTCCTCTTCGCGCCGGGCCACGGCATAACCCCGGAACAGAACAGCCAGCGGACTCACCGCGTCGAGCAGGCCGGCCGCCCGTTCGAGGCGCCCGCCGTGTCGTTCCAGGTGGTGGCGGATCAGCATGGCAAGCCGCCGGCCCAGTTCGCCAACCTCGCTCCGGCTGAGGGCGAGACGGCGGCCAGGGCTCTGCTCGGCCAAGCGCAGGGAGAGCCCGGCGTGGCAGGCACCGGCCGCACGCAACCGCTCCCGCATGGCGTGGTGCATGGCACCCTGGTGTTGGTTGAAGCGGAGGAGGAAATTGGCGAGCAACAGGGAAGGGTCGGCGAGCGCCCGCCGCTCCAGATCCACCTGATGGCGGCAGCGCTGCAGGTGGCGCGCCATGGCACGGCTCAACCGACCCGCCCGCTCGGCGAGCCACCGGACCAAGGCGGCCCGATCGGGAAGCACCGCCTCGGCGGCGGCGGTTGGTGTGGGGGCGCGATGGTCGGCGACGAAGTCGGCGATGGTGAAGTCCACCTCGTGGCCCACCGCCGACACCACCGGAATGGCCGAAGCGTGGATGGCGCGGGCCAGCCGTTCGTCGTTGAAGGGCCACAGGTCTTCGAGCGACCCACCGCCTCGGCAGAGGACGATGGCATCGGCCAGGGCGGCGGCATTGACCCGCCGCAACGCCTCGACCATCTCGGTGGCCGCCCCCTCGCCCTGCACCCGCACCGGCACCACGGTGATGGGCACGGCGGCGAAACGATGGCCGGCGATTTTCAGGAAATCGAACAGAGCCGCCCCGCTGGGCGAAGTGATCACCGCCACCCGACGGGGCAGGAAAGGCAGGGGGCGTTTCCTGGCCGGGTCAAAAAGCCCCTCGGCGGCCAGCCGCTCTTTGAGTTCCTCAAAGGCGGCCTGAAGTGCCCCGGCCCCCCGGGCGTCCACCACGTCGACGATGAGCTGGTAATCGCCGCGCGGCTCGTAAACCGAGATCCTGCCCCGGCAGACCACCTCCCGCCCCTCCGCCAGTTCCCCGTCGAGGTAGCGCTGCTGGGCCTTGAAGAGTACCGCCTTGAGCTGGGCCTCGCGGTCCTTGAGGGTGAAGTAGAGATGGCCCGAGTAGGGGCGCCGGAGGTTTGAAACCTCGCCGGCCACGGTGACAAAGGGGAAGGCGCTTTCAAGCAGCCCCCGGATGGAACGGGTCACCTCGGCCACCGTCTGTACCCTGTTGGCATGGAAATCGTTCATGGCAGCAAAGGGTAGCACAGCCGCGACGCCGCGTCACCATCAGAGTTGCCGCCGACCTGGCAGAGCCGGCGCCGGCCCGGCCGGAATTTCACGATGCTTTTTTCGCCAATAGCCGTTATAATATTTTGATTTCCCCCGTGACTGCCGGGGCAGCAGCCTGCACCGCCGCTCTTCTGCCGCCGCGCCAACCTCCATCCGCCCCAAGCCCTCAAGGTATCGCCATGACCGAGCCCAGCGCTTTCAATCGTCAGAACCTCCAGCCCCTCTCTTCGCTGCGACCGCATCGCGACATCTTCGACGAGCTGAACCTGTCGCCGGAGGTCAGCGATTTCCTGCGGGCCAACATGGGGGCGATCAAGGTCGCCGCCGTTGTTCTCGCCGTGCTGCTGGTGGGCTGGTCGGGTTACGACTACTACTCGTCCAACCGCGTCGAACACTCCTCGGCCCTCCTCGCCGAGGCCCTGCATCAGGAAACCGCCGCCGACCGCGCCAAACTGCTCAATCAGGTGGCCGACGAGTACAGCGGCACCGAAGCGGCCCGCTGGGCACGGCTCGAGCTGGCCCACGAGGACGAAAAAGCCGGCCACTTCGCCGATGCCGCCAAGCAGTACCAGCAGGTGCTCACCGGCCTGGACGCCACGAGCCCCATCGCCCCGCTTGCCCACTTCGCCTTTGCCCAGGCCCTGGAGCAGGACAAGAAGCCGGACCAGGCCCTGGCCCAGTACCAGGAGCTTGCCAAGGCACCGGCCTACGCCGACCTGGCCAACCTGGCCCTCGCCAGGATCTACGAAAACAAGGGCGAAACCGCCAAGGCCCGCGAGGCATACGAACGGGTGGGCAACGACAGCGCCGCCTGGGCCAAGGACCGCCTCGCCAAACTGGCGGTACCGCCGGTCAAGCCGGTCAAGGCAGGGAAATAGCCATACCCATGGAGATCATCCACACGCCCCGGGAAATGACCGCCTGGGCGAACCGCACCCGGGCGGCGGCAGAAACGATTGCCCTGGTGCCCACCATGGGCGCCTTCCATGACGGCCACCTGGCCCTGATGCGGGCGGCGGCGCAGAGGGCCGACCGGCTGGTGGTGAGCCTCTTTGTCAACCCCATCCAGTTCGGGGCGAGCGAGGATCTGGACCGCTACCCCCGCAACCTCAAACGCGACGCCGAACTGGCCGCCGCCCAGGGGACGGACATTCTCTTCGCCCCGGCGGCCGAGGCCATGTACCCCCGAGGCTTTGCCACCAAGGTGGGTGTGGCCGGCCTCACCGACACCCTCTGCGGCGCCAGCCGGCCGGGCCATTTCGACGGGGTGACCACCGTGGTCGCCAAACTCTTCAATCTGGTCAAGCCCCAGGTGGCGGTCTTCGGGGAAAAGGACTTCCAGCAGTTGGCGGTGATCCGCCGGATGGTGGCGGATCTGGCCTGGGACATCGACGTCGTCGGCCACCCGATCGTTCGCGAGGCGGACGGCCTGGCCATGAGTTCCCGCAACGTCTACCTCGCCCCGGAGGAACGCCAAGCGGCCCTGGGCCTCTCCCGGGCACTGGCCCACGCCCGACAACGGGTGGCAGCGGGCGAAACCGACACCGAACGACTCCTTGCCGGGGTGCGCCAGGCGCTCCTCGCCCGGCCGGGGGTTACCATCGACTATCTCAGTGTTGTCCATGGGCAGAGTCTCGTGGCCCAGGAACGGATCGACGCCGACAGCGTGCTGCTCGTCGCCGCCCTGGTGGGGACCACCCGCCTCATCGACAACACACCCCTTCCGTGACTCGAACGAAAAAAGAGATGACCATGTTACGACAGATGCTGAAATCAAAAATTCACCGCGCTACGGTGACCGGCGCCAACCTCAGCTACGAAGGCAGCCTCACCATCGACAAACTCCTCATGGACGAGGTGGGCATCCTTCCCTTTGAACGGATCTTTGTCTACAACATCAACAACGGCGAACGGTTTGAAACCTACGCCATCGAGGGGCCGCCCGACTCGGGCGTCATCGGCCTGAACGGTGCCGCGGCCCGCAAGGCGTTGGTGGGAGATCTGGTGATCATCGTCAGCTACGCCGCCTTCTCGGAAGAGGAACTCAAGGAGTACTCGCCCCGCATCGTCGTCCTCGACGAGGACAACCGCATCAAGCGGCACTGTGCCATCTGAGGCGGCGGCCCCGCCGCCTCTGCCATCCGTCTTCACAAGCAGTTTCCCTCCGGAACGCACCGGCGCCGCAAGAATCCCTTGGCGGTTGGCAGAATCACCTGCTTTGGTACGATTTTGCCGACCGCTCGCCGCGGACAGCCGACGGCTTTTTCAACGGAAACGGCGAACGCGTCAGCCCCCCGGCCGCAAGCGCCCCCTCTCCCCTTTACTCAGCGCTCCAGCACCAGATTCATGAGTCCGTCCACCTGTCCCCGCCAGGCGCCCCCCACCAGGATGGTGGTGTAGTCGTCCACCACCAGGGCCGGCCCGGCGAGGCATGCCCCCGACCGCAGAGCGGCGCGGTCGAAGACCGGCACCATGCGGGGGCCATCCTCGAAATCGATACGGGCTTCGGCCGCCGCCATCGGCCGCCCGCCCCCCCGCGCTTCCGCCGACCGGGGCAGGGCCTGCTTCGCCCGCACCACCCGCACCGTGCAGCGGATGGCCACCAGCTCGAGGGGCGAATCCGGCAGCGAATAGCCAAACCCCTTGTCGTGGGCGGCGTGGAATCGTTCGGCAAATGCCTCGTCAAAGGGGATCGAGAGTTCGTGGGACTGGCCCCGGTAGCGAAGATCGCAAAATCGCTCCACCACCACGTCCCCGCCCCGGCAGAGACGCGCCGCCTCGCCCCGCACCTTTTCCTCGAGCGCCGCGAAGGGCGCGGCCAGAGCAGTGGCGGTGAGTTCCGATCCCGAAAGGAACAGGGCCTGGACGGAATCCAGGGTGGAGTCGGCAAAGACCATCCCCTGGGCCGAGAGGATGCCGGCCCGGGCCGGCACCACCACCCGGCGCATGCCTAACTCCTCGGCAAGCGCGCAGCAGTGAAGCCCAGAGGCCCCGCCAAAGGAGAAGAGGGTAAACTCCTTGGGGTCATGGCCGCGCTCAACCGACACCGCCCGCACCGCCTTGGCCATGCCGGCGTTGACGATCCGGATAATGCCGAGCGCGGTGGCCCGGCCGTCCAGGCCGAGCCGGCGGCCGAGCCGCGCCATGAGCCCCGCCACCCGCTCACGGTCAAGCTGCATGGCCCCGCCCAGAAAACGGTCGGCGAGCAGCCGGCCCAGGAACAGATTGGCGTCGGTCACCGTGACGCCATCGCCGCGGCCGTAGCAGGCCGGGCCGGGATCGGCGCCGGCACTCGCCGGCCCCACCCGCAGGAGCCCGCCGGCATCCACCCGGGCGAGCGAACCGCCTCCGGCCCCCACGGTATGAATATCGAGAAGCGGGATGCGAACCGGATAGCCGTCCAGGCGGTAGTCACGGGTCAGGGTGGGCCGACCGTCGCAGAGGGAGACATCGGTGGAGGTGCCGCCCATGTCAAAGGTGATGATCTTGGCCAACCCCATCTCGCCGGCCAGCAGGAAGGCCCCGCGCACCCCGCCGGCAGGCCCCGAGAGCACGGTATGCACCGCCCGATCGACGATGCCGCGGGCCGGCAGCACACCACCGTTGGACTGCTGGATGGAAAGGGGCACCCCATCGAGGGCGGCGGCCAGCCGCTCGATATAGGAAGCGACCACCGGGGCCAGATAGGCGTTGATCAGGGTGGTGGAAAGCCGCTCGTATTCGCGGAATTCGGGCAGCAGCCGGGAGGAGAGGGTGAGCGGCAGGCCAAGGGGGGCGAGGGCGGCGGCCAGCTGCTCCTCGTGGGCCGGGTTGGCGTAGGAGTGGAGGAGACAGACCGCCACCGCCTGGATCGCCTGGCGGCGGCAGAGGGCGCGCAGGCGCCGGCCAGCGGTGCTCCCCAACGGCGTCAACACCGAACCGTCGGCCCGCAGCCGCTCGCGTACCCCCACGCACTGATCCGGTGAGACGATGGGGGCCGGCCGCTCCACGGCAAGATCGTAGAGGGAGTCGCGGTTCTGACGGCCGATCAGGAGCAGATCTTCGAAGCCGTGGGTGGTGACCAGCAGGGCACGGGCGCCCTTGCGTTCGAGAAAGGCGTTGGTTCCCACGGTGGTGCCATGCACCACCTCCAGATCGTCGGGGAGACGGTCGAAAAAGTGACGGAAACCGGTCAGGATGGCCCGGGCCGGGTCATCAGGGGTGGAGGCGGTCTTAAAGGTCCGGATCCCCGTGGGGGTCTGGAGGATGAAGTCGGTGAAGGTGCCGCCGGTGTCGACGCCGAGTTTCATCATCGCCTGTCACCCTGACGCCGCGCTCACCCTACTTGAGATAGGAGCAGCAGTAATCGGTGCACGCCCTTACCCGCAGGGAGAACTTGGCGTTGGCCGGCACCTCGAAGGAGTCACCGCCCTTGAAAACCTGCCAGCCGGTGGCACCGGGCAGCAGCACCTCCAGGTCGCCGGCCAGGATCTCCATGATCTCCTTCTCGGCGGTGCCGAACTCGTACTCGCCCGGCAGCATGAGCCCCAGGGTCTTCTTGCTGCCGTCGGCAAAGAGGACGGTGCGGCTGCTGACCTTGCCGTCGAAGTAGATATTGGCCTTCTTGACCACGGTGACGTTGGCGAACTGGGACATGGAGAAATCCTCAAACGATTTTTTTTTTGACGAAACCCGGCGAAAGGGCCGTTATCGCCGGCAAAAGAGCTTTGCACTATACAAAAGAGGGGCGGCCAATGCACGGAAATTCCCCGCCGTCGCGGCGTCCGGGCCAGCCTGCCCTTAAGTCGACGCCCGCTGATTATTCGGTCGCTATTCTCGAAATTCCATGGTAGTCTGTATTATTAACTCGGGCAGCTGTTGTTTGGAGACGATACGAAATCGCACCGCACATCTCTCGCCTTGTCGAGGTTGTGCTTTTTTTTGTTGCCAAACTGATGCTGCCGGTCGGCGTCTCCCGATATGATCGCCGGCACACTTTTCAAGTGGCTCCCCACGCCAAGGAGCCTGTTTGCCAAGGAGCAGTTGCAATGTCTGAAGGTACGGTAAAATGGTTTAACGATTCCAAAGGGTTCGGCTTTATCGCCCAGGACGGCGGCAACGACGTCTTCGTCCACCACACCGCCATCAAGGCGGAAGGGTTCAGAACCCTTGCCGAAGGCGCCCGGGTCAAATTTGACGTGGTCGAAGGCCCCAAGGGCCCCGCGGCCGCCAATGTCGTGCCGCTGTAAAACAGCCGTCATCACCAGCCCCCCCCAAAAAGCCCGACAGCTTCGACTGTCGGGCTTTTTTTTATCCCTCGTCAGACGGTGACGGACGTTAAGAGGGTTGCGCCGCCGGCCGCCCGGCCGTACACTTCTTTGGAGTACCGGTTTGGAGTACCGGCCGGCGGGCGGGGAAACAGTACGAACAACCTTTTTCTCTTGTTCTCTGATGAGGAGGGATCTTGGACATGGACAACGGATCGGGAGACGGCCGGCAACGCTGCCACGAATTAGACTACGAAGTGATCGGCAACGACCTGCAGATCGTGGAGGTGGAACTCGATCCCGGCGAGACGGTGATCGCCGAGGCCGGCGCGATGAACTACATGGAGGAGGGCATTGTCTTCGAGACCAAACTCGGCGACGGCTCCGACCCGCAGGCCGGTTTCTTCGGCAAGATGTTCGGCGCCGGCAAGCGGGTGCTCACCGGCGAGTCGCTGTTCCTGACCCATTTCACCAACCAGGGAAGGGGCAAACGCCGGGTGGCCTTTGCCGCCCCTTACCCCGGCAAGATCGTGCCACTCGATCTCGCCCGACTCGGCGGCTCGATCATCTGCCAGAAAGACGCCTTTCTCTGCGCCGCGCTCGGCACTAAGATCGACATCGCCTTCAACCGCCGGCTGGGTGCAGGGTTCTTCGGCGGCGAAGGCTTTATCCTCCAGCGCCTTCAGGGCGACGGCCTGGCCTTTGTACATGTGGGCGGCACGGTGGTCCAGAAAAAGCTCCGCGACGAAACCCTCCTGGTGGATACCGGCTGCCTTGCCGCCTTCACCGCAGGCATCAGCTACGACATCCAGCTCGCCGGCGGCCTCAAGTCCATGGTCTTCGGCGGCGAGGGCGCCTTCCTCGCCACCCTGAGCGGGACCGGCATCGTCCTTCTCCAGTCACTGCCCATCTCCCGCATCGCCGACACCATCCTTCGCCATGCCCCGTCCGGCGCCACCGGCGGCGGCCAATCCGACTCCCTGCTGGGCTCCCTGGGCAGGCTTGTTGACGGCGACTGAAGGTCTGATCAGGGGGGGGGCGGCAGCGAGGCCCAACGGCTGCTTTTTTTAGAAAAATTTCATATTTTATGCTAGAATACAACCGTTTAGCTGCAATCAGCACCCAGGAGGAACCGCAACTGCCGGGGCGTTCACACCATGCCGGCGGGGCAATGGCGCCCAATCGATTCCAATCCCCGTGGGGCCGCGATGCACGGCACTGCTGCAATCTTTTTCAGTCTCGTTTCCCTGCTGATCGGCCTCGTGGCCGGCATGGTCATGCACCGCTCCGACTACTGCGTGGCCAGCATGTTCCGCGATGCGCTCCTCTTCGGCGACACCTTCTTGCTGCGCGCCCTCTGCCTGCAAGTGGTCTGCACCATGCTCCTCTTCGAGCTGCTGCGCCGCTGCGGCCTGCTGCCCCTCTATCCCTTCCCCATGCTGGCAGCACCTTCGCTGGCCAACCTGATCGGTGGCGCACTCTTCGGCTTCGGCATGGTGCTGGCCGGCGGCTGCGTGGTGGGCACCCTCTATAAGATGGGAGCCGGCAGTATTCCGAGCTGCGCCGCCTTCATCGGCCTGATCGTCGGCAGCGGTTTTTATGCCGAGATCCATCCCCAGTGGCTGACCTTCAGCCGGGCCACCGCCCTGGGATCCGCCATCACCCTGCCCCGCCTCCTCCACCTCGACCCAACCATGGCAATAGCCGCCGTCGCCGTCCCCGCCTCCTTCCTCTTGTGGCGCTGGCACCGCCACCATGACTGGGAGCGGCCAACGGAGGTCCGCGGCTACCTCCAGCCCTGGCGCACGGCGATGGTTCTCGCCTTTCTGGGCGCCCTTTCCTACCTTCTGCTGGGCATACCCATGGGGATCAGCACCACCTACGCCAAGCTGGCGGCTCGACTTGAAACCCTCTTGGTCCCTGCGCACGCGGCCCATCTCGCCTACTTCCGGACCGAGGCGATTCATGTTTTCTTTCCGCCGGCCGGCGTCCTGCTCCGAGGCGGCGCCGGCCCGGCATTCGACGCCGTCTGGTTCATCCAGGCCCCTCTGGTTGCCGGGATCGTCGTCGGCAGTGCGCTCTCCGCCGTGCGGCTGGGCGAATTCGCCCCGCGCTTCGGGGTTCCGACGCGCCAGCTGCTCACGGCGCTCGTGGGCGGCATCGTCATGGGACTTGCCGCCCGGATGGTGCCGGGCTGCAACATCTGGCACCTCATGGGCGGTCTTCCCGTTCTGGCCCTTTCAAGCCTCCTCTTCGTAGTGGGACTCCTGCCCGGCACCTGGCTGGGGGGCAGGCTCCTCATCCGAATCCTGCAAGGGAAACACCCCCCTCTGGCCTGTAAACGTTTGTCATGACCGACACCGCATCCACCCCAGAGATCTTTGTCATCGACACCCGGGGCCAGGTCTGTCCCTCCACCCTGCTCGTAACCCTGCAACACCTCAACGAGCAACGGGACATGATCCGGCGCGGCGACCGCCTCCTGCGAGTGATGACCGACAACCGCCACGCCACCGCCACCATCCCGGGCACGGCACGGAGCATGGGCTATGAGGTCAGTGTCACCAGGGAGGCGTCCTACTACGTCATCGACATCAGCAAGGCGGTCCCGCCGGGGAGAACGCCATGAGCCTGCGGCAGCTTGCAGAGGCCATCCGCCGCGTCGCCGCTGACCCCACCGCTCCCCCTCCCGCCGTGGCCGCCTTTGGCGATACCCCTGAACTGGCCGAAGCACTGCTCGCCCTCATCGAGAAGAACCGTCGCCTCCATACCGAGCGCCACCAGTTAAACGACTACATCCGCGCCAAAATCGACCAGCTGCTCACCGTTATCGGCACCCAGCCCCTCCGCCCCGAGGATCTCACCGACGACACCCTGCTCGCCCTGGACCCCATCGGCGTGGTTGCCGGCGCCTTTGGCCAGATTCTCGATCACCAGCGGGAGACCAACCGGCAGCTGGAACTGGCCATGGACGAAATCGCCGCCGTTTTCGAGGCAGTTGGCAGCGGGGTGCTGGTGGTCGACGAAGAGATGCGGGTCCAGGCGTACAACCAGCATGCCAAGAAACTCTTCCCGACTTTCAAGGGCAAGTGGGAGGGGGCGCCCTGCCACCGCATCGTCTGCCGGGACACCCGGCTTGGGGAGCAGTGCCCCTTCCGTAAGGTTCTCGATACCGGCCAGGTGGTACATCTTGAAGACTGGCCGGTGGGCGACCGTCACTTCGATATCGTGGCCAGCCCGGTGAAGAACAAGGAGGGCAAGGTGGTCAACGGGGTGATGCTTTACCACGACATCACCTTCCAGAAGCGGGCCGCCGCCGAACTGGCGGCCGAGAAGGAACAGCTCGCCGTTACCCTGCGAAGCATTGCCGAGGGGGTCATCACCACCGATATCGACGGCAACGTGGTGTTGATGAACCGGGTGGCCGAGGAACTCACCGGCTGGACCCAACAGGAGGCGGCCGGGCAGCCTTCCTGCGACGTGTTCTGGGTGGTCAACGAAAAAAACCGGTCCACCTGCATCAAGCTGCCCCGTCAGGTCATCGCCACCGACAGGACCGTCGAACTCGGCGAGGACACCGTCCTCATCGCCCGCGACGGCGTCGAACGGCTTATTTCGGCCATTGCGGCGTCCATCTACGACCGCGACCGCGAAACCGTGGGGGTGGTGGTGGTCTTCCGCGACATCACCGCCGAGAAACAACTGGAAGAGGAGATCCTCAACGCCCGCCGCATCGAATCCCTAGGTATTCTCGCCGGCGGCATCGCCCATGACTTCAACAACCTCCTCACCGGCATCATGGGCAACATCACCCTGGCCCGAATGACGGCGGGCAAGGATCACCCGGCCACCGAAAAACTGGAGCGGGCCGAGAAGGCCTGCCTGCGCGCCCGCGACCTCACCCAACAGCTGCTCACCTTCTCCAAGGGCGGCGCGCCGGTGCGCAAAACAGCTTCCATCGCGGATCTGCTCCGGGAAACCGCCCTTTTCGCCCTGCGCGGATCCAACGTCCAATGCCACATCGACATCGCCGATAACCTCTGGCCGGTCAACGTGGATGAGGGGCAGATCGGCCAGGTGGTCAACAATCTGGTGATCAACGCCGACCAGGCCATGCCCAGGGGCGGGGTGGTCACCCTCACCGCCGACAACTTCACGGTCACCGAGAGCAGCCGCCTGCCGCTTGCAAGCGGCCGTTATATCCGGGTCACGGTCCAGGACAGCGGCCCGGGGATCAAACCGGAACATCTCGACAAAATCTTCATGCCCTATTACACCACCAAGAAGACGGGCAGCGGCCTGGGGCTTGCCTCCTGTTACGCCATCATCAAGAAACACGAGGGCCACCTGGCCGTCACCTCGGCACCGGGCCAGGGCGCCACCTTCACCTTTTATCTGGTCGCCTCCGCCGACCGTCCCCACCGAGAACAGCCGCCCACCGAGGTCACGACGCCCAGGGGCACCGGCAGGATCCTGGTGATGGACGACGAGGAGATGATCCGGGAACTGGCGCAAGAGCTGCTCACCGACGCCGGCTTCGAAGTAACGCTGACCGCCGACGGTACCGCTGCGGTTGCCGCCTATGCCCAGGCGTTCGAGGAGGGGAATCCCTTCGACGTGGTGCTCATGGATCTCACCATCCCTGGCGGCATGGGCGGCAAGGAGGCATTGCGGCAACTGCTCGCCATCGACCCGAGAGTCAAGGCCATCGTCTCCAGCGGCTACTCAATGGACGCGGCCATGGCGGATTTCGCAACCCACGGTTTCATGGCGGTGGTGCCAAAACCCTACCGGGCCGAAACCCTGCTTGCCATCGTCCAGCAGGTGCTCGCCGGCAACAGCGGCCCCCGGCCGGCATCCTAGCCAGCCGTCCCCCCCGCCGCCCCTCCGTCCGCAGGGCCAGGCACTTTTCCCGGTGCCCCCACCTCGCCGCCCTGGCTGCCAACGCGCCGCTCAGACGTGGACTCTTTCCCGCCCGTGCTCTCGCCGACCATGGCGGGCAGCCGGTTTCGTTCCGCCCAACTTCCGCGGTGCGCGACGTTTGCCAGCCGGCAGACATGTTTCCCGGCATCCCAACCCGAACACTTCTGCCTATCACTCCTTTACCCCCCTGATAACAATAAAAAAAATTATTCCCACGGATGGGCAGAAATGACATAATACTCCAATCATCAACCTCTGTTACTGGGATGCGGTTTGGCCACTCGCTCTTTAGAGTTCATGGGCCGATGCGACCCCTGCGCCGTTTTTTAGAGAGTGACCAATGAGTGCGAGCGGGGGAGCGGCAACCTTATATTCCCGTGCCGACCAGCAATCGAGGAGAAATACATACCATGGAGAAGGCATGAATGTCGCTTGACACACCAATTCTAGTCGTTGACGATTCTTCCTCGATGCGGACGGCTGTCCGACAGATACTCAAAGAGGCTGGCTACAGCAACGTGGTTCTTGCCCAGGACGGCGCCGAGGGGCTGAAGTTTCTCAAGGCGAGTGCTGCCCCGGGCGGCAAAAAAGTCGGACTCATCCTCTGCGACTGGGCCATGCCCAACATGTCAGGGATAGAACTGCTGCAGGCCGTCAGGGCTGACTGCAAACTGCGCTCGACACCGTTTATCATGGTAACCAGCGAAAAGAGGAGTGAGTGCATCATGGAGGCGGTGCAGAAGGGGACAAACGACTTCGTCGTCAAGCCCTTCCCATCGACCCTGCTGATCGAAAAGGTGAAAAAAATACTCCTGCCCCCCCCCCGTTGAGCCGGCCGGACAGCGCCTCCGACGGACAATAAAAATCCTCGATCAAAAAAGGGGGGGAAGCACTCTTCCGGAGGGCCGACCCCACCTCACTGCCAGGCGCGGATCAACTCCAGGAGCAACCTCACCCCGACCCCTGACGAGCCCTTGGGAACGTAGGATTTTTCGGTGAAATTCCAGGCGGTGCCGGCGATGTCGAGATGCGCCCAGGGGGTATCGCCGACGAATTCCTGGAGAAAGGCGCCGCCGGTGATGGTGCCGGCGGCGCGGTTGCCGATGTTCTTCAAATCCGCCACCTGGGACTCAAGCTGCTTGGCGTACTCCTTGTCGAGGGGCAGCCGCCAGACCGGCTCGCCGCTCCGCTCGCCCGCCTCGCTGAGCCGGGCCGCAAGCGCGTCGTCGTTGGCGAGCAGGCCGGTACGGTGATGACCGAGGCCGACGATCACCGCGCCGGTGAGGGTGGCGAGATCCACCACCGCCGACGGCTGATACTTTTCGATCCCGTAGGCAAGGGCATCAGCCAGGATGAGCCGTCCCTCGGCGTCGGTGTTCACCACCTCCACGGTCTTGCCGCCGTAATGGGTGATGATGTCGCCTGGCTTGAGTGCCGCGGGGCCGGGCAGGTTTTCGGTCGCGGGAACAATGGCCACCACGTCGAGCTTTTTAGGCCGCTCCTCGGCCACCGCCGCCATGGCGGCCAGTACCGCCGCCCCGCCGCACATGTCGTATTTCATCTCCTCCATGCCGGCCGAGGGCTTGAGCGAGATGCCGCCGGCGTCAAAGGTGAGCCCCTTGCCCACCAAAAGCAGGGTGGGTACCTTCTTGCCGGTGCGGTACTCGACCACCACCATCTTGGGCGGCTGGGCCGATCCCTGGTTGACGCCGAGGATACCGCCCATGCCGAGCCGTTTCATCGCCGCCTTGTCGAGCACCTTGCAGGTGAGGCCGCGTCGTTCGGCGAGCGCGCGGCCGTAATCGGCAAAATGGTTGGGCGTCCAGTGGTTGCCCGGCTCGTTGGCCATGTCCCGGGCGGCCCAGGCGTTCATCGCCGCCACCCGGCCGCGGTCCATGCCGCGCCGGAGGGTCGCGGCCCTGGCCGTGCCCCAGAAGGAAACCGCCTTGATATGGGCCACCGGCTCATCTTCCTTGGCGGTTTTGTACTTGTCAAAACGATACCCCCCCAGCACCACCCCCTCGGCAAGGCACTCGGCCACCTCGTCGGCCGCCAGCTCGGACAGCTCCGGCACCACCAGCAGAAGCCTCGCGGCCCGGGTCTTGAGGGCCACGCCGGCCGCGGTGCCGGCCGCCTTGCGCACCGTCTCCCTGGTAAGCGACTCCTTGCCAACCCCCACCACCAGGAGCCGCAAGGCCGCACCTGCCGGTTCAGGGTAGAAGAGCAGGGTCTCGCCTTCCTTGCCGGCAAAGTCACCGGCCCCAAAGGCACGGGCCACGGTGGCGGCCACGACCGGATCGGCACTGGGCGGGGTGAACCTTTCCTCGGCCTGCCTGACAAAGAAAACCGTCAAATCGCTCTTGAACGCCTCGGGTGACTTCTGTACAACCTGCAACTGCATCGCTTCCTCCCAAAAAAAGAGCCGCGGCCGACACTGCTCGTCGGCCGCCTGCTCCCATGGACTTTATAGTGGCTTCCAGCGCCCTTGCACGGCAAGGGCCGCGCCGGGTACGCTCCCTACCATACCGGGATCACGGCGGCACGGCAAGCGCAACCGACTCGGCGACAGGCCGCCCATCACCGCCGCCAACCACGAAAGAATTTGTCTTGGTATTGGATTTCCTGTACAGATAAAGGACATCGTTAAAACGGACTACAAACCCAATGCACACCGGACAGGCGGACCGCAGCAGCGGTTGGCAGACGGTGAGGTTCGCCCTCGGCAACCGGCGGCAACCAGGGAGGAAACCTTGATGTTCCATCTCGTTCTGGCAGTGGCGGTGGCGATCACCGTCTCCGCACTCTGCAGCGTCTTCGAGGCGGTGCTCTACTCCACCCCCCGCAGCCACGTGGAGGTGATGGCCCGGTCCGGAAAATTGAGCGGCCGGATCTTCAAGTCCCTGAAAAAGGATATCCACCAACCCATCACCGCCATCCTCACCCTCAACACCATTGCCAACACCATGGGCGCGGCAGTGGCCGGCGCCTCGGCGGCAGTGGTCTTCAGCGAACACTACCTGGGACTCTTCTCGGTCCTCTTCACCACCGCCATCCTCATCTTCTCGGAAATCCTCCCCAAGACCGCAGGCGTTGCCTACAGCCGAGCCCTTGCCCCCTGGGTGGCCCTGCCGCTCCAGGGGCTGGTCAAGGTGATGGCGCCCATCACCTGGCTCATCCAGGCCATCACCCGGCTGCTCTTCGGCCAGGGGCCGGAGTCACTGGTGTCGGTGGAAGAAATCGAGGCCATTGCCGCCATGAGCCGCAAGGCCGGGGCCATCGACCCGCAGCAGGAACTGGTGATCGCCAACATCCTGTCGCTCAAGAATAAGACCGTCCGCCAGGCCATGACTCCGCGCACGGTCACCTTTGCCATCAGCAGCCACCTGTCGGTGGAGGAAGCCATGGACCGCAAGGACGAGTGGCACCTCCACAGCCGGGTGCCGGTCTACGACAAGAACGCCGACGACATCGTCGGCCTCGTGCTGCGCAAGGACGTTTTACTGAGCGCTTCCGAGGGCCGGGGGCAGCGACCGCTGAGTGCGCTGATGCATTCCGTGCACTTCGTGCCCGAGTCCGCACCGCTTACCACCACCCTGCTCGAATTCTTCGAGCGCCGGCGTCACCTCTTCGTGGTGGTGGACGAATACGGCAGCTTCACCGGGGTGATCAGCCTCGAAGACATCATCGAAGAGATCATGGGCCAGGAGATCATGGACGAAACCGACCCTGTCAAGAGCATGCGTGAGCTGGCCAGGATCAAGAGTCAGGTGCTCACCGGCGAAGGCCGCGAGAAGCCGAGCGCCAAGACGCCGTGAAGGCGGGATGAAGGTAGAGGGCTGAAGGAAAAGGAGCCGCAAGGAGAAAAAAATGCGCGTATTAAAGAAACTTTTCGATAGCAACAAACAATGGGCGGAACAGATCAAGCGGGCCGATCCCGAATTCTTTGCCAAACTCTCCAAGCAACAAAATCCCGAATACCTGTGGATCGGCTGTTCCGACAGCCGGGTGCCGGCCACCGAAATCGTCGGCATGATGCCGGGCGAGATCTTCGTGCACCGCAACATCGCCAACGTGGTCGTCCACACCGACCTCAACTGCCTGTCGGTCATCCAGTACGCCGTGGACGAGCTCAAGATCAAACACATCATCGTCTGCGGTCATTACGACTGCGGCGGCGTCAAGGCGGCCATGGACAACCGGGAACACGGCCTCATCGACAACTGGCTCAGGAACATCAAGGATGTCTATCGGATCCACCAGGAAGAAATCGAGGCCGCTGCCACCAGGGAAGAACAGATCAACCGCTTGTGTGAACTCAACGTGGTGGAACAGGTCTTCAACATCTGCCACACCACCATCGTCCAGAATGCCTGGAAATCAGGCCAGCCGCTCGCCGTGCATGGCTGGATCTACAGCATCGAGGACGGCATCCTGAAAGACCTCAACGTCTGCATCGCCAACCGCGACGAGATCTCACGCATTCATCGGATGAAGTGGTGAAGGGCCGGAAAGGGGATTCGACCGCAGTGGAAACGGGATCGCGGTTGGCTTTAGTCCTTCGGCCTTTCAAGCCAACAGAAAATTTTCAAAAAATTACAGTCAGATAGACGAGCAGCAGGCCGACGATCAGCAGGTTGACCCCCACGAAGTTCTTGAACGACACCAGCCCCTCGAAATCCTCCAGACAGAAGCGCCAGAAGATATAGCCCCCGGCAATGGCGCCGTTGAGCATGAAGAAGGCGGAGAGCATCTGCACCGGAAAATCGGGGATGCGAAAGGCAAGCCGGGTAAGAAAGGTGAGGCCGAACTGCCGCCCCACCGTGGGGACGAAGGCCCCCAGCCCGGCCGCGAAGTAGCTCATCCGGTAGACGAGTTCACCGGTGAAGGCCATGGGGATCAGGATGGGCACCAGGGGCGAGAAGCGGCCAAAGGTGGGATCCTCGGTGATCCCGAAGAGGTGGGCGCCGTAACGGATGATCCCCAGGGTGAGAAGAAAACCCACCACCAGCAGCAGGCTGAAGGCGATGGGATCGGCGTGCAGTCCCTCGCCGAGCAGCCGCTCCAGGGAGTGGTAGATGGCCTTTTTGCGCAGGAAGCGGGCGAGCTGAGAGCCGATCAGGAAGGGGACGATGTAGGAGCAGGTGATGTAGCGGCCCTTGTTGCGGATCAGCTCGGCGTATGGGTTTCGGAGCAGAAAGCGCGGTGAATCCCGATCGCAGAAGGGCAGGCAGTGGCCGCAGACCAGGCAGTGGAGGTTGTTCTGAATGTTGAAGGCGCCGAGGTACACCGGGCAGCCCTTCTTGCCGTCGACGCCCTTCTGGCAGGCAAAGGTTTCGCAGCCCCGGCACTTTTCGTGGTCGGGACGGAACTCGGTGATGGAGAGGGTGGCGGCAGCCCCGCTGATCCGGCCCAGGGGGCAGAGGTGGCGGCACCATGCCTGGCCCGGGTAGATCATGGCGAGGAGCGCGGCGCCGATGACGATGGAGAGCACCAGATAGGAGGTGCCGGCCGGCGACCGGTCGAGGCCCGCGACCACCTCGATCCAGATGATCAGTGCCAGGAGAAAGACCGAGGTGTAGACGCCGTACTTCTTGAGCAGCCGCGGCACCGGCCGCGACTGGGTCCAGCCCTTGCGCTGTAGGAAGACGCCGAGGCCCGGGAAGGGGCAGATGCCGCACCACATGCGGCCGACAAAGAACCAGGAGAGGACGATTCCCGGCCAGAGCAGTCCCCAGGTGAGGAAGACCGCGACGTTGCGTTCCGGCGCCTGGGGTCCGAAGATACCGGAGATGACCACCAGGATGAAGAGCAGGTCGCCACCGGTACGCAGGTAGGCGTAGTGGTGCCTGGCCGCCAAAAAACGGCGGAATCCGGGGAAGACCCGGAACAGGTCGAGCTGTTCCTCGTCGGCCGAGGAGATCAGACTCCGCAATGCCCTTGTCCACCAAGTCACAACGCGCTTACGCAACCTCTTCAAGGGTTATCCGCAGCTTGATCGTGCCGCCGTCCCGCACCAGATCGAGGGTTACCTGATCACCGACCCGGTACCGGTCGAGAACGTTCCGCAGATCGTCGTAGTTGTTCACCGCCTGGCCGTTGATCGCGGTAATGATGTCGCCCAGGACGATCTCACCGCGCAACTGGCGGATGCCGCGCAGGCCCGCCTTGGCGGCGGTGCTGCCGGGCTGGACGTTGACCACCAGCACGCCGGTGACTCCCAGTCGCCGGGTGATGCTGTCATTGGCAACGGTGACCCCGATCCCGGGCCGGATCACCCGGCCGTGGCGGATGAGTTCGGGCACCACCCGGTTGACCTCGTCCACCGGCACGGCAAAGCCGATGCCGGAGCTGGCGCCGCTGGGGCTGTAAATGGCGGTGTTGACCCCGATCAACCGGCCGGCGCTATCGAGCAGCGGGCCGCCCGAATTGCCGGGATTGATGGCGGCGTCGGTCTGGATCACCCCCTGGATGGTACGTCCGGTGACCGCCTTGATCTCACGGCCCAGCGCGCTGACAATCCCGGCGGTGAGGGTCTGATCGAGGCCAAAGGGGTTGCCGATGGCAAAGACCTTCTGGCCCACCAGGAGATTGTGTGACTCGCCGATGGCCAGAGGGTGGAGACGCACGGCCGGGGCGTCGACCTGCAGCACCGCCAGATCCTTGTCAGGTGCCACCCCCACCAGCACCGCCTTCCATGACGAGTGGTCGGCCAGGGTCACCTCGATGCTGCTGGCGTCCTCGATGACATGGAAGTTGGTGACGATCCGCCCCTCCCGGTCCCAGACAAAACCCGAGCCGGTCCCCTTGGGGATCTCATAGACGTTGAGACTGAAGAGGTTGCGGCGCAGCTCGATGTTGGTGATGTAGACCACCGACGGCGAGGCGGCCCGGAAAAGCTCGATGGTGTTGCGCTCGTCGCTGGCGAGATCCCCCCGGGCAGTGACGGCGCGCGGCACCGCATCCGCCTCCAGCGACAGCCGCCGGGGGTGGCCGAAGAGCCACCACAGCCCGACAAGGAGGGCCAGAAGGATCAATAACGACGGCAGACGCCGTTTCGGTGAAAAGCTCTGATAGGAGTACGGCATGCCTAGAGGTTGAGTATCAGTTTAGCGGTTATGAAAAAGGTGGAGATGCTCAAGGTATCGATGGTGGTGGTGACAAAGGGGCCGGTGGCGATGGCGGTGTCGATATCGAGCCGCCGCAGAATCAACGGCACCACGGTGCCGACGGTGGCGGCCAGGGTCATGGAGAAGAGAATCGCGAGTCCAACCACCAGGCCGAACAGCGCCGGCCCGGAGGCGTTGTCGAAATGGGCAAAGAGGCCAAGGAAGACGCCGTAGAGGGCGCCCAGCAGCATGCCCACCCGCATCTCCTTGAAGATGAGGCGCGCCACCTGTTGGATGTTGATCCGGCCGGTGGCGATACCGCGCACCACGATGGTGCTCGACTGGTTGCCGATGTTACCGCCCATGCCGGCGATGATCGGCATGAAGGAGGCCAGCGCCAGCACCTTCTGCAACTCGCCGTGGAAGTGGTTGATCACGAAGATGTTGACCACGCCACCGATCCAGGTGGCGAGCAGCCAGGGGGCGCGAAGCATGGCGTTC
Organism: Desulfobulbaceae bacterium UBA5121; assembly: GCA_002414225.1. Lineage (GTDB taxonomy): Bacteria > Desulfobacterota > Desulfobulbia > Desulfobulbales > UBA5123 > UBA5123. Next base: position 12,692 of record DHYV01000041.1, on the reverse strand, counting down.
TTGTGGATGGGCTTGAGCAGGATTTCCCGGTCCTTGCCGGCCCCGGCCATCTGCAGGAACTCCTCGGTGGCCTCCTCGCGGATGACGTCGATGATGTCGTCCACGGTGACGATACCCACCAGCCGGTAGGTGGAGTCCACCACCGGCACGGCCAGAATGTTGTACTGGGAGACGATGTGCGCCACCTCATTCTGGTCGGTGTCGGTGCTCACCGCGATGACCTTGGGGTTCATGATGTTCTTGAGCAGCCGGTAAGCCGGGTGCATGAGAAGCTCGCGAAGCGACAGCACCCCGGCCAGGCGATCGTCCTCGCCGTGGGTGATGTAGAGATAGAAGGCCATCTCCATCTCTTCACTGCGCTCCTGGACCCGCTTGATGGCGTCCCCGACACTCAGCTCCTCGTCCAGGGCCATGAAGTCTGGCGACATCCGACCGCCGGCGGTTTCGGGGTGGTACTGGAGAAGGGCATCGACTTCCTTGCGATCCTCCTTGCCCATCAGGCCGCGGATCTTGTTGGCCACGTCCTCGGGCAGGGCTTCGAGCAGGTCGGCGGCGTCATCCGAGGCCATCTCGTTGATGATGGCGGCCATGAACTGGGGCGGCAGGTCGCGGACCACCTCCAGCATGATCGCCTCGTCGAGTTCGCTCAGGAACTCGCCCACCGTCGGCGTCTGGGCGATGATGCCGAAAATGCTCTGGCGTTCCTGGAGAGTGAGATGGCGGTAGACCCAGGCCAGGTCGGCTGGATGGGTCTTGCTGACCAGCTTGAGCAGATGATCCACCGCGTTGCGCCGGTTGAGACGCCTTACGGTATCGAGGATCACCATCCCCTCGTTGCCTATGAGTTCGCGCTTGCTGCCCCGGTTCATATCCTCGAAACGTCCATCCTCGACAGGTTCTGATCCGGCAATGCTCTCCTGCGAAGCCTAAAAAGGAGTATTACCACCGTAAAACGTGTGACTATATCGTCTGTCTGCCAGGAACGTCAACCTACTCGATAATTATTTTTTTGGCCACACCTCCGCCATCGCCAGAAAAAGAACGCCGTGGCTGACGACCTCCAAGGCGGTCGCGACCTGCCGGCGGCGGCCGGCCCGGGTCGAAAAAATTCCTCTGCTTGACAGCTACCCCCTTAACAGACAATAATGACAATAATGACAATTGATCCTATACTTAGTTTGCTTGCCAGGCGCTCTTTCGTTGTCCGCGAGCGGACCACAAACCTCACCCGACAGACGAGGAAGGCTATGAACTCCAGACATTCTGGCACTAACCGCAGAGTTCTGCCACGCATCAGGTGCAGGGGCTGTTCCTTTATCGCCGACGTCCGGTTCGGCCGGGTGATCGATCTCAGTCTCGGCGGGGCGGCAATCTACTACGCCGACCGGGAGCCCTGGACAGAGACAACGTTCCGTGGTGCCACCCTGCGCTTCGATGCCCATCACTTCGTCGACAACCTCTCGCTCCAGACCATTTCCGACCAGGCGGTGCTCAACTATTACGCCCCCGGCGCGATGAACGTCCGCCGACGCTCGGTGCGCTTTGTCGCCCTTTCCTCCAAACAGCAGCAACAGCTGACCGAACTGATCATCAAGAGCGCCCACGGCAGAAAACGGCTCAAACCCGAAACACTGGTTGGGGCACGTCGATAACCCCTCTTCCCCACCCCTCTACGCCCCCGCCCCTACCCTCCAGCGGCCTTTTCTCCCGATCACCCGACGCGCAGTGGTGTTTTGCCTTGCGGCCCGCGGAGAGCTCTGCCATATTGAGCCCTTGCTACAGGGGTAAACACCAGCGAAACAGCGAAACGACGACTCGTCGGGAGAGCACCAGATGGGAAACTCATTGCGCGACCAGCTGCTGAAAACGGGGCTGGCGGACAAAAAACAGCACACCCAGGCCAAACAGGCGCAGTACCGAAAACAAAAACAGCAACGACACGCCAAGGGCGATCAGATCGAGGAAAGCACGCTGCTCGCTCGCCAGGCCATGGCGGAGAGGAAGGAACAGGATCGCCAGCGCAACCTTCGGCTGCAGGAAGAAGCGGCCCGCAAGGAACTGGCCGCCCAGATCGGCCAGATGGTGGAGGCGGCCCGGCTGCGGACCGGCGACGGCCCGCTGGCCTACAACTTTGCCGACGGTACCAGGATCAAGAAGCTCTATGTCTCCCAGGAGATCCGCGACGGCCTGAGCCACGGCCGGTTGGCCATCGTCCGGCATCGGGAACGTTACGAGGTGGTCCCCGTCGAGGTGGCGGCAAAGATCCGCAGTCGCGACGAAACCGCGGTGGTCCTCCACAACGCGCCACCATCGTCCGGCGGCGGTGACGACCCCTATGCCGAATTCCCCATCCCGGACGACCTGGAGTGGTAGCTCCGTGGCCGGTCCTGCCCAGGGAGCCTGGATCTTGCGGCCGGCCGCCCCCCGCACACGGATAAAAAACCGTTCAACAACCGCCCTTGCCCGCCGCCCCCCAATGCCGTACCGGCAGCCGGATGACAAAAGTGGTGCCCTCTCCCGGCTTGCTGCGGGCGGTAATGATACCGCCGTGATGGATTACGATCTTCTCGCAGGTCGCAAGCCCGATCCCGGTTCCCTCGTATTTGCCGCTGCACTCGAGACGCTCGAAGGGGATAAAAATCCGGTCCAGATATTTCTCGTCAAAGCCGATGCCGTTGTCAGTCACGGTCACCTCGACGAAATCGCCGTTGACGAGCCGCCCCTCCACCACCACCCGAGGCGCCACGTCGTCGCGCCGGTACTTGAGGGCATTGGCAATGACGTTCTGAAAGAGCTGCCGAACCAACACCCGGTCGCCCTCGATGGCGTGAAGGACGCCGATTTCAACCTCGCCCTGCACCTGGCTGATCCGTTCCTCAAGCCCCTCGACCACCTCCCCCACCACCTGCCGCAGGTCCAGGATCTCGATGGACATGCCACGGGTGGAAATCCGCGACAGCTGGAGGAGTTCGTCCACCAGCTGCTGCAGCCGCCGGGCGGAACGCAGAACCCGCTGCAGGTACTCCATCCCCTTGTCGTCCAAACCCCTGCCGCAACGATGCAGCAACCGCTCACTGAAGGCGACGATGAGCAGCAGCGGTTCCCGCAGGTCATGGGAAACCACATGGGCAAACTGCTCAAGCTCCTCGTTGGAACGGGCGAGGCTCACGGTGAGCAGCCGCAGCTCTTCCTCGACCTGCCGTCGTTCGACGATCTCCCGCCGAAGCAACTCGTTGGACTCCTGGAGTTCGATGGTGCGTGCCGCCACCAACTCTTCAAGGCCGGAGCGGTGTCGTTCCAGTTCGTCCTCCACCCCTTTCAATTCGGTGACGTCGGCGAAAACACCGTCGGCATAACGCAGACCGTCGCGTTCGATCACCGCCCCGGCCCGGTCGTGGAGCCATATCCAGGTGCCGTCCCTGCGGCGTAGTCGGTAACGGACGTCGAACCGCTCCTGCCGGGCAAAAAGCGCTCCGTGGGCCGCCTGTACCGCGGGCAGGTCTTCGGGATGAATCTGCTCGAAACGGCCGAGGGGGTACATCTCCTCCGGAGAGTAGCCGCACACCTTCCGGACATTGGGGCTGATAAAGAGCAGATGACCGCCTTCGTCAGCCCGCCAGGTGACGTCAGGCATGTTTTCGATGAGCGACCGGTACTTCAGCTCACTTTCCCGCAGGGCCTGCTCGGTGCGTTTCTTGTCGGTGACGTCCTGGAGGACGACGATACTCATGGGGAACTCGCCCTCCAGATCACCGAGGTAGGTGCCGGACAACAGCACCGTCCTCTCCCCTCCCACCACGGGCAGGGTCAGCTCGACGTTGGCAAAGGGGTTCTGGTCCCGGAGCGAGGCGTCGAGCTGCGGCACCGTACAGAGACTGTTGTGGAGCACCTCGCAACACCGCTTGCCGATAATGTCGCGTCCCTCCACCCCGAAGAACACCTCAAAGGAACGGTTGACGTCGCAGAGCCGCGAGCGGCTGTCCACCACGAAGGCCGGCTCGATCATCCGGTGAAAGATGGTATAGTAGCGCCGTTTCTCGTAAAGGATGTAATGCCTGGCGGCCCGCAGTTCGCGGAGGCAGTGGCTGAGTTCCAGCCGGTGCCATTCACCACCGAGTCCCAGCTCGAACTTGTCGAAGAAACGGGCCAGGGCACTGACCAGGGCACGTTCGCCGCCGGCCGTCTCCACGACGGTGAGAAAGGCGGCGCGAAGCAGCTTCACCAGGCCGAGACAGTGGCTGAAGGCCAGGCCATGCTCCTTCAACTCGGCCACGGCGAGTTGGCCGAGGTCGCCGGCCGAGCCTTCGGCAAACTCCTCGTCGGGGCGGATGGGTTCAGGGGGGGCGCCGGGCTCCAGGGTGGCGAGGAGGGTGGCGGAGAGATCCGCGATGATGCGCCGCCAGCCGGGGGTATGGGTCTGTAGATACTTGCCATACCCGGCATCGACGGCCAGAGCCGAAAAGGTACCGAAGACCTCCTCGCCGCCGGCCGCCAACGCCTTGCTGAAGAGACGCATCACCGAATCAGTCATACTTCTTTCGTTTTCGCTCCTTCAGGACCAACCGCAAGGGCGATTGATCAATACCCAGGGCTTCCCGGAAATGGTTGACCAGATAGCGATAGTATGAGAAGTGGACGCCCTTGGGATAGTTGACGAAAACAATAAAGGTGGGCGGCTTGGTCCCCACCTGAGTGACGTAGTAGAACTTCAGCCGCCGGCCCTGGTGCATGGGCGGGACGTGGGCGGCCAGGGCGTCCTGAAGGACGCGGTTGAGCCGGCCGGTGGAGAACTCGCTGCGGTACTGGGTATGGACCCGGGCCAGCTGGGAAAAGATCTTCTTGGTGCCCAGGCCGGTGAGGGCCGAGATCTGCAGCACCGGGGCATAGCCGACGAAACGGGTCAGCCGCTCCACCTCGTCGAGCAGCTGCTGCTGGCGTTTCTTGTCATTGCGCACCAGATCCCACTTGTTGACCAGGATCAGACAACCGCGGCCGCGCTCCATGGCGTAGCCGATGATCTTGGTGTCCTGCTCGGTGATCCCCTCGCCGGCGTCAAGGAGAATGAGGGCGAGATCACAGCGTTCGAGGACGGCAAGCGAACGGATGACGCTGAACTTCTCTATCTTCTCCCGTACCTTGCCCCGGCGCCGGATGCCGGCGGTATCGATGAGCAGGAAGTGGCGGCCTTCCTGTTCGAAGAGGGTGTCCACCGAATCCCGAGTGGTGCCGGGGATGTCGGAAACCACCATCCGCTCCTCCCCCACCAGCCGGTTGATCAACGACGACTTGCCCACGTTGGGACGGCCGATGCAGGCGAGGCTGATGGTGTCGGCCGGCAGCCCGGGCGGCGCCGCGACGCTGGCCGCCGCGAAGCTTGCGACCAGACTGTCGAAGAAGGTGCGCAGCCCGTATCCATGAGAGGAGGAGATGGGCCAGAGGGTTTCGGCCCCCAATTCATAAAAGGGCGGCAGCCGCTCCTGCTCCACCTCCGGTCCATCGATCTTGTTGACCAGAAAGTGGACCGCTTTGCCGGAACGGCGCAGCCGAGCGGCCACCTCCCGGTCCTCCAGGGTGAGCCCCTCCTTGCCGTCCAGCATGAAGAGGATGATATCCGCCTCCTGGACCGCGAGCCAGGTCTGGGTGCGGATCTGCTCGGTGATCACGTTGCCCTGTTCGAGTTCGATGCCGCCGGTGTCGACGAGCACGAAGGGGTGGCCTTCCCAGGCGACCTGTTCGTAGTGGCGGTCCCGGGTGACCCCGGGGGTGGGGTCGACGATGGCCTTCTTGGACTTGGTCAACCGGTTGAAAAGGGTCGATTTGCCCACATTGGGCTTGCCCACCAGGGCGACAACGGGGCAAGGGGCCTGCTCGGCGGCAAGGGAGGTGTTTTCAATCATGAAGTTGGTTCCAAACGGGATCGACTCGCATCCACCAGAGCGCGCAGACAGGGAAAGGCGTCACCCGGCCGGCGACCGAGGTGCTGTGCCAGAGAAGAGAGGGCCGGGGCGAGAAAGCTCCGGAAAAAGGTCTTCCCCCTGTTTTGGGACAGATTGGCAAAAGCGCCTAGAATCTGCAAATTACGCTGCAGGAACAGATAGTAGTATCCCTCATAAAAAGAGTGGGGGTCAAGGGTAATATAACGGTTCACGGTCGCCAGGTAGAACTCCAGCAGCTCGGCCTGGCAGGCTTCATCAAGGCCGGAGTAGGGGTCGACCAGAAGCGAGGCGAGGTCGTAGCCCAGGGGCCCCAGCCGCGCCCCCTGGAAATCGATGATCCGGATGCCGGTCGGGGTGAGCATCAGGTTCCGGGACTGGAAGTCGCGGTGGAGGAGGAAGTCCGCCGGGGCAGCACTGGCCCGGGCGGCAAGCGCCCGGAATTCCTCGTCGAGACCGGCAGGCAGGTCGGTGAAACCCAACAGGCCGCGGCAGAAGGCGTCCCGGAAGTACCATGCCTCCCGGCTGACCATCAGCCAGCGGTCGTAACGGGGGGTGTCCCAGCACCAGGAGGGGACAAAACCCTGCCGTCCCTCCAACTGCAGCCGCACCAGGGCAACGATGGCCTCGTGGTAGAGTGCCCGCCGGCCGGCCTCATCCTGATCGGCGAGTGCGGTATGGAGGAGGCGATCGCCAAGATCCTCGCAGAGGAGGATGCCGGTGGCCGGATCGAAGTCGTGGCAAGCAGGCACCGGAACGCCGCGGCCGGCGAGGTGACGGCCGATGGCAAAACCGGCCCGCGCCTCGGCGAGTGCCTTGGGGTGGTCTCCGGGCAACGCCGCCATGAGCGAGGGGGTACCGTCGCCGCAAAGCCGGCAGAAACGACGATCCGAGCCGTCGCCGGCCAGCCACTGCCGCTGCCACTGACCGGGGTCATCGGCGCCGTGACGCACCAGGAGGGTGGCGAGTGCCGCTTCCTGCCGGCAGGTAAGTTCAACATCCATCCGATTCACCCCACGATTGTGTCGGCCAGAACGGCGCCGGCCGGAACCTCGGCACCATCCCAGACCACCACCCGAGTAAGAGAGGCACCGGCGCCAAGCCGGGCGGCGGCCCCCACCGCCACCCAGTCGTGCCACTGGACCCCGGCCCCGAGCCGGGCGCTGGCTTCGATCAAAAAGGGAGTGGAGGGAGCCATCTCGCCCGGCACCTCGCCGCGCAGCAGAGCGCCGTGCAGGGCGAGATAGTCGTCCGGGGTGCCCATGTCGGTCCAATAATGGCCGCGCACCACCAGTCCGCGCACCGCGCCGCCGCTTGCGATCAGAGCGCGGTAGCAGTCGATGATATCGCTGAAGGTGTCGGCAGGAAGCGCGGTGAGGATGGCCGGATCGATGACGTGGATACCGGTGAAGGCAAGCCGCGTCGGAGCGGCAGCGACCTCGTCGCCAAAGCCAATGATACGGCCGTCATCGGCCATCGCCACCTTGTTGAAGCGGGGGCAGTCGTGAAGGACCATGGTCACGGCGGCGCCGGAACCGCGGTGATCGTCATAGACCCGGGCGAGATCGATGGTGTGAAAGATGTCGCCGTTGGTCACCAGCACCGGCTCCGAGCCGAAGTGGGGGAGCGCCCGGCGTAGCCCCCCGCCGGTACCGAGAATCTCCGCCTCCTGCTGCACGAAGACGTCCGCCTCGCCTGCCAGAGCCGCGGCGATCTGTTCACCCAGATGGTGGGCGTTCACCACCAGCGGCCCGAAACCGGCCCGGCGCAGGCCCGCCACGGTGTGGCGAAGCAGCGGGGTACCCAGCACCGGGAAGAGCGGCTTGGGACGTCGTTCGGAATAGGGTCGCAGCCGGGTGCCAAGGCCTGCGGCCAGGATCATCGCTTTCTTCATGGGGTCGCACGGGGATAAAAGGATTCGCCCCCCCCGCACGGGGGTGGCGGGCACCGACGGTGCCGCTTGCGGAAACTCTGCGGCTCGGCGACGAGACTCTTGCCCGTCAAAGGGGCCGGTTGCGGAATGGTCAGACGGAGAGTTTTTCCCCTGGCCCCTCTTCGACCCCCACCACCACGATGCCGGCCCGGTCGGCCGCCCCGATCACCGCCTCCCGGTCGAAGAGGAGGGCCTGCCCGGCCTCCACGGCCAGCACCGCGGCCCTGGCCTCCACCATGGAAGCGATGGTGGTGGCGCCGATGGCCGGCAGGTCGAACCGGAAGTCCTGGCCCGGCTTTCGCACCTTGACCACCACTGCCCTTTCGCGGCCCAAAACACCGCCCCGCTTGATGGTGGCGTCGGTGCCCTCGATGGCCTCCACGGCAAGCACGGTGCGGTCGCGCACCACCACGCACTGACCAATGTCAAGGGCGCCAACGGCACGCGCCATCCGCCAGCCGAAACGGATATCCTCCGCCTGATCGTGACTCGGCTTCTTCCGCCCCAACACTCCCACCGGGAAGAGGAGGTGCTTGAGGTAGAGGGTCGACTCAAGCACCCGGATCCCCTCCTTTTCAAGTTCACCGGCAATGGCCCGCAGAATGGCGTCGTCCTGGCGGACATCGATCTTGTTCCAGAGGGAAAGCCCCTTCAGATCGGGCAGGATATCGCGAAAGATCCGGGTCTTGGTGATGGTGCCGAGAAAGACCGTCTCCGCCACCCCCTCCCGCTTGAAGCACTTGATGATCTTGCCCAGCTGACCAAGCTTGACCCAGTTGAAGCTGTCGGCCTCGTCGGCAAGGGCAGGCAGGGTTTCGCCCTCATGGGCCACCACCACCACCCGCCGGCCCTGGGCGCGGGCGGCCCGGGCAAAAAGGAGGGGGAACTGACCACCGCCGGCGATGATGCCGATACTAGAGTTCATCGTCTCCGGCGAGTCGGACCACGCCACGCTTGGCGTCACGGAAGAAACGAACCAGCCGGCGTACCGGCTCGCAGTCGCCCATCTCGGCCTCGGCCTTGGCTAGGGCGTCGTTGAGCAAAAGTTCCTGGTCGCGGAAGATGATCTTGAAGGCCCGATGAAGCTGCTTGATGGTTTCGGCGTCGAAGCCGGCCCGGCGCAAGCCGATCTTGTTGATGCCGGTGGCGCGCAAACCGCCGCGGATGCCCGAGGCGATCACATAAGGCGGCACATCCTTGCTCAAGCCCGACATGCCGCCGACATAGGCGTACTCGCCCACCCGGGAAAACTGGTGCACCGCCACCATGCCGCCCAGGGTGGCCCGGTCCTCAACGATGACGTGACCGCCCAGGGTGGCGGCATTGGCCATGATCACGTGGTCGCCGATCACACAGTCGTGGGCCACGTGCACATAGGCCATGAGCAGGTTGTGGCTGCCGATGGCGGTGACCCCCCGGCCGGCCACCGTGCCCCGGTGGAGCGAGACGTACTCACGGATGACGTTGTGGTCGCCGATTTCAAGCCGGGTTTCCTCGCCCTGGTAATGGAGATCCTGGGGCGGGGCGCCGACATTGGCAAAGGGGCCGATGGTGTTGCCGGTGCCGATGGTGGTGGGCCCGGCGAGCACGGCATGGGGACCGATTTCGGTATCGGCCCCCACCCGGACCCCCTTGCCGATGACGGCGTAGGGGCCGACCCGCACCGAGCTGTCAAGTTCCGCGGCCGGGTCGATCACTGCAGTTGGATGTATATTCATAGGTCTTTCAACTAATTCCTTAAAATGATGTTAGCCCTTCCCTGCCCGGAACACCGCGGCGGCTCAGGCGAAGGTGGCCATGAGTTCGCCCTCGGCGACGAGCCTGTCGTCCACATATGCCTTGCCGTCGAGCTTCCAGATCCGCCCCTTGCGCTTGATCACCGAGAGACGGAAGACGAGTTGATCGCCGGGCACCACCTTCTGGCGAAAGCGAACGCCGTCCATGCCGGCGAAGTAGACGAGCTTGCCCTCCACCGTCTCGCCGCCGGTGAGGTAGGCGAGAAGCGCCCCTGCCTGGGCCAGCCCCTCCATGATCAGCACGCCGGGCATCACCGGCTCGGACGGGAAATGGCCCTGGAAGAAGTTTTCGTTGATGGTGACGTTTTTCAGGCAGACGATGCTTTCACCCGGCACCACTTCCAACACCCGGTCCACAAGCACGAAGGGGTAACGGTGGGGGAGCAAGCGCAGGATCTCGTTGATGTCGAAATGTTTTGTCTCGGAAGTCATGCTGCCTCACCTCTCTCGCCGCAGGACGGCGTTTCTTTGAACGGTCGTCAGGTATGCTCCCGACCACGGCATGAAGCGCGGCCGGGAGGGATCAGTAGGAAGCGCCCAGCAATTTTTCGAGCTTCTGCTCAAGTGCCCGCACCGCCCGGGCCAGTTCCGGCAGCTTGGGTACCAGGGCCGAGGCACGCAGCCATTGCCGGTGGGAAAAGGCGGGGATGCCGGCGACCACTGTCCCGGCCTCCAAAGAGTTGTGCACCCCGGCCTTGCCGGCTACCATCACCCGGTCGCCCAGGGTGATGTGGCCGGCGGTGCCGGCCTGGCCGCCCATCACCACGTTGCGGCCCAGCCGGGTGCTGCCGGCAATCCCCACCTGCCCGGCCAGGATGGCCGACTCGCCGACCACGACATTATGCCCGATCTGCACCAGATTGTCGATCTTGGCGCCCCGTTGGATCCAGGTAGTCCCGAAGGTGGCACGATCGATGCAGACGTTGGCGCCGATCTCCACATCGTCGTCGATGCGCACCGTGCCCACCTGGGGACGCTTGACGTGATTCCCCCGGGCATCGGTGGCGTAGCCAAAACCATCGCTGCCGATCACCGTGCCGTCGTGGATGGCCACCCGCGCGCCGATGCGGCAGCCGGCCCGGACGGAGACATTGGCATGCAGCACGGTATCGTCACCGACCACCACATCGTCCCCCACCACCACGCCGGCGTGGATCACCACCCGCTCGCCCAGCTGCACGCGATCACCCAGCACCACCAGGGGGCCGATGGTCACCTGATCGGGAATCGAACAGTCAACGCCGAGGTGGGCCGTGGGGTGGACACCGCGGGCCACAAAGGGTTCGGCCACGAACCACTGATGGATGACGGCGGCGGCGAGGTAGGGATCGCGAACCCGGATGGCGGGCAGCGACGGCGCCTCGACTCCGGTTGGCACGATGGCCGCCGCGGCCCGACATCCGTTCAACCGCTCGGCCATGGCGGCCTTGGTGATGAACACCAAGTCACCGGCGACGGCCTGATCAAGATCGCCGACGTTGGTGACCACCGTTGCCCCATCACCCAGGAGTTCGCCGTCGACCATCTCGGCAAGCCGGGCAAGTGTCTGCTGTTTGTCTCCCATCGCCTCCCCTGCTGCCGGCTATGGCGCCGATAAAAAAAGACGGGCTGTTTTTCCCGCAAGGAAACGCAACCCGCCTTTGTCTGCAAGACGCCGTGAAAATTGCTGTGCTTACCTTCTTCGGTCCCACGCGAGGAGGATACCGTCAACCCGACGGAATTCCCGTCCGGGGTGACCCCGTCCTCCGCTAATACTATTCGGTCTCGCCGTTGATCTTGGCCCGCAGAATGCCGGAGGGCTTGAAGGTCACCACCTTCCTGGCGGCAAGGATCAACTCCTGGCCGGTCTGAGGGTTCCTGCCCCGCCGGGAATTCTTGTCCTTGACGTTGAACTTCCCGAAGCCGCTGACCAGAAGATCCTCACCGCGCTCAAGGCAATTTTTGGAGATCCGCAGGAAAACCTCCACCGCATCCGCAGCCTGAGCCTTGGTGAGGTTGTGGTTTTGGTACACCTTCTGGACCAGATCGGCCTTTGTCAAGGTCATGGCACTCCGTCCTCCTTACTTGGCGATATAGCTAACAAATCAAAATGACTGCTATTTGTCAAGAAATTATTTCTTCACCCTCCCGCCGGGAACGAGAAGCGGCGAGACATTTTTTCCCTGGGACAGCCCACGGCGCCCATGCCTCTGCGACTCCCTCGCTTGCTCAGGGGCAACGCAAGGCGCTCCGACCGGCATAGCGGGCCGCGCTTCCCAGCTCCTCCTCGATGCGGAGCAACTGGTTGTACTTGGCGACCCGGTCGGTGCGCGACGGAGCGCCGGTCTTGATCTGGCCAGTGTTGAGGGCAACGCTTAAGTCGGCGATGGTGGTGTCCTCGGTTTCGCCGGAACGGTGGGAGATCACCGCCGTGTAAGCGGACCGGTGGGCCATCTCCACGGCGTCGAGGGTTTCGGTGACCGTGCCGATCTGGTTGAGCTTGACGAGGATGGAGTTCGCGACCCCCTGACCGATTCCCTTGGCGAGGATCTCGGTGTTGGTGACGAAGATGTCGTCCCCCACCAGCTGGACCTTGCCGCCCAGGTCGGCGGTCAACAGCTTCCAGCCGACCCAATCGCCCTCGGCCAGGCCGTCCTCAATGGAGATGAGGGGGTACTTCTTGACCCAGTTCGCGTAAAAGGCGATGAGTTCCTCGGCCGTCTTCTCCTTCTTCTTTTCCGCCGCCAGCACGTAACATTTTTTCTTGGCGTCGTAAAGCTCGCTGGCCGCCACGTCGATGGCGATGAAGATGTCCTCGCCGGGCCGGTACCCGGCCCGGACGATGGCCTCGAGCAGTGCGTCCATGGCCTCCTCGTTGGAGCGCAGATTGGGGGCGAAGCCGCCCTCGTCGCCCACCGCGGTGGTGAGCCCGGTCCGCTTCAGCACCTCCTTCAGGGCATGAAAGGTTTCAATGCCCATGCGCAACGCCTCGGCAAAGGTAGCAGCCCCGGCGGGCATGATCATGAACTCCTGGATGTCGACGTTGTTGTC
>DHYV01000043.1 GCA_002414225.1 Desulfobulbaceae bacterium UBA5121 | reverse complement strand
TTGCCGGTTGGCAAAGGCGAAGTTTGCCGCCGCAGCCATGGCGCCCAGGTACTGCTTGCCCTCGGGCGAGCTGATCGGGGCGCAGCAGAGTTCGCGGTCCGGCAGCGTGATGGCGTAACGGCGGGAGGCGGCCTGGAGGAGGCGGATGAAGTCACTGGCCACCTGATGGCCAAGCCCCCGGGAGCCGGTGTGGATGATCACCGTCACCCGCCCCTCGGCCAACCCCATGGCCCGGGCCGCCTCGGTATCGTAGACAGTCTCCACGTACCCCACCTCAACGAAGTGGTTGCCCGAGCCCAGGGTGCCGAGCTGGGCCAGCCCCCGTTCAATGGCCCGTTCAGAGAGGAGTTCCGGTTCGGTCCAGCCGAGGCAGCCGCCTTCCTCGATGTGTTCGAGATCCCGGGGCCGGCCGAACCCGTTGGCCACCGCCCAGGCCGCCCCCTGGGCGAGAACCTTCCTGATGGTGGCCGGGTTGAGGCGGAGGACGCGTTGCCGGGAGCCGACCCCGGTGGGCACCGCGGCAAAAAGGGTGTTGACCAGGAGTTCCATGCGGTCGGCGATCTCCTCGCGTTGAAGGTTCGAGCGCAGCAGCCGCACCCCGCAGTTGATGTCATAGCCCACCCCGCCGGGGGATACCACCCCTTCCTCGGGGTCAAAGGCGGCCACTCCTCCGATGGGGAAGCCGTAGCCCTGGTGCATGTCGGGCATGGCGAGGCTGCGGCCGACGATACCGGGCAGGCAGGCAACGTTGGCGGCCTGGGCGATGGAGGCGTCCTGGTGGACCTGGCGGAGCAGGGCGCGGTCGATGAAAAGCTGGACGTCGGTGCGCATGGGGCCGCGGCGGCGCAGCAGCCACCGGTAGTCGTCGATCCGGGTCAGGTCGTCCGGGGTAAAGGTCTGCATGGTTCTTCCCTATGTCATTGCCGCCGGGGGGGGCAGGGTGTCCTGTTAAGGATTAGGACTTCGGGGATTCGCGGCCTCGCCTGCCTTACGAGGATACAATATTCGCAAAACGCGGAGATCGGCCAGAAGACGATTTTTTTGAGACGCCCTTCAGATGTCAAGCATCACCCTGGCCCGCCAGCCTGCGCCGTCGTTGCCCACATGGAGTTGATGGTAGGTGACCGCCTTGGCCACAAGCCGCACCTGATCGCGGCCTGCCTGGAAGGGGTGGCCCCAGGCCCTGCCCCGCAGGGTCGGTGGCGCCACGGCATCGATGGCGATTCGGGTCATCACCAGGCACCGGGAGTCGTGGAGATAGAGGAATTCTTCGAGAAAGTTGACCATCAGCTCCTCGGTATCGTTGCCGTTGATTTCGAGGGGGAATTCCTGGTCTTCGGCAGAAGGGACCGCCTGCCACAGGAGATCGAAAAGGGCCAGGGCGGCGTTGGTGAAGAGGGAGGTCAGGTCGCAAGCGGTGGTTTCAAAGCCCGTGTCCGCCGGATGCTCGACAACGGTGTAAGGGCGGCGGGCCATGGCGGTCAGGCGGAACCGATGACATCACCGTAGAGGGAGATGTCGATGCCGTATCCCTTGGCGGCCTCCTTCCACTTCTGGTCGTCCGGGGTGTCGAAGAGTATCCGGTCGTTGCCCGGCACGGCGAGCCAGCCGTTGACGGTGAGTTCGTGTTCGAGCTGCCCCGGCGCCCAGCCGGCATAGCCGAGCAGGAAGAGGTAGTGGGCCGGCCCCTGTTCGCGGACGATGTCGTGGAGGATGTCAGGGTCTCGGGAGAGAAGGACGGTGTCGCTCACCTCGATGAAGTTCCGGGGCCGGTAGTCGGCGGAGTGGAGGAAGAAACCGTTTTCAATTTCCACCGGGCCGCCCATGTATACCGACGGCAGCGGGTGCGTCGGCACCGGCAGGTCGGCGCTTTCCAGAATGTCGGCCAGGGTGAGGGTCTCAATGGGATGGTTGACCACCAGCCCCATGGCCCCCTCGTCGGTATGGGCGCAGATGTACACCACCTGCTCCTGAAAGCGTGGATCAGGCATCTGGGCGGTGGCGATGAGGAAATGTCCCTTCAGGCTGTGCATGGCGTTTCGAGTAGTCCTGGTTGGAGTGGGCGGCGGTGAGGTGAGGACAGCGGGTGCGTCGGCAGTGCCAGCGGCCGCCCTCCGGCGCCGGGTTTGCCTTCAATCTAGCACCGGCCGGCGATGAGCGTCAAGGCGGATATGGACCCGGCGCGGCGGCCAGGAATGTCGCCAGAAGCAAGAAAAATGGTTAGTATTTGGCAATTCATGTGTGCTAACGTAGGCTGAACGTTGAAAGGCGGGTCAGAGTGCGGTCGGCGGCACGGAACGCTGGACCGCCCCGGTAGGTGTCAAAACGAAAACTCCCAGTAAATCAGAATAGTTGTTCGGTGCGGTCGGGGTCGCCGTTCGGCTGCCGGCGCCAGGGTCGCAGTGCCCCCCGTGGCGCTGGACCGCCACTTCCCCTTTTTATATCTAGTTAAGGAAATCGGCATGTATATCGACGTTTCGCGGGAGTTGGATCGGATCATCCAATCCGATCATCACGATCCCTTTCTGGTTCTTGGGTATCATGTCCTCGAACACGATCTGGGCAAGGCCATTATCCGTACCTTTCTTCCCCACGCCGCCTCGGTGCGGCTGCTCTTGGGGGAGGATCGGCTGGACATGTACAAGATGCGCGACGACGGCCTCTTTGAGGTCATCATCGCCGCCGGCGATCAGCCGCCCGCCTACCGTTTCGAGGCCACCTGCGCGGACGGTTCGGTGACCACCCTTCACGACCCGTATCGTTTCCTGCCGCTGCTCAGCGAGTTCGACCGTCACCTCTTTAACAACGGCACCCACTACGAACTCTACAACAAGCTCGGCGCCCATCCCGTGGTGGCCGACGGTGTCGAGGGCACGGTTTTTCGGGTCTGGGCGCCGGCGGCCCGTCGGGTGAGTGTCATCGGGGATTTCAACTACTGGGACGGTCGGGTTCACCAGATGCGGGTGCTGAGCAGCTCGGGCATCTGGGAACTCTTTATCCCCGGAGTCGGTTCCGGGGTTGCCTACAAGTTCGAGATCCGTACCGCCAACATGGATCTGCTGGAGAAGGCCGATCCCTTCCAGTTCCTCGCCGAGCTTCGGCCCAAGAGCGCCTCCATCGTCTGGGACATCGAGCGCTACGACTGGCACGATCAGGATTGGCAGGCGGGGCGCGGCAAGGGGACACCCTACTCGGAGCCCATGGCCATCTACGAGGTGCATCCCGGCTCGTGGCAGCGGGATCCCGCCGAACCGTCCCGTTTTCTCTCCTTCCGGGAGATGGCCGAAACCCTCATCCCCTATGTCAAGGAGATGGGCTTCACCCACATTGAGCTGATGCCGGTGATGGAGCACCCCCTGGACGAGTCCTGGGGCTATCAGGTCACCGGCTACTACGCGGTGAGCAGTCGTTTCGGCACTCCCCAGGACTTCATGTATTTTGTCGACCGCTGTCACCAGAACGGCATCGGGGTCATCCTCGACTGGGTTCCCTCCCATTTCCCCACCGACGGCCACAGCCTGAGCCGTTTTGACGGCACCGCCCTTTACGAGCA
>DHYV01000032.1:71340-141111 GCA_002414225.1 Desulfobulbaceae bacterium UBA5121 | reverse complement strand
GGCCGGTGCCGCCGAAACGGCGGGTCATGGAGGCGTCGGCCTGGGAGAAGGATTCGAAGATCAATGCCTTCTTGTCTTCGGCAATCCCCTCCCCGGTATCCCGGACCATAAAGAGCAGCTCGACGGAATCGTCGTCGCGCCTCTCCGCCACCTCCACGGAAACCGCCACTTCGCCCCGCTGGGTGAACTTCACGGCGTTACCCACCAGATTGACGAAAACCTGCCGCAGCCGCCCCGAGTCTCCCTCCAGGCCATCCGGCACGTCGTCGCGCACACGATAGACCAGCTCAAGCCCCTTGGCGGTGGAGTTGATGGCCAGGATCTTCAGCGCTTCGTCGAGCATCTCCCGCAGGCTGAAGGGGGAGAAGTCGAGCATCAGCTTGCCGGCCTCGATCTTCGAAAAATCAAGGATGTCGTTGATGATGTCCAGCAGCCGCATGGAGGCGGTCTTGACCATGCAGAGATGGGAACGCTGGGCCTCGGGCAGCTCCACGCCGAGGAGCAGATCGGTGTAGCCGATGATGCCGTTCATCGGGGTGCGGATCTCNNTGGCTCATGTTGGCGAGAAACTCGCTCTTGGCCTTGTTGGCCTTGGCGGCGGCATCCTCGGCCTGCTTGCGGACGACGATTTCATCCTGCAGCTCCTTGTTGGCGCCGGCAAGCTCCGCGGTTCGCTCCTCCACCCGCAGCTCCAGCTCGGCGCGGGCCCGCACGAGCGCCGCCTCATCCTGCTTGCGGCGGGTGACGTCCCGGGCAATGCCGATGGCGCTCCAGCCGCCGTTGCCGACCATGGTCATGGTGGCCAGGGACAGCTCAATGGGGAAGGTGCGGCCGTCCTTGCGCGCCGCCTCCAGTTCGATGGTTCGGCCCGCCCCGGGCCCCCTGCCAGTCTGCCGGAACTCCGCCAGCCACTGCCGGAAAAAGGCGTTGCCGCTTTCCGGGGCGAGCAGACGCTCAAGTTCGTGGCCGACGAGTTCGCCCTCGGTGTAGCCAAAGATCCGTTCGGCGGCCGGGTTGCACAAGGAGAGCCGACCGTCGCTGTCGATCATCAGAATGGCATCCTGGGCGGTGGTGGTGATGGCCCGATAGCGCTCCTCGCTGAAATGGAGTGCCGCCTCGGCACGCTTGCGTTCGTCGATGTCGTGGAGGAGTCGGGCGACCATGGAGTTGAAGGCCACCGCCAGGGCGCCGATTTCGTCGGTGCCCTCTTCGCTCGCCTTGCGGTCCAGATCGCCACGGCTGATCGCCTGGGCCGTTTCGGCCAACGACTCGATGGGGCCGACCACCCGCCGCACCAAAGCAAAACCAATATAGAGGCTGATGACCAGAAAGAAGACGAGAAACACCGCCATGGCGGAAAACGCCTGATAGGAAAGCCCCATGGCCTCATGGAAGGGCATCTCGACCACCACGAAGAACTCCTGGTTACCGAGCCGGAAGGGATTGCAGGAACGCACGACCTTGCCCCCGGAAATGCCGGCCTGGACGCCGTTACAGACGGCAAGATCGACGATGGTACCCCGCAGGACCACCGAGGGGTTGGGATGGGCCACCACCATGCCGACATGGTCGGTGATAAAGAGGGCGCCCATGCCGGCAAATGGCCGGCCAACGATGTCCCCCCATATCTTTTGGAGGCGGATACGGGCGATGAGCACCCCCCGCACCTCCTGGCTCTGGTTATCCTCAATGGGGATGCCGACACTGGCGAAAGGTTCCGAGGTAACCGCGTCCAGGGTCACCGGGCTATAGTAGGCGTGGCCGGTGGAGATGGGCACGAGAAAGGCATCGTCGTCGGAACGCTCGCTCAGCTCAACTGGCCGGTAATTCTTGGTCCGGGAGTCTCTGGCCAGTTCCTTGCCGTTGCGATCCACCAGGGAAAGATCGTCAACCACATCATGATTGGCCGTATCCTTGAAGGAACGGATCATCGACAGCACCGCAAACTGCCGGGCGCGGTCGAGGTCCATGAGATCGGTGGTGGCCACGGCCAGGGTAAGCCGCGTCTCCTGCTCGTGGGTGGCCATGCGGATTTCGCTGACCGCCCGGGCAAGGACTTCGTGCTGTAGGTCGAGAAGCTGCGCCTGCTGGGTGGAGAAAATCAGCCATGACAACACCATGCCCAGCAGGATCAACGGGCAGATGGTGGATAAAACAAATGTTAGGGTCAACCTTTTCCGGATACTGTCGCCCACTCTCATGGATCACCCGTGCGACCGCCTGAAAAAAACGTGCCCCCTCCCAGGAGGGTTAGGAGACAAAAATGGCAGATGGGAAGAATAACCATAACTTAACCAGCATCACCCATCTCATTTCCGAATTCAACCTTATTTTGCAAACCAGCCCTCTCACCCGCCCCCCGAACCCCGACGCCAAAAAAAATATCATGCAAATCAGGCGAGAGGCAAATAGAAAGCCAGGCGGCCAATTTTACCCCCCGCCCGATGCGGCGCCTGCCCTCCGCATGCCTTCCCGTGCTCACTTCCTGCTTGACATGGCCTGATGGAGCGGCTACTAATTCGAACAAACGTTTGATTCAGGTTGTGACCGACACCTCGCCCCGTTCCGAACCGTGCCTCCCGGAGAATCCCATGTCCCGACCTTGGCCCCTGCTGCTGCTCCTTGTCTGCCTGGCCGCCGCTCCGGCCGCCGCCGCTCCGCCGGCTTCCCCGCCCCAGCCGGTCACCCTGGCCGCTGCCCTCGCCCGGGCCGAGGCCGACAGCAACACCATTGCCGAGGCCCGGGCGCGGCTTGCCGCCCGCCAGGCCGATCTTGCCGGCGCCAAGGCCGCACGCCTGCCCACCCTCTCCACCGGTTACTCCTATGCCCGCCTGGGCGAAGAACCGTACCGGGTCTTTGCCGGCCAGCAGGTGGTGGTGGGCGACCAGGACAACTTCCACGGCGATCTCACCGTCAGCCAGCCGTTGTTCACCGGCTTCGCCCTCTCCACCAGGAAGGAGATGGCCGCCATCGGTGTAGACATCGAGGCCATGGAACTCGAACGGGCGCGGCTTGAGGTGGCGCAGGAGGTCAAGAACGCCTACTACCGGGTGCTCCTGGCCGGCCGGGTTCTCACCGTGGCCAACGAGGAGGTGAGCCAGCTCACCGCCCACGCCGACAACGCCCGCCACTTCCTCGACCAGGGAATGATCCCGGAAAACGACCTGCTCAAGGCGCAGGTGGCTCTGGCCGAGGCCCGCCAGCAGGCGCAGCGGGCCATGGCCAGCCGCGGCAAGGCGGTGGCCGCCTTCAACCTCCTGCTCTCGCTGCCCCTGACCCAGGCCACCGCGGTGGCGGACGAGCCCGGTGACGAGCACGCAGCCGCCCCGGCCCTGGCGCCGCTCATCACCGAGGCCCTGGCCACGCGTCCAGAAGTCCGGGCCATGCAGTTGATGGTGGCGAAAGCAGGTCAGGCAACGCGGCTTGCCGCCAGTGCTTTCTACCCCCAGGTCGATCTGGTGGGCCGCCTCCAGCGGGACACCGAAAACGGGGATCTCACCACCAACGACTACGCCAATCGAGACACCTCGAGCGTCATGGTGGAGGCCCGCTGGCAGCTCTTCGACTGGGGCAAGCGCCGGGCCGAGGTGAGCAGCCGCCGCAGCGAACAGCACGCCCTGGCGGCCCGGCTCCACCAGCTGGAGGACACCGTCCGGCTCGAGGTCCAGAACGCGCTCCTCGACCGGCAGGTGGCGGCGGCCAACATCACCACGGCCCAAGCCGCCCTGGCCCAGGCCCGGGAAAATTTCCGCCTCACCACCCTCCAGTACCGTGAGAGCCTCGCCTCCTCCACCGACGTCATCGACGCCCGCACCTTTGTCACCCGGGCCGAAACCGACTACTACTCGGCCCGCTACGGCCTGCGCCTTGCCGACGCCGCCCTGGAGCGGGCCGTGGGCCGGCTGCCGGCGGCCGCCACCGACCAGGCACCTCAGAAAAAACCAGCCGCGGCGCCAACCAGCCGCGGGGACGCCATTGCGCAAGGGGTAACGCCATGACGGCAGAAACAAAGAAACGGAACGGCAAGGCCATTGCCGCCGCAGTCCTGATCATCGGCACCGTGTCCCTGGCCGCGGTGGCGATCCGCTTTGTCCACCACCGCATGGTCTATGCGGTCACCGATGCGGTGTTCGTGGCCAGCGACTCGCTGACCACGGTGGGCTTCGATCGGGTAAGCGGCCGGCTCACCGCCATGGCCAAGAAGGAAGGCGACCCGGTGGCTCCCGGCGAGCTGCTGGCCACCATCGACGCCACCCCGTACCGCCTCACCGAGGAGCGACTCGCCGCCCAGTTGGCCGGCGCCCGCCAGGAGCTGGCGGCCAAGAAGATCGCTCTCACCCGCCTGCGCCGGGATCTCTCCCTCAACGACCGGATCGCCGCCGCCCGCATCGAAGAACTCAACCGCAAGCAGGCGGCCCTCGCCGCCAAGGCCGCGGCCCTCGACGCCCAGGTGGGCCAGCTCAAGCGGGACCGGGACCGCTACACCGCCCTCGCCGAGGCCAAGGCCGTCGCCCACCGCCGGGCCGAGGAAACCGCGAGCCAGCTCGCTGCCCGCGACCAGGAACAACAGGCCGCCCGGCAGGAGGCAGCGGCGGCCCAGGCGGAACTCGCCACCGCCCGCCTTGAAGAGGATCTCGCCCACAGCCAGAAGAGCCGCATCGAGGAAACCGTCACCGAGATCAACGCCAAGGAGGAGGCCATCAAGGGGCTTGCCGCCGCCCTGGCCCAGGCCCGGGAAGACCTGGCCGCCTGCCGGCTCACGAGTTCCACCGCAGGCCGGGTGGCCAAACGCTACACAAGCCCCGGAGCCATCGTCTCGCCCAAGATGGCCATCTACTCCCTGGCCGACCCCAAGGATCTCTATATCATCGCCCTGCTCGAAGAAAACAAACTCCAGGGGGTGAGCCCGGGGGATGCCGCCACCATCCGCATCGACGCCTTCCCGGATCTGGTCTACGAGGGGAAAGTCGCCGCCATCCTGCCCGCCTCGGCGGCCACCTTTGCCCTGGCTCCGCGCGACATCTCGGCCGGCGAGTTCACCAAGGTTTCCCAGCGCATCCCGGTGCGGATCAGCATCGCCGGCGGCGACACCTCGCGGCTGCGCATCGGCCTGGGCGGCGAGGTGGAGATCAAACGCCAGGAGAACCGGCAGCCGTGAACCAGGCCCCTGCGGAACAGCCCATCTACCAGACCATCTCGCCGGGCTACCGGGCCTTCCTCACCCTGGTGGTGATGCTCGGCGCCTTCATGGCCATCCTGGACACCACGGTGGTGGACGTGGTGGTGCCAAAGATGATGGGGCCGCTCGCCACCGACCTCTACGGCATCCAGTGGGTGATCACCGCCTACATGACCGCCGCCGCGGTGGGGCTGCTCCTCACCCACAGCCTCTCCAAGGTGCTGGGGCTAAAAAAACTCTTCCTCATCGGGCTGGCGGTCTTCACCACGGCGAGCGCCATGTGCGGCATGGCGGGGTCGCTGGCCGGCATGATCTCTTCCCGCATCGTCCAGGGCTTTGGCGAGTCCTTTATCATGGCCTCGGCCCAGACCATCCTCTTTGCCATCTATCCGCCCCGGAAGCGGGGCCTGGCCATGGGCATCTACGCCATGGGGGTGAGCTTTGCCCCGTCGCTGGGCCCCACGGTGGGCGGCTGGGTCACCGAACACCTGAACTGGCGCTGGGTCTTCTTCATCAACATGCCGGTGGGGATCATGAACTTCGTGGCCGGGCTTACCTTCCTGCCGACGATGGTGCGGCACCGGGAGCGGCTCCGCTTCAACTTCATAAGCTACGCGCTCCTCGCCTCCTTCACCGTCTCCCTGCTGGTGCTCCTCTCCAAGGGCCAGCAACTGGGCTGGTTTCAGTCCACCACCATCGTCATCCTCGCCTTTGCGAGCGCCATCGCCTTTCTCCTCTACCTGTTGAGCGAGCTTACAAGCCGCCACCGCCTCATCGATCCGGCCATCTTCAAGATCCGGGTCTACACCTTCTCCATGGGCTTCTACTTCTTTGTCATGGGGCTTTCCATCTACCAGCTCTTCTACCTGCTGCCCCTCTACTACGAAACCCTCAAAGGGTTAGGCACCTTCGAAACCGGCATCCACATGCTCGCCTTTGCGATCTTCATCGCCATCTTCTCGCCCCTGGCCGGCATCCTCACCGACCGAATCGGCCCCCGGCCGGTGATTCTGGGAAGCACGGTGCTCTACCTCTACACCAGCTATTTCCTCATCCCGTCGCTCAACTACTACACCCCGTCGGTACGGGCGGCCGTACTCACCGTGCCTCTGGGCATCAGCCTGGGCGCCTTTTTCGCGCCGGTGTCGGCCATGGCGCTGGGCAACCTGGGGGAGAAGACCGCGCAAGGGGTGAGCTTCATGCACTACCTGCGCTTCGTGGGCGGCTCGCTGGGGACGGCCATCGCCACCAACACCCTCGAAAAGGGGCGCGCCATCCACTTCCAGGGAATCACCGTCCGACAGGACTACGGGGCGGCAAGCGGCTTCGTCGACGGGATCACCGACCGGCTCTCTGCCTTCTTCCCCCCGGGAGCGGCCGAGGCCAAGGCCCACCTGTTCCTCGCCCGAGTCCAGGAGCTGCAGGCATCGAACCTCGCCTTCCAGGACACCTTCCGCCACTGCTTCTTCTTCGCCTGCGTGGGCTCGATCTTCCTCGGCCTGCTCTTTCTCACCAAGATCGAGCCGCCCCCCCACCGGTCGGGCTGACGTCGCGGCGGCGACCGAGCGCCCCTCGGCCGGGACCACGGCGGCAAGCCGTGGCGGTGGCAAATAGGCGGGGGGGATAAACGTCCTGAAAGGGAGAGGTGGTGACGGCGGGCGGTGATCAGGCGCGGATCTGCTCTGCGGCGAGCATCCGGTCGAGAAAACGGAGCAGGAAGTCCCGCTGCGCGGGGGTGGCGTAGCTGATGCAGGAGCAGTGGAGGTTGGTTTCGCTGCGGACCAGGAGTTCGACCGCAAGCCGCTCCCGGCCCGGATCCTTCACCAACTCGATGGCCAGGTAGAAGGGGCCGCACTCCTGGTGACCCTGCTGCGCCTCGCCCAGCAGGTCGTCGGCCAGCATCAGCCAGTACATGCCGTCAATACCCGCGGGCCGGGCATGACGCTTCAAGTAATTGTCGAGGTTGGCGCACTCCTCTCGGCTGAGATCGTCGATCACGAACTGACGCATCGCTGTGGTTCTCCCCTGGCGGCTGAAGGTGACGAAAATTACCCGCTGCCAACCTACCTAAAAGCCGGCGCCATGGCGAGTTTTTTTTTCGCCAGCCGGCCGGTGCCGGCTTAGGGTTTGACAAGCCCCGGCCGGGCCATTATCCTGACAGCTGGCCGGCAAGGGCCCGGCCGCGTCCTTCCCGCGACTCTCTTAGAGGTGAACGCCATGGCCAACGACTGTCTCTTCTGCAAGATCGCCCGCGGCGACATACCGGCAAAAAAACTCTACGAGGATGACGAGGTGGTCGCCTTCTGGGACATCGCCCCCCAGGCGCCGCGACACTTCCTGGTCATCCCGAGGAAGCACCTGGCCGGACCGGCGGCGGTCACCGCGGCCGACCAGTCCCTCATCGGCAAGGTGCTGCGGGTGGGGGCTGAACTCGCCGCCAAGGAGGGCGCGGCAAGCTTCCGGATGGTGACCAACGAGGGCGCCGAGGCGGGCCAGACCGTCTTCCATTTCCACCTGCACGTCCTGGGCGGCCGCGCCATGGCCTGGCCGCCGGGCTGATCCTCCGGAACCACCCCATGCCTCCCATCGTCTCCCTCGTCGGCAAGCCAGACAGCGGCAAAACCACCCTGCTGGAAAAACTGATCCCCGCCCTCACCCGCCAGGGGTACCGGGTGGGAACCATCAAGCACCACGTCCACCGCTTCGAGATGGACAAGCCGGGCAAGGACACCTGGCGCCACAAGCAGGCCGGCGCCAGGGTGGTGGCGCTGGCCTCGCCCACCGGCCTCGGGGTCATCCGCGACGTCGACGACGACCCCGACGTCCGGGTGCTCACGGCCCGCTCCTTTTCCGACGTGGATCTGGTGATCACCGAGGGTTACAAGCGTCTCGACTTTCCCAAGATCGAGGTGCACCGCCGCGCCCTCCACGCCGAGCCGCTGCCCAATCGTGACGCCACCTGGGCGGCCATGGTGAGCGACGCGCCAGCGCCGCAAGGGGACAAACTGCCCTGGTTCGCCATCGACGACGTGGCGGGGCTTGCCAGCTTCCTCATCGACACCTTCATCCGGCCGGCGGACCATCCCATCGCCACCCTGGTGGTGGACGGCGAGCCCATTGCCCTCAACTCCTTCGTGGAAACCTTTCTCCGCCAGTCGGTGGTGGGGATGATCAGCGCCCTCAAGGGCTGCCGCACCCCCCGGGAGATCACCGTCACCATCCGCAATGACCCCGACGCCACGTGACCACATCACCGGGGTAATCCTGGCCGGCGGGACCAGCAGCCGCTTCGGCAGCAACAAGGCCCTCGCCCTCTATGAGGGCCGGCCGCTGATCCACCACGCCGCTCTGGTCCTGGAAGACCTCTTCCGCCAGCGGCTGCTGGTGGCCAACCACCCCGACCCCTACCGCTTTCTCGACTGGCCGGTGGTCCCCGACCGCTTCGCCGGCGCCGGCCCCCTGGCCGGCATCCACGCCGCCCTGTCTGCCATCGAAACCCCGTACGCCTTTGTCCTCGGCTGCGACATGCCCCTGGTGAAGAGCGCCCTCATCGATTTCCTCTGCGGGCTCACCGGCGAATGGGACGTGGTGGTGCCATGGCCCGGCGACCGGCCCGAGCCGCTCCATGCCCTCTACCACCGCCGGGTGCTGCCAGTGATCGCAGCCGCACTTGCCGCCGGCCATGGCAAGGTCGGCCGCATCTACGCCGAGCTGCGGGTGCGGCGGGTCACAGAGGCGGAACTCCTTGCCGTGGTCCCAGATCTCACCGCCTTCCGCAACGTCAACCGGCCCGGCGACCTGCCAGGCGTGGCCGGCGCGGGAGCGCACCCGTGACCGGCGCGCCCTCCCCCCAGACGCCGACCCTGACCCAGGCGCAACGGCTGATCCTCGCCAGCGTCAGGGCCACGGCAAGCGAACGCCTCCCCCTGGAACGGGCCGCCGGCCGGGTCGCCGCCGAAACCCTCGCCGCCCCCCGTCCGGTGCCGGCTTTTGCCCGGTCGGCCATGGACGGCTTTGCGGTGCGCAGCCGGGATCTCGCCACCGCCACCCCGGCCACCCCGGCCCGACTGCCGGTGGTGGGCGAAATCGCCGCCGGCACCACCGCCATTCACCGGCTGGAACCGGGCCAGGCGCGCCGGATCATGACTGGCGGCGCCATCCCGCCCGGCGCCGATCAGGTGGTGCCCCTGGAGGGGTGCAGGGAAGAGGGGGGCACCCTCTTCGTCCCCCACCCCGGCCGGCCGGGCCTTCACATCCGGGCCAAGGGCACCGACTGCGCCCGGGGCAAGGCCATTGTCCGGGCCGGCCACCGCATCGCCCCCGAGCATCTGGCGCTGCTCGCCGAGGCTGGCCTCGATCAGGTACCCGTCCACCGGCCACCGCGGGTGGGGGTGCTCTGCACCGGCAGCGAACTGCTGGAACCGGGGACGCCCCCCCTGCAGGGCCAGATCATCGGCGGCAACCGTTTTCTCCTCGCCGCCCTCATCCGCCGGGCCGGCGGCGACCCGGTAGACCTGGGGCTGGTGGCCGACCACCAGGACGCCACCCTGGCCGCCATCGACGCGGCCGCCGCGGCCGGCCTCGACCTGCTGGTCACCACCGGCGGCATGGGGCCCGGCAAGTACGACCTGATGTCGACCATGCTGGCCCGCCGCGAGGCCCGGATTCTCTACCACGCCCTGCGGGTCCGGCCCGGCAAGGCAACCATCTTCGCCCTGCTGGGCGACCTGCCCCTTTTTGCCCTGCCCGGGCCGCCGCCGGCGGTGCGCATCCTCTTCAACGAAACCGTGGCCCCGGCGCTCGCCAAGGCCCAGGGACGCAAACGGCCGCTGCCGCCCCCCCTGCGCGCCCGGCTCAGCGAACCGCTCTCCCTGCGCGAGTCAGGGCTCCTCAACCTCAAGGGCGGCGTGTTCCTCTGGCGCCCGGAAGGTTTCATGGTGCGGCCGGCGACCAGAGCCGAGGCCATCGACACCGTTATCCTCATCCCGCCGCACCGTCGGCGGCTCGCCGCCGGCGAATCCGTGACCACCCATCCGGTCATCTACTGAAAAGGCGCTGGCAAGAGGGCAAGGACCGCGCCAGGCGAAAAGGCACGGTCTTTTTAGGCGGGGGGGGTGACCGAGCAGACCAGCTTGCCGGTCTCGTAATCAAAGGACGCGGAGAGGGAAAAGAGGCCCAGGACGCCGCGGAAGAGCACCTCCTCGGGCGCCTCCCGGCTGAGGATGAGTTCGCTGCCGATACGGTTCAAGACCACGGCGTCCTGCCAGCAGCGGATGGTCAGCCGGCCACTCTCGTTGAGGGCCACCTTGGTGAACTCCGCCTCCAGGGGGGGCGAAATGTTGGCAAGCCGGCGCCGGGCGTCGGCCAGGTCGACCTGCAGCTTCTTCTTGGCCGCGAACCGCCGGATAAACGAAAGGGTATCCTGGACGCCGAGATCCATCAAGGCATTGATCAGGATCTGGGATTTTGCCTCCTCCTCCTCGGGCGGGCACTGTTCGTATGCCTGGCCGGCGGCGGCGATAACCGCCAGCAGCTGTTTGAAATTCAAATCCCCTCTGCCAAGCGTGGTCTGCCGTTTGACCTGGCCCAGCAGCCCATCGCGGATCGCCACCACCACCTCTTCATGTTCCCGCTCCAGCGCCTCGCGCTCCGCCGCGATACCGTTGCGGCCGGCAAAGAGATCCTCGCCGCGCCAGGAACGGACGTCCCCCTTGAGGCAGGAGGCGCCGGTTTCCGGCCCTTGCCCGTCGAGCTTGTCGCTGCCGAGCCGCAGGATATTGTTGCCCAACAGCTTGAGGTTGACGGCGGTGAAGGAGGTCCGGATATTGAAGGTGGCGTTGATGATCGAACCGGTCACCCGATCCTGGCCGATGAGCACCGCCTGGGCATGGAGGGTACTCGCCTGCACGGCGCGCCGGACGGTTATCGCATCCCGGGCGGCAACGGTCTTGCCGGTGGCGTTGATCATCACGGCGGTGATGGCGCCGGCCAGCACCTCGCCGAAGATGGTCTGGGCGACGTTGACCGCCCCGGAGGTGCGGATGACAAAGGCCCGGGGCACCGACTCCACCGTGGTGTCGTCCACCTGGAGTTCTTCGACCCGGCCCGCCAGGCCCCTGGCCGCCACGTGGCCGCCCTCGCGGTGGCCCACCTCGCCGATCCGCACCGATTCCCGCACCTCGATGGAGCGCAGGACTTTGTTCTGGTCGTAAAGCGGCACCACCACCCCGGTCCGCTCGGCGATGATCTGGACCTTGTTGTCCTCGGAGGTTTCCTTGCGCACCCCCTTGCCCACCGCGACGAAACCAGGGGTGCCGGTGCGGGCGCGAATGGCACGCCCCAGGACGTCGATGCCGTTTTCGCCCCGCACCCGGCTGTTGTCGATGATCACCAACACCTCGCCTTCGCGGGCCGGAGCAAACTTTCCGGTGAGGTAGTGATTGACCGTGCCGTCACGGCGGGCGCTGCCCCGACCGTATTTGAAGTAGTCCCCCACCTCCCGGATGATGCCGTCCACCCCGTTGCGGGCCGGCACCCCCTTCACCCGGATCGTGGCGGCGTCAAGGGCTATGAGCACGGTGACCGTGCGCTGCTTGGGCTGTTTGTCCCCAACGGTGAATTCAAAACGGCTCACCGCCTCCTCATCACCGCGCCGCCCCCTGGCGAGCAGCGCCCGGGTCAACTCCCGGAGTTCCTGAAGGGCATCGACGGTGCTGCCCTGGACCTCGATGAAATTACCGACCCGGAGCGCCTTGAATACCTTGGCAAACTCAGCCACCACACGATCGAGCAAGGCGTCCACCGGCGAAGGGGCGATCTCCAGCGTCTCCCGTTCGCCCGCCCCCAGTGCCCGCGGTCCGGCCAGACGGACCACCTTGACCAAATCGTCGTCCCCGTCCCCCTGGCAAGACTGTTTCTTGTGGTCCTCGCTGGCCATAACGCTCCGATGGCGAATTGATCAATTCCGACGCTGCCATGACCAGATAGGACGCCCCCCCTATCGGCCATCTCCCGTGTATTTTTCGTTATACTATGATTTCTTTGCCAAAGGCCATGCCAAATCCGCTTATGGCGCCGTCCCGACCTTGGGCCCCCTTGATTTCTCACCAGCGGCATGCTAATAATCGCTGACCGTCCCGCAGTGGGGGCGGACCATCAACCCATCAATCCCCAGCCGACAGAAGGATCCCAACGTCATGCTAGAACTCCGTTTTATCCGTGAAAACATTGACCTGGTCAAGGAAAAAACCCGGCTGCGGGGGCTGGCCGACTCGCGTCTCGAGGAATTCGAGGCCATCGACAGCCAGCGCCGTCAGCTGCTCACCGAGGTGGAAGGGCTGCGCAACCAGCGCAAGACCGCCTCCCAGGAGATCGGCCAGCTCAAGAAGGCGGGCCAGGACGCCGAAGCGCTGATGGCCGAGGTGCGCGAGATGGGCGACCGGATCAAGGAGCTGGAGGAGAGACTCTCCGCCGCCGAAACCGACTTGAACGACATCGTCATGGGGATCCCCAACCTCTGCCACGACTCGCTGCCGGCGGGCAACAGCGACGCCGACAACGTGGAGGTGAAGAAATGGGGCGAGGTGCCGCGGTTCGCCTTTGAGCCCAAGTCCCACTGGGAGGTGGGCGAGGCCCTGGGCATCCTCGATTTCGAGCGGGCCGCCAAACTCTCCGGCGCCCGCTTTGCGGTGATGAAGGGGCTCGCCTCGCGGCTCGAACGGGCGCTGATCAACTTCATGCTCGATCTTCACACCCAGAAACACGGCTACCAGGAGGTGCTGCCGCCCTTCCTGGTCAACACCGACACCATGACCGCCACCGGCCAGCTGCCCAAATTCGCCGAGGATCTCTTCCGGGCCGAAGGCTGGGATCTGTGGCTGATCCCCACCGCCGAGGTGCCGGTGACCAANNCGCCAGCACCAGTTCGACAAGGTGGAACTGGTCAAGTTCACCCGCCCCGAGGAGTCGGACGCCGAACTGGAATCCCTGCTCGCCGATGCCGAGGAGGTGCTTCAGCTCCTGGGCCTGCCCTACCGGGTGGTGGTACTCTGCACCGGCGATCTGGGCTTTTCGGCCCGCAAGACTTACGACATCGAGGTGTGGATGCCGGCCCAGAACACCTACCGCGAGATCTCCTCGTGCAGCAACTTCGGCGACTTCCAGGCCCGCCGGGGCGGCATCCGCTACCGCCCCAGGGATCAGAAAAAAAGCGCCCTGGTCCACACCCTGAACGGCTCAGGCCTTGCCGTGGGCCGGACGCTCGCGGCGATCCTCGAAAACTTCCAGCGGGAAGACGGCACGGTGGCAATCCCCGCGGTGCTCAACCCCTATTTCGAGAAGCGCTTCTAACCCGCGCTTCGCGTGAACGGCGGCGCGTTCCTGAAAAGATTCACTCTTCCGATCGGTTGGCGCCACCGCCATGCGGACGGCTCGTACACCTTGGTCAGCGAGGGCCGGCCGCTCCCGCCGCCTCCGCGCGGCGAGAGCAAAGCCAACTGGCATGGCCGACTTTTAGCCACTCGCCGCGCGCCTTGCGAACACGGCCACCCGGGCCCGCGGGCAATGCGGAGGCAGGACCGTTGCGACCGGCAGGCGCCGGTTGATGCCGCGCGGCCGGCTGAGTCGCTTCGCCCCCCGGCCGGCGAATTGCCCTTTTTCTCCGTCCCGCCCGCATCCCGCCTTGCATTGCGGCCCCTCCTCTCTTATTCTTAGAGCAACATCCTATCGTTTTCTTGTCGCCCCCTCACCGCGAGTTCACGTTGAAACGAACCCTTGTCCTCCTCTGGCTCCTGCTGCTGGCCGCCGCCCTCGCCTACTGGCTTCACCCCCGCCGCGCCCTGCGACCGGTCAAGGTCGGCATCCTCCACTCCCTGACCGGCACCATGGCCATGAGCGAAAAACCGGTCATCGACGCAACCCTCTTCGCCATCGAGGAACTCAACCGCAACGGCGGCGTCCTGGGCCACGCCATCGTTCCGGTGGTGGCGGACGGCGGCTCGGACCCGGCCCGGTTCGCCGCCGAGGCGCGACGGCTGATCGAGCAGGAGGGCGTGGCCGCCATCTTCGGCTGCTGGACCTCGGCGAGCCGCAAGGAGGTGAAGCCGGTGGTGGAGGCGAGCGGCAACCTCCTTGTCTATCCGCTCCAGTACGAGGGGGTGGAGGAATCGGCCAACATCGTCTACACCGGCTCGGTGCCCAACCAGCAGATCAAGCCGGCGGTGAAGTGGTCCCTCGACCATCTGGGAAACCGCTTTTACCTGCTGGGCTCCGATTACATCTTCCCCCGGTTGGCCAACCGTCTGATCCGCGACATGGCCGGCTACCTGGGCGGAGAGATTCTGGCGGAACGATACGCGGCCATGGGTTCCGACGATTTCAGCACCGTGGCCGGAGAGATCGACCGCTTGCGGCCATCGGTGGTCTTCAACACCCTGAACGGCTCGGCCAACCTGGCCTTCTTCGCCGCCCTGAAAGCGCGCCACCTCACCGCCGCCCAGGTGCCGGTCTTCTCCTTCAGCCTCGCCGAAACTGAGGTCCAGGCCCTTATCGCCCGCCTCGGCAACGAAACCATGACCGGCCATTACGCCTCCTGGGCCTACTTCCAGACCCTCGCCGGCGACGCCAACCGCGCCTTCGTGGCCCGGTTCCGGAAACGGTTCGGCGCCGACACCCCCATCACCGACCCCATGGTTTCGGCCTACATGGGGGTCCGGCTCTGGAGCCAGGCGGCAACGGAGGCGGCCTCCTTCGACCCGGTCGCGGTCCATCGGCACTTCGCCCGCCAGAGCGGCTACGGCCCGGGCGGCATCGTCTATATCGACGACGACAACTTCCATGCCTGGAAACCTGTCCGCATCGGACGCATCAACGCCCAGGGCCAGTTCGAAGTGGTCTGGGACTCCCATAAACCCATCCGGCCCGAACCCTACCCAAACCAGGAAGACAAAGAGCGCTGGCAGAACCTGGAGCGCCGCCTCCACGAGCAGTGGGGCGGCCGCTGGGAAAACGCCGCCGGAGGGCCGCGATGACCAACCCCCTCAAAAAAAGGATCCGTACCGAAATCGGCGTCTGGTTCCTGATCCTGGCGGTACTGCCTCTGGCCCTGGCCACCGCGCTGAACCACTTCACCACCCGCCGGGCGATCATCGCCCAGCAGACCGCCCACCTCAACGACATCTGCCACGAGAAGGTGGAGCGGCTGGAACTCTATGTCCAGGAACACAAGCTCAGCGTCCAGACCCTGGCCGCCAGCCCGGTGCTGATCGCAGCCACCAAGACGGCCTGCGACCGCTTCTGCGCCACCGCTTCTTCCTCGGCGGATCGCCGCCACCAGACCCTCCAGCAGACCAGCCCGGCGTACGCCTTCCTCTCCCAGGCCCGCCACCGCTTCGGCTACCACGACATCTTCCTCATCAACCCCACCGGCGACATCGTCTTCACCCTGGCCCGGGAAGACGACCTCGGCACCAACCTGCGCACCGGCCCTTACCGGCACAGCGGCCTGGCCCGCGTCTTCGACACCGCCCTCACCCTGCTCGACAGCGACATCTCCTCCTTCTCCTACTACCCGCCCTCGGGCAAGGCGGCCGCCTTTCTCGCCGCGCCGGTGCTGGACGGCCGCAAGCTGGTGGGAGTAATCGCCGTGCAGCTCAACGAGGAACGCCTCTTCTATATCTTTTCCGATTACCTGGGACTGGGAGAGAGCGGCGAACTGGTGGCCGGCACGCTGCGCGACGACGGGAGCATCATCGCCGCCGGCCCCCTGCGCCACCGCCCCGACGCCTTGAACAAGGGCCTGGTGTTGAAAAGGGTCACCAGCGTGCTTCCCATCCGGCTGGCGGTCCTCGGCCAAAAGGGAGCCGGCTTCGCCGTCGACTACCGAGGCCGCGAGGTGCTGGCCGCCTGGCAGTACGTGCCGTCCTTTGCCTGGGGACTGGTGGCCAAGATCGACCGCGACGAGGCCCTGGCCCCCCTCCACCGCCAGGAACTCATTGCCGGCGGCGTGCTCCTGGCCGCGCTGCTGCTGGTGGTAAGCGGCATCCTCTTCGCCACCACCAGCATCACCGCTCCCGTCAAGCAGCTCATCGCCACGGTACGCAGTTTTGCCGGCGGCGATTTTTCGGCCCGGTCGGCGATCCGCGCCGACAACGAGGTAGGCATCCTGGCCGAGGCATTCAACGACATGGCCGCCACCATCGAGGAGTATACCTTCGACATGGAACAACAGGTGGCCCGCCGCACCGAGGAACTGCGCGGCGCCAAGCAGACCCTGGACCGGGCGCAGACCATCGCCCATATCGGCAGCTGGGAATGGAATATCCAGACCAACCGTCTCAGCTGGTCCGACGAGATCTTCCGCATCTTCGGCCTGGAGCCGCAAAGGTTCGCCGCCACCTACGAGGCGTTCATGGCCGCGATCCACCCCGACGACCGCCGCGCCGTGCAGGAAGGGGTGCGGAAGGCGCTGGAGGAGAACACCCCCTACTCCATCGACCACCGGGTGGTGCGGCCCGATGGCGAAGTCCGCACCGTCCACGAACGGGCCGAGGTCACCCTCGACGAAACGGGTTCCCCTCTAACCATGCTCGGCACGGTCCAGGACGTCACCGAGCTGCGCCGGGCCC
The DNA here is from genome assembly GCA_002414225.1 of Desulfobulbaceae bacterium UBA5121. Classification (GTDB taxonomy): domain Bacteria; phylum Desulfobacterota; class Desulfobulbia; order Desulfobulbales; family UBA5123; genus UBA5123. Next base: position 124,308 of record DHYV01000032.1, on the reverse strand, counting down.
AGCATCGGTTGCAGCAGTACATCGCCATCGTCGATGAAAACGTCATCACCTCCTCCACCGACGCCGACGGCAACATCACCGCGATCAGCAACGCCTTCTGCCGGGTCAGCGGCTACAAGCGCCATGAACTGCTGGGCCGCAACCACCGCCTGCTCCGCCACCCTGACACCCCGGCCGCTGTTTACGATAACCTCTGGAAGACCATCAGTGGAGACGGCATCTGGCAGGGGGTGGTCAAAAACCGCGCCCGGGACGGCCACGCCTACTGGGTGGAAATCGCCATCACGCCGACCTTTGACGACAGCGGCGCCATCACCGGCTACACCGCCATCCATCAGGACATCACCGACAAGAAGAAAATCGAGGAGATCTCGGTCACCGACGAACTCACCGGCCTTAACAACCGCCGCCGCTTCAACCAGCTCCTTCCCCAGGAACTCAACCGGGCCCGCCGCGACGGCCGGACCTTGGCCCTGCTGATGCTGGACGTGGATTTCTTCAAGAAATACAACGACACCTACGGTCACCAGGAAGGCGACACGGTGCTGCACCGGGTGGGAGAAGTGCTCAAAGGGGAATTGAAACGCTCCGGCGATTTCGCCTTCCGACTGGGAGGCGAGGAGTTCGGCGCCATCCTCACCGTGCGGCAGCCGGAGGAGGCGGCGGGCGTGGCCGAAAGACTCCGGAATGCGGTGGCCGAGCTGGCCATCCCCCACAGCGGCAACAGCGCCGCGGGGGTGGTCACCATCTCCTGCGGCCTCACCCTGACGAGCGGCGAGGATCTCCGGGACATGGCCCCCGACACCCTCTACCGGCAGGCCGACGCGGCCCTCTACCAGGCCAAGGAGGGAGGCAGGAACCGGGTGGCCCGATACCGGCGGGAAGGCTGAGCGACGCGGGTCGCCCCGGACCGGCACCGAGATCAGCCGTCCACATCCTGCCAGGCGCCCTGCCGGGCCGCGGAACGCAGACAGGCGTCGGCGATGCGTACCGCGGCAAACCCCGCCTCGCCGGGGATGGGGTTGGGCCGCCGGCCGGCAAGAAACCCCTGCCAGTCGCGGAGCAGGGGGACCAGGGCGGCGACGGGGGACGACTTGAGGTCAAGCGGGATCACCTCCGCCCCGGCCTGCCACTGGCCGGTGCCGCGGACCTGATCGCCCTCAAGCCGGCCGTTGCGGCCCACAAACGCATAACGCCCGCAGCGGGCCGTGCCCACCTTGCCGCCATCCACCGTGCCCACCACCCCGTTGTCCAGCTCCAGCAGGGCCGAAAACTGATCCTCCAGGTTACGGGCCTCGTAACGGGCGACCCGGGCCGCCACCCGTCGCACCTCGCAACCGGAGATGAACCGCAGGGCATCGAAGAGATGCACGCCGGCGTTCAGCACCACGCCGGCGCCAGCCCGGGCCGGGTCGTCGAGCCAGGGGTGCTCCAGCCGCGCCAGCCAGTGATCGGCGGCAAAGGAGTAGAGCCGGCCCAAGCGGCCGAACTCCTCCCGCAACGCCAGGACCACCGGGTTGTAACGCAGGGTCTGGGCCACGGTGAGGGGGAGGCCGGCCGCGGCGAAACCGGCCACCAGCCGGGCGGCGGCCTGGCCGTTCACCGCCAGGGGCTTCTCGATGAGCAGCGGCTTGCCGGCCGCCACGCACGCCGCGCCCACCGCCTCGTGCAGGTCAGGGGTGACAACGCAGATCACTGCCTCTACCTCAGCCGCCGCCACCAGTCGCCGCCAGTCGCCGTAGCAGCGACAGCCCCAGCGCTCCGCCTGGGCGCAGCCCTCGGCGCTCCGACGGCTGATGGCGACGAGGGTCAGTTCGGGCAGCTCGTTGACGATGTGATTGGCGTACCGGCTGCCATGCCGGCCGGTGCCGATGATCCCCACCCGCAGGGGCGTTTGCTCGCTTTGCTCGCTTCGCACCAGCATCCCATGCCCCCTCGCGACCCACTGCTGAACGATTCTCCGCGCCATCAGAAAGACAGCACGACCGCGGCCTCACCCGGAAACGACCCTGTTCTTGCCCTGCTTCTTGGCCTTGTACATGTTGCCATCGGCCCGCTCGATGAGGGTCGACATCTCTTCGCCGGCAACATACTCGGCGATGCCCACCGAGACCGTCTTCCGCACCCGCACGCCCGGCGCTGGCGCAAAGACCTCGGCCGCAAAGCGCTCGCGGATCCGCTCCGCCACCACCAGGGCGTTGGCCCCCGAGGTTTCGGGCAGCACCACCACAAATTCCTCGCCGCCGTAACGGCAGGGAATGTCGTTGACGCGAAGGCTGTCACTGATCACCATACCCAGCCGGCCGAGAACCTTGTCGCCCTCGGGGTGGCCGTAGGTATCGTTGTGGCGCTTGAAGTCGTCGATGTCCATCAGCAGCAGTGACAGGGGGTGGCTGTAGCGCCGCCCCCGCTCCAACTCCAGGGGCAGAACGTTGTTCAAATGGCGCTTGTTGAACAGCCGGGTCAACTCGTCCACCACGCTGAGCTTGCGGTAGCGCCGTTCGCTCTCCTTGAGCGCCGCCTCGGCCTCCACCCGCTTGGTGATGTCGGTGATATGCTTGACAATGCCGATGAGTTCGCCGGACGGGCCACGGAAGGGCCGGGAGATGATGTGGTAGTGGCAGAGCCCGCCCTGGCGCGGCAGCTGCCGGCTGACCTGGCTCTCCACATGGGGCTCGCCGGCAACGATCCGGACCAGGGGACACTGCTCGGTATGGCAGAGATGGGATGGGAAGGTTTCGTAGCAGTGTTTGGCGGTCGCCTCGCCCATGGCCACCCCGGCCATCAACAGGTAGGCATAGTTACAACGAATGATGCGGAAGTTGCTGTCGATGAGCAGGATCCCGCCGGCAACGGTGGCAAAGATCTGGTTGAGTTCGGAGTAGGCCCGCTCCGCCGCCATGGTCAGCTGGCTCGCCCGGTCGATGGCCTCCTGCAGTTTCTGGTTGCCGGTTTCCAGGTCTTCACGGTACTGCATGATCTGCAGGTCGCGCTGCTCGCGTTCGACGAGATCCGCCATCCGCTTATCGGCCACGGTGAGCCAGGCCCGCATCATCCGCACCGACGCGCCCTTGGCCATGAAGTAGTCGACCCCCCCCATGATGGCGGCCTCCAGGTCTTCGGGCTCGGAACGGCTGGTGACCATGAGGATGGCGACATACCTGCCGTGGGGGGTGGCCCGGATCTTCCGACAGAGAGTGAGCCCGTCCATGCCGGGGAGCCCCCAGTCGAGGAGGATAAGGCGGGGGGAGGTTTCGATAAAGCATTCCCACGCCTCTTCGGCTGAGCCATGCACCGTGACCTCGTAGCCGCTCCGCCTGACCGCGTTCTCAAGCAGCCGTGCGGCCAGGGGATTGTCCTCGACGATCATCGCCGTTTTTGCAGAAGGGCTTTCTGTCATCCCACCCTCGCCTCCCACGCTGCCGGGTCACGCCCCAATGCCTTGCCAGTCCTCTGCTCTATCGCCTGCCGGCGGCATTCGTCCCGCCGGGCTGATCTTTTTACCAAACCCGTATGCCTTTGACTCTGCCGGCGCCGCGCTCACCGCTCCATGGCCAGCTCCAGCAGCCGGTCGAGCAGGGCGCCGAAGTCAAGCCCATATGCCTTGGCGGCCTGGGGCAGCAAACTGGTGGGGGCCATGCCGGGAATGGTGTTGGTTTCGATGACATAGACGGTGCCGTCCTCGGCCACCATCATGTCGGTACGACTATAGCCCCGCAGGTGCAGCGCCCGGTGGGCGGCCATGGCCACCCCCTGCGCCCGAATGGTAGTGGCGGCATCGAATGCGGCCGGGCAGATCTCCTGCGAGGCGCCGGGCTGGTACTTGGCGGTGTAGTCAAAGAAGGCGTACTCGGCGCCGGGGATGATCTCCACCAGCGGCAGGGCGACCAGTTCGGCGTTGCCGAGCACCCCGCCGGTGATCTCGCGGCCCTTGATGAACTGCTCCACCATTACCTCGTCGCCGTAACGGAAGGCCTCGGCCAGCCCCCGCACCAGTTCCTCGCGGCTGCGGGCGATACTCATCCCCAGACTCGACCCCTGGCCCACCGGCTTGATCACCCCGGGCAGCGGCACCTCGGCCAGCACCGTCTCGCGGTCGAGATCGGCCGGGGTGAGGAGCCGCCAGTCGGGCACGGCAAGGCCGGCGGCGCGGTAGTGGATCTTGGCCAGGTGCTTGTTCATGGCGAGCGCGCTGCCCAGCACCCCGGAGCCCTGGTAGGGAATGCCCAGCAGGTCGAGAAAACCCTGCACGGTGCCGTCTTCACCATAGGGGCCGTGCAGGAGGATGAAGGCGACGTCGATGTCGGCCGCCTCGGCCGCGAGCCGCGCCAGATCGGTGGCCGGATCGTACCGCCGCACCGTGTACTTGTCGGGGTCGAGAGCCCGCTCCACTCCCTCGGCACCCTTGAGGGAAACCTCCCGTTCGCCGGACCTGCCGCCGGCGAGCAATGCCAGTCGTATCTTGCTGCCCATATGGTATTCGCTCCGTTGTCCGCCCACGCCACTGCCCGGCGGGCATCGCGGCTCGCGGGCAAATAGCGGTTTCGATGGATTGGGTTGTGATGGTATACTTCCTGAATTCGTGACGCCTGGAGGAATCGGTTGGAGTTGTCTTGCTGAACAGACCGGTTACGAGTTCCGACATCGGTCGCAACAAGCATCACCCGTCGCCCCTTTTCTGGGCGACTCTTGCCATCCGGCCACCCTGCCGCGCAAGGCGTCCGGTATTCAGGATCCTCGGGCAGCCTACCGATTTTTCGTTAAAACCGCAACGGACCTTTGCATGGACCGTAAAACCATCGCCGCCCTGCGCCAAATCGTCGGTGCCGACCACCTCCGCACCGCTCCGGAAGAGCTGCGCTGCTACTCCTACGACGGCACGGCCCGGGAGTTCCTGCCCGAGGCGGTGGCCCTGCCGGGCTCCACCGATGAGGTGCGGGCCATCATGCAGCTTGCCTCGGCCACCCCCTTCGCCGTGGTGCCGCGGGGCGCCGGCACGGGGATGACCGGCGGGGCGCTCGCGGTGGCGGGCGGTCTGGTGCTCGCTTTAAACCGGATGAACCGGATCATCGAACTCGACGCCGCCAATCAGGTGGCGGTGGTGGAGCCCGGGGTGATCAACGGCGCCCTGCGCGACGAGGCGGCCCGCCACGGACTCTTCTACCCGCCCGACCCGGCGAGCTACAAGTTCTGCACCATCGGCGGCAACGTCGCCGAGTGCGCCGGCGGCCCCAGCGCCGTCAAGTACGGCGTCACCCGCGACTACGTGCTGGGCCTCGAAGTGGTGCTCCCTGACGGCCGGCTGATCACCACCGGGGTGCGCACCGCCAAGGGAGTGGTGGGCTACGACCTCACCCGGCTCTTCGTGGGCTCGGAGGGCACCCTGGGCGTCATCACCAAGATCATCCTGCGGCTGGTGGCCCGCCCCCAGGCCAAGGCGACCCTGCTGGTGCTCCTCGACTCCATGGCCAGGGCCACCGGCCTGGTCACCGAGATCCTCGCCCGCGAGCTGCCCTGCACCCTCGAATACCTGGACCACACCGCCATCACCCTGGTGGCAGATCGGCTGCCCCTGCCGCTGCCGCCGGAAACCCGGGCGCTGCTGCTGGTGGAAGTCGACGGCGACCGCGACGCCGTGCCCCTCGCCATGGCCCGGCTCCGCGACTTCCTCGCCGCCACCGGCCAGGTTCTCGCCCTGCGCGAGGCGAGCGACCCGGATGAGGCCGAGGCCCTGTGGGCGGCCCGCCGGGCGCTTTCCCCCGCCGCCTTCAAGCTCCGCCCCCACAAGGTGAGCGAAGACGTGGTGGTGCCGCGCAGCCGCATCCCGGAGCTGGTGGCCAAGGCTGAGGCGCTCGCCGAAGAACTCGCCATCCCCATCTTCACCTTTGGTCATGCAGGCGACGGCAACATCCACGTCAACATCATGCTCGACCGGACCAACCCCGAGGAGGCGGCCCGCGCCCAACAGGCCAAGGAACTCCTCTTCCGGCAGGTGGTTGCCCTCCAGGGCACCCTCTCCGGCGAACACGGCATCGGCATCACCAAGGCCGCCTATCTGCCCCTTGAACTCTCCCGCGACACCATCGCGGTGATGCAATCACTGAAAGCCCTCTTCGACCCCGGCCAGATCCTCAATCCCGGGAAAATCTTTCCGCCGGCGGTGCCGCCAAAAAACGATTGACAAGCACGGCGGCCATCCTCTATATTTTGCGCTTCTTTTCAGGTTTAGGTGCGGTCCGGGTTCGTTGATCAACGCAACATCCCATCCCTTAACACACATCTCTTTTGAAGGAAGTGATCCAGTATGATTGAGGTCGAGGTAAGAGGCGACATCGAGTACGCCATCCGCCAGTTGAAGAAAAAGCTGCAGCTTGACGGCATCAAAAAAGAGCTGAAGCGTCGTGAATACTACGAAAAGCCCAGCGTCAAGCGACGCCGCAAGGCGGCCGAGGCGCAGCGCAAGCTGCGCAAGCTCCGGTCCCGCATGGCCAGGGGCTAACCCCCCCGGCTGCCCGCCTCTCCGGATGACCACCGGCGACAATCGAGGCAGTCAGCACCATCGACACCCTGGGAACAGGTTCTTGGACGAGGCCACCGGATCGCACCCGCTTCTGACCTTCCAGGACCTGTTCCTGCACTTTCTTGCCGCTGAACGGCGGTTGGCGGACAACACCATCGCCGCCTACCAGTCGGACCTCTCTTCCTTTCTCTCCTTTGTCGCCGGCCGCGGCGTCACCGATCCCGCCAGCATCACCACCGAACAGATCCGCGACTTCCTCGGCCGCTGCCACCGCGACGGCATTTCCAACCGCAGCAACGCCCGCCGCACTTCCTGCCTGCGCGCCTTCTTCCGCTTCCTGCTCGCCGAACAGCTGGTTGCAAGCGACCCCACCGGCCTCATTGATCTGCCCAAACCCGGGCGCCCCTTGCCCAAGGTGCTCACCATCCCCGAGGTTGACCGGCTGCTGGCCGGCGAGGACGACGGCGGGCCGCTGGCACTTCGCAACCGCGCCATGCTCCATCTCCTCTACGCCACCGGCATGCGGGTTTCGGAACTGGTGGGATTGCCGGTTGCGGCGGTGAGCCTCGGCGGCGGCTACGTGCGGGTGCTGGGCAAGGGGAGCAAGGAACGGCTGGTGCCCTTCGGCGACCAGGCCCGGGAACACCTCTCCGCCTATCTGCGCGACGGCCGCCCCCGGCAGCTCAAGAAACGGCGCAGCGATTTCCTCTTCCTCACCAGCCGGGGCACGGCCATGAGCCGACTCCGCTTCTGGCAGATCATCCGGGCAACGGCCCGGGCCGCCGGCATTAAGAAGGCCATCAGCCCCCACATGATCCGCCACTCCTTTGCCACCCACCTCCTCGAACACGGCGCCGACCTGCGCGCCGTCCAGATGATGCTGGGCCATGCCGACATCGCCACCACCCAGATCTACACCCACGTGGACAGCAACCGGCTGAAGACCCTGCACCAGAAGTTCCACCCCCGGGGCTGAAACGAGCTATCACCCGCCACCGCCTGCCCGGGCGGCGCTCTCCGCTCCTGTTGACTGCGCGTTGCGGAGCAAGAATATTTCGCGGCCCTGCCCCGGTTCCCCCCCGCCCTGACGGACGAACGCCAACGAACCATTGCGGCCGACAAAAGAAAGTACTGCCTGCCGGGCCAGAATCAGGTACTATTGGAGCTATCCGCTCCATATCATAAATAAAAATCTGTGCCTGCGCCGCTTTATGGAAGTCATCACCACCCACCTCAACGCCGACTTCGACGGCCTGGCCTCCATGGTCATGGCCAGAAAGCTATACCCCCACGCGGTGCCGGTTTTTGCCGGCTCCCAGGAGAAAAGCGTTCGCGATTTCTTTGCCCAGTCCACCGAGGTCTTCCAGTTCCAGCGGCTCCGCGACATCCCCCTGGCCGAGGTGACCCGACTCATCCTGGTGGACACCCGCCAGCCGAGCCGGATCGGCAACTTCGCCCAGTGCTTGGACAACCCGGGGCTTGAAATCCATATCTTCGACCACCATCCCGACGCCCCCGGCGACCTGCGCGGCGACTATCAGGTGATCAAGCAGGTGGGTTCCACCGCCACCATCCTCATCGAGATCTTCCGGGAACGACAAATCGCTCTATCCACCGACGATGCCACCCTGCTCGCCATGGCCATCCACGAGGACACCGGCTCCTTCACCTTCGAGACCACCACCCCGGCAGACCTGATGGCCATGGCCTGGCTGCTCGAACAGGGCGCCAACCCCCACGCCGTCACCCAATTCATCGCCCAGGAACTCACCGCCCAGCAGGTGGCGGTGCTCCACGAGCTGATCAAGTCGGCCACCACCTACACCATCCAGGGCCTCGACATCGTGGTCGCCAAGATCACCCTGCCCGAATACATCGATGAGCTGGCGGTGCTGGTGCGCCGCTTCATGGTGATGGAGAACCTGAACGTCCTCTTCGCCCTGGCCGCCATGGAGAGCCGCATCTACCTCATCGCCCGCAGCCGCATCCCCGAGGTCAACGTGGGCAAGATGGCCCGTGAGCTTGGCGGCGGCGGCCACGCCTCGGCCGCCTCGGCCACCTTGAAGGGGAGCACGATCATCGAGGCGGAAGAGAAACTCCTCCATCTCCTCCACAAACATGTCCGGCCCCAGAGCCTGGCCCGGGAGCTGATGTCGGCGCCGGTGATCTCGGTGGCGCCGGAGGTGACCATCCTGGATGCGAACCACCTGCTCACCCGCTACAACATCACGGTGATGCCGGTACTCAAGGACCACCACGAGCTGCTGGGGCTGATCTCCCGGCGGGTGATCGAAAAGGCCATCCACCACGGCCTTGGGGATCTTGCGGTGAGCGAGTACATGTCCACCGAGTTCGCCACCCTGCCGCCCGAGGCGACCCTTGCCGATATCCAGGAACTGCTCATCGAGCACCGGCAGCGGGTCATCCCGGTGGTGGAAAACGACACCGTGGTGGGAGTGATCACCCGTACCGACTTGCTCAGCATGCTGGTCAACGACCCGGCCCACACCCCCAAAGAGCTGCTTTACACCCCCAACCATTCGGCCATGGAGCGCCACCGCAATCTAAACACCCAGCTGGTGGCAAGCCTCGACCGCGACACCATCCTCCTCTTGCGCGCCGTGGGCGAGGTGGCGTCGGTCAACCACTTCACCGCCTTCGCGGTGGGGGGCTTTGTCCGCGATCTCCTGCTCCACATCCCCAACTTCGACATCGACGTGGTGGTGGAGGGGGACGGCATCGGTTTTGCCAAGGAACTCGCCAAGCGGCTGGACGGCGAGGTCCGCACCCACGATAAGTTCAACACCGCGGTGGTGCTGCTTGCCGGCGGCAAGAAGGTGGACGTGGCCACCGCCCGGCTCGAGTACTACGAGTACCCGGCCGCCATGCCCACCGTGGAACTCTCCTCCATCAAGCTCGACCTCTCCCGCCGGGACTTCACCATCAACGCCATGGCCATCCACCTCAACCCCAACCGCTTCGGGCTGCTGGTGGACTTCTTCAACAGCCAGAACGACCTCAAGGAACGCCAGCTGCGGGTGCTCCACAATCTGAGCTTCGTCGAGGATCCCACCCGCATCTTCCGCGCCATCCGCTTCGAGCAACGCATGGGCTTCCGGCTCGGCAAACACACCGAACGGCTGATCCAGGGGGCGGTACGGATGAACCTTTTCGGCCGCTGCCGGGGCCGCCGCTTCTTCAACGAGCTGCGATTGATCCTCGACGAGGCCCAGCCCCTGGAGGCCATCCGCCAGTTGGCCCGCTTCGACCTGATCCGCTTCCTCCATCCGGCCATCAAGTTCGACCGGCCGCTCAGGGCGGTCCTCGACGAGACCGGCAGCAGCATCGACTGGCACCGCCTCCTCTACCTCGACGAACCCTGCCAGTACTGGCTGGTCTACCTGCTGGGTCTCCTGACCCGGATCACCGGCAAGCAGGCCGCCGCATTCTGCGACCGCTTCGAGGTCCCCGAGCGAACCCGCCGCCTGATCCTCCAGGAGAAGTCCACCGCCCGCAAGGTCGAAAACGCCTTTGACCGACGGCCCGACCTGCCGGCCAGCCGGATCTACTCGCTCCTCAAGGGACTCGGCCCGGAGGGGCTGCTCCACCTGATGAGCGCCACCAGACAGACCGAAGTCAAAAAGGCGGTTTCCTGGTACGTCACCCAGCTCCGCCACGTGCGCATCAAGACCAACGGCAACCGGCTCAAACAAATGGGCTACCCGGAAGGCCCCCTCTACCGTACCATCCTCGACCGGCTGCTGGCGGTCAAACTCGACGGCAAGGTGAAGAGCAGTGCCGACGAAACCGCCTTCATCCGCAGTCACTATCCCCTGCCCAAGACGGCCCGACCGGCGCCTGATGGGACTCAACATCCGTGCGGCCCGACCCCTCGGCCCAAGCCGCACCGACCCGGAAAGGACTAATGGAGATCGGCCGTTTCATCCAAGAATTCGCCATCCAGGCGCCGCCCTTTCTGCTCGCCCTCACCGTCCACGAACTGGCCCACGGCTATGTGGCCAGCCGGCTGGGCGACCCGACGGCCGCTCGGGCCGGCCGCCTTACCTTGAACCCGTTGAAACACCTGGATCTCTGGGGCACGGTCGCCTTTTTTATCATGCGCATCGGCTGGGCCAAGCCGGTGCCGGTTGACAGCCGCTACTTCAAACACCCGGAACGCGACATGCTGCGGGTTGCCCTGGCCGGCCCGGCCGCCAACCTTGCCCTGGCGGTGGCGAGCGGCCTCCTGGCCCGGCTGGCCGTGGCCGCGTCCGGCCTGCTGCCCGACTTTTTCCTCTATCCGGCGTTGCTGATGCTGGCGGCAAGCGCCTGGATCAACGTCATTCTCGCCGTCTTCAACCTCCTGCCCATCCCTCCCCTGGACGGTGCCCGGATAGTGGCGGGGCTGCTGCCCCGCCACCTCGCCGCCCGCTTCCGGCGCTTCGAACCCTACGGATTCGTACTCCTGCTGATCCTCTTCTACACCGGCACCATCCAGAAGGTGATCCTGCCGCTCATCCGCCTGGCCCATGCCTTGATCGCCGGCTGAACCGCCCACCGCCGCCGAGAGCGCCCACTGCCCCGCTCTCCCGCCGGGCGTCGTGGCCCATCGCGCCTCGCCGAAACAACAAACCCGCGACCCAATTTCCGATTCTCTCCCGGTTAACCGGGAAGCGCTCCGCCGGCTCATGGGGGCTCCATCCTCAGCAATGCTCCGAAAGCCCGCCATTGACCTGCGCCATACCGGCAAGACCTGCGCCGCGCACCCAAATCCGGTTGGCGCCAGGGCAACAAAAAAAGCCCCGGTTAGCAGAGCTAACCGGGGCTTGGCTGAACAGTGTCTTTCTAACTATGCGCGAAGCAGAATTAGAAGGTCATGGTCAGGGAGTGGGTCAGGATGTAGACATTGGTGGCATCGTTGGCGGTAGCCGACGAATTGAAGAAGTCACCGGTGTCGAGGTAACCGAAGTGGGCCTCGTAGGTCAGGTTGTCGAGCAGCTTGTAAGCAGCACCGAGGTCATACTCCCAGCCGTAGGAGTCGTCGCGACCAGCATAGCCGAAGGTGTAACCACCGGCGCCGTTGGACTGGGTCTCCTCGTCGGCCATGGCGTAGGCGATGGCGCCGTGCAGGGACAGACGATCGGATGCCTTGTAGTCGGCCAGAAGAGCGAAGGTATGGGTACCGGCAGTAGCAACCGCGCCACCGGAAATGTTGTCAGCGCCGTTGATGTCGGCGTTCAAGCAACCCATGCCGCGACCGGTGAGGATGTAGAGCGGGGTGAACTCGGTGCCGGTACCGTTGTTCAGGGCGGCGAAGGCATCGTTGTCACGGTCAGAGGAGTTGTCGTCGCCGGAGAGGTAGACGTAGGCGGCGGCAACGGACAGGTTGTCGAACTGGCCACCAACCTCGAGGAGGCCGGCTTCAGCGGAAGGATCACCACCAGCCACGGCGGCTACGCCATCGGTGTCGGTGCTGCCGTCCAGGTGGACGATCTCGGTGGCAACGAAGTAGTTGCTGAACTTGTAGACGCCGTACAGGCCGTAGGTGCTTCTGGTGGCGTCCGTGGCAGCGGCGGTCTGGTTGTTGGTGTAGGCGTAACGGATGCCGGCGTCAAGCGCGTCGTCCTTGTAGTAGACACGACCCTCGTAGGAGTCGCTGTCCTGATTGGCAACGGTGTTGGCGGTCTGGGCGTCCATCTCGGTGTTCTTGGTGATGGCGAAGTAGGTCGACCAGGGACCGGAGGCGAGCATGCTCGGCCACCACTTGATGCCGTCGGCGCGGCTGTCGTTGTCCAGGAAGGGGGTGCCCCAGGCGCCGGAGGAAACACGACCCATCTGGAACTTGCCGATCGGGGACATGTACTGCATGTACAGCTGATGGACGTAAACGTCACCGGTGGAGGAGTCGACAGCGCCCATGGGAGAGGTGGCGACATCGCCATTGGTCTGATTACCCCACACGGAGTTGTCGGCCAGGCGGATCTGGGAGAACATGGTGATCTGGTCGTTGACCTTCATCACCGGATTGATCTGGAAGGTATGCATCCAGTAGGAGTCGGGCGCGTTGTCGACACCGGGAGTTTCGTTGACGATCAGACCGCTACCGTTGGAGTCGCTCAGGTAGTTACCGGTGATGCTGTAGGTACCGCTCACGGAAAAATCGAGAGCGGCGGCGGAGGAGGCCACACCGGCCACCAGGCCCAGCGCGGCGACTGCGGAAAGAATTTTCTTCATCTCAGTACCCCTTAATAATGTGTTCGTATTGAACTCTTGCACGGCTGATCCGTGCCCCCTTGTTCTCGGCCCGGGCGGGGCCGATAACTTTCAGACCGTTTCGTAAAAACAATCCAAATCAACTTTTAGACAAATTTCGCGAAACTTGTCAAATATTTTTTATGGTTCCGGCGTCCCTAGCTCTTTTTTCCCTTCCTTTTTCCCTTCCTTGTCACCGGTCAAGGGCAGTTGATACATCAACACGGTGCTCTCCTGATCGGCAAGAAGCTCGCCTAATTCGGAGCTGAGCACCACCCCCACCGTCAGATCGGCAGCGGTGCCGGTCTTGTCCGGCCGCAGCTGGTAATCGGTGATGTAGCCGTCGATCTTCCGGGTGCGCCACAGCTCGGTGAGTCCGATCCCGTTCCAGGTGAGGGCATGGATCTCGCCGCTGGGATAACTCTTCATGTTCCTGAAGACCCGCGACGAGGAGGAGAGGTTCTTGTTGACGATCACGTCGGGAACCCCGTCGCCGTTGACGTCGGCAATGACGATCCGGCCAGGGACATAGATCCGGCCGAGATCCCCCAGCGCCACGGAGCGGTCGGCAATCCCCATGGCCTCCAGGCCGCCGATGTAGCGGGTAGTGCCGCCGTAGTAATCATCGCTCTTCCAGAGGAGCTTGCCGCTCGGCCGCAGTACCCGGAGGCGGTCGTTCTGGTCAATGGCAACGACCTCGGTCAGGCCGTCGCCATCGAGATCAGCGATGGCAAAGTCAAAGAGATTGACCCCATCCGGCACGGCAAGCTTCTCCCGTTCCTGCACAGCCCCGCCCTGCACCTCGAGCCGGAAAATCCCCGGCATCACCGGCGCATCGACCGCTGCCTTCTGGCCGGCGAGGATCATGCCTTGGCCGGGAACCTTCATGGCCCGGACATACCAGTGGGCATCCTTGAAAATGGGAGCAAACGCCTTGCCATCCCATTCCACGGCCATGGAGTTGGGAGCCTTGGTATCAGCGGCGCTGATATAGATCTCGGCCTTGCCGTTGCCATCGCAGTCCCCCACCGACACGTCGTGGATGCGATAGCGGTTGATGGTGGTGATGGGCTCTCCCATGGGGACCAGCCGGTTGGCGTCACGATGGTAGACAGTCACCGTATGGGCGTCGGCCAGTACCACTTCGTCCTTGCCGTCGCCGTCCACGTCCCCCACGTCCATGGCCCGCAGCTCCATCGAGAAGTTGCGGCTCTTGACAAAACCGCTGTCTCCGCCGAGCCCCCCGGACCGAATGATAATGCCGCTGCCATACCTGCCGCCCTCGGTCCCCATGAATGCCCGCTCCGGATGCATGGTCTGGTAGGGCGAAGCGGTGGGCGCCGCCGCCCCGGCCATGGCGGGCATGCCGGCCGCAGCGCCGGGCTGGGCCATGGCGGCCGGCGGCGTGGCCCCGAAGACCTTGGAGGCAACCTCCCAGGCCAGTTTGTCCACCGCCCCGATGACCTCGTCCTCCTTGGCCGCGGTGGCAAAGAAGTTCTGCGCCGTGCCGTCGGCCACGCTGTACACCTTGGCGTCCAGACTCACCCCGCCCATGGCGGTGAGATTGCCGGCCAGCAGGTAGTCGGCGCCCAACCGGCGGCCCAACGCCTGCATCTGAGCGGCGGTCGGGGTGGCGCTTCCGGCCAGGGTCTGATCCACCTTCGCCTTGTCCACCACCGCCACGCCGGCCCCGGCGGCCAGGCGGCTGGCCAGCATGATCCGCACCCCTTCCTTGAGATAACCCAGATCCTTGGCCGCCAATACCTGGAAGGGCAGGATGGCTATGGTTTTGGCGCCGGCGGCCGTAGCGGGAGAAATGGTGCCGACGAGCAAGGCTAGAAACAGGAAGGGAACAAGATAAAAGATCGACAACCGGTTACGCTTGATCTGCATGGTGACGCTTTCCTATTGCTAAAGTATCGCTTTTTGCGTAAAAATCACTTGCCAATAAAATTATAAGATCAAGAGCCTACCCTACCAGAAGGCCACTCAGCAAGATTTTTCTGCCCCTCTGCCATGCCCTGCCTCTACCTCATCCGCCACGGCATCACTGCCGCCAACCTGGAAAAACGATTCGCCGGCCGCAGCGATGAGCCGCTCCACCCCGACGGCGTGGCGCAGATCAAAGCGGTTGCTGATCGGCTGCGGGACAAGAGAATCCACCGGATCATCACCGGCCCGCTGGCCCGCACCCGCCAGACCGGGACCATCATCGGCGAAGCCCTCGGGCTCCCCGTTTCCACCGACGACCGCCTCACCGAAATCCTGCTGCCCCACTGGGACGGGCTCACCAAGGCCGCCATCCGCGAACGCTTCGGCGACCAGTATCCCACCTGGCTCGCTGATCCGGCCGGCTTCCGGGTACCGGGCTGCGAAACCATCGCCGACGTGCAGACCCGGGCGGTGGCCGCCATGGAGGAGCTGTTCGCCTCGGCGCCGGTACTGGTGGTAAGCCACCTCATCGTTGCCCGCGCCCTTGCCCTCCACTACCGCGGGCAGGCCATCGCCGACTTCCGCGGCGTCGAGATCGCCAACGGGGCGTTGACCACCTTCGAGCGTCTCGACGCCACCACCCGGGTGACCCTGGCAGGCTAGCGTCCTTCGCCGTCGCCAACCACCCCGCGCGCTACCCCTTCCTCTCCGCCTCCCCCGCCAGCTCCCGATGCACCACCAACGGCGTTATCACCGTTGCGGCCAGCCGGTCGGCCACCGCCTCGGCGACCGCTACCGAGCGGTGCCGGCCGCCGGTGCAGCCAATGCCGATGGTGAGGGTTGCCTTGTCCTCGCGCCGATAGAGCGGGATCAGAAAGGCAAGCAGTTCCCCCAACAGATCAAGAAAGCGACGCGCCTCGTCATGATCGAGCACAAAGGCGGCCACCTCCGGCTCCCGGCCGGTATGCGGCCGCAGGTCCGGCACGTAATGGGGATTGGGCAGAAAGCGGGCATCAAAGAGCAGGTCCGCCTCCATGGGCACGCCATGCTTGAAACCGAAGGAGAGCAGAATCACCCGCAGGCCGCCTGCCTCCCCAGCCACGGCATCCTCGCCGAACCGCTCCCGGAGCCGCTGGCGGAGCCCCTGGGGTGGCAGGACCGAGGTGTCGATGCAGCAGTCGGCCAGCGGCCGCACGCCGGCAAGAAGTTGCCGTTCCCGCGCGATGCCGTCCCGCACCGTGGTGTCGGCCGCCAGGGGATGCGGTCGCCGCATCTCGCTGAACCGCCTGAGGAGGGCCGCGTCATCGGCCTCGATAAAAAGGAATTCCAGATCGTAGTCTCGCCGCAGGGCGGGCAACAGGGCCGGGAAGGAATCAGGGAAGGAGGCGTCCCGGAGGTCCATGCCGATGGCGAGCCGCCGGGGTCCTTCGACCCTGGCGGCCACCGCGGCGAGCAGCTCGGGGAGCAGAAAGGTGGGCAGATTGTCGATGCAGTAGTAGCCGATATCCTCAAGGGTCCGCAGTGCCGCACCCTTGCCGGCACCGGCAAGACCGCTGACCATGACCACCCGCAAACGACTCACAGCACCTCCCGAAATATCGCCGCCAGCTCATCGGTATCGGCGGCGCCGAGCAGCCGGGCGCGCACCTGGGGCGTCTTGAGGGTCCGGGAGAGCCGGGCCAGGGCCTTCAGATAGGCGGTGGAGGACTCTTCCGGGGCCAGCAGCAGAAAGAAGAGATGGGCCGGCTTGCTGTCATGGGTATCGAAGGCAATCCCTTCCGGGCTGCGGCCAAACCAGAGCACCAGCTCCGGCAGCCCCCTGATCTTGCCGTGGGGGAGCGCGATGCCGTCGCCAACCCCGGTGGAACCGAGGCCCTCCCGCTCGAGGAGGAGAGCGGTGAGCTCCTCGGCCGACACGCCGGGGAGCTGGGCCGCCACCGCCGCGGCCAGCTCGGCGAGCACCTCTTTCTTGCTGCGCGCCGCGAGGCGAGAAATGATGCGAGTGCTGTCGAGTTGTTTGAACACGGGACTACTCAGGTTGATTGGTCGGTAGGTTTTTTAGGGAATTTTGAAAAATTGTCTTTTGGCCCGATCTCTGCCCCAAGCTCAAAATTTTAATTCCTCGTGAGGTAGACGAAACGAAGCAACGACTCCGATCGCGAAGGGAAGCCCTCGCTCCCATGACCCCTACTTTCTAAACTTCGGTCGTTTTCGCAGCTTAGAGGGCAGGATGCCGAGCTGTTCACGGTACTTGGCCACGGTGCGGCGGGCCAGCTGCACCCCTTCTTCCTTGAAAAGGTCGGCAATGGCCATGTCGCTCAACGGCTTTTCCGGATCCTCGCCCTGGACGATGGTGCGCAGCCGGGCCCGGATGCTTTCCGAGGCGAAGGACTCGCCGCCCTGGCCGGCGATGGCGGTATTGAAAAAATACTTCAGCTCAAAGGTCCCCTGGGGGGTGTGGACATACTTGTTGCTGGTCACCCGGCTGATGGTGGACTCGTGCATGTCCAGGTCTTCCGCCACGTCCCGCAGCACCATGGGCTTCAAGAAGGCAATACCGTTGTCGAAGAATTCACGCTGGAACTTGACGATGCTCTCCACCACCCTGTAGATGGTGCGCTGCCGCTGCTGGATGGACTTGATCAGCCACACCGCCGAACGGAGCTTGTCTTGGATGTAGTCCTTGGTGTCGGACGGGGCGGCCGAGCCGTTTTTGAGGATCTCCCGGTAAAAGGCGCTCACCTTGAGGCGCGGCAGCCCCTCGTCGTTGAGCATGATTACGTATTCATCCCCCATCTTGTGGACGTAGACGTCGGGAATGATGTACTGCGGTTCCTCGTCGGAATAGGCCCGGCCGGGATGGGGGTCGAGTTCGGTGATCACCTTGACGGCGGCAAACACCTCTTCGAGGGTACAGCCGCATGCCTTGGCGATGGCGCCATAATTCTTGGTTTCGAGAAAATGCAGATGGTCGCGGACCATGGACGCGGCCAGCGACTGGCCGAGCCCCAGCCGCTCGAGCTGGAGCAGCAGGCTTTCCTTGACGTTGCGGGCGCCCACCCCGGGCGGGTCGAGATCCTGCACCGTCTCGATGAGCCATTGAGCCGTCTCCTCGCTGCAGCCGGTGGCCTCGGCGATGTCCCGCACGTCCACCTCGAGGAAGCCGTCCCGGTTGAGGTTGCCGATGATGAAATTGCCCACCTCGAGGTCCTCTTCGTCGAGGTCGGCAAAGCTCAGCTGCCAGCGCAGGTGCGCCTGGAGGTCCGGCTTCTGGCTGAGGATGTCGAGCCGCGAAGGCAGATCGTTCTCCTCGCGGGGCCCGAAGGAGGGGGCGTATTCGTACTCGTTGGCATAGTCCTGCCAGTTGATCTCGGCAAGGGGAGACTCGTTCTCGCCCACCCGGACGTCGGCGGTGTGCTCGACCTCGACGGCCACCGGCGGCTCACCGTCGCCGCCGGCCAGGCTGTCGGCGGCCAGGCTGTCGGACGACGCCTCGCCATCGGAGGAGAGATCCTCGTCCAGCACCGGGTTGAGTTCGATCTCTTGCTGGATGGTTT
Organism: Desulfobulbaceae bacterium UBA5121; assembly: GCA_002414225.1. GTDB lineage: Bacteria > Desulfobacterota > Desulfobulbia > Desulfobulbales > UBA5123 > UBA5123. The sequence goes on along the minus strand of DHYV01000032.1, from coordinate 106,047 downwards.
CCGCCAGCTCCAGGCGGGAGAGCTGCAGCAGCTTGATGGCCTGTTGCAGCTGGGGAGTCATCACCAGCTGCTGGCTCAACTTAACCTGTTGCCGCAGTTCCAAAGCCATCCAAGTATGTCCTTTCGCGTTTTATGCGTTACCGTATCAGCAAGGGGCTGTTTTCCGACTGAACAACAGCCCCTTGCGCAGCACTCCCAGGCGTTGCCTTTTTAAGGCAATATACCATCCGCTCCGAAACCATGGACAGGGAAAACTGCAACCGCGGACGGCTACATGGTAAAGGCCTCGCCCAGGTACATCTTACGGGCCTCGTCGCTGCGCACCACGTCGTCGGCGGTGCCGCTGGTGAGCAGTCGGCCGTTGTTGACGATATAGGCATAGTCGCAGACCGACAGCGTCTCGCGGACGTTGTGATCCGAGATCAGCACCCCCAGCCCCTTGTCCTTCAACTGGTGGATGATCTGCTGGAGGTCGGCCACCGACAGGGGGTCGATGCCGGCAAAGGGTTCGTCGAGGAGGATGAAGCGGGGCCCGGTGGCCAGCGCCCGCATGATCTCCACCCGCCGCCGCTCGCCGCCCGACAGGGAATGGGCGCGGTTGCGGGCCAGGTATTCGATCTTGAGATCGCCCATCAACCCGGCGATGCGGCGGTCGATCTCTTCCTTGGCAAGCCCCATCGGCTCGAGAACGATGCGGACGTTCTCCTCGACGGTGAGCTTCTTGAACACCGACGAATCCTGGGCCAGGTAGGAGATCCCCCTGATGGCTCGCTGATGGATGGGCAGGGCGGTGATCTCCTCGCCGTCAAGGAGCACCTGGCCGCCGTCCGGGCGGATGAGGCCGGCGATGGAGTAGAAGGTGGTGGTCTTGCCGGCGCCGTTGGGCCCCAGGAGCCCCACCACCTGGCCGCCCCGCACCGACAGACTGATGCCGTCAACCACCCGGCGTTTCTTGTACTGCTTGACGATATCGCGGGTTTCCAGGGTTGACAAGACGAAGGCTCCTGAAAAAAACTTACTTGCCGGCCGGCTGGACGGCGGCACCTCCCCCTGCCGGGGCATCGCCCTGGGGATAGATAAATGCCTTGACCCGATGCCCCTCCCGCTGACGGGGATCACGTTCGACGATGCTCTTGCCTTCGTCGAGATAGAGGACGATCTTGTCGCCGGTCACCATGTTGTTGTCCTGCCAGACCTTGGCCTCTCCGATGAGGATCGCCTTGCGTTCACGGGCGTAGTAGTCCACGGTCTGGCCGGTGGCCACCCAGCCGGCCTTGCTGACGATCTTGACGTTGCCCTTGGCCAGGAGCTTTTCCACCTGCCGCGACTGGGCCGCGCCGTTCTGTTTGGCGCCGCCGGACTGGGCGTAGTTGACCGTCATGCTGTCGGCATGCATGACGATATCGCCCTGGGTCGCCTCCACCCGGCCGGAAAAGAGCACCTCGCTCCGCCGGTCAAAGGATTCCATGCGGTCCGCCTCGATGTGGATGGGCTGGCCTGCGGCCTTGGCCCCGCCGCCACCGGGCGTGTCGGCCGTCGCCGCGCCCCCCGCCCCGCCTCCGGCAAGGAAAACAACGACCACCAGCCAGCAGACCAGCAAAAGCTTTTGTTTCATCATCACCTTTCAACACCCCGAGTCGCCGGCGAGGACGGGCCGACGCCGACAGGCACCGCGCCCCTCTTCTTCTTGAGCAGCTGCCACCGGAATCGGGCCTTTTTCCCGCAAATCCCTTGGTGGCGCCGCAATATAACACAAAAACCGCCGGCCCTGTCCATGACATTCTCGCCCGATGACAAAATCTTTACTTCCAGACCCGCCGCCAGTATTATACTCCCTTTCCGCGGCGGCGGGCCTTCGGCCGCCGCCGTTCTGCCCTCCCCTTCACCCCACGGACACCGAAACATCATGAACAAAGGCATGGAAAAAGCAAAAATCCTCATCGAATCCCTTCCATATATCAAGGAATTCTACAACGAGACGGTGGTCATCAAGTACGGCGGCCACGCCATGGTGGACGAAGAGTTGAAGAAGAGCTTCGCCCTGGACATCATCCTGATGAAGTACATCGGCATCAACCCGATCATCGTCCATGGCGGCGGCCCGCAGATCAATCAGTTCCTCGGCAAGATGAACATCCAGTCCGACTACATCCACGGCATGCGGGTGACCACCGGCGAAACCATGGACGTGGTGGAGATGGTGCTGGTGGGCAAGGTCAACAAGGAGATCGTGAGCCTGATCAACTTCCACGGCGGCAAGGCGGTGGGGCTGTCGGGCCGCGACGGCGACCTGATCAAGGCCCGCAAGATGAAGATCATGAAAAGCCTCGCCGAAAACGCCCCGCCCGAACTCATCGACCTCGGCCGGGTGGGCGAGGTTACCGATGTCAACGCCGAGGTGCTCGACAGCCTGGACACCCGGGACTTCATCCCGGTGATCGCGCCGGTGGGGGTGGGCGAGGACGGCCATGCCTACAACATCAACGCCGATCTGGTGGCCGGGGCCATCGCCGCCCAGATGCAGGCCGCGAAACTCATCCTGCTCACCGATGTCCAGGGGGTGCTCGACGAAACCAAGAAGCTGATTTCGTCGATGACCATCAGTGAGGCCGACCGGCTCATCGCCTCGGGCGTCATCGCCGGCGGCATGATTCCCAAGATCAAGTGCTGCCAGGACGTGGTGCAGGCCGGGGTGGGCAAGGCGCACATCATCGACGGCCGGGTGGAGCACGCCGTGCTCCTCGAGATGTTCACCGACCAGGGCGTCGGCACGGAGGTGGTGGCATGACCAGCGCCAGCCAGTCCCTCATCGCGCGGAGCCAGCGTGTTTTCATCAACACTTACGGCCGTTTCCCGGTGGCCATGGTCAAGGGGAGCGGCTGCCGGCTCACCGACGCCGACGGCCGCAACTACCTGGATTTCGTCTCCGGCATCGCGGTCTGCTCGCTGGGCCACTGCCATCCCCGGGTCACCGAGGCGATCTGCGCCCAGGCCGCGCAGCTCGTCCATGTCTCGAACCTCTACCACACCGAGCCGCAGACCGTGCTCGCCGAGCTGCTGGTGGCGCACTCCTTCGCCGACCGGGTCTTCTTCTGCAACTCCGGCGCCGAGGCCAACGAGGCGGCCATCAAACTCGCCCGGAAACACGGCGGCGCCGATCGCTACGAGATCATTTCGCTCGCCGGCTCCTTCCACGGCCGGACGCTCGCCACGGTGGCCGCCACCGGCCAGGCCAAATTCCACCAGGGCTTCGAACCCCTGCCGGCCGGCTTTGCCCACGCCCCCTTCGGCGACCTCGAAGCCCTCCGGGCCATGATCACCCCGGCCACCTGCGCCATCCTCTGCGAACCGCTCCAGGGCGAGGGCGGCGTGCGCCCCCTCGACAAGGAGTACCTGGCCGGCATCCGCGCGCTCTGCGACGAACACCGGCTGCTGCTGATCTTCGACGAGGTGCAGGTGGGCCTGGGTCGCACCGGCTCCCTCTTTGCCTACGAGCAAATGGGGGTCACCCCGGACATCATGACCCTTGCCAAGGCGCTGGGCAACGGGCTGCCCATCGGCGCCATGCTCACCACCGATGGGATCGCCGCCTCCTTTGTCCCCGGCGACCACGCCTCCACCTTCGGCGGCAACCCCATCGGCTGTGCCGCCGCCCGGGTGGTGATGGAAACCATGCTCGCCGACGGCTTCCTCGCCGAGGTCAGAGCCAAGGGCGACTATCTCGCCAAAGGGCTCGCTGGCCTTGCCGCCAAATACCCCACCCTTGCCAAGGGGGCACGGGGCATGGGCCTCATCCAGGGGCTGGTGCTCAACGACGAAGGGATCAAGCACGGCGGCGCCATGGTCATGAAGCTCTTCGAGCGGGGCCTGCTCCTGAATTTCGCCGGCAACGTGGCGCTGCGCTGCATCCCGCCCCTGGTGGTGAGCCGGGAGGAGATTGACGAGATGCTCGCCCTCCTCGATCAGGTCTTCGCCGAGACGGTCTGAGTCGACCTTTACAACCGTGTCGTACAGGCCAGTAGAAAACCCCGGCGGCCAGTGACGAAAAGGGGCCAGTGGCAGAATTTTCTTGCAAAAAAGCGCTTTTTTTGTATTGATTCAAGTTTGTTGTTTGGTAAGGGGTCTTAAAAGCGTGCCTTTTCCGCCGCCGGGGCGGCCTTGAAAGGTCCACCGTTTTTTTGCCCCCCCGCTGGCTCAATCACATCCGCCGGCCCCGCGTAACTCTTGCAGGGTAAGGCACCGACGTGCCGCTTGCACGGCATTCTGTAAACACTTGCAGGGTGCCCGCAGATGCGCCCGCTCCTGCCGCTATACACTCGGTATGCGAACAGGGCGATAACAAAGCAGATTCGGTGCCCTGCAAGTGCTTTCGCCCCGCCGGGACGCGATTATGATTGGGCCACCATTTTTTTTGGGCTGATGGCCGCGCACGCCGCCGCTCGGCCCGTGACCGCTCGCCAGCCGCAGCCAGCCCTGCAACGCCGCGCTTCCCCTTGGCGCTGCTTTTGTTTTCTGCCCTGACGAGCGAAGAGAAACGACGATGACGAGACATCTCTTATCCCTCTGGGACTTTGACCAAGAACAGCTCAACGGCTATCTCACCCTGGCCGCCACCCTGAAGCAGGAGAGCAAGGGTGGCAAACGCCACCAGCAGCTGGCCGGCAAGACCATCGGCCTGATCTTCGAAAAGCCGTCCACCCGCACCCGGGTTTCCTTCGAGGCGGCCATGTACGGCCTGGGCGGCCAGGTGATCTATCTTTCCGGCCGCGACACCCAGCTCGCCCGCCACGAGCCGCTCAAGGACATGGCCCGGGTCATGGCCCGCTACGTGGACGGCCTGGTGGTGCGCACCTTTGGCCAGGAGATCGTCGACGAACTGGCCCGCTACTCTTCGGTGCCGGTGATCAACGCGCTCACCGACCTCCACCACCCCTGCCAGATCTTGAGCGACATCATGACCGTTATCGAGCACAAGGGGCCCATCGCCGATCTCCACGTCGCCTGGGTGGGTGACGGCAACAACATGGCCAACTCCTGGATCCAGGCCGCCGGCCGCCTGGGTTTCGCCCTCACCCTGGCCTGCCCGGAGGGCTACGACCCGGATCCCGCCATCCTCAAGGCGGCGCAGGACGCGGCCGCCAAGCCGATCACCGTGGTCCGAGATCCGGCCGCGGCGGTGGCCCTGGCCGACGTGATCAACACCGATGTCTGGGCCTCCATGGGCCAGGAAGAGGAACAGGAGGCGCGCACCAAGGTTTTCCGGCCCTATCAGGTGAACAGCGGCCTGGTCGCCAAGGCGCGCCCCGGGGCCATCGTCCTCCACTGCCTGCCGGCCCACCGCGACGAGGAGATCACCGACGAGGTGCTCGAAGGACCGCAGTGCGTGGCCTGGGACCAGGCGGAGAACAAACTCCATATCCACAAGGCGATCCTCGCCACCCATATCGACTGACACGGCAACAGGCCACTCCTTTCGCAGGGAAGAACGTCAGCGGCGCCGGCACGCCTGTCCCCCCCGAGGGGGGCCGCCGCTGATCCGACCCCCTTCGAGACTCGAACAACGTTTTTTCAGCAAGGCAGGAAAACACATGAAAGCCAACATCAACAAAATCGTTCTCGCCTATTCGGGCGGCCTTGATACCTCGGTGATCCTCAAATGGCTCAAGGAGGAGTACCAGTGCCCGGTGGTTGCCTTCGCCGCCGACGTCGGCCAGGAGGAAAACTGGGAGGCGGTGCGCGCCAAGGGCATGGCCACCGGTGCCGACAAGGTGGTGATCTCGGACCTGCGCGAGGAGTTCGTCCGCGACTACGTCTTCCCGGCCTTCCGGGCCAACGCCATCTACGAGGGCTCGTATCTGCTCGGCACCTCGCTCGCCCGGCCGGTAATCGCCAGGGAGCAGGTGCGGGTGGCCGAGGCCGAAGAGGCCGACACGGTGAGCCACGGCGCCACCGGCAAGGGCNNAACTCCCGCTCGAAGCTCATCGACTACGCCAAGAAGCACGACATCCCGGTGCCGGTGACCAAGGAGAAGCCCTACAGCTCCGATGAGAACCTCCTCCACATCAGCTTCGAGGGCGGCATCCTGGAAGACCCCTGGAACGAGCCCGAGGAATCGATGTTCAAACTGTCGGTTTCACCCGAGAATGCCCCGGACAAGCCAACCTATGTCGAGATCGAGTTCGAGGGCGGCAGCCCGGTGGCCATCGACGGCGAGCGGTTGAGCCCGGCGGCCCTGCTCGGCAGGCTCAACAAGCTCGGCGGGGCCAACGGTATCGGCAGGCTCGACATGGTGGAGAACCGCTTCGTNNGAAGTCCCGCGGCGTCTACGAGACCCCTGGCGGCACCATCCTCCGCGCCGCCCATCGGGATCTGGAAACCATCACCCTGGACCGCGAGGTGATGAAAATCCGCGACAGCCTGGTGGGCCGCTACTCGGAACTCATTTACAACGGCTTCTGGTTCTCGCCGGAGATGCGGCTCATGCAGACCACCATGGACGCGAGCCAGGCCACCGTGAACGGTATCGTGCGGCTCAAGCTCTACAAGGGCAACTGCATCCCGGTGGGCCGCAAGTCGGCCAACTCCCTCTACCAGGAGAGCTTCGCCACCTTCGAGGAAGACGCGGTCTACACCCAGGCCGACGCCGGCGGCTTCATCCGGCTGAACGCCCTGCGGCTCAAGATCCAGGCGCTGACCCGGCAGCCGTAACGGCGCAAACCGCGAACCACAAACCCGGACGCCTTCTCCCAAGCCGTCCCCGAACAACGGCATATCCATGACCACCGACAACACCCCGGCCGCTCCCGCCAAGATGTGGGGCGGCCGGTTCGCCGAAAAGACCGCCGCCTCGGTGGAGGCATTCACCGCCTCCATCCACTACGACGCCCGCCTCTACCGGCACGACATCGCCGGCAGCCGGGCCCACGCCAGGATGCTGGCCCAGCAGGGGCTGATCACCGCCGCAGAGCGGGACCAGATCCTCACCGGGCTCGACACCATCGAGGCCGAGATCGACGCCGGCACCTTTGTCTTCCGGCCGGAACTGGAAGACATCCACATGAACATCGAGAAGACCCTGGTGGAGCGGATCGGCCCGGCCGGGGCCAAGCTGCACACCGCCCGGAGCCGCAACGATCAGGTGGCGCTCGACATCCGCCTCTACCTCCGCGAGGAGAGCGAGCGCCTGATCGCTCTCCTCACCGGCCTGCAAAAGGCCCTGGTCCGCCAGGCCCGGGCCAACCTGGGCGCCATCATGCCCGGTTACACCCATCTCCAGCGGGCCCAGCCGGTGCTGGTCTCCCACCACCTGCTCGCCTACTACGAGATGTTCGGCCGTGACAAGGCCCGGCTCGCCGACGGGCTTAAGCGGATCAACGTCCTGCCCCTGGGCGCTGCGGCGCTGGCCGGCACGGGATTGCCCATCGACCGCGACTTCGTGGCCCGGGAGCTTGGATTCCCGGCGGTTACCGCCAACTCCATGGACACGGTGGGCGACCGCGATTTTGCCGTGGAGTTCCTCGCCGCGGCAAGCCTCGTCCAGCTCCACTTAAGCCGGCTCTCCGAGGAGCTGGTGCTCTGGACCAGTGAGGAGTTCCGCTTCGTGCGGCTGGCCGATGCCTACTGCACCGGCAGCTCCATCATGCCGCAGAAGAAGAACCCCGACATCCCGGAACTCATCCGCGGCAAGTCCGGCCGGGTGGTGGGTAACCTGATGGCGCTCCTCACCATCCTCAAAGGGCTGCCGCTTACCTACAACCGCGACCTCCAGGAGGACAAGGAACCGATCTTCGATACCGTGGACACGGTGAGCCACTCGCTCGCCATCGCCGCCGAGCTGATGGCCAACCTCACCTTCAACCGCGACCGGCTCCTCGACTGCACCCACGGCGGCTACATGACCGCCACCGACCTCGCCGACTATCTGGTGCGGAAGAACATCCCCTTCCGCGAGGCCCACGCCATCGTCGGCCGCACCGTGGCCTACTGCATCGAGCAGGCCAAGGAACTGGCGGAGCTGACCATCGACGAGCTGCGCCGCTTTTCCGACACCATCGACGAGGATGTCTTCCCCCTGCTCACCGTGCCCGGCTCGGTGGCGAGCCGCCGTTCCACCGGCGGCACCGGCCTCGACCGGGTGACCGAGGCCCTGGCCCTTGCCGAACAGACCCTGGAACTGGTCCCATGAGACGCCACCGCCCCGCCCGCCCCTGGCCCTTCCTCGCCGCCCTGCTGCTCGTGGCCCTGCTGGTCGCCGCGGGCTGCGGCCGCAAAACCCCGCCGGTGCCGCCGGAAACCGTGCTGCCGACCCCGGTGAGCGACCTGCGCTACCGGCTCGACGAGCAGGGGGTCACCCTCATCTGGACGGCGCCGCGCACCACCGTGCAGGGCGAGAAACTCGCCGCCATCGACGGCTTCGAACTGTTGCGGGCGGTGGAGAAAGAGGGGGAGCACTGCGATGGCTGCCCCATTCCCTTCGGCTCGCCCATCAAGGTGAGCGGGGACAACGTCTCCCCCGGCGATCAGGTCCACTACACCGAGGCAGTACTCCGGCCCGGGTACCGTTACTCCTACAAGGTGCGCACCAAGCTCGGCTGGTACTACGCAAGTGCGGCCTCGAACATCGTCTCCTTTACCTGGAACACCCTGATCAAGCCCGCCACCGCGGTGACCGCCGAGGCGGGCGACTCCCGGGTCACCCTGCACTGGCAGCCGCCGGCAAGCCACATCGATGGCGCGCCGCTCGCCAAACCGCTCCGCTACCAGATCTTCCGCAGCGTGGCCGGGGCCGAACTGATGCCGCTGGGCGCCCCCATCACCGACACCACCTACCAGGATCTGGAGGTGGTGAACGGTAAGCGGTACTTCTACAAGATCCAGGCGCTGAACGATGACGCGGTGGGGATGATGAGCGAGGCGGCCGACGCCCGGCCCCTTGATCTGACCCCGCCGGCCCCGCCCCAGGAGGTGACGGCGGTGCAGACCGACGGTGGGGTCAAGGTACTCTGGGCCGGGGTCAACGAGTCCGACCTGGCCGGCTACCGGATCTACCGGCGACGGGCCGACCAGACCAAGCCGCAGCTGCTGGGGAGTACCGGCGCCGACCGCCTCTCCTTCCTCGACACCCACTCCACCCGCGGCGCCGATCGCTGGTACTACGCGGTTACCGCCTTCGACCAGGCCGAGCCGGCCAACGAGAGCCCGCTCTCCAAGGAAGCGGAGCTGGTGGTGGGCCAAAACGACTGATTCCCGAGGGAGCGGGCAAGCCCCCTCACAACCGTACCACGGTGACAGACCATGCACCATTTCGACTACCAGAACCAGCAGCTCCACGCCGAAGAGGTGGCGGTCGCCGCCATTGCCGAGGCGGTGGGCACCCCTTTTTATCTTTACAGCACCGCCACCCTGACCCAGCATTTCAAGGCCTTTGACAACGCCTTCGGCGACCTGCCGCATGTCACCTGTTTCGCCACCAAGGCCTGTTCCAACATCGCCATCCTGCGCCTCTTCGCATCGCTCGGCGGCGGGGCCGACATCGTTTCCGGCGGCGAACTCTTCCGGGCGCTCAAGGCCGGCATCGACCCGCAAAGAATAGTCTACTCCGGGGTGGGCAAGACCGAGGCCGAGCTTGCCGCGGCGCTCAAGGCCGGCATTCTGCTCTTCAACGTCGAGTCCGAGCAGGAACTCGACGCGCTGGCGCGGGTGGCGGCATCCCTCGGGGTGACGGCACCGGTTTCCTTCCGGATCAACCCGGACGTGGACCCCAAGACCCACGCCTACATCTCAACCGGGCTCGCCAAGAACAAGTTCGGCATTGCCATCGATCAGGCCCTCGCCGTCTATCAGCGGGCCGCCGCGATGGACAACATCGAGGTCAAGGGAGTGAGCTGCCACATCGGCTCCCAGCTCACCCAGGTGGGCCCCTTTGTCGAATCGCTCCGCAAGGTCAAGGCGTTCCTCGCCCGGCTGGCCGAGGCCGGGATCGCCATCAGCCATCTCGACCTGGGCGGCGGCCTCGGCATCACCTACAACGCCGAGGCGCCGCCCCATCCCGAGGCGTACGCCGCGGCCCTCAAGGAGGAAATGGCCGGCCTGAAGTGCACCTTGATCCTGGAACCTGGAAGGGTTATAGTGGGAAACGCTGGCATCCTGGTTTCCCGCGTCCTTTACACCAAGACCAACGTCGCCAAGAAGTTCGTCATCGTCGACGCCGGCATGAACGACCTGGCCCGGCCCAGCCTCTATGGCGCCTACCACGCCATCCTGCCGGTGAACCAACAGCGCCAAGACAAGGTGGTGGCCGACGTGGTGGGCCCCATCTGCGAAACCGGCGACTTCCTGGCCCGGGACGCCGAGGTGCCGGCCTGCGAGGCCGGGGATCTGCTGGCGGTGATGAGCGCCGGCGCCTACGGATTCACCATGTCGTCCAACTACAACTCCCGGACCAAGGTGCCCGAGGTGCTGGTCCGGGGCGACGCCTTCCACGTGATCCGCCAGCGGGAAACCCTCGACGATCTGGTTCGGGGGGAAACGATTCCGGAATTTTTGCGATAACGGCGGTTTTACGTGTCCCGCGGTGAAACTTCTACCAGCAAGAACAAACACATCGCCATCACAACCCCCACGCCTCCACAACTGAAAACTGGCCGTATCGAATGAACCTCCCCATCCCCTTCACCAAGATGAGCGGCAGCGGCAACGACTTCATCGTCATCGACCACCGCGCCCCCTTTCTCGACCGCGGCGAACTGGCATCCTTTGCCCGGGCCGTATGCCGCCGCAAGTTTTCAGTGGGGGCAGACGGCCTCATCCTCATCGAAACCAGCGACGAGGCCGACTTCGCCTGGACCTTTCTGAACGCCGACGGCAGTATCGCCGAGATGTGCGGCAACGGCGCCCGGTGCGCGGCCCGCTTCGCCCATCGCAACAACATCGCGCCGCCGGCCATGCGCTTCAAGACCCTGGCCGGGATCATCGCCGCCGAGATCGTGGGCGATCAGGTCAAGCTGGCCATGACCCCGCCCACCGGTCTGGCACTGGACGCGGAGCTGGTCGTCGGGGGCGCGGCGCGAAGGGTGCACAGCCTCAATACCGGCGTGCCCCACGCCGTGCTCTTCGTGGACGACGCGGCAACAACCCCGGTGGCGGACTGGGGCCGGGAACTCCGCTACCACCCCCACTTCAAGCCGGCCGGCACCAACGCCAACTTTGCCCAGGTTCTGGGCGCGAGCGCCCTCAAGGTACGCACCTACGAACGCGGGGTTGAAGACGAGACCATGGCCTGCGGCACCGGCGCGGTGGCGGCGGCGATTCTCGCCGTGCTCACCGGCCGGGTCACCCCGCCGGTGACGGTGACCACCTCGGGCGGCGAGCCGCTGATCATCCATTTCGCGGCCCCCGGGGGCCAGCCGCCCCAAGAGGTCTTTCTTGAGGGGGCGGCCAAGATCATCTACGACGGCCAGCTCCAGCCCGAGGCCGTCGGCGGCCAGACCGTCGCGCCCTAGAGTGAACACCCAAACCTTTATGCCTTTTGCAGGAGGAGCAGATATGAACATCTTTCGCGGCGCCTTTGTCGCCATTGTCACCCCGATGATCGACGGCCAGGTCGACGAACAGGGGCTCAAGAACCTCATCGAGTTCCAGATCGCCGGCGGCACCCACGGCATCGTGCCCTGCGGCACCACCGGCGAGTCCGCCACCCTGAGCCACGAGGAACACCACCGGGTGGTGGAACTGACCATCAAGCAGGTCAACGGCCGGGTTCCGGTGCTCGCCGGCACCGGGTCCAACTCCACCGCCGAGTCCATCGAACTCACCCGCCACGCCAAAAAGGCCGGTGCCGACGGGGCGCTGATGATCACCCCTTACTACAACAAGCCCTCCCAGGAAGGCCTCTACCAGCACTTCAAGGCGGTGGCCGAGGCGGTGGACATCCCCATCATCCTCTACAACGTGCCGGGCCGCACCAGTGTCAACATGCTGCCCCCGGCCGTGGCCCGCTGCGCCGCGATCGACAACATCGTCGGCATCAAGGAGGCCACCGGCAGCCTGGCCCAGATAGCCGAAGTGATCCGCCTCTGCCCCGACGACTTCGCGGTTCTTTCCGGCGACGACCCCACCTGCATGGCAACCGTGGCCATCGGCGGCACCGGGGTGATCTCGGTGACCTCCAACGTCGAACCCAAGGACATGGCCCAGATGATGGACGCCGCCCTGGCCGGCGAGTTCGTCCGCGCCCGCGAACTCCACTACAAGCTCTTCCCCCTCATGCAGGCGATGTTCTACGACACCAACCCGGTGCCGGCCAAGACCGCCCTGGCGATGATGGGCAAGATCAAGAGCGGCGAGGTCCGGCTGCCCATGGCCGCGCTCAACGCGGCCACCAGCGACCGGCTCAAGGACGCCCTCACCGCCTACGGCCTGCTGTAACAAGGATGGAACTGTGAGCATTTAGCCATTGGCTATTGGCAGTACAACCACTGTTTTGGGTCGCGATCTTGCCAATCGCCAAATGCCAACCAACGGCCAATAGCTTTCCCTGATTGATTATCTGCTAAGGAGTTACTTTCATGACCAAGGTCATTATCGCCGGCGCCGCCGGCCGCATGGGGCGGCGCATCGGCTACATGGTGAATCAGCATCCCGGCCTCACCGTGGCGGCCGGCTTCGAACGGCCGGACAGCCCCGAAGTGGGCAAGGAGATGGGCGAGCTGGGCGGCTACGCCACCACCGGCATCACCGTGGCCGCGAGTCCCGAAGCGGTCATCGACCAGGGCGAGGTGATCATCGACTTCACCTTCCACGAGGCCACCATGGCGCTCGCCCGCCAGGCGGCAAAGCACCGCCGGGCCATGGTCATCGGCACCACCGGCCTCACCGCCGAAAACCTGGCCGAACTCAAGGAACTCGCTACCCACTTCCCCTGCGTACAGGCACCCAACATGGCGGTGGGGGTCAACGTGCTCTTCAAGGTGGCCAAGAAGATGGCCGCCATTCTCGGCGACGCCTACGACATCGAGATCGTCGAGGCCCATCACCGGATGAAGAAGGACGCCCCCAGCGGCACCGCCATCAAGCTCGGCGAAATGGTGGCCGAGGGGGTCAACCGCGATCTGGCCAAGGTGGGGGTCTATGAACGGCACGGCATCATCGGCGAACGCACCGACCAGGAAATCGGCATCCAGACCATCCGGGCCGGGGATATCGTCGGCGAGCACACCGTTTACTTTGCCGGGGCCGGCGAGCGGCTGGAACTCACCCACCGGGCCCATAACCGCGACAACTTCGCCCGCGGCGCGGCCCTTGCCGCCGCCTGGGTGGTGGGCCAGGCCAACGGCCTCTACACCATGTTCGACGTCCTGGGCCTCCAGGATCTGTAAACGCAAGGCCCCATGGCGCTCGCCTTTATCGGCCTGGGCTCGAACCTGGGCGACGGTCGCGCCAACCTGCGCGAGGCATGGCACCGGCTGGGCGCAACCCCGGGGGTGACCCTGCTTGGACTCTCGGCGCCGTACGAGACGGCGCCGGTGGGCATGGTTTCCGCCCAGTGGTTTACCAACGCGGCCGGGGCCGTGGAAACGGCGCTCGAACCCGGCGAGCTGCTCGCCGTGCTGCTGGCCATCGAGCACGCCATGGGCCGAGACCGCGCCATGGGCCGGGACCGCACCGTGGACCTCGACCTGCTCCTATACGACGACCGGATACTCAGTACCCCGGAGCTGGTGCTTCCCCATCCGGAACTCGCCAACCGGCTTTTCGTGCTGGCGCCGCTGGAGGAACTGGCCCCGGACCATCCGCACCCCCTGGCCGGCCGCACCATCCGCCAGCTGCGCCGGGGACTCGATCAATCCGGAGAGGTGATCCGGAAATGCCGCTGGCAAGGAAATAAGGAAGGCGACACGCCATGATCCGCTTCATCGTCCTCGGTCTGCTCTTTTATTTCCTCTACCGGCTGCTGTTCGGCGACCGCCGGGCCCCCGTCTCCCGCCCCCAATCCCGGACGGCTGCGGAGTATGCCCCCCCGGTCCAGGATGTGCTCATCGAAGACCCGGTCTGCCATGTTTACATCCCTCAGGGCCAGGCCGTTACCTGCCAGCAGGGCGGCCGGACCTATTACTTCTGCGGTGACGCCTGCCGCAGCGCTTTTCTTTCCCAACAACAACCTTCTGAATAACGCATCTGCTTAGGAGCACGAAAATGAAGTTCTTTATCGATACCGCCAACACCGAGGAAATCAAACAGGCCGTCGCCCTGGGCATGGTGGACGGGGTTACCACCAACCCCTCCCTGGTTGCCAAGGAAGGCCGTGATTTCATCGAAATCCTTAAAGAAATCTGCGAGCTGGTGGACGGTCCGGTGAGCGCCGAGGTGGTGAGCCTGGACGCCGACGGCATGGTGGAGGAGGGCCGCAAGCTCGCCGCCCTCCACGACAACATCGTCATCAAGGTGCCGATGACCACCGAGGGACTCAAGGCCACCAAGCGCTTTACCGCCGAAGGGATCAAGACCAACGTCACCCTGGTCTTCTCCGCGGCCCAGGCCCTGCTCGCCGCCAAGGCCGGCGCCACCTACGTCAGCCCCTTTGTCGGGCGCCTCGACGACATCTCCCAGGACGGCATGGAACTGATCGAACAGATCATGACCATCTTCGACAACTACGGCTTCACCACCGAGATCATTGTCGCCAGCATCCGCCATCCCATGCACGTCATCGACTCGGCCATGATCGGCGCCCATGTCGCCACCATTCCCTTCAAGGTGATCGCCCAGCTCGCCAAGCACCCGCTTACCGATATCGGCCTTGAAAAATTCCTCGCCGACTGGCAAAAAAGGCAAAAAGCATAGTATAAAAAAGGGATGAGAGAAAAACGGTTTACTCACCTGCTGATCGCACTGCTCTGCGGCGGGGCCGGCCTGTTCATGCTGGCCGCGCCCGGGCAGGCGACCATCTACGCCTATGTCGACGAACAGGGGGTAACCCATTACACCAACGTGCCGGCTGACCAGCGCTACCAGCCCCTGCCGCTCTTGGAGGAACCTGGCACGCAGGCCACCTGGCGCACCTACGAAACCTATATCCGCGAGGCGGCCAGCCGTTTCGCGGTGGACCCCCTGCTGGTCAGGGCGGTGATCAAGGTGGAATCGGGCTTCGACCACCGGGCCGTCTCCAGCAAAGGCGCCATGGGCCTCATGCAGCTCATGCCGGAAACAGCCCGCGACATGGCGGTCGATGATCCCTTTGACCCCAGGGCCAACATCATGGGCGGCACCCGCTACCTGGGGTTGCTCCTGGACCGCTTTCACGGCAACCTGCGCCTCGCCCTGGCGGCATACAACGCCGGCCCCCAGCGGGTGGTCGCGGCCCGGCATACCGTGCCGCCGTTGCCGGAGACTGAAAACTACGTCAAAGAGGTGCTCCAGCACTACCAGCGCTACCGGGCCTCCGGCGCGCCGACCAGTCGACTCTACCTGGCGGATGCGGCCGTCAACTGACGCAGGCGCCCCCCGGAATCGAACCGTGCTCCCCGTTGCCCGGGGATTTTTTTTACGCACCACCCGTAAATAACCGGCCGGGCGACGGCCAGCCAGACGAAAACGTATCTACCTTGCGCCGACTCGCCACTGTTCCCAATCTGCTTACCGCTTACCGCTTTGCGGTGGTGCCGTTTTTGCTCCTCTGCTTTCACCCCGACGCGAGCCCGGGGGTGAGTCTGCTTGCCTTTGCCCTTTTCCTCTCCGCCGCCTTCACCGACCTGGCCGACGGCTACTACGCCCGCAAGCACCAGATCGAAACCGTGCTCGGCAAGCTCATGGATCCGCTCGCCGACAAGGTGCTGGTTTCCTCGGCGCTGATCATGCTGATTCCCATGGACCGGATTCCCGCCTGGGTGAGCTTCCTGATCATCGCCCGCGAACTCTGCATCACCGGCCTGCGCGGCGTCGCCGCCTCGTCGGGCATCGTGGTGGCGGCGAGCCGGCTCGGCAAGTTCAAGTCCATTGCCCAGTACACCGCCCTCTGCATCCTCATCTTCCCCCTCGGGGTGCTGCCCATTCCCTATCTCCACCACCTGGGACTCGGTATTCTCTACCTCTCGCTGGCGCTTACCCTCTGGTCCGGCTTTCAGTACTTCTATCGCTTCCAGGAGGTCTTCCTGCCTGGAACCCACAGCTAAGCCGCGCTTCTCACGAACAACCTAGGGGCTGCTTTCCGCACAACAGGAGCTATTGCCAACCGCCTGGGGGGCTCGCCCCTTCCGCGGAAAGCAAGAACGCTGTTCGAGAAAAATGCGGGCCAGGACTGGGGCCGGCACGACCAGGAATGGCGCCGATTTCTCCTTGACAGGGGTAAGGATGCTCTCTATAGTTGCCGCGTAACACCTCGCCGGAGTGGTGAAACTGGTAGACGCACGGGACTCAAAATCCCGCGGGGGCAACCCCGTGTCGGTTCGATTCCGACCTCCGGCACCACCGCATAATCCGATAACGTCCGTTATCGTCCTTAAAGCCCTGAGAAATCAGGGCTTTTTCTTTTGGCTTGTCCGGTAACGTCCAGCTTGATATGCTAAAATCCAAGAAGTTTAGGGGCCTCCTTGGGGGCCTTTTTGCATCGCGGTTGTGCAAAGGCCCCTAAAACCATTTCCTGGAGGAAAGCCTATGCCCAGGCGGACAATACCACTGGCACCCCTGCAAATCAGCAACGCCAAGCCCAAGGAAAAAGAGTACAAGCTCTCTGACGGTGGGGGCCTTTACCTGCTGGTCACCCCCAGCGGCGGCAAGCTGTGGCGGCTCAAGTACCGTTTTGAGGGCCGCGAGAGGAAGCTTGCTTTAGGGGCCTTTCCGGAAATATCGCTTGCCGAGGCCCGGCAAAGGCGCGACGAGGCCCGCGAACTGGTGGCCAAGGGGATCGATCCCAGCGCGGCCAGGAAAGAGGAGGAGGCGGCCAGAGCCAAGGAGCAGGAAACCTTCGAGGTGGTGGCCCGCGAGTGGCACGCCACCTTCCTGCCCCAGTGGGCGCCCACCACGGCCAAGGCAATCCTTGCCATGCTGGCCCGTGATGTCTTCGAAGAGATCGGCGACAAGCCCTTTGGTGAGATTGACGCCCCGGTTCTGCTGGCCATGCTCCGCCGTATCGAGGCCCGAGGAGCGGCCTACACCGCCCACCGGGTGCGCGGCCTGTGCGGCCAGGTGTTCCGCTACGGCCTGGCAACCGGTCGCTGTGACCGTGACCCTTCCGCCGACCTGCGCGGCGCTATCACCCCGATCAAGACCAAACACCGGGCCGCCACCACCGACCCCAAGGAACTGGCACCCCTTTTGCGCATCCTGGACGACTACCGCGGCTCTCTGGTGGTCCAATGCGCCCTGCGCCTGATGCCCTTGGTGTTTGTCCGTCCTGGCGAGCTGCGCACCATGCAATGGGCAGACGTTGACCTGGACAAGGCGGAATGGTCCTACCTGGTCAGCAAGACCGAAACCCAGCACATCGTCCCTCTGTCTCGCCAAGCCTTGGCGATCCTGCACGAAATACGCCCCGTCACCGGCACCTCTCCCTATGTCTTCCCGTCCGGCAGGACCAACGCAAGGCCCATGTCCGACATGGCGTTGAACGCCGCCATGCGCCGTATGGGCATCGACACCAAGACAGAGATCACCGGCCATGGTTTCCGGGCCGTGGCCCGCACCATCCTTGACGAGGTATTGGGCTTCCGGCCCGACTTCATCGAGCACCAGTTGGCCCACGCGGTGCGCGATCCCCTGGGCAGGGCGTACAACCGGACGGCGCACCTCAAAGAGCGGCGGAAGATGATGCAGGCCTGGGCGGATTATCTGGACGAGCTGAAGAGTGGGGGAAAGGTTATTCCGATCCGAAAAACAGGGGTTTAATACGCCTGTCGGGCAAGACCTGCATTTGCGTCAACTTTTGACACAACGATTTTGGCTTAGGAGGCCTGTGTTATCAAGGGATAGCTGGAAACAGGGATTACGTTTGAAGGGGGGCTGATAGTCATTCGCCCCCCTTTTTGCGTTGA
The DNA here is from genome assembly GCA_002414225.1 of Desulfobulbaceae bacterium UBA5121. Taxonomy (GTDB): domain Bacteria; phylum Desulfobacterota; class Desulfobulbia; order Desulfobulbales; family UBA5123; genus UBA5123. Next base: position 88,021 of record DHYV01000032.1, on the reverse strand, counting down.
GGGCCTGGCGACAACTGCGCCGGCCTCTGCCTGCCTCCACCCGCCTGGCGGTGAAGGCAGGCAAAAGCCGGGCAGTTCGGAGCCGGCGTATGGCAAGCAAGAGGCACCTGAGCAGGTAACCTGCCTAGAGATAACCATGACTCCGGGGTCATTGGCAAGCCAGATTTGTTAGGGTAGATCTTGCTGCCTGGCTAACTGTGGAGGGGAATATTATTGACAGGGTGGTTGAGAGTAGATAGAGAAACATAATTGTTTAATTGTTAGGCGGGAAGTCGCTTTTCCTGTGCTATGCGCACAAGTCAGGTCCGAAGTGTTCTGGCCAGCCTTCCCAAAAGCACTTCTTTAAAGGGAAAACGGGTGGGGAAGTCAGGGGAGTCTGGAAAAACACAAGCCCGGCCGGAGGCTCCAACTAGGCCGCTTTTCTCACGGCCTGCGGCCTACCTTCGCTGCGCTCAGCAGGCATAGAGGCTGAGACGGTAGGTGGCACTGACTATGTTTAGGCGCTACACGGAAACTATTACATATGAACTACATGGATGCAGCCTATAGCTGATTAGAACGGGCTGCAACGGTCTTCTGGTGAGGATAGCATTTTGGAAAAAGCAAAATTGATACTAGAATACATTAGGGTAATTCTAACGACACCTGTATTACTATCTGTTGTAGCTATTGTTTTCATATTCAAGTTCAACGAGGACATTAAAGCATTATTGCTACGCATTGCCAAAATAAAGCTTCCTGGTGGAACAGAGGTTAGTACTCCACAAAGCAACCAGTTAAAAGAAGATACAAAAAAACCACATCCAGAACCAACAGAAGACAAAATCCAGGGATTACCACAAAATTTAACGACAGAACAAAGACAAGCAATAGAACAACTTGTAAGAGCTCATATCGCAAACGCATATCTTTGGGAGTATCGCTACCTTAATTTTTACTTAGTTCGTAGCACTCAGGTAGTTCTTGATTGGCTTATTGGCCTACCTCAATCAACCACATATGCTCATTATGACTCTTTCTGGTTGCCATTGATCACTGCAGCTACTGAACGACAAGCGATAATCAATGCTCTTGAATCACACCACCTTATAACTCTTGATGCTTCGAATATGATAACTGTAACTCCGAAAGGAAAAGAATACCAAGAATGGAGGGGGGCGCTTCCGCCGCTACCCAGCGGGGCAACCTGAGCCGAAAAATTTTGGAGGCGCCAGGCAATCCCCGCGTCAAGCAAAAAGGCTAAGAGAAATGTTTAAGATTATAATGGGATACATTGTTAGCGTCCTTTTAACCTTGGTCATCGAAAAAATGGCCCGCACCTATATCCAATATAGGGACCAACGCCTTATATCAAACGTGTTTCCATTTACACGCTCTGACTCGCAGCTGGAGGTAAAGTGTTCTTTAAAACGGATGCAAGACGGGAAAAATCCGCCGTCCTTGAGAGCATATGTCCATTCCGCAGAAACATTGGCGCTTCAGAAAATAGCTAAACATCTACACGGGCACAATGTTACGTTAAATGTAATTTCATTTTATTCTGTGCCACAAGAAGAGAAAAATCTTTTACTGATAGGAGCAGCATCCTACAATGAATTGAGCAAACACATACTCGCCGATGTAAATGAATTCAAAATAATTCACAATGAAGATTGTCATACAATCTATGAATGTGAGGGCGGAAAATACACCTGCTCACATGCAACAACCGAAGATGGCAGTAAGGTAACAGAAGATTATGGAATTGTTCTAAGGAAAAGGCTTTCTGATGAGCATTTTGTTCTTTTGCTTGGAGGGATACATATGCATGGTACACTAGCCGCAGCGGAGGTGGCCATGACGAGAAAGTTCCAAAGTAAAATTAAAAAAAATAAACTGCGTGAATTCATACAGATAGTTAGAGTACGAGTTGCAGACGATGGATTGTCGCTAATCAAAAGTAGTGTAGAGTGGGAGTGTCTTCCCCTTATTCAAATAGGCAAAGGCAAATGATAACAATTATACCGGCATTACTGAGAAATGAGAATGACAATCATCTGTTGCAGGAGACGCTCAGGTGTGCATCGGTATTTTCACCTCATGAGTTCATACTGATAACCCAAGGAAATAAACCTGAAGACATCAAAATTCCCGGCTTGACAAATTATCGGTTTGTTCATTTCAACAAACCACTATCAAAGTGGGGCGCCATAAGGCATGGCATAGAACAAGTTAAGGATCAAAACGAAAAGGTGGTCCTTCTTGATGGCGACAACCCGTTTGAAAAAGACAGCTTAACCAAAGCCTATGCGAAATGGAGCTCTTCAAATGCACAATGCCTTCTAGGAAAGCGAAACAAAATCGTTCTAAAAGCAAAAGACCAGCTTAGTGACGCAACCAGAGTCATATTAGAAATAATCACCAACACGCTTTTTTTACTAAGACATCACCATAAAAAATCAGTTATTTTGCCACCTGCTCCTGATATTCAAAATTGCCTATATATGATTGAAAGTGATTTGCTTAAAAAATTGGATTTTGATAAAATTGGAAGTTACGGGGGAGAGATGTTTCTTTTTAATTATTTGCTTAGCAATGGTGTTTCTGTTCAAAATGTACCAATTACACCTTTGATGAGAGAAAGCTCTAATTATAGCGCAAAAGAAATCATAATGAATTTAGCGGCTCTCCCGTTTTTTAAGGGCGTCGGTTCAGCAGAGATTGACTGTGCAATCAAATCGGCACCTTATGTTTACCGAGATTATATGGATGAATATATATACTCTCGATACGATGTTGAGTCGAAATTTATTAAATCAGCATGGCTGGGCGAAATCGGCCGATTGGCGTAATATACGAATTTATTCGGATACAAATCCCACGACTATCATTTGCGCCGTTATTTGCAACGTTTTGGTCCCATTCTTCTTTTTTGGGGGCTTTTTTGGGGGCCTGCCACAAATATTCATCTACACTTATACTTAAATATCGGCATGATACTTAAGCTGTTAGAATAAGACCTCCGTCTTCGAAAAGGATTTTCATCCACTGTCTCGCTCGAAAAATAGGGTAGCTTCTTCTTGGAATTCTATAACCCGGGATCCGCCAGATAATTACTAAACCACTTCACAATGGGGTCAGCCAGACAGCGAGATCGTCGCCGGCGCTGACGCGGCAACTCAGGTAGCGCTGCTGGTTACCCCAGGCGTTCTGCGGCCCAGCAGGCAAACCGGGATTGGCAGTCTGAATTGAGATGAACTATGCCATCTGCCTTCAAGACTCCTGAAGGTGCAGCCGCATATCTCGCTGCATACGAAGCCGCGATGGAGTTGTGGCCTGTTGCGTACGAACAGGTCGAGATTCAAAGTCGATTCGGCACAACGCACGTTGTCATCAGTGGTCCGAAGAATGCATCGCCGTTGGTGCTCTTGCACGGATATATGGCTACGCTGACCATGTGGTCACCCAACATCGCCGACTTCAGTACGGACCACCGTGTATATGCCATCGATGTAATGGGTCAGCCAAGCAAGAGCGTTCCCGCTGAACCGATACAAAATGCGAACGATTATCGTGCCTGGCTGGCCGCAACCTTAGACGCCCTGAACCTCGATCGTACTTCTCTAGTGGGCATGTCGTATGGTGGGTGGTTAGCACTTAACTTTGCAGTCGGCGCGCCGGATCGCGTTCAGAAACTAGTGCTTTTGTCTCCTGCGGCCAGCTTTCTGCCAATTGCAAGACAGTTCAGCTTGCGTGGCCTGCTGATGCTGTTCTTCCCGACGCGCCTCACCGTAAACTCCTTTATGGGATGGCTGGGTTTCCATAGTACTGCCACTGAGGTGGATGCATGGCGCATAGTTGATCTCATGTATCTCGGTCTCAAGCATTTTCGACTTCCACCTGAAACCCTGCGCGTGGTGATCAATGTGTTCTCTGACGAAGAACTTCGCGAGCTACAAGTGCCCGTGCTTTTGCTCGTGGGTGACAAAGAAGTGATATACGATCCGGCAAGAGCATTGGATCGGGCTCGTCGATTGCTTCCGAACTTCGACGGAGCGCTGGTGCCGGGGGCCTGTCACGACATGTGCTTCACCCAGTACCGCTTAGTCGATCAGCGAGTAGTTGATTTCTTGAAAGACAACGCGCTACAGCGTCGCCCTAATGGAGAGAGCCGCGGAACAAGCGCATGAAGCTGTCGAACGCGGTAGGAGCAGTTCATTTTTGAGCATCATGAGATCGATGAAAACCGAGTGTTCCATGCAGCTAGAGTGTTTGCGTTCGCAGCTTATGCGCTTGTAATGAGGATACACGGATGAACCGTGTTATTGCTTTCGTAATCTTGTTTGGCCTTTCTATTTCTTTTTGTTTGCCAAAAGCACAGGCATTTAATATTTATCGCGTTGGAGATGAAATAGCTGGCCAAGAATACAATGACATATTGAAGCGTTGGCTTGACAAAAAGTTCAGTATTTGGGTCGGGGTAAGCGATAACAACACGGAATATATCTTATTCAAGGGTGAAACTGGGCTTGGTGATGCCACAGTTATGGCGCAAAATGGCAAGCCAATAAGAGATAAACTAAAAAATGCGGTAAAGAAGGCAATTGAATGGTCTGATGTCGCTCGAAAAAACAAGGCAGACACATCAAAAAGCTTAGGTTGCTTCGGAAGCAATCCCTATGATTCATGCGCAGAAAACGGTTCAGCCGTTGAAGAGAACCAAATGGGGTTGTTATTTTTCGCTGCCAACGGCGGAAAACAAACAAACCTAATCATTAGCTTGATTGATCGCGACAACCAATTCATAAAAACAAATATCTATATTGATGTAAAAAATATAACAAAGATGCTTAACGTTGTTGACAGTATTGAAAACGGATTTAAAAAAGCTCGCAAAACCGCCAATGATCAAAAGCTTTTCAAATAGGGCGACGGCAAAAGCCGCTAGTTAGATTAAGACCTCGCACCAGTCGATAATCCGACAACGTCCGTTATCGTCCTTAATGCCCTGAGAAATCAGGACGTTTTCTTTTTGCCTTGTCCCGCACCATCCAGCTTGATGTTCTGAAATTCAAAAAATTCGGGGTAGACTTGGGGGAATCCCCCCAGGCCGTGCCGCACGTCCCACTTCAGCCAATGTCCCCGACGGACATCCCCTTTGCCTCCAAAAGGATCCGCGTTCCTGGCGGATCCTTTTTTTTATTTGGCAGAACCCCCGTTCCAGGTTATTCAAAAGATATTCTACCTCAACGATTTAGAGGATACGCACCATGAACGAGATGGATGGCTTCACCACCCCCAAGGAAATCGCCCTGCTGGAGATGTTGTCACTGGTCTACGAAGAGATGGACCTTGACGCCATCGAGGAACGCTTTGTCGATCTCACCGCCGAGATCTTCGACTTCGACCGGGTGGGACTCTTCTTTACCAAACACCGCAAAGGCGTCATCCAGGGCAAGCTGTGCAAGGGCTTCAACCCCGGAGTGATCAGCTCCCTGGAAATCCCCATCTGCTCGGACTTCCTGCTCACCCAGCCCCTGGTCACCGGGTTTCCTTATTTCTCCGATGGGCAGGATCAGGACGATGTCCACACCCGCAAGATCGAACTCCGGAACTTCGCACTGATTCCCATCGTCAACAAGAAACGCCTCTCCTGCTGGCAGATCAAGAAATGCGCGGAAACCACCTGCCCGGCCTATGACAAGAAATGGCTGCGCTGCTGGCTGGTGCCGGGTACCCGGTGCGGCGACATCCCCGCCGAAGACTGCGCCCACAAGGAAGAGGTCTGCCGGGAATGCGAGGTCTATGCCCAGCAGGATATCGATGCCGTTGAAGGGGTGCTGGTGGTGGACAACTCGCTTTCCGGACGGCCGATCAGCCGGGAGGACGTGACCCTGCTCTCGATCATCGCCCATGCGGTGGGGGTATCGATCAACAACGCCAAGGTCTTCTCGCGCACTCTGCGGGAGGCGATCCGCGACGAACTCACCGGCCTCTACAACCGCCGCTTCTTCAACGAACGCCTCCTGGACGAGGTGGACCGATGCCGCCGCTACGGCGGCACCTTCAGCCTCCTGATCTGCGACATCGACCACTTCAAGGAGGTCAACGACAACTTTGGCCACCCGATGGGCGACAAGGTGCTGGTGCAGGTGGCAGAGGTTCTGCGCGACAACATCCGCAGCAGCGACATGGTGGCTCGCTACGGCGGCGAGGAGTTCGCCCTCCTGCTGCTCAACACCGACAAGAAACTGGCCCGTTCCCTGGCCGAACAGCTGCGCCGGACCCTGGCCGGCACCCTGTTCCAGGAGATCAACGGCCGCCAGGTAACGGCGAGTTTCGGGGTCGCCACCTTCAGCGACGACTCCATCTCCTTCGAAGGGCTGGTCGCCAAGGCCGACCGCGCCCTCTATCTGGCCAAGACCCAGGGCCGCAATCAGGTGATCACCCTCTGAGCAAGGTTCTCTCCTCCAGTCCGGGGCCGCCGCCGGTACCCCTCGCCCTGCTCTTCGGCGGCAACCTTCGCCCCCTGCTCACCGCGCCCAGCGCGGACGGCGTGGTGCGCTACCCCCTTGACCGACGCGCCTCGATCAAGGACATCATCGAGGCCCTGGGCGTCCCCCACCCCGAGGTCGGCGCCCTTCTGGCCAATGGCCATGCGGTGGATTTCGGATACCTGCCGGCGGCGGGCGACCGGATCGCGGTTCGCCCCCTGCGACCGCCCGTGGACCCCTGCCGCGCCACCCTGCTCCGGCCCCAGCCCCTAACCGCCATCCGCTTTGTCGTCGATGTCAACGTCGCCAGGCTCGCGCCGCTGCTGCGCATGGTGGGGCTCGATGCCGCCTATGTCACCGGAGCGGACGACCTGCGACTCGCCGAACTCGCCCATGCCGAACAGCGGATCCTGCTCACCCGGGACACGGCGCTGCTCAAGCGCAAGCAGGTGGTCTACGGCCACCTCCTCCGCTCGCAGCAGCCGCCGCAACAGCTCCGCGAGGTGGTGGACCTCTACGGCCTCAGCCCGCGGCTCCGCCCCTTCAGCCGCTGCATGGCCTGCAACGGCCAACTCCGGCCGGTGGCCAAGGAAACCATTCGCCACCGCCTTGAACCGCTCACGGAAAAGTATTACCATGACTTTCTCCGCTGCCCCGGCTGCGGCAAGATTTACTGGGCCGGTTCGCACCGGGAAAAGATGGCAGCCCGCTTCGCCGCCCTCCTTCCCCCTCCGGACCCGCCGGCACCCTGAACCTCGCTAAGGAGCAACCGACATGCTTCGAATTCTGCCCTTTGTCGCCGGCGCTCTTGCCGCCGGGCTCACCTTCTGGTGGCTTCGCCGCGTCGGCAGGGACGACTGCATGCCGTGACTGTTCCTCTACGGTCCTCTCGGTATGGGTCTCATATCGTTCTATCTGGTTTCCAAACTCCTCTTCTCTTAAACGAGCCGCAAAACGCGCCGGCCGCGTTTTCGCTTCTGCAAGGATACCCATGAAGGTAAACGGCAAACCCTATCGGACCATCTGGCCCCACCCGGCGCGGCCAGGGGCAGCACAGATCATCGACCAGCGGCTGCTGCCGCACCGCTTCGTCGTTGAGGATCTCGCCACGGTGGCGGATTTCGCCACCGCGATCAAGGAGATGCACGTGCGGGGGGCGGGCCTCATCGGCGCCACGGCGGGCTTTGGCATGGCCTGTGCCGCAACAGCCGCCCCGGAGCGAGAAGATGCCTTTGCGCGCTTCATCGCCGAGGCGGCCGAAACCCTCTGCCGGACCCGCCCCACCGCGAGCAACCTCGCCTGGGCCGTGGCCCGCATGCGGGCCGCCATGGCCGAGGAAAAAGACCCCGCGGCCAAGCGGCGCCGGGCCCACGCCGAGGCCATGGCCATTGCCGACGAGGACGCCGACTTCTGCCGGCGCATCGGCGAACATGGTTTCGCGGTGATCAAGGCGATCAGCGAGCAAAAGGGAGGGGCGCCGGTGAACATCCTCACCCACTGCAACGCCGGCTGGCTCGCCTTTGTCGATTACGGGTCGGCCACCGCCCCCATCTACGCGGCGCACGGTGCCGGCATCCCGGTCCATGTCTGGGTAGACGAAACCCGGCCCTGGCTGCAGGGCGCCAAGCTCACCGCCTGGGAGCTGGGCCAGGAGGGGGTTGCCCATACCCTGATCGCCGACAACACCGGCGGCCACCTCATGCAGCACGGTCTGGTGGACATGGTCATCGTCGGCACCGACCGCACCACCCGGGCCGGCGACGTGGCCAACAAGATCGGTACCTATCTCAAGGCCCTGGCGGCCCGCGACAACGGGGTGCCCTTCTACGTGGCCCTGCCCTCCTCCACCTTTGACTGGACCATCCGCGACGGGGTGGCCGAGATTCCCATCGAGGAACGGACCGGGGAGGAGATCTGCTATGTCGCCGGTAAAACCGCCGCCGGCGGCGAAGAGCGCGTCGCCATCGCCCCGCCCGGCTGCCAGACCGCCAACTACGCCTTCGATGTCACCCCTGCCCGCCTGATCACCGGCCTGATTTCCGAACGGGGCATCATGCGGGCCGCGGAGGAGGACATTCTCCGGCTTTATCCCGAGCGCGCCTGAGCCCGCATTTCTCACGAAGAGAGTGAAAGATTTCCGTAAATTGATCGAGATCCCAAGTTGTTGGCAACATCACTTGCTGAACGGAAAGTCAACACTCTGTTCGCCGAAGGCCAGCCGATCTTACCGCGTCTGCCGCGTTACAAAGCACGTGGCAGAGCCAACTCTAACCGCTCACTTTGCGCCTCGCAGCCACGGCAACCTCGACTGGTGAGAAATGCGCGCTGACCCCGCCAGAGGTTGACTTCCGGTGCCGGAGTGAATATTACATGGTCTGCCGCCGCTGCCTGCCACCCGTGGCCGGCTGCAGACCCAATCGTTATGCTTGCAAGGAGACCATGGCACCATGAAGACCATCCTGGTTTTGGCCACCCGCAACAAGGGCAAGGTTAAGGAATTCGAGGAACTGCTCAAGGACACCAACATCGAACTCAGGAGCCTCAACGACTTCGGCCCCATTCCCGAGGCGGTGGAGGACGGAGAAACCTTTGACGAAAACGCTTACAAAAAGGCGCTTTTCACCGCCAAGGTTCTGGGCCTGCCGGCCATTGCCGACGACTCCGGTCTGGTGGTTGAAGCCCTGGACGGCGCGCCCGGGGTGTGGTCGGCCCGTTACGCCGGTGAAAAGGCGAGCGACCAGGACAACATCGCCAAGCTCCTCAAGGCGATGTCCGGGGTGGCCAACCGCAAGGCCGCCTTTGAGTGCGTGATCTCCATTGCCGTGCCCAGCGGCCCGGCCCTTACCTACGATGGCCGCTGCGAAGGCGAGATTCTCACCGAGTGCCGTGGCGAGGGCGGTTTCGGCTACGACCCGGTTTTCCTCTATCCGCCCCTGGGCCAAACCTTTGCCGAGATCCCGCTGGCCGAGAAGAACAAGATCAGCCACCGCGGCAAGGCACTGGCCGAACTCGCCGCCGAAACCGCCAAGATCGCCAAGTGGCTCGAGCACCGGATCATGGAGGTCAAGCCGCCCAAGCCGGACCACAAGCAGTTCGAGCACAACGACTGGTCCGAGGACAAGATGGTGTAGATGGCCGCCGAAAAGGACAACGATTGCCCCGGCATGGGCGCCCCGACGCCGGAACATGCCGTGGGCTATCCGGTGAGCCGGCTGGCGCCCGCCTTCTCGCTGGTGGACCTGGCCCGGGAGATCGAACAGGCCGACCGCCTGGTGGATGTTCGTGCCGCGGCCAAGCTCCAGGTGATTGCCGACCAGATCCGGGCATTGCAGGAGGAGGCGCGCGCCGTGCTCGCCGCCGCCCGCCAGGATCGTGCGCTCCACCGGGCCAGCTGCGCCTTCAGCCGGCAGCCGGGCCAGGTCTATCACCTCTACGAAAAACCAGACGGCAGCCGCTACTTTTCCATGCTCTCGCCGGCCGACTGGCAGGGGGCGCCACCACACCCCTTTCACGGCTCCTTCCGCCTGGAGGCAGACATGTCCTGGATGCCGCTCGACCGCGCCGCCCCGGCCGACGACTCATGCCGGCGACGCCGCCATCTTCTCGACGAGGACGCTTAGCGCCTTGTTGCCACAAAAAAGGCCGTTTGCCGGGAAATCGTTTCCCGACAAACGGCCCTGACGCTGCGTGGCAGCCGGAGAACCACCTGGGGCCATGGCGCTTGGCCGCCATCGCCTCCTGGCGCCTCCGCGGTGGCCCCCCTCTTTATCCGCCGCAGATAACCTTCTTCACCACGTCGATATCCCATTGCCCGCCGCGGCTTTTCACCGCCTCCACGGTAAGCAGAAACTTCCGGTAGCGGGGCCGGTTCCAGCTCCTGAAGACCACCCGGTAGCGCTGCTCCTGATCACTCTCGCACCGCCGGAAAAACCACCTTACCCCGTCGATCTGCTCATGATCGCCGGCACAGGCGATTACCCCCTTGGCCACCTCGCAGCGACGCAAAAACTCTCCCTCGTCAAAAATGTTTGCCATCTCTCCCCCTCCCCTCGTTGCTGGTTTCGCTCCATCCGCCCCATGCGGTCGGGGCAGAGGTAACGGTGCGCGCCCCACGCCATGAGGCCCGCGCGGCCCCGACCGTTAGAAATGCGAAAAAGTCGCCCCAGCAGGCGTTACTTTTCCGGCCGGACCCTCGCGCGCCGCAGCCGCTGTTACTTAAAGGTTAGCGATGGTTTATAATATAGAAACGTATAATTCGCAAATAGTTGAAGAATTTTTTCCATTCTTCATTATCGGCCACGGCTGGCCCGCGATGGAGGCGCAAGAGCAACGGGAAGCGAGGGGCTCCCCTTAAACGGTATCGAAACGATAGGAGGTTTTGCAGAATTCACAGACCACTTCCACTGCCTGCTGCTCGGCGATGATGGCCTCGAGTTCGCTGCGATCCATGGCGGCGAGTACCCGCCGCACCTTTTCCCGGCCACAGTTGCACTGAAAACAGAGCGCCTGGCGGCCCAGGCCGGTCAGCACGATATCGCCGAAAATGGTGTGCAGGAGTTCTTCGGGCCCGGTCGGCCCGGCGAGGAGATCCGCCAGCGCGCCCATGCTTTCGATTCGCCGGGCCAGTCGACCGATGAGCGACTCATCAGCCGGCGGCAGCGACTGGACCAGAAACCCACCAGCCACGGCGATTTCACCCGTCGGGCTGAGGACGGCGGTGAGTCCAACCGCCGAGGGAATCTGCTCGGATTCCGCCAGGTAGTAGGCCAGATCCTCGCCTATCTCACTGGTGTAAAGCCGCACCATCCCCTGGTATGGCTTGCCGAAGCCGAGATCCTTGGTGACGGTGAGAAACCCGGCCCGCCCCAGGGCGCCCGCCACGTCGATGCGGCCATCCACCGGCGGCAGCGCCGCGCAGGGCTCGCCCACGCAACCCCGCACGCCGCCCCAGCTCTCGGCCTCCACCAGGATCTTCTTGAGCGGCCCGTTGCCCTCGAACTTTAGCCCGACCCGCTGTCGGTCCTTCAGCAGTGCCCCCATCAGCGCCGCAGCGGTGAGGGCCCGCCCAAGAGCGACCGAGGCGGTGGGGGTGGCGCCGTGCCGGCGGCACGCCTCATTGACCAGGCCGGTGGTCACACAGGCCAAGGCGCGAACATTTCCTGCCGTGGTCACGGCCCGGACGAGATAGTCTTCCACCCGCCACCTCTCCACATCTGGTTAACAAGATCCGCCCGCGGCTCGTGCCGCAGGGCGCCTTCCCTGGCGCAGCGTCGGCATCATAGCCCAAAAACGGACCGGCGTCCACACCACCGTACCGCAGCCCGGCCCACTTTTATGGTGGCCGCTTTTTGCCCGGTCGGGAACGGAATCAGTGTTTCTCAAGGTACGCGAGGATATTGTTTATCTTTTCGTTGTCGGGGAAACGCCGGTGCAGCTGACTGATGATGCTCTGCGCCTCGTCACGGCGATCGGTTTTGAAGTACAGCTTGCTCAGGTTGAGCAGGAAGGTGGGGTTGTTGGGCACCAGTTCCAGGCACTTTTCATACTGCCGGGCGGCCCTGGCCAGATCCCCGCCAGCCTCCAGGGCGATGGCGAGTTCGGCAAAAATATAGGCGGTTTCGGGGATGGGCTGTTCTGCCTTGTCGAGAAAGAAACACGCCTCCGCGACCCGGCCCTGGGCGAGATAGGCCTTGCCCATCTTGATCAAAAGGAGATCCGAGGGGTTTTCCGCCAGCACCGCCTTGAATTGTCCCTTGGCCTGCTCCTCCATGCCCAGGCTGAGATAGAGTTTGCCCAGGTCGATCTTGAGATCGAGGCTCGATGGGTAGAGGAGGTTGGCCTTGGTCAGTTGGGCAATGGCATCGCCGCACTGACTTTCCGCCAGGCACACCTTGCTCAGCAGGTGGAGGGTCTTGCTGTTGGGCGTGGAGATGATCTGCTTGAGATACTGATGAGCCTTTTCAAAATTCTTTTGCCGGTAGTAACATTCGCAGATCAGCTGTATGGCCTCACGGTTGGTGCCGACCCCTTCGATCTGCAGAGCCTTGTCGATGGCCTGATCGTACTCCCGCCGCAGGAAGAGATGCCGCGCCATCAGGAGATCAATATCCGGTTGGGTCCGTTGCTGCCGCCGGCTCCGAATGGCGCTGACGGCATCGAGAAGCGCCTCGGCGGTAACCTCGCCGCAGAGGACAAAATCGGCCCCCTCCTCCTGGGCAAAGAGAATCTTTTCCTCCATCGTCTCCCTGAGGAGCATCAGCACCGGCAGATCAAAATAGCGCGGAATCCGGCGAATGAAGCGGAGCAGTTCGATACCGGTCATCCGCGGCATGGTGGTGGCGGTGATGACGAAACCGACCTGACTGGCAAGCAGGGGATGGCGGGCGTCATGACCGCCGGCCACGGCAAGAACCTCTCCCGCCCGGGCATCGGCAAGATACTGCACAACGGCGGCACGCCGCGCCGCCTGGCTGTCTACGACCAGGAAGTCGATGGGGGGTGCGGGCGCGGTGGTGGCAGTATCGTCCGTCATCGGTCTCCTCTGGCGGCGGCCGGCGGCGCTCCTAAAGCAAACCGCTCGCTCGCCATTCCCGGCCGCAATCCGTCCTCGCCGCCGGAAGCGGCATTTTCTCCATGTATGAAAGATAGCACGAGAAAAACAAAAAAAACTACTCTCATTCTGCATTCATGGTCGTGTAAACTGGTTTCTCTTGCCTTGCGAAATGCTCGTGATGAACTTGGCCGCCCCCCTGTCCGCAACGGCACCCCGGCACCATCCGGGTTGGCAGCAAAACAGGCCAGGCAGCTTCCCCCTTTGTCCAGAAACAGGGTATCAGCCCCCCTCCGCCGAGAGGATGCGCGGAAACCGCGGTTGCGCCGGATCGACAGGACAGAGCTGTTGCCAACCCGACGGCAGATCGGCGGCGGAGAGCCCCACCCCCCGGGCGTACGCCTCAAGGGTGGCAACACTACAGTTCACCGAGGAAGTCCGGCCGCTGGCGGTATCGGCAAGCTCCCGGGCCAGAAAGAGGCGGAGCGCCGCTGCCGCCTCGCCCCGCACCGCCTCGGCGGAGAGCCCCCGATTCCGACAGAACTTCGCGAGCCGCCACCAATTGGCGGCACTGCGGGCCACCCCCCGGTAGATGCGGCGGTCACGGTTTTCCGGGTCCAGATCCCGCAGGATGATCCACCGATAGCGGCCCACCACCTGAGCCATGAGTCGGGAATGGTCGGCCTCCTCCAGGGTGAGCCCGGGCCCCTCGGGATCGGTGCTCAGGAAGTGGAGCGAGGCATGATAGGCGACCTCCGGGATCTCACCGGAATCCGCCAGCAGCAACTCTTCGTCGGCCAGATAACTCTCTTTATCGCTCATGCCTCTGCTATCCCGAGAAACGAGGCGCCCGCGGCAACCCGCCCTCGCCTGCGATAATAATTTTTTCTGCGCCAGGGCCAACCCCCGCTGCCGCCATATTTAGCAGCGCCGCCCTCTGCCCCCCACAACATCTGGTGCGTTGCTGCCCGGTCAGTGTCGCCCCCCAACCCCCACGCCGACATGGCACCATTTTCCATTAAAGGAAAAAAGCCATTATACCGATGGTTTAGAAAACCAGAGATAGCGGGCACGGAACCCCGCGGGGTTTCGACACCTGACCGCGCCACCGCGGCCGACGGCATCGAACCCGAAGGAATTCAAACTTAACGGAGAGAGAACGGATATGCAACCCCCCTCGCCCTCTGCGACCGGAACCAGGCTGACGGCCGTATTTCTGGCCCTGCTGGGAGTAATGGCGCTCTGCCTCTCGCCGGCCCTCGCCGCCCCCCCGGCGGCCAATGCCGACCCCGACGCCGCAGCCATCCGCCAGGCAAACGACCTCAGCGGCGACATCAAGCAGATGGCCAGCGCGTTATTCAGCCATCTCGCTGACCCGGACCCCCAGGGCGGCGACCTGGCCCAGGGCATGGCGGTCTGCTCCTTCGTGGACCTCAAAAAACTGACCCGGACCTCCTCCTTCGGCCGCTACCTGGCTGAACAGCTGATGAACGAATTCCAGCAACGGGGCTATCGGGTGGTGGAAATGCGCAAGACCACCAGCCTCATGCTCCAGGAGAAACGCGGCGAATACGGCCTCTCCCGGAACCCAGAGGAACTGCCCCAAGAGCTGCAGGCGCCGGTCATGCTCACCGGCACTTACACCCCGGCGGGCGACTCCATCCTGGTCAGCGCCAAACTCATCGATAACCGCAACTCGGTCATGCTCTCCAGCGCCACCCTGATCTTCCCGCGCACGCCGCTGGTGGCCAAACTCCTGGCAGACAGCGTCTCGGCCAGCACCGGCGAGGATGAGGTTGTCTACATGAAACGCCTTGAACTATAATAACTACGGCTGAACACGAAAATTTCCACGGATACGGAGATCCGCCATAAATTCCAGGGAGGAATTGCGATGCGAAAGACCACCATCCGCCGGGCAGCTTGCGGTTTCTGGCTCGGACTGCTTCTGAGTGCCGGCTGCGCCCCCATGTCTCAGACCCCACCGGTCGCGGCAGTGGCGCACCGGGAAATCCCGCCCCCCGCCGTCACCCCTGGCGACCGGCAGGACGACAAGGGAGCAAGTGCCGCCGCCGGGTCCGAGGTAACGGGGCAGCCGGAGCCGGCCACGATGGGGGAACCCGCCCCGGCGCCCAAGTCCGAGCCGCCGCCTCCCCTGCCGGCGGCGGCAAACCGCCCCACGCCGCCGGTCTACCGCTACCAGTCCGATACCGACAAGCCCCTGAGCGCTGAAACCTTGCTTTCCCAGATTTGCAAGGAGGTAGCCGGCAAGGTCTACTATAAGCTGAAGCGCGCCGGCGAACGCGACCTCTCCTCCCGGGTCGCGGTGGTGGCCGCTGTGCCGCTTTCCGACCTGAAACGGGAAAGCGAGTTCGGCCGCCTGGTCGGCGAGGAACTGCTCACCGATCTCGCCGATCGGGGGCTGAAGGTTATCGAACTGCGCCTGGGCCGCGAGATCAACATCCTGCCGCAGACCGGCGAATTCATCCTCTCCCGCAACATTGGCGAACTCGCCAATGACATGCCGACTCTGGATTACGTAATGGTTTCCACCTTCACCAACACCCGGCGGACCCTGATCCTGCAAGGCCGGTTGGTGAGCCTCAAAACCGGCGTGGTGGAAAGCTCCTGGCGATACAACCTGCCGCTGAACAGTGAACTGCTCGGCCTGTTCCACGAACCGGAGCAGCCGTTCACCATCGCGGTCAAGGGCATGCGTCGCTAAAAGCGCCACCATTCATCCGGGACAAGAGAGGAACCACCATGCACGCTTCACGAAAATTCCTGCACCTTCTGGTCGTGGCCGGACTGCTGTTCTGCGGCCAGGCACCCCTGGCCCGTGCCGGGCAACCGACGCCGACGCCGCAGGGCCAGGCAGCCACCACTGCCCCCGACTACGCCAACCTGAGCCAGTTGACCGCCGCCATCGGCCACGACGCCATTGGCCGCTTCACCGGCTTCTTTGCCCCGACATCGGTGACCGTTGTCCCCTTCGTCACCATGGACGACCCCATCCACCGCCCCTCCCTGCTCGGGATCGTGCTGGCCGACGAGATGGTGGCCATGGTCAACAACGAAACCGGCAACCGCTTTACCGGCAAACCGACCGCCACCGGCCGCCAGGAACTCACCGGGGTGCTCCAGGAATTCGACGGCTACCTCCGTATCCACATCAGCGGCCGAAACGCTTGGGGCGCCCAGCGTTCCTATGTGGTGGCCGTTGAAATGTCGGCCCCCCTCTATCGGGCCCTGCACTCCTATCCGGCCCCGTGACGGAAGGCGGGCAAGCGGAAAGCACTCACCAGGGTGGGCACCATGTGACCCCTGACCACCGGACACAACGCCATGGCTGACGAAGAGAAAAATACCTCCGCCGAAATAGACGATTGGCTGGACGACTTCGAGGAAGCGGACAAGACCGGTGCGCAAATCGATCAGGCCGATATCGCGGCATTGCTCGACACCACCGCCCCCCGTCCCGACCCCCTGGGCGCGGTGCCGTCCGCGCCCAGGCCGGAGCAAGAAGCCCCTGGCGACGGCCTCGACCAGAGCGACATCGACGCCCTCTTCGGCGGCGCCGACGAACAGGCCCCTCCGCCGGCCGCAGCCAAGACCGATGCCCCCGCCGGCGACGGCCTCGACCAGAGCGACATCGACG
>DHYV01000032.1:0-71243 GCA_002414225.1 Desulfobulbaceae bacterium UBA5121 | reverse complement strand
TGCCCCCGCCGGCGACGGCCTCGACCAGAGCGACATCGACGCCCTCTTCGGCGGCGCCGACGAAGAGGGTCCGGTGTCGTCTGCCCCCAAGGCCGAGGCCGCCGACACCGGCGAGATCGATCAGAACGACATCGATGCCCTGCTCGGCGGCAGCGAAGCCGCGTCACCCCCGGCGTCCAAGGCCGAGGCCGCCGACACCGGCGAGATCGACCAGAGCGACATCGATGCCCTCTTCGGCAACAGCAAAGCCGCGTCACCGCCTGCGGCGCCGGCCGCTCCTCCGAGCAATGGCGGGCCGGTGGATCAGGCGGAAATCGATGCCCTGTTCGGTGATCTCGGGACTGAAACCGTGGTCAGCGGTGGTGGCGGCGGTGGAGGTGATACCAGCGACATCGATCAGCTCTTCGACGAATTCACCGAAGACGCCAAGAGCAAGCCGAGCGAGACAAAACCCTTTACCCCCGAAGAGGTGGACTTCACCGAATTGATGGCGGACGAGGGCAAGGGCGGTGACGAATCCTTCACCTTGGGCGAGGACGATTTCGGCCTCAACTCCACCGACTTCACCCTGGGTACCGACGAGACGGCGCCCGCCAGCGAGGAACTCTTCGGCGAGGACGAAGCCACCCAGGCCTTGCCCGATTTTCTAGCCACCGCTCCCAGCGCTGGCGAGGAGGCCACGGATATGGGCGACGAAAACCCGAAATTTGCCATGCCGCCCCACTTCCTGGCGTCCGCCACGGGGAAGGCGGCCCGCATCGGCGCCGCCCTGCTGATGGTGGCGCTCCTCGCCGGCGGCGGCTATCTGTTCCTCATCCGGAGCAAAAAACCGGCCATCATGGCCCCGCCTTCTGGTCAGCAACAAGTGGCGGCCGTCGAGGAACCGGCCGCCAACACCGCTCCCCAGGCGGTTGGCCACACCTACCAGATGCCCAAGGGCGGCGGCGAAGTCCCCATCCAGCTCACCGCCGAGGACAAGGAAAAGGACCACCTTACCTTCGAGATCACCGTGCCGCCCGCTCATGGCAGGCTCTCCGGCGAGCTGCCCAAGGTGGTCTACCTCCCCAACAACGACTTCCCGGGCGAGGACCGCTTCACCTTCCTGGCCAGCGACGGCAAGGCGGTCAGTCAGCCAGTGGATATCGTCATCACCGGCCCCAACCTCAGCCACAAACCGCCCACAGCCCTGGCCAGGGCGCGGGTGCCCAAGAAACCCCAGCTCCGTGCCGAGGACATCGACATCACCATGCGGAGCACCGATACCCTGGATCTCGACTGGCGACGCATCTGGAAAGAAGCGAATCGCGCCCCCTTCGGCGCCAATGTCAGCGTCGAAATCGTTGGCAAGGATGTGCACGGCCACCTCACCCAGGACGGTCCGGATCACCACCGCTACCAGCCCGACCCGTACTTCAGCGGTCGGGAACACATCAAGTACCGCTTCCGTCGCGGCAAGACGGTTTCAAAAACCCGGACGGTACGGTTGACCCTCGAAATGGGTACCCCGCCGCCCGAAATCCACCTGGCACCGCTCGCCTCCTCCTATCAGGTGGGCACGCGGGTGACCCTGGACGCCAGCGCCACGCGCGACGAAAAACGGCAGAGTCTGCATTTTACCTGGCAGCAGACCAGTGGCACGCCGGTGCGGCTCCGGCCGCAGAACGCCGAGGGCTCCATCGTCTCCTTCGTGGTTCCCTCCTCCTTCCACACCTCCGCGCAGAGCGGCCCGGTCCTGCGGCTCACCGCCACGGACGAAAACGGCCAGGAGTCGAGTAAGGAGGTCCGGATCACCACCGTTTCCAGGCGACAGACCGCGCTTTGGCGGGGCACCCCCGACGGCCGGGTTTCCCTCGAGCCGGACTGCCCCGAGGGGCAGTGCCCGGGGCGGCTGCTGCCCTGGCCCTACCCCAATTGAGGTAGATAAGCGCCCGCATGGCACCACATCTGCTTCGTTATGGTCCTGTTCGCATACCAAAAGTATAGCGAACTGAACCATGCCTCGCATCTCCGGCACCCTGCGAACGCTTAGCAGGGCGTCATGCTACCCGGTAACGGCCAACAACACGGATTAATACAAAAAAACGCCGACTTGATCTTCCTTCTACAGGAAAGATCAAGTCGGCGTTTTTTTATTCCGAACGCAGCGCGCGCGGTGGGGCGGCTGCTTAGCCGAGGAGCTTCTTCATCTTGCCGATGACCGCGGCGTAGTCGGGCTGACCGAAGATCGCCGAGCCGGCGACGAAGATGTTGGCCCCGGCCTCGGCCACCGCTCCCAGGGTCTTGGGGCCGATGCCGCCGTCGAGTTCGATCCCCACCGCAAGGCCCCGCTGGTCGATCATCGCCTTGAGCCGCCGGACCTTTTCCAGGGTGGAGGGGATGAACGACTGGCCGCCGAAGCCGGGGTTGACGCTCATCAGCATCACCAGATCCAGATCTTCGAGGATATAGTCCAGACTCTCCAGCGGGGTGGCCGGATTCAACACCGCCCCGGCCTTCTTGCCCAGTTCCTTGATGGCGTGGATGGTACGGTGGAGGTGGCGGCAGGCCTCGACGTGGACGGTGATCCAGTCGGCGCCGGCCCGGGCGAAGCTGTTGATGTAACGGTCCGGGTCGGAAATCATCAGATGGACGTCCAGGGGCAGGTCGGTGACCTTGCGCACCGCATTGACCACCAGCGGCCCGATGGTGATGTTGGGCACGAAATGGCCGTCCATCACGTCGACGTGAAGCCGGTCCGCTCCCGCGTCCTCGGCGCGCCTGATCTCCTCCGCGAGGCGGCCGAAATCCGCCGCCAGGAGCGACGGGGCGATCAGGATCTTGCGCGCGCAGGTCGCCACGTTCGCGTTCCTACTTGTCCGTCAGCGCCGCGATGCCCGGAAGCTCCTTGCCTTCGAGGAACTCCAGCGACGCGCCGCCGCCGGTGGACACGTGCGACATCTTCTCGGCCACGCCGAACTGCTCCACGGCCGCCGCGCTGTCGCCGCCGCCCACCACCGTCACCGCCTTCGACGAGGCCATCGCGTCGGCGATCGCCTTCGTGCCGGCTGCGAACGGCTTCATCTCGAACACGCCCATCGGGCCGTTCCAGANNCCCCCGCGGGGCGCCGGGGGGGGGGGGGCTTTCCCCCCGGGGGGGGGGGCCCGCCCGGCGCGCGCGGGGGCGGCGGGGGGGGGGGTCCCGGCCGCCGGCTCGGGAATCACCTGGGCGCCCTTGTCCGGCGCCTCGGCACCCACACTGACCATCACGTAGTTATTGGGCCGGATGTACTTGCGGGCCGCATCACGCACCTCTTCGGCGGTGACCTTGTCGATGGCCGCCACGTAACGGTTGCCGAAATCAAGCCCCAGGTGATAGGTTTCGTCCAGAGCCGCTTCCAGGGCCTGGGCGCTATGGGTCTGGAGCCCCAGCTGGTAATGGCCGATGATCAGATTCTTGGCCTTCTGGAGTTCTTCGTCGCTGAGCAGCTCTTCCCGCACTCGGTAGAGTTCCCGCCACACCGCCTGCACCGCCTCGTTTTTCTTGTCCGGACTGGTGCCGATATAGATGCCAAAGGAGCCGGTGTCAAGCCCCAACAGCGAAAAGGAAGAAAGACTGTAGGCAAGGCTCTGCTTGTCGCGCAGCTGGGTGAACAACCGACCGCTCTGGCCGCTGAGCGCGGTGTCCAGCACCTCCAGGGCGTAGCGGTCAGGAGCGGTGAGGGTGGTACCCAGGAAACCGATGATCAGATGCACCTGCTCCTTGTCCCGGTCGATGGTGATGATCTCGGGCGAGGTCGGCGGCTCCGGCGGCAGCAGTTCCTCGGCAGCGGCACCGCCATCGCCGGTCGGGGCCTGCCAGTCGCCGAACAGGGCGACGACCTCCTTGTGCACCTCCTCGGCCTTCACCGCGCCGGCAATGGAAATCACCATCCGGTCGGGACGGGCATACTGGCGGTAGAGGCTCTTGAGCTGGGCAGCGGTGACGTGGGACAGGACTTCCTCGGAGCCCACGGTGTTCAATCCGTATGGATGGCCCTGGAAGAGCGCCCGGTTGAACTCGCGGAAGGCAAGGGAGGGCAGGGAATCCTCCTGCTGTTTGAGCTGGGCGAGGAGTTCGGGCCGCACCTTTTCCACCTCGGCCGGATCAAAAGCCGGGGTGCGGACCACGTCGCGGACCAGCTCCATGGCCGGATTGAAGAAGCGGGCCAGGAAGTCGCCCTTGATGCCGAAGGTGTTCTTGCCGTTGAAACCGGAGAGTTCGCCGGCCATGTCAGCCACCGTTACCGCCATCTGGCGGGCCGACATCTTCTCGGTGCCCTTGCTCAGCAGGTCGGTGATAAAGGCAAAGTCGCCGTTGGTGGCCTTGGTTTCGCCCCGCAGACCGCCAGGAAAGACCACCCGGATGCCCACCGTGGGCACGGCCGGATTCTCCCGCACCAGCAGCGTGATGCCGTTGGGGAGTACGAAGCGGTGCAGATTGCTCAGGAAGGCGTTGGCCACCAGGGAGGGAGGGGCGGCGTGGCTTGCCGCCTCGTCGGCCTTGGCGATGAGGGCCTGGAAATGGCCCAGGCCGGTATCCATGGCGGCTCCCCTGGGGACCAGGAAGCCGGCGGTGACATGATCGCCGGTCAGGTACTTCTTGGCCACCCGCAGGATGTCCTCCCGGGTGACGGTCCGCACCTTGGCGAGGTACTCCTGCTCACGGGGGTCGCCGGTGAGAAACTCGAAGGAGCCCAGCATTCGTGCCTGCCCCTCCATACGCTCCAGGTTGAAGACAAAATCGCTTTCCAGGTTGCGCTTGGCCCGCTCGAGTTCGGCGTCACTCACCTTCACGTACTTGAGCTTGAACGCCTCTTCAAGCGCCGCGGCAAGGGCAGCCATGCCCTTGCCGGCGTCCAGGGTGGCGGTCACCTCCAGGAGGCCCGGATCGCGGGGGGTGAAGGCCGAGGCATCGATGCGGTAGACCAGCCCCTGCTTGTCGCGCAGCTGGTAGTAGAGCCGCGAACTCTGCCCCTGGCCGAGGATCATGCTCAGCACGTCGACGGCCGGGGTGTCGGCATCCCTGAAGGCGGAGATGGGAAAGGCGATGGCCATGTAACTCTGCTGGACATCGTCCTCCACCTTGAAGAGTCGCGAGGCGGTCTGGGGCGGCTCCTGGGGCAGCGACGGGGTGATCCCGTTGCCGTTGGCGAGCCCGCCCATGAGCGCCACCACCTTGTCGCGCACCTCTTCATAGGCGACGTCCCCCACCACCACCACGGTGATGTTGTTGGCCTGATAGTGCTCGTGGATGTAACGGAGGATGTCGGCGCGGCTGAAGGAGGAGACACTCTTCTCGGTGCCGATGATCGGCTTGCGGTAGGGGTGGGTGGTGTATGCCTCGGCCATCAGCTTCTCGAAGAGCTTGGTGGTGGGCCGGTCGCGACGCATGTAGAGTTCTTCGAGCACCACCTTCTTCTCCCGCTCGAGTTCCGCCGGGTCAAAGGTGGAATGGAGGACGGCGTCGGTGAGCACATCCATGGCCGTACCCCAGTGCCGGGCCGGCAGGGTGGCGTGATAGACCGTGTAGTCGTAAGAGGTGTAGGCGTTGATCTGGCCGCCCACCTCCTCCACCGCCCCGGCGATGGCGCCCGGCCCCCGGGTGGGAGTGCCCTTGAAGATCATGTGTTCGATGAGGTGGGTGATCCCCGCCTCGTTGGGCTTCTCAAAGGCGCTGCCCGCCTTGACCCAGATCTGCACCGTGGCCACCTTGGCGCCGGGTACCTCCTTGACCAGCAGGGTGAGGCCGTTATCCAAGGTTTTCTTGTAGAGATGGGGAGCCAACAGGGCTGCTTCGGATTGCCTGGTCGTCATGATGATCATCGCCAAAAGGGTAAAGAAAAAGGGTACAAACCGCCGTTTCATCGGAAACCCGCTCCTCGTAAACCGCCCGAAGGCGGAAAGAAAGAATAGTCGGACAGGGTCATCGGGGACATGCCGCGCCTCCCCGGTCTGCGTGGCAAAGGGAAGATCTAACGGCGATTTTTCAACATACTGTATGGAGCTTTAGCCCGTCAAGCGCTCAAGCCCCGGCCGCCCGGCGCCTGAAGGCGAAGATCATCAGGCCGGACAAGATCATCACCCCGCTCAGCAGTTGGCCCATGGTGAGTGGGCCGAACAGGAAGCCCAGCTGCGGGTCGGGCTCGCGGAAGAGTTCGCCGATACAGCGCAGCACCCCGTAGCAGACGAGAAAGAGCGCCAGCATGGCCCCCGACCCCCTGGCCCGGTCCTTGGCCCACCAGAGGATACTGAAGAGCACCACCCCTTCGAGAAAGCTCTCATAGAGCTGCGAGGGATGGCGGGGCAGCGGTCCGCCGCCGGGAAAGATCATGGCCCAGGGAACCGTGCTCTCCCGGCCGTAGAGTTCGCCGTTGATGAAGTTGCCGATCCGCCCCAGGCCCAGCCCCACCGGCCCGGCCACCACGTAAAGGTCGGCGACCCGCCAGAAGTCGAGGTCATGGCGACGGCAGTAGAGCAGCCCCCCCAGCAGCAGGCCGATCAGGGCGCCATGGAAGGACATCCCCCCCTCCCAGGTGGCGACGATCTCGGCCGGGTGGTGGAGGTAGTAGGGGAGGTTGTAGAAGAGGACATACCCCAGCCGGCCGCCCAGGATGAGGCTCAGCAGGAGGACGAAGTTGAGGTTGTCGAAGTGCGCCTCGATCTCCCGGAGCTTGAACTTGCGGAGCTGGTGCCGGACCAGGAGGAAGGCGGCGCCAAAGCCCAGCACGTACATCAGACCGTACCAGCGGACCTTGAGCGGGCCGAGATGGATGAGAACCGGATCGATCTTAGGATAGGGAAGCATGGGGCAGAACCTGTTGGCATGAGGGACAGAAATAGGTGGCCCGGCCGGCGAGCACCAGCCGCGCCACCGGCTGCCGGCAGCGGCGGCATGGTGCGCCCTCCCGGCCGTAGACGGCGAGTTCCAGCTGGAAGTAGCCTGGCGCGCCACCGGCGTTGACATAATCGGCGATGGTGGTGCCGCCCGCCTTGATGGCCCGGCGCAACACGGCCCGGGTAGCGCGCGCCACCTGCTGCCACTGGTCGCGGCCGAGTGCGCCGGCCGGGGTCAGCGGGTGGAGGCGGGCGGCGAAGAGGATCTCGCTTGCGTAGATGTTGCCGATCCCCACTACCTCCCGGTTGTCCATCAGCAGGCTCTTCACCGGCACCCGGCGGCCCGCCCCCCGGCGGGCCAGATAGGCGGCGGTGAAGCCGCGCCCCAGGGGCTCGGGCCCCAGGTCGGCAAAGGGGTCGCCGGCCGCGAGCTGTTGGGCGGTAAAGAGCTGCGCCGCGCCGAAACGGCGGGCATCATTGAACCGCATCTCAAGGCCGTTGTCCAGCAGGAAGCGCAGGTGGTCGTGAACGAGCCGGGGCGCGGTGGCGGGGAAAAGGCCGAGCCGGCCGGTCATGCCGAGATGGATCGCAAGCATCGCCCCGTCGTCAACGGCGAGCAGCAGGTACTTGGCACGCCGTGCCACCCCGGTAAAGCTTCTGCCCACCAGATGGCGACGGAGCCCGGCCCGGTCCACCGGCAGCCGCAGCGGTTTGCCGCTCCAGGCCACCGCCTCGACCCGTCGCCCCTGCACCAGGGGTTCGAGCCCCTGGCGGATCACCTCGACCTCGGGAAGTTCCGGCATGGTCGCTAACCCGCATTTCTCATGAACAAAATGTTCCCTTCCTTAATAACTCGAAATACTGCCGAAAAATTGAAATCTCGACTTTTTTTGGTGAAGCCACGCACTACTCACAAGAAATGTGGGCTAAAAATCCGGCCGCAACTTCTTCACCAGCCGGGGGATGAAAAAGGAGGCGATGAAGAGGATGAGCGACAGCAGGGTCTGCCAGTTGGCGAGCTGCCACCAGTCGCCGCTGGCCCACACCTCGGCCAGGGTGGCGAAAAAGAAGGTGAGAACAAAGCCGCCGGCGATGATCCCGAACAAGGTGCCGAAGAAATAGTCGCGGAAGGAGACCCGGGTGAGCCCCATGCCGAAGTTGAGGGGCGTGAAGGGGAAGAAGAGGAGCCGCAGGTAGAGGGTGGTGGCAAAGCCGTTGAACGCGAGCCGCTCGTCGTACTTCCGAAGCCGGTCACCGATGAGCGAGGCGGCGAAATCCCGGCCCAGGTAGCGGCCGATGGCAAAGGCGGCCGACGCCCCGAGCAGCGCCCCGAGTTCGTTATAAAGAAAACCGTACAGGGTGCCGAAGAGGAGCGCCCCGATGCCGGTAAACAGGGTGGCGGGCAGAAAGAGGCAGACCCCGGCGGCGTAGATGAGGATAAAGACCAGCGGGCTCCAGGCGCCAAAACCCTCCACCAGCGCACGCAGTCCCTGGGGATCGAGCAACTTGCTGAGTCCGGTGTAGCGGAAGAGGAGCACCGCGCCGACGAGGAAGAGGAGCAGCATCGCCGCCTTGGCCGCCGCCCCCCTTTTTTTTCTTGCCGCGGAGGTGTCGCTCATCCCTCTTCCCCCAGGGCCGCGCCCCCCCCGGACAGCGGGCACCGCCTGCCGATGCACTCCCGGTTGCGATCCGACTGCTCACAGACAAATGCGGCCTCGGCCAGCAGACTCACCGGCAGGAGTTCCCTGGAGATGGCCGCCGCCTCCCGAAGGGCGGTAACCGATTCCCGCTGGCAGCAGCGACCGCCGCGAATGGCGGCGATGCGGCCGAGCACCCGGGTGGTGACGCCTTGCGCCTGCTGTCGGGCCTGCGGAGTAAGCGGGGTTGCGGCCAGCAGCACGCTGAAGGCGATACCCACCCCGGCCGCGGCCCCGCAGTTGCCCCAGAAGCCGCAGACCCCGCCGGGCACCCTGCTGCCCCGCTCGATTCCGGTCAGAATCGCCTCGCGGTCGAGCCTGCCGCCCCGGTTGCGGTAGGTGGCGAGGATCACCCCCGGCACCATGGCGTGGTGCTCGGGGCCGTGCAAGGGGATGGCCGGATGGCGGCGGATCTGCTGGAGCAGCCGCAGCATGTCCTCCTCCCTGCTCTCGGCGCAGAGCAGCCGGATGGCGGAAAGGCCGTCCTGCTGGTGGCAGTGGTCGCAGACAAAGTGCTCCTGGTCGCAGAGGGCGTTGGTGCGGTAACGGCCGCCGCAGTAATGGCAGGCGGCCTCGCGCTCCCGGGCAAGGTAGGTGAGCGTGCCGCCGCAGACCATGCAGCCGGCGCGGTGACGCCCGTTTTCCGGCGCGGCCTGCGGCGCCGCCTTGGGCGTGAGGGAGACGATCTTGCCGGGCTTGGGCGAACTGTCGCCGCCCTCGCCGCCGCAGCAGCTCCCGCCTGCGGAGGCCAGGGGGAGCGGCGCCGGCTGCGGGAACGGCGCGCAGCAGCTGCTCGCCATGGCCAGGTTGGTCACCGCCCCGGCCTGGTCCAGGACGAATACCGACTCGTCGAGGGCCCGTGCCTCGGCGAGTCCCAACCGCACCCGCTTGCCGTGCGGCAGCAGTATCCCGGCCTCGGTGGTCACCGCCGCAAAAGGCCCCCGGTAGACCACCTCCACCTCCCGGACCGGCTCGGGCTTATACCCCGAGAAGGTGAGCGAATAGAAGGTGACCCCGCCCTCCTCGCGGTAGGGGAAGCGCTTGACCAGCCGCAGACCGACAAAGCCCGCGCCGCGGAGCATGCCGAGCAACTGCTCCTGCTCGAGCGCGCCCCCCAGGCACTCGCCCCGGAAGCGCGCGTCGTTCTTGATCGTCACCGGAATGGCGCGGTCGGTCGCGATGTCCGAAACCACCAGCCGGCCGCCGGGCCGCAAAATCCGGAAGATCTCGTGGAAGGTGCGCCGCTTGTCGGGACTCAGGTTGATCACGCAGTTGGAGATCACCGCGTGGGCGGTACCATCGGCGAGCGGGAT
Organism: Desulfobulbaceae bacterium UBA5121; assembly: GCA_002414225.1. Classification (GTDB taxonomy): domain Bacteria; phylum Desulfobacterota; class Desulfobulbia; order Desulfobulbales; family UBA5123; genus UBA5123. The sequence continues at coordinate 61,381 of DHYV01000032.1, read as the reverse complement.
CTGCTCAAGATACCCCTGGCGGAACTCGACGTTGTCATAGCCTAGCCGCGCCGCCACCTGCGGCTGGGCCCGGCGGGCCAGGGCGAGCATGTCGTCGGTCATGTCGATGCCGAAGACCTTTCCTTCGGGCCCCACCTTTTCCGCGGCCATGAAGCACTCCACCCCGCTGCCGCTGCCCAGATCCACCACCACCTCGCCCTTGCCGAGCCCGGCGTCACTCACCGGCGAACCGCAGCCATAAGACTTCTTGCGGCTCTCGGCCGGGATGAATCGGGCCTGCTGCTGCTCCGGGGCAAAGGGGTTCGCGATCTCCTCGTTGGCGGTCCTGGCCGCCGCCCCGTAGAAGGCGCGCACCGATTCGTGACCCGCATCGCCGGCCAGGGAAACCACGCAGTTGCAGTGCGTAAGCGCCACCTCGCCGCCTGACGGGCAGTCCCGCCGCACCTCGCCCATGCGCAGCAACAGCTCGCCGACGGCGCGGGCCGGGTAGCGGCCGGCCTGGCGGGCGATGAGCCACAAGGCAAGCCCGCGGTAGAGTTCCAGGTAAGGGTCGTGGCCCACCAGGGTGCCGCCGGCAAGATAGCTGTGGTCGATGTCGCCGCCGCCCACCAGAAAACCGAGGGGGTTGTCACTGCCGGCTGCCGCGTCGATGAGGGTGGCGCGCCGCACCGTCTCCAGCACCGGGCTCTGCCGCCACACCGCCTCAAGGCCATCGGCAAGCGGTCCGGCGGCAAGCTCCGCCACCCCCACCAGGGCCGGCGAGGGATAAATCACGCCGTCCGGCCCCACGGCCAGAGACTCCCAGCCCGAGTTGCTCAAGTCGAAACGGGTGCCCGGCGAGGAAAAGACCTGGGCGGCCAGGGCCTCGACGTTGTCGATGACCACCCCCCGCTCCTCGGCGAGCAGTTGCGCCTCGCAGAGCCGGGGCAGGATGCGGGCCGGCGCCACGAACTGCGCCGCACTCCCCTTGCCGCGCACGAAGTGCCAGAGGAAATGAAGGTTCTTGATCCCCCGCTCGGCGGCAAAGGCCACCAGACCGGGCAGCTCGTCGACGTTGGCGCTTTCCACCGCCACCGACAGGGTGACCGCTAGCCCCGCCGCCTGCACGGCGTCGAGGTTGGCGAGCAGCCGGGCAAAGGTGCCGGCGCCACGCAGCGCCTCGTGGGTTTCGCCCAGGCCGTCCAGGCTCACCTGAAGGTGGAGCCGGTCGGCGGGCAGCGCCTTGAGGGCGGCAAGCTCTTCGGCGAGCAGCAGGCCGTTGGTGAGCACCACCGCGTGCACGGCGGGATCGGTGAAAAGTTCGGCCAACAACCGGGTAAAGCCCGGGTAGACAAAGGGCTCGCCGCCGGTGAAGCACAAAAGGGTGGCGCCGAGCGCCCGCGCCTCGGCAAGCCCCTGGCGGAGGGCTTCCGGCGCCAGACTGCGTGAGGCTCCGGGCGAGGCGGCAAAGAGGCAGTGGCGGCAGGCGAGGTTACAGCGATCGGTGAGGTGGAACCAGCACTCCTTGAGCCCGGTGAGGCGAAGAGCCGCGGCCCGGCCGCGATAGGGCGGGGGGGGAGCGCTGTTGAGCTGGCCGCGCAGCCGCTCCACGGCAAGGAGGCCCGCCGCGGGCTCCCCGAAACCGGCCTTACGGGCCGCCGCATGAGGGGCCAGCCCCTGCTTGAGGCCGCGAAGCAGGACGTCGGCCGTGGCATCGGGAACGAACCAGTCCGGCCGCTCGGGATCGATGTAGACGGGCAGGCCGGCGCTCTCCAGCCGCTGCCAGGGGTGCAGAAAATCCATCGACGCCTCATCACGGGTCAAAAGAATGCAGGAACAGACAACGCATCCGGGCCACCCAGGCCGGGATGCCCGATATTAATCAAAAGCTTAAATAACCACGCCCTACGGCGAAGTCAAGGGGATTGGCGGCACCCCCGCCGCCGAACGCCCCCATGATCGGTCAGGAGGACAACATGCCTGCGGTTGAAAAAGGAAGCTTACCGGGTTATCTTGCAGGAATCGGGGCGCACCGTCAAGCATGTCAAAGCCCCGGCGGCCGCGGCCGCCGCCTGGCGGGCTGCTCCTGTTCCCCCCTTGCCTGCCCTCCTCAGAGGAGATCATGCCCGAGCCCGACCGCCAACAGTTGCGCAAAACCATCCTCGCGGCCCGCAACGCCCTCGCCAAGGCGGAGCGGGCCGCCAAGAGCCGGGCCATCGCCCAACGGCTCTGGCAGCTTGATGCCTTTGCCAACGCCCGCCTCCCCTTCATCTACGTCCACTTCCGCAGCGAGGTGGAAACCGTGGGCCTTATCCGGCAATGCCTCGAGCGAGGCAAGGAGGTGGCGGTGCCGCTCACCCTCACCGCCGAAAAACGGCTTGATGCCTATCTGGTCAAGGATCCCTGCCACGACCTGCGCGCCGGCTACTGCGGCATCCCGGAGCCGGACCCGGAGCGACTGCCCCGGGTGCCGCCGGACCGCATCGACGTGGTGGTGCTCCCCGGCTCGGTCTTCGATGCCCGGGGCGGCCGGCTCGGATACGGCGGCGGCTACTACGACCGGTTTCTCGACCAGGAGGCCCCCCAGGCGCTGCGCATCGGGCTTGCCTACGAGATGCAGCTGGTGGCGGCCGTGCCCCTCGCCCCCCACGACCAGCGGCTCGACTATCTGGTCACCGAGGAACGGCTCATCACCGTTTCGCCCTGACCCCCACCGCCAAACGAACCAGGAGCAACCATGGACCGCAAAACCGCCATCTTCAAGGACCCGCTCTTTCTGGAACACGATCCCGGCTACGGCCACCCCGAGTCCCCGGAACGGTTGCGGGTGCTCTACGAGATGCTCGCCCGGCCCGAGCAGGCGGCGGGCTACCTTTTTCCCGCCTTCGGACCGGCCGACGACGACCTCCTCGCCCTCAACCACACCCGGCCGCACATCGCCCGGGTGGAGGCGACCGCCGGCAAGACCTTCGCCACCCTGGACCCGGACACCCACACTTCGCCGCGGTCGGCGGCGGCGGCGAGGCTCGCGGCAGGCGCGGTGATCGAGGCAACCCGCATGGTGGTGGCCGGCGAGGCGGACAACGGCTTCGCCCTGGTGCGGCCGCCGGGCCACCATGCCGAGGCCGACCACACCAGCGGCTTCTGCCTCTACAACAACATCGCCATCGCCGCCCGTTACGCCCTCCGCCACCTGGGACTCGAACGGGTGCTGGTGGTGGACTGGGACCTGCACCACGGCAACGGCACCCAGCACTCGTTCTACGACACCGAGCAGGTGCTCTACTTCTCCACCCACCAGTACCCCTATTTCCCGGGCAGCGGCGGACTCTCCGAAACCGGCAGCGGGGCCGGCGAAGGGTATACGGTGAACGTGCCGCTGCCCGGTGGCCAGGACGACGCGGCCTACGCCCGCATCTTCAACGAACTCCTGGCGCCGGTAACCCGCAGCTACCAGCCGCAGCTCATCCTGGTTTCGGCCGGGTTCGACATCTGCTTCGGCGACCCGCTGGGAATGATGACCGTCACCGAGGCGGGCTTCGGCTACCTCACCGGCGTGCTCCAGGGGCTTGCCGAGGAGTGCTGTGATGGCCGGCTGGTGCTGGCGCTCGAGGGCGGCTACTCTCTCGACGGGCTGCGGGCCGGGGTGGCCGCAGTGCTCCGCGAACTCAAAAGCGGCAAGGGGCTTGCCGACCATGCCCGCCAGGCCCTGGCCGCTGCCGCCCCGCCGCTCCTCGCCCTGGAGCGGGCCAAGGAGACGACAAAAAAATATTGGTCTCTATAGCGGTTCGCTGGTAAGCTAACTTCATATTGGATATAATAATTAGACGCCCTGCATGGCGTTCCTGCCTCCCGAGCCGGCAAGGCGCGGGTCGGCTTTTTTTTTTCGGCAAGACGTTTGCAACTCCCGACAGAGGCACGCCATCTTTCATGAACGCCCAACCTGCCAAGATTCTCATCACCGATGACGACAGTCTGGTCCGCGATGCCGTGGCCAAGATCCTGGAAATGTTCGGTCACCAGGTGGTGCCCACCGGCAGCGGCGAAGAGGCCCTCGCCGTCCTGGACAAAGATTTCGACCTGATCATCCTCGATATCAACATGCCGGGCATGGACGGCTTCGAGACCATCACCGCCATCAATCAGCGCGGCCTGGATATCCCGGTCCTCTTCCTTACCGGCGCCGGCAGCATGGAGTACGCCATCAAGGCCATCAACCTCGGCGCCTACGACTTCATCCAGAAGCCCATCGAGGACATTGACCTCTTCAACGTCAAGATCAACCGGGCCATCGAAAAACGGATGTTCGTGGTCAAGGAGAAGACCTACAAGCAGAACCTCGAAGCAGAAGTGGCGGCCAAGACCCGGGAGCTGGCCGAAAAGAACAAGCTCCTCCGCCAGTACAGCCACCATCTCGAGGTGGCCACCGTCAATACCATCATCACCCTGCAGACGGCGCTCGAAGAGAAGGACCGCTACACCGCCGGCCACACCAACCGGGTGACCCACTACTCCATTCTCATCGGCCGGGCCATGGGCCTGACGCCTGAGGAGATGGCCATCCTCGACCGCGCCTGCCAGCTCCACGACATCGGCAAGCTGGTCATCGACGTCAGCTGCATCCAGAAACCGGGCCCCCTGACCGACGAGGAGTGGCATCTGGTGCGCAAGCACCCGGAGATCGGCGAAAACATCATCAAGCCCCTCGCCTTCCTCGAACGCGAGGGGGCCATCGTCCGCCACCACCACGAGCGGATGGACGGCAAGGGCTATCCCGACGGCATCGGCGGCAGCGAACTCGATCTGCTCACCCGCATCGTCACTGTTGCCGACAGCTACGACGCCATGACCTCCCAACGCAGCTACCGGATAAACCTGAGCCGGGAAGAGGCCATCGCCGAGCTGCGGCGCTGCGTGGGCAGCCAGTTCGACCCGGAGGTGGTGAACGTCTTCGCCGCCATCCTCCTGGAAAACACCGGCCTCAACCACACCATCCTGCGGGAACGGCAACCCCAGCAGTCGGCGGATTTCTTCGCCGGTTAAGCCGGCCGCCCCCCTGCCCCTCAACACTTGACTTGCCCCTCGGTATACGTTAAGAATTTTTGGCGTAACTAGCCAGCAGCACCGCTTCTGCTTCGGAGTCTGCGCTTACCTGTCATCGGTCTGCCCGCATACCCTGCGTATCGAAGTCTCCCTTCGGTCGCTGATCTGCGTACAGGCATCTTTCGCGCATCCGGAGTCTCCCTGCAGTCGCTTACCTGCAGCACGGCTGAATAGTTACAGCGCCGGGGAAGTCGAACGCTTTTCGTCCCGGGCCGGATAGTTATTTTTTTGCAGCCGCAGCGCGAGGCCAATGGCCTTGCCGATATGGCGCGGCAGGCCACTCCTTATTTACGAAAACACGGATAGCCATGAAGATCACCGCCGAAGAAGTACAGTATGTCGCCAACCTGGCCCGCCTCGATCTGGCCCCCGGCGAGCTGGAGGCCATGACCGGCCAGCTCGACCGGATCTTAAGCTATGTCGAGACGTTGAACGAACTGGACACCACGGGGGTGGCGCCCACCACCCATGCCCTGGCCATCACCAACGCCTTCCGTGACGACGCGGTGCGGGAATCGCTGCCCAGGGAGACGGCCCTGGCCAACGGCCCGGCGCAAAACGGCGAGGCTTTTGTCGTACCCCGGGTCATCTGAACGGTATGGGTAACCAGTAATCCCGGGCCGGCCCAGCCGGCCGGCCAAGGAGCGGACCCTACGGCACGGGGTCCGTTTTTCATCCGCCCTCACGGTGCACCGACTCAGGAGTCTCGCTTTTGGCTCGCTTGCCTGCTTGGTTGTCCCCCCTGCATAGCGCGCAGGACGACGCCCGCCCCCCAGCGCGGCCACATCTCCGGCACCCTGTGAGGGCTTTATAGATCGCCGTGCAAATGATAACGTCGGGTGCCTTCCCCCGGAAAGGCTCCCGTTTTTCTATGGCGAAACGACGGAACCCCGCCGTTTCGCCGGTAACGAGGAACCCCTATGGAACTCCATGCCCTGTCCATCCATGAACTGAAACGCCGCCTGGCAAGCCGCGAGGTTTCGGCGGTGGAAGTGACCCGCGCGGTCCTCGACCGCATCGACCGGGTGGAAGAAAGAATAGCCGCCTACATCACCCTCGACCGCGACCAGGCCCTGGTTCAGGCCGAGGCGGCCGACCGGCGGCTCGCCGACGGCACCGGCGGCGCCCTCTGCGGCATCCCGGTGTCGGTGAAGGACGTGCTCTGCACCAAGGGGCTGCGCACCACCTGCGGCTCCCGCTTCCTTGAACCCTTTGTCCCGCCCTACGACGCCACGGTGGTTGAGAAGCTCAAAAATGCCGGCGCCGTCATCCTCGGCAAGGTGAGCATGGACGAGTTCGCCATGGGCTCGGCCAACGAAAACTGCGCCTACGGCACNNCGGCGGCTCCATCCGCCAGCCCGCTTCCCACTGCGGCGTGGTGGGACTCAAGCCCACCTACGGCAGGGTGTCGCGCTACGGCCTGGTGGCCTTTGCCTCGTCGCTGGATCAGGTGGGACCGCTCACCAAGAACGTCACCGACTGCGCCCTGATGATGAACGTGATCAGCGGCCACGACCGCCGGGACTCCACCTCGATCAACCGGGAAGTGCCCGACTACACCCAGGCGCTCAGCGAGGGGCTCGCCGGCCTCACCGTCGGCATCCCTGCCGAGTACTTCGGCGAGGGGCTCGACCCCGAGGTGGAGGCGGCGGTGCGCAAAGGGATTGCCGAGCTGGAAGCGGCCGGCGCCAAGACCGTGGAGGTGTCCCTCCCCCACACCCGCTATGGCGTTGCCGCCTACTACATCATTGCGCCTGCCGAGGCGAGCTCAAACCTGGCCCGCTTCGACGGCGTCCGTTACGGCCGGCGCGACCAGGAGGCAGGCACCCTCATCGAGATGTTCCGCAAGAGCCGCTCCCAGGGCTTCGGCCCCGAGGTGAAGCGGCGGATCATCATCGGTACCTACGCCCTTTCCTCTGGCTACTACGACGCCTACTACAAGAAGGCATCCCAGGCCCGCACCCTGATCGTCGAGGATTACCGCGCCGCCTTCAGCCAGTGCCACGTGCTCGCCTCGCCGGTGACCCCCACCCCGGCCTGGGCCATGGGCGCCAATGCCGACGACCCGCTGAGCATCTACCTCTCCGACGCGCTCACCATCCCCAACAACCTGGCGGGACTGCCCGGCATGTCGGTACCCTGCGGCTTCAGCAGCGCCGGGCTGCCCATCGGCCTCCAGCTCCAGGCCTCCCACTTCCAGGAGGAAACCCTCCTGCGGATGGCCTTCAACCTCGAACAACGCCTCGGGCTCGCCGGCCGCAAGCCGGATCTGGCCTGAGCCTCTCTGTTAAGGATAACCACCGTGAAACTCGCCATCCCGGAAAACATCGAAACCCTGATCCCCTATCCGCCGGGCAAGCCGCTTGAAGAGCTGGAGCGGGAATACGGGATCAGCGGCTCCATCAAGCTCGCCTCCAACGAAAACGCCCTGGGCCCCTCGCCCAAGGCCCTGGCCGCCATTGCCGAGGCGCTGCCAAAGCTGCACCGCTATCCGGACGGCAGCTGCTACTATCTGGCCAACCGGCTGGCGGAAAGGCTCGGCGTCGACCCCGGGGAGCTGGTGTTCGGCAACGGCTCCAACGAGATCATCGAACTCCTGGTTTCCACCTTCCTCTCGCCCGGAGAGGAGGTGATCACCAGCCACCCCACCTTCCTGGTCTACCAGAAAATGGTCCAGGCCCAGGGCGGGGTCAACCGGGTGGTGCCGCTCAAGGATCTCCGCCACGATCTGGACGGGATCGCCGCCCTGGTGACGGAAAAAACCCGGCTGATCTTCCTCGACAACCCCAACAACCCCACCGGCACGGTGTTCACCGCCGAGGAGTTCGCCGCCTTTCTCGCCAAGGTGCCGGAAACGGTGATCGTGGTGCTCGACGAGGCGTACCTCGACTTTGTCGACCCGGATCGGCGCATCGACGCCCGCGCCTTCCTCCAGCACGCGACCCCGGTGGTGGCCCTGCGCACCTTCTCCAAGGCTTACGGCATCGCGGGCCTCAGGGTGGGCTACGGCCTGATGCGCAAAGAGATCGCGGGCTATCTGCACCGCCTCCGCCAGCCCTTCAACGTCAACTCCCTGGCCCAGGTGGCAGCACTCGCCTGCCTGGACGACGAGGAGCATTACGGCAAGACCATGGCCATGACCCGCGACGGCATGGCCTGGCTGCACCGGGAGATCGCCCGGCTCGGCTGCCGGCCCCTTGGTTCCCAGGCCAACTTCTTTCTGGTGGACGTGGGTGTAAAGGGCAAGCTACTCTATGAAAAGCTTCTGCGCCGCGGGGTGATCGTCCGGCCCATGGACGCCTACGGCTTTCCCGACCACATCCGGATCACCGTAGGGCTCCCCGAGGAAAACCAGCGGCTGGTCAAGGCCCTGGCCGAAGCACTACCGGAGCTGCGGGGCTAACCCATGGCCGTTGCCAACGGAATCGTCACCATCGACGGCCCCTCCGGGGCGGGCAAGAGCACGGTGAGCCAGCAGCTCGCCGCCCGCCTGGGCTACACCTACCTCGACACCGGGGCCATGTACCGGGCCGTGGGGCTCAAGGTGATCCGGAGCGGCATCGAGCCGCAGGAAGGCCCCCCCCTGGAACGGCTGCTCGCCGATCTCGACCTTACGCTCGCGCCCGGGGTGAACGAAACCCGGGTGCTCCTCGATGGCGAAGACGTCTCACGCGCCATCCGCACCGCCGAGATGGGCATGGTCGCCTCCCGGGTTTCGGCCCTGCCACCGGTGCGACGCACCCTCACCGCGCTGCAGCAGAAGCTGGGGCAACAGGGCCGGGTGGTGGCCGAGGGAAGGGACATGGGCACGGTGGTCTTCCCCGATGCCCCCTACAAGTTCTACCTCGACGCCTCGCCCGAGGAACGGGCCCGACGCCGCCACGAGCAGCTCCTTGAAAAGGGGCTGCCGTCGGACTACCAGGAGATCCTCGCCCAGATCATCAAGCGGGACCACGACGACAGCGCCCGGTCCCTGGCGCCGCTGAAGCCCGCGGCCGACGCGGTGATCATCGATTCGTCGCAGGTGGACGCCGAGGGCGTGGTCAGCCTGATGCTCAAACACATCAACGCATCCTAAAGACCGCAGCACTCGCAGGGCGCCCTGCAATCGGCAACGCCGCGGCACCCTGCCCTGTTGAGAAGGAAGTTACCCTGAAGCAAGCCCCGTTCACCGGGGCAGGGAGGAAGCCTCATGGCGGATGACACTCGTAACCTGAAACGACGGCACCTGATTTTCTATCTGGAGGTCTTTGACGACGCCACCGGCGAACTGCTGGGCCATCTGGTGGATCTCACCACCAAGGGGATCAAGCTGGTGAGCAAGGAGCCCATTGCCGCCGGCAAGGTCTTCACCCTGCGGATGCTGCTGCCGGAGGAGTACTTCGAGGAAAAGGTTCTCTGCTTTCAGGCCACCAGCCGCTGGAGCACCAACGACGTCAACCCCGACTTCTACGACACCGGCTTCCTGGTGGAGAACCTGGACAAGGCGGCGGTGGGAACCATCAACGAACTCATCCTGGCGCTGGGCTTCAGCGACACCGAATAAGGGGGGAAGCCATGCCGACCACTTTGGACTGCACGGGGCTGAAGTGCCCGCAACCGGTACTCCGCACCCGGGACGCCCTGGCGGCCGGCCCCGAGGGAGACGAACTCGTGGTGCTCGTGGACAACGAGGCGGCCAGGGGCAATGTGGAACGGTTCGCCAAAAGCCAGGGCTGTGCCGTACGCGTCGAGGAACTGGGCGGCGAGCGTTACCGGCTGCAGCTGACCAGAAGGAAGGACGTGCCCGCGGCAACCACCCCCTTTGCCGCCGAAGACTATCCCTGCCCGGCGCCCGCCGGTCCGGGCCTCGTTTACGTGATCCCGGCCGACGTCATGGGCCGGGGCGACGAGGATCTGGGGCGGATCCTGATGCGGGCCTTTGTCAAGACCATCGCCGAGGTCAAGCCCCTGCCGGAGAAGATCTTCTTTTACAACGGAGGGGCGCGGCTCACCGCCACCGACTCCGACCTCATCGCCCCCCTCAAGAAGCTTGCCGAGCAGGGGGTTAAGATTCTCTCCTGCGGCACCTGCCTCGACTTCTTCAACCTCAAAAAGGAGCTGCGGGTGGGCGAGGTCACCAACATGTACGACATCATGGACTCCATGGCCCGGGCCGCCAAGGTGGTGAGCCCCTTCTAGTTTCCATCCGGAAACAATCTCGTGTACTCCGTCCGGAACAAAAGAATTTCCAGACGGACACTTTTTAAGACGGCGACCCTCCAGCGCCCTTGCCCAGCGACCCCCCTTATTCTATGCCCGACCAGCCGCCACCCGTTTACCTGGACAACGCCGCCACCTCCTTTCCCAAACCGGCCGCAGTGGCGGAAACCATGGCGCGGCTGCTCGATACCACCGCGCTCAGCCCCGGCCGGGCCGCGCACCGCTATTCACTTGCCGCCGGCCGGGTGATCTTCGCCGCCCGCGAGACCCTCGCCGCCCTTTTCGGCTGCCGGGACTCAAGCCGCATCGTCTTCACCAACAACGTCACCACCTCGCTCAACATCGGCCTCCAGGGGCTGCTCCGGCCCGGCGACCACGTGATCACCACCGGCATGGAGCACAACTCGGTGATGCGGCCGCTGCGGTTGCTCGAACGGCTCCGGGGAATCCGCCTTTCCTTCCTGCCCACAGCCGCCACCGGCGAGGTGGACGTGGACGCCCTGCCGCGACTGCTCGCCTCCGATACCCGGCTCATCGTGGTCAACCACCTCTCCAACGTCACCGGCAGCCTGGTGGATCTGGCAACCCTTGCCCGGTTCAAGGGCGATGCCCTGCTGATGGTGGATGCGGCCCAGTCCGCCGGCAGCGAGGCCATCGACGTGACGGCGCAGGGCATCGACTTCCTTGCCTTCACCGGCCACAAAAGCCTCTTCGGTCCCACCGGCACCGGCGGTTTCTACCTGCGGCCCGGCATCGTACTGCCGCCGCTGGTGGTGGGCGGCACCGGCAGCAACTCCGAACACGAGGTGCAGCCTGATTTCGCCCCCGACGCCTACGAAGCCGGAACCCCCAACACCCTGGGGATCGCGGGCCTTGCCGCCGGGGTCGCCTTTGTCCGGGAAACCGGCCTTGCCGCCATCCGCCGCCACGAGGAAACGCTGACCACCCGCTTGCTCGACGGCCTCGGGCAGATCCCCGGCCTCACCGTCTACGGCCCCGGGCCGGGGCCCCACCGCGGGCCGGTGGTCTCCATTCGCCTGGCCGGGATCAGCGTCTCCGACCTCGCCTTTGCCCTGGACCGCGACCATGGCATCCTGGGCCGGGGCGGCCTCCACTGCGCCCCGGCCGCCCACCGCAGCATCGCCACCTATCCCGAAGGCACCCTGCGCCTCTCCCTGGGCTACTTCAACACCGAGGCGGAAATCGACTCGTGCCTCGCCGCCCTGGACCGGGTCCGCAGCCGGTGCTGACCAACAAGCGGTTGGCCTGGGCCGCCGCTTCTGGTACAGTGGCGTCCATGTCGACCATCACCATGCCGGCCAGGGATTCCGGCGAACGCTGCTACGCGGTACTCCTCTCCATCCACTTCGTTCTCAAGGCAGAACAGCTCCTCAAGGGACAGGGCCTGCTCCACGACGTGGTGCCGGTGCCGCGCGCCATCAGCGCCGACTGCGGCATGGCCATCGAGTTCCCCTGCCAGGAGGCCGGGGCCGTGACCGCGCTGCTCGCCGCGGCCGATATCGAAATCACCCGCCTCTACCGGCGGACCGCCGGCGGCGACTTTGCGCCGCTCACCATCGACAACGGATAAAGGGAAGATGACCGACGATCCCATCCGGCCCAAACTCACCCAGGCCGTGGCCGCCGCCGGCTGAGCGGCCAAGCTGAGTCCGGGGGACCTGGACCAAATACTGTGCGGGCTCGCCCTGCACACCGACCCAAACCTCATCGTCGGGGCTGAAACCTCGGACGACGCCGGGGTCTACCGTCTCAACGACGACACGGCGCTCATCCAGACCGTGGACTTCTTCACCCCCATTGTCGACGACCCGTACAGCTTCGGCCAGATCACCGCCGCCAACGCCCTGAGCGACGTTTACGCCATGGGGGGACGGCCGCTGCTGGCCATGAATCTGGTCGCCTTTCCGGTCAAGAGCATGGACATGGCGGTCTTGAAGGAGATCCTGCGCGGCGGGCTCGACAAGATCCACGAGGCCGGCGCCCTCCTGGTGGGCGGCCACAGCATCGAGGACCAGGAACTGAAATACGGCCTGGCGGTGACCGGCCTGGTGCATCCCGACCGGGTGCTGTTGAACTCCGGCGCCCGGCCCGGCGACCGGCTGCTGCTCACCAAGCCGCTGGGCACCGGGGTGCTCGCCACCGCCATCAAGGGGGGCCTCGCCGACGAGGAAACCGCGGCCCGGATGACCTCGGTGATGGCCACCCTCAACCGGGCCGCGGCCGAGGCGATGACCGCGACGGGTGCCCACGGCTGCACCGACATCACCGGCTTCGGCCTCATCGGCCACCTCCACGAGATGGCCGCCGCCGCCAAGGTCGCCATCCGCGTCAACGCCGCCGCCCTGCCGCTGCTCGACGAAGCGCTCCACTTCGCCGCCATGGGCATGATCCCGGAGGGGGCTTACAAGAACAGGGAATTCTACCAGCACCGGGTGGAGAGCGGCCTCGCCGAGATGGACCCGCTCAGCATGCTCCTCTACGACCCGCAGACCTCGGGCGGGCTGCTCATCGCGGCCCCGGCCGAATCCGTCGCCGCCATGGCCCGGCAGCTTGCCGACGGCGGCTACCCCCTGGCCGTGGCCGAAATCGGCGAGGTGGTGGCAGGCGAGGCGGGCCGGATCATCATTCACTCCTAAACAGCGCCAGCCGGCACTCCACGTCACTGGCTGGCGGTGTCCGCCGTCAGCCTATGGCCGCTGGCAGAGCCGCGTGACTGGCTGCGGTTTTGCCAATCATGCCTCGCCAACCCCCAAGAGCTTCCCGGCCGCGACCGCCGTTGCCCTCCGGGACCGAAGAAAAAAAACCGTAAGGACCGATTACATGGAAACCACTACCGCCCCCCACCGCTCCGCCTTTGTCACCGTTGTCGCCTGGATCTTCATCGTCCTCGCGACCCTGGCCTCGACCGTGGGGGTGCTCCAGAACATCGCCTTTTTCAAGATGGCCGCCATGCCGGATGGCCACGGCCCCATGCACGGCGGCGCGGCCCAGCTGCCGTGGCTCCTCCGCCTGATCTTCGACCACTTCCAGCTCTACCTGGCCATCGAACTGGGGGGCTCCCTGACCGGACTCGTCGCCGCGGTGGGACTGCTGAAACGGAAAAACTGGGCCCGCCGGCTCTTCATCGCCCTCCTCTGCCTGGGCATGGCGGTCCTGGTAGTGGCGTTGGCCACCCAGCTCTCCTTCACCCCGGTCACCGACAACATCCCCGCCGCCCAGGTTCCCGAAAACGTCCGGACCATGCTGCGGGTGATGAAAGGCTTCTTCTTCATTCTCACCCTCCTGCTCTCCCTGCTGTTGAGCTGGATCATCGCCACGCTCGCCGGCCCCAGGATCAAAGAGGAATTCCAGGCATAGAAACAGGAGCCCGAATTCGTAAAATAGATCTCGGATGTGCTCCAAGCAACTCGCCCGGACTTTTCGCCGGGCTTTACGCTCCTCCGGGTCTCCGGCGGCAAACCGTTCTTCGGCCTCAACCCGGCTCCCCCCCTGAATTTCCCGGCGTATCGATGGTTCTCGTTGAGAAACACCCCTGATCCCCACCCCCTGGCCTTGACAGCAGCCCGGAGATGGTTATTTTTTCCCCGCGACCGGCGACCGCCTTTCTTAACGCGCGGCGGTGCCGCCGGCGAATTTCGCCGCATCCTCAGGCAACCATTTCTCAACGCCCACAGAGTATCGCCGCCGCGCGGGTGCGCTCCCTGCCGGACGGCGCGTCAATGCAACAAAAGAGAGCACCAAGGAGCCTCGTCAATGAGTACCGAAAACGCCACCGCCCAAACCGAGACCAAGGAGTTTCAGGCCGAAGTCAAGAAGCTGCTCGATATCGTCATCCACTCCCTCTACACCGAACGCGAGATCTTCCTCCGTGAGCTGGTTTCCAACGCCGCCGACGCTCTCGAAAAGTACCGCCACCAGAGCCTCACCGAGGAAAAGACCTTTGACAGCCATCTGCCGCTCGACATCAAGATCGAGGTAAACGACGACCAGAAGACGATCACCGTCACCGACACCGGCATCGGCATGGACCGCGGCGAGCTGGAGGCAAACCTGGGCACCATCGCCCACTCGGGCTCCAAGACCTTCTTCGCCAACCTGGAGGAGGCGGCCAGGAAGGACGTCCATCTCATCGGCCAGTTCGGGGTGGGCTTCTACGCCGCCTTCATGGTGGCCAACCGGGTCACCGTCCAGTCCCGCTCCTTCCGCATGGACGACCAGGGCCACGAGTGGGTTTCAGAGGGCACCGGCAGCTTCACCATCGCCCCCTGCCCCGGCATCCGGCGCGGCACCAAGATCATCATCGAACTCAAGGACGACGCCCACGAGTTCGCCAATGCGTCGCGCATCAAGCGGATCATCAAGCGCTACTCAAGCTTCGTCTCCTTCCCCATCAAGGTGGAGGACGAGGTGGTCAACACCGTCCAGGCCCTCTGGGCCCGCAGCAAGGGCGAAATCAAGGACGAGGAGTACAACGAGTTCTACAAGTTCGTGGGCAACGCCGTGGACGAGCCCATGCTCCGCCTCCACTTTGCCGCCGACGCGCCGCTGGCCATCAAGGCGCTCCTCTTCGTGCCCGAATCCAACATCGAAAAACTCGGTTTCGGCCGCACCGATCCCGGGGTAAGCCTCTACTGCCAGCGGGTGCTCATCGACCAGCACTCGAAGACCATCCTCCCCGAGTGGCTCCGCTTCCTCAAAGGCGTCATCGACAGCGAGGATCTGCCGCTCAACATCTCCCGCCAGGCCCTCCAAGACAACGCCCTGGTGGCCAAGATCAACAAGGTGGTTTCCTCGCGGTTCTTAAAGCAGCTGGCCGAAACCGCCAAGAACGAGCCTGAAACGTATGAAAAATTCTGGAAGGAATTCGGAGCTTTCCTGAAGGAAGGGGTGGTTTCCGATTTCATGCACCGCGACGAGCTGGGCAAGCTGATCCGCTTCGAGTCCTCCAAGGGCGAGCCGGGCAAGCTCGTCTCGCTCACCGAGTACGTGGAACGCATGCAGGAGGGGCAGAAGGAGATCTACTACATCAACGGCGCCAGCCGCGAGGCCATCGAGGCCGGCCCCTACATCGAGGCATTCCGCAAACGGGATCTGGAGATCATCTACACCCTGGACCCCATCGACGACTTCGTCTTCAGCCACCTGGGCGTCTTCGACGACAAGAAGCTGGTTTCCGCCGATCGCGGCGACCTGGAACTGCCGGAATTGAAAGACGAGGCCACGACGGCCGAAGAGGCGAAGAAACCGGCCCTGGACCAGGAGGCGGCCAAGGGGCTCACCGCCTGGATGAAGGAGGTGCTGGGAACGAAGGTCAAGGAGGTGCTGGAGTCCAAGCGCCTTGAAGACAGCCCGGCGATCATCGTCAATCCCGACGGCCTGATGACCAGCAGCATGGAACGGTTGATGCGCGCCTCGGGCCAGGGCTTGCAGGAGTTCGGCGCCAAGAACCTGGAGATCAACAGCCGTCATCCGCTCATCAAGGGACTTGCCGAACTACGAAAAAAAGACGAACCTTTTGCCGAGTCGGTTGTCCAACAGATATACGACAACGCCATGATCCAGGCCGGCCTGATGGTGGAGCCCCGGACCATGGTGGAGCGTTCCTATCAGATTCTTGCGCGGGTCGTGCAATCCTGAAAACTGCCCGAGAGGTTAACGGCGCCCCAACCGGCACTCCGGCCGGGACGAGTTGCCCCGTATTCGTTGCGGGGAAGCTCTCTCACGCCGGGCGCCGACGTGTCCCCTCCCACGGGTCCGCACGGCCGACTGTTGGCCGCGCGGACCCGTGTCTTTGTGCTGGCCTGCCTTGCCGCCGCAAGGATTGAAACGGAACGGTTGTCTTGCTATTGTTCGCCCGGCGCACGAGGGCTGACCGGCTCCGGCCCCCTCCCCCGCCAGCCGGCTTCTCTTCTGAACCCCTTTCCATATGGTTGATGACCACCCATGATCGAAGTCAGAGAGTTACGCAAGAACTATGGCGAGGTGGAGGCGCTGCGCGGTGTTTCCTTTTCCGTCAAGCCGGGCGAGATCATCGGTCTGCTCGGCCCCAACGGCGCGGGCAAGACTACCTTGATGAAAATCCTCACCGGCTATATCCAGCCCTCCTCCGGCACCGCCGAGGTGGGCGGGATCGACGTGATGGCGCACCCCGAGGCAGTGCAGCGACGCATCGGTTATCTGCCAGAAAACGCCCCGCTCTACCCGGAACTCACCGTGCAGTCGTACCTGAAGATGATCGCCGATCTGCGCGGTATTGCGGCCGGTGACCAGCCCCGGCTGCTTTCCGAAGCGATCTACGCGGTGGATCTTGAAGACCGGCTGACCCGGGTCATCGGCACCCTGAGCAAGGGATACCGCCAACGGGTGGGGCTCGCCCAGGCCATTCTCCACCAGCCCGATCTGCTGGTGCTCGACGAACCCACCAACGGCCTCGACCCCACCCAGATCGGCGAGGTCCGCCGCCTGATCCGCCGGCTCGCCCACCACAGCACGGTGCTCATCTCCACCCATATCCTCTCCGAGGTGGAAGCCACCTGCGGTCGGGCCATCATCCTCATGGGCGGCTCCATCCAGGCCGACGCCCGCCTGGCGGATCTCGCCGCCACCAGCGACGCCCTGGTCACCGTGGCGGCCGAGGGCCGCGACCAGCGCACCATCATCGCCGCCCTCACCGGCATCGACTCCACCTGCGGGGTAACCAAGACCGCAGACGCCGACGGGCTGCTCACCTTCCGGGTCCACGGCGCGAGCCACCACGACCTCTGTCCGGCCATCTACCGGCTGGCCAGGGACAACGACTGGCAGCTCCACGAGCTGCGCCGCGAGAACCGTACCCTGGAGGCGGTGTTCAACGACCTCGCCGCCAGCCACCATGACCGCCAGGGAGGTGTGCAATGAAACCCATGCTCGCCGTTGCCAGGAAGGAACTGAAAGCCTATTTCGGCTCCCCCATGGCCGCCATCTTCATCGGCACCTTCCTGCTCGCCGTTTTCTTCTCCTTCTTCTGGGTGGAAACCTTTTTCGCCCGCAACATCGCCGACCTCAGGCCGCTCTTCCGCTGGATGCCGCTGCTGATGATCTTTCTCGTTTCGGCACTCACCATGCGGCAGTGGAGCGAGGAGCAGCGGATGGGCACCATGGAGGTGCTGCTCACCCTGCCGGTACGTCTTTCCGATCTGGTAGTAGGCAAATTCCTCGCCGTGCTCGCCCTGGTGGGAGTGGCCCTGGTGCTCACCGCCGGCCTGCCGCTCACCGTCTCCTTTCTCGGCAACCTGGACTGGGGGCCGGTGGTGGGCGGCTACCTCGGCGGGCTGCTGATGGCCTCGGCCTACATCGCCATCGGGCTCTTCATCTCGTCGCGCACCGACAACCAGATCGTCGCCCTGATCCTCTCGGTCCTCGTCTCGGGATTTTTCTATCTGGTTGGCTCGTCGACCATCACCGGCTTCTTCGGCAGTTCCACCGGTGAATTCCTCAGGCTGCTCGGCACCGGCAGCCGCTTTGCCAGCATCGAGCGCGGGGTCATCGATCTCCGCGATCTGGTCTACTACCTCTCCATCACCGGCTTCTTCCTCGCCCTCAACGTGGTGGCCCTGGACCGCAAGCGCTGGAGCAGCGGCAGCCACACCGCCCGCTACCGCCGCGCCATCCTCCTGGCCACGGTGCTGCTGGCCGCGAACCTTCTGGCGGTCAACGTCTGGCTCAACCATACCCACACCCTGCGGGCCGACCTCACCGCTGACCGCGAGTACTCCATCTCGCCGGTGACCCGGGATCTGGTGGCAAACCTCCAGGAACCCCTGATCATGCGGGGCTACTTCAGCGCCAAGACCCATCCGCTGCTCGCCCCGCTCATCCCCCGCATCCGCGACCTCATGGAGGAGTACCGCATCGCCTCAAACGGCCGCATCGAGGTTTCCTTTGTCGATCCCAAGTACGACCAGGAGGCGGAGCAGGAGGCCAACCAGCTTTACGGCATCAAGCCGGTGCCCTTCCAGGTGGCGGGCCGCTACGAGGCGAGTGTGGTCAACTCCTACTTCAACATCCTCATCAAGTACGGCGACCAGTTCGTCACCCTGGACTACAACGATCTCATCGAGGTCCGCCAGCGCAAGGACGGTGAACTCGACGTGGGCCTGCGCAACCTTGAGTACGACCTCACCAAGTCCATCAAGAAGGTGGTTTACGGCTTCCAGAGCGTCTCCTCCATCTTCGAGAAGAGCAACAAGACCATGCAACTGGTGGCGGTGGAAACGCCGGCCACCCTGCCCAAGCCCTTTGCCGCGCTGCCCGGCCTGATCCGCGAGGTGGCCGGCGACCTGGGCAAGGAGGCGGACGGCAAGCTCACCTTCACCGAAATCGACCCAGACCACACGCCGGGCATGAACCGGGCCACGGTGAAAAAGAAGTACGGTATCGAGCCGCTCAGCCTCTCCTTCTTTGCCGGCGACTCCTTCTACCTCCACCTGCTGTTGGTGGAAGACGGCAAAATCGACCGCATCTTCCTGCGTGGCGACATGTCCAAGGCCGACCTGCGCCGGGAGGTGGAAGCGGCGCTCAAGCGGCATGCCTCAGGCTTCATGAAGACCGTGGCGGTATGGACGCCATCCCCGCAGATGTCGCCGGAGCTGGAGATGATGGGCCACGGGCAGGGCAACCAGTACCACACCTTCCGGCAGATGCTGGCCGAGAACTACAACGTGGTGGATGCCGACCTCAGCGACGGGCATGTGAGCGGCGAAGTGGACGTGCTTCTTCTGGTGGCCCCCCAGAATCTCACCGACACGGAGCGGTTTGCCGTGGACCAGTTCCTGATGCGCGGCGGGGCGGTGATTGCCCTGGCCGGCCACTATAACCTGGATCTCGGCCCCGGTGCCCAGACCCTGCAGGTCAAGGAGATCAAGGACGGCATCGACTCACTGCTCGACTCTTACGGTATCAAGGTCGGCAAGGCCATGGTGCTCGACAGCCGCAGCGAACCCTTCCCGGTACCGGTGACCCGCAACCTGGGCGGCTTCACGGTCCGCGAAATCCAGCAGATCGCCTATCCCTTCTTCGTCGACGTGCGCAGTGACGGCATGGACACCAAGAGCCCGGTGGTGGCAAATCTGCCGGCGGTGACCATGAACTGGGTTTCCCCGATCACCGTCGACCAGAAGAAGAACAGCGGCCGCCAGGTGGTGACCCTCCTCCACTCGAGCCCCGAATCCTGGCTTGAAACCTCCACCGACATCCAGCCCGACTTCAGCCGCTATCCGCGCTTCGGCTTTGCGGAAGGAAACGACCATGCGGCCCGCCCCCTGGCGGTGTCGGTACAGGGCAGCTTCACGAGCTTCTTTGCCGGCAAGCCCGACCCGCGGCTCGCCGAGTCCGACATGGAGAAAAAGGCGGCGGCCGACAAGCCGGACGCCAAACAGGCCCCCGCCGAGCAGGCCAAAAAGAAGGAGCTGCCGCCGCCGGTGATCAACCGCTCGCCGGATTCGGCCCGGCTGGTGGTGGTGGGCTCGTCAGACTTTATCAATGACACGGTGATCTCCATCTCCCGCTCCATCGGTCACGACCGCTATCTCAACAGCCTGGAATTCCTGCAGAACACCGTTGACTGGTCGGTGGAGGACGACGACCTGCTGGCCATCCGCTCCCGCGGTCAGCACGCCCGGCTCCTGATGCCCATGACCCGCCACCAGCAGGAAACCTGGGAGTGGGCCAACTACGGCCTGGCCCTGCTCGCGCTGCTGGCGCTGAGCATCGTGGCCAGCCGACGCCGTCGGCTGGAAGCCCCCATGCCCCTGATCACCCCGGCAAGCGAGGGAGGACGCGAACAATGAACAGAGCAAACAAGATCCTGGCCCTGCTGCTGGCGGCGCAACTGGCGCTGCTCGCTTACGTCTACCGGCCGGGGCAAGAGAGTGCCCCGCCCAAGATGCAGTTTTTCAGCGATGTCCAGGCCGATCAGGTGACCGGGCTTACCGTGGCCGACGCCAAACAGGCGGTGACCATCGACAAGGAAACCAACGGCTGGGTGATCGACTCGCCGC
Source organism: Desulfobulbaceae bacterium UBA5121 (assembly GCA_002414225.1). Taxonomy (GTDB): domain Bacteria; phylum Desulfobacterota; class Desulfobulbia; order Desulfobulbales; family UBA5123; genus UBA5123. Next base: position 41,039 of record DHYV01000032.1, on the reverse strand, counting down.
AACACTACCCGGCCGACAAGGGCAAGGTGGAGAAACTGATCAAAAAGCTGGTCGATCTCACCTCCTCGCGGCTGGTGGCGCGCACCCGCGCCAGTCACCGCCGCCTCAAGGTGGCCGACGACGACTTCAACCGCAAGGTCACCCTCCATCTCGGCAAGGGCGATGACCGGGTCCTGCTGCTGGGGTCGGCCCCCAACTACAAGACCATCCACGTCCGCCGCGGCGACGACGACAAGGTCTACCTGGCCAAGGGGCTGGCCGACTGGGAGGCCCAGGCCGACCAGCACTCCTGGTTTGACACCAACTACGTGGACGTCAAACCCGACGACCTCCTACAGGTGACCCTGACCAACAGCCATGGCCGAATCGCACTCCAGCGGGACAAAGACAAGAAATGGCAGGCCACCGGCGTCGGGCCCGGCATGGTGCTCGCCGACGAACCGCTCACCGACTTCCTCAACCGGGTGAGCCTCATCCAGCTCGACTCCTTCCTTGAGCGGGGCGGCGACGAAAAGAAATACGGACTGGACAAACCGGTGGCAACCCTTCAAATCACCACCGCCTCGGGAACGATCACCCTCAAGGTAGGCGAGGAAAATGCCATCAAGGAGGAGTACGCCATGAAATCAAGCGACTCGCCATTCGTGGTCCGGGCCAACGGCTATCAGGTCAAGGGTCTGCTCGACGCCAAGCTCGGCGAGCTGCTCAAGCAGGCGGACCAGAAGCCAGTTGACCAGAAATAAGGAGGAGGTGGAAAAGGGGGGGCACTGACCGGACCGGCCGCAAATTTTCAGCGCCTAACAATTTTTGGTTGAAGTGGTGTACTTTTCAGGCAGATAATAGACATTGCTTGCAATTTTTCCTACGCCACTTCAACTCTTTCCCAAGAGGTGCCCCATGGCCGAGCCCTTTATCTACACGGCAGATGAACTCTTTCACTGGCTGTGCGCCAAGCCCGACTTTGTCCTCCTCGATGTGCGCAACGAAAAGGAATTCACCAACTGGTACGTGGAGGGGCCGCACCTCTGCCCCTACATCAACATCCCCTACTACAGCTTCATCGAGGATGTTAGCGCCAGCGTCGCCTTGATCCCCCAGGGCGAGAAGATCCGCGTCGTCTGCGCCAAGGAAGGATCGGCCAAGTATGTGGCCGAAATCCTAACCCAGAACGGCTTTCCTGACGTAGGCTACCTCCGCCAGGGCATCGTCGGCTGGGGCAACGCGGTGATCCCTCAGCTGGTGACGGGCGACAACGGCTACGAACTCCATCAGTGCGTCCGACCGGGCAAGGCATCCTGCAGCTACCTGCTCATCGCGGGCGGCTCGGCCATGGTCTTTGATCCGGCCCGCAACGTCGGGGTCTACACCGGACTTGCCGAGGCCCGCGGCGCCACCATCACCCACAGCTTCGAAACTCACCGACAGGCCGACTACATCTCCGGCTGCCAGCTGCTCAAGGCAAAAACCGGCTGCACGATCATGGCCAACCGCCTCGACTTCGAGGGGGCGGCTTTCGACTACCAGCAGGTAAACGACGGGGAAACCTTTTCCTGCGGCGGCGTTACGGTGCAGGCGCTGCACACCCCTGGCCACACCATGGGCTCCACCTGTTATCTGGTGGACAACAAATATCTGTTGAGCGGCGACACCATTTTCATTCGCACCGCCGGTCGCCCCGATCTTGGCGGCAAGTGGGAGGAGTGGTCCCGGGTGCTCTACCTGACCCTCTTCGTCAAGCTGCGCGACCTGGCCGACGATCTGCTGATCCTCCCCGGCCACTACGTCACCTGGGAGGAGGCCAACGGCCAGTTCCTCTTCGCCGAACGGCTGGGCCAGCTCAAAAGGCAGGTGGATGCCTTCCAGATCGCCAACGAGGCCAAGTTCAAGGAGTTCATCAGCGACAATATCCGCCAGCAACCCGGCGTCTACGCCGAGATCCGGCGCGTCAACGGCGGCTGGCTCGCCCCAACCCCGGAAGAGGCGGACATCATGGATCTCGGCAAGAACGAGTGCGGGGCCAGCAAGTACGGCAAAATCGGAATCAGCGCCGAGGCCCAGCGCCAGACCGCCAACAGCTAGCCGCCGCGTCGACGCACCATAAAAAAAGAGCGCCCCGAAGACTTGACTCGGGACGCTCTTTTTTTATGGTCAGCGCCGCTCTCCCTCTGGCCAAAGGGAGAGAGCCTTCTTGGGCGGCTCGCTGACGCCGACGCGGGAAGAGCACGCAAAAAAAAAGGAGACAGTGGACTTTTGGCCCACTGTCTCCTTCCGATCGCTTCAGGCAACCGCTGGGTGTCAGTGAATCACACGCAGCCGGTGGGCTTGGGCAGACCAGCCATCTTGCAAGCACCCTTGCCGGGTCCGGAGGGGAACAGCTCGTAGATGCGCTTCAGCGGGAAGCCGGTGGTCTTGGAGAGGATACGAACCATGGGAGCGATACCATTCTTCTTGTAGTAGTCCTGAAGAATGTTGACGACCTTCCAATGCTCGTCGGTCATGTCGTCGATGCCTTCCTGGGTCTTAACGAACTCAACCCACTTCTCATTCCACTCTTCCATACCCTTGGTAAGGAAGCCGTCCTCATCAACCTCGAAGCTCGATCCGCCGTATTCGATTGTAGGCATGTTCATCCCTCCTTAAAAAATTGGTGGTTATCTATAATAAATGGTTCCTGTCTACCAGTGTAAGATGTCGTTCTTTACTATAGGCTCCCAGCTTTGTCAAGACATCGGCAAACGATTTTTTTAGCTCGCCAGAGCCGGGAGAGCAACAAATCCGCCAGGGAGGGGATTTCCGGGAAATTATTTTTTCCCGGCCTCCCCCGACATCGGCAGCAGGCGGCAAAGCCTGCCAAAAACATCGGGGGGAAACCCTGCCGCCGGAACCACGGCAGGGTCCAGAGTACTCTTGGGATTAAAGTTTTGCAAGGTCAATCGCGCCCTGCCGGCCAGGTTCGCCGCCCAGGCCGCCACATCGGTTTCGCCGTGATACCCCGGCACCACCGTCATCCGGAATTCATGCGCGATGCCGCTCGCCCCAAGCAGTTCGATGCTCCGGTGAATCCGGCCCAGATCGACGGGACGGCCGGCGCACCGATCATACTTCTCCTGGACCAGCACCGTCTTGACATCCATGGCCACCATATCGAGCAGCCCTTGCGCGAGGAGTTGAGCGAGCACCTCGGGCCGGCTGCCGTTGGTGTCGAGCTTGACCGACCAGCCCCCCTCCTTGAGCAGGACAAGAAATTCGGGCAGATGCGGATCCAGGGTTGGTTCACCGCCGGTGACGCAGATACCGCCCAGCCATTTCTTGAGGGGTGCCAGCCGGTGGAGAAGCTCCTCCACCCCGAGGGAGGCAAGGCCGTCGGGGTGGAGGACCAGGGAGTTGTTGTGGCAGTAGGGGCAGCGAAAATTGCATCCCCCCAGGAAAAGGACCGCGCAGAGCCGCTCCGGCCAATCGACAAAGGAGGTTTCCAGCACCCCCTTGATGGCCGGTACCGGCAGCCGTGCGACATTAGGGCGCATTTCTCACCAGCCGAGATGCCGTTGCCGCGAGACGCAGGGCGAGTGGCGCGGAGAGATCGGCTGGCCTTTGGTGAACAAAGAGTTTGCCTTCCTTAAGGTCCGAAAACATTGCCAACAAACAGAATCGGCTCTCGTGCTGAGACAAGGCGCTGTTCATGAGAAACGGGACTAGAGGGCGCAGCTGCCTGAAACACAGGCTTCCGCCCCGCGGCCCGCCGCCGTGGCGGCTACCCCGTACTGGGCGGCGCGGCGCAGCAGGTGCTCCTCGATATGCCGGAAGTCGGCCACCGTCGACGAATCGTCCAGAACCAGCAACGGCAGAGTCTTGCGGGCCGTCTCCACCAGCCCGTGCCAGGCGAGATGGGCCAGGGCCGCGGCGTTGCTGCCGTCGAGTACCTCCACCGCCACCCCCATGGCGGCGAGATCAAAGCTCTTCTTCAACTGATCGCAGAGGCGACAGTCGTTCTTGGTAAAGAGTGTCATGGTTCCCCCTCCTTTTCGGAATGCGTTGGCCGCCCCCCTCGGCGGTGTTCAGTTGGCAAACTGTCCCTGGTTGCGGTAGCGTTCGGCGAGTTCGCCGAGCTTGCCCTTGTTCCAGCTTGAAACCTTGGTGAAGTAGCCGGTGATCCGGGTGATGCCGTCCACGTGGGTCGAACCGCAGTGGGAGCAGGTATCGTGCAGCCCCCGGGTGGTGCGACCGCAGTCGAGGCAGGCGGTGAACTCGGGCGAGAAGGCCAGCTGGTCGTTCTGGGTGTGGCGGAAGACGTTGATGACGAAGTCGGCCAGGGCCTTCTTGTCGGGGTGGGCCTCGCCCAGCCAAAGATGGGTGATGGAACCCGCCTCGATGAGGGGGTGAAACAGCCCTTCGCGCTCCACCCTGGCGATGGGGTTGACCGGTGCGCCGACATGGAAGAGGGTCGAGTTGGTGTAGTAGACCTCGCCCCGGTCACGGTTGCCCTGCACCACCGGTTCGGCGTCGGCCCGGAAATGGGCCATGTCAAGCTTGGCAAAGCGGTAGGCGGTACTCTCCGCCGGGGTCTGCTCGAGGACGAACTTCATGCCGGTGGACTCGGCCATCTTCTTGCAGACGATGTTCATGTGGGCGATCACCTTGAGGCCGAACTTCATCGCCGCCTCGGACTGGTGGAGTTCGTCGCCCACGTGGACTTTGACCATTTCGTTCAACCCCACCATCCCGATGAGGTAGCTGCAGCGGTGGAGCCGCAGGTACTCCTGGCCATCGAGCTTCATGGCCAGCAGCGACAGGGGCCCTCCCTCGCCCAGCGCCATCAGCCGCTCGATGAACTTTTTCTTCTGCTCGTGACCCTTCACCGCCAGCTGGATCCGCTCGGTGAGCAGGGTGAAGAGCCGGGTGTCGTCACCCTTGGCCAGGTAGGCAAGGCGCGGCAGGTTCACGGTGATGTTCTGAAGTGCCGAGTAGCGCATCCGCCAGGGCTCCTTGGCATCCTCGAAGTCCGTGGCTTCGAGTTTGAAGCTCAGCCGGCAGCATTCGGAGATCTTGGCGGTCTCGCCCCGGTCGAAGACAAAGTAGGTGTTGCCCTTGTCCCCGGCCACGTCACAGATGTGGTGGAGGAACTCCAGGTGGCCCTCGGTCCTGAAGAACTTCTCGGTGATGTGGACCAGGGGCTTGGGGAAGAAGAAGGGCTTGCCGGTGGCATCGCCCTCCTTGTAGACCTCAAAGAGGGCCCAGGCAAAGCGCTGGGCCTGTTTCTCATACTCGGCATAGGTCTTGCCGGTGTACTCGCCGCCCGGGCCGATGGCCGGCACCGCCTCGAAGTGCTTGGGAACCTCCCAGTAGATATTGATGTCCGAGAAGATCGCCTGGCCGCCCCGGGCCACCGCCTGCTGGGAAAACTCGTAGATCAGCATCTGGGCGAGCTGCTTGACCTCGCGGTCGCTCAGCTCTTCAAGATAGGGGGCGTAGAAGAGGTTCACCGCGTCCCAGCCGATGGCGCCGGCAAAATGGCTCTGCAGGGCGGCGGCGAACTTGATCATATGGGCGAGCAGCACGTCGGCATGGCGGGCCGGCTTGGCCTTGGACAGCGCGTGGGGGAGATTCAGGCCGAATTTTTTGATGTATTCGAGCGATTGGCCAGAACAATAGGGTCGGTCAATGAACCCCAGGTCGTGCATGTGGATGTCGCCCCGCAGGTGGCCGTCGGCCACGTCGGGGGAGAAGACGTGGAGCAGCGCGTATTCCTTCTTGATCCCCTCGGCGAGGGTCAGGTTGGTGGCCTCGGGGCCGTGGGGCACGTTGGCGTTCTCCTTGTTGTGCTGGACCAACAGCTGATCGACGTCATAGAGCGGCACGCCGAGACGGGTGTGCATGCGCCGAGCCTCCTCAAGCCCCATCTCGAGGAGCTTGGCGTTGACCATCTCGCGGATCAGGGGCCCGGTGACGGTCTTGACCTTGCCGCTCTGGATGATCTCCTCCACCTCGATACTGATCCGTTCGGCGGTATCGCGGTCGATCAGGGTTTCCCGCAGCAGGGCGTCAACGATCCGCTGCCGGTCCCAGTCGAGCATGTCCTCCTGGGAAGTGCGCACGAAAAGCGCGATATCAGTGGAATCCTCCCGGTGCACCGACGACTCAAGGCCGCCCTTACCCTCGGCCTTGAGTGGCATGACTACTCCCATTTTCCCCCCTCTTTTTTCGGTAACTGTCCAGCAGCACCACATCCGGAGTCCAGCTCTGCTCGCTTGCTGCTTCGGAGTCTGCGCTTACCTGCCATCGGACTGATCCGCATACCCCAATGTATAGCGGCCAGACCTCTTTCGCGCCTCCGGAGTCTCCCGTCGGCCGCCTACCTGCGGCACCGCGGAAGAGTTACACGCCGCAGAGATGCTACTTTTTTTGGCTTCGAGCTGGCGAATTACCTCTTTGGCGAAGTGTTGCATGTCAGGCGGAGCCGCCCTTGCGAAACACGACATATTGTGGCTTGGGGAATATTATTGCACTACTGGTTGTGGCTGCGTCAAGCAAAAAATACCCATTGCCACAACGGAGGCCGCACCTAAAAACTGTAACAGCAAGCAAGGGGGAAGGGAGAAATCAGCGCCGACAGAGGACGGTGTCACGCCGCCAGTTGGCGTCGTCCCGCTCCGGGTAGTCCACCAGATAATGAAGACCGCGGGATTCCTTGCGGGTGAGGGCGCAACGGATGATGAGATCGGCCACCAGGGCGATGTTGCGCAGCTCGACGAGATCCGGGGTGAGCAGGTAGTCGCGGAAGTGCTGGTTGACCTCGGCCAGGATGGGAGCCAACCGCTCCTGCACCAGGCTGAGCCGCTTCTCCCGCCGAACGATGCCAACGTAGTTCCACATCAACCGCCGGATCTGGTCCCAGTTGTGGCTGATCAACACGCACTCCTCGATGCGGGCGGCCGGGCCTGGCTCCCAGTTGGCCACTTGCGGCAGGGGCAGGGCCGCCAGGGCAGACCAGTCGGCGGCGCACTGGCCGGCCGCCTGGTGGGCATAGACCACCGCCTCGAGAAGCGAGTTACTGGCCAGCCGGTTGCCGCCGTGCAGGCCGGTGCAGGCGGTTTCGCCCAGGGCGTAGAGGCCCTTGATGGAGGTACGGCCCATCCGGTCGGTGAGCACCCCGCCGCACATGTAGTGGGCGGCCGGCACCACCGGGATGGGCTCCCGGGTGATGTCGATGCCGAGGGAAAGACAGGTCTGGTAGATGTTGGGAAAGCGTTTCTGCAGAAAAGTGGCCGGCTGGAAGCTGATGTCGAGGTAGACGCAGTCATCGCCGGAACCCTTCATCTCGTTGTCGATGGCCCGGGCCACGGTGTCGCGGGTGGCAAGATCGCCCCGGGAGTCATACTTCTCCATGAAGGCGTTGCCGCGTTCGTCGATGAGCCGGCCGCCCTCGCCGCGCACCGCCTCGGAAATGAGGAAGTTCTTGGCCCTGGGGTGGTAGAGGCAGGTGGGGTGGAACTGNNCCGGCCCGGTAGGCCATGGCGATGCCGTCGCCGGTGGCGATGTCCGGGTTGGTGGTGTAGAGGTAGACCTTGCCGGTGCCGCCGCTGCAGAGCACCGTCACCTTGGCGAGATAGGTGGAAATGGCGTTGTCCGGCCCCAAGACATAGGCGCCAAGACAGCGATCCCCGTTTTCCGGCGGCACGGCAAGCCCCGCCCGCGAGCCGATGAGCAGATCCACGGCCAGGTGGTCCTCCAGCACCTCGATGGCCGGGTTGGCGGCCACCGCCCGCAGCAGGCCATGCTCGATCTCGTGGCCGGTGAGGTCGTAGGCGTGGGCGATGCGCCGCGCCGAATGCCCCCCCTCGCGACCCAGGTCGAGGTGCAAGGGATCTTTTTCATCGGTCATGAACTGGACACCGAGTTCCATCAGCTCCCGCACCCGGGCCGGGCCGTTCTCCACCACCATCCGCACCACATCCTCGTGGCAGAGGCCGGCCCCGGAAATCAGGGTATCGCGGACGTGGAGATCAAAGGAGTCCTCGTCGGAGAGGACGGCGGCGATCCCCCCCTGGGCCAGATTGGTGGCGGTGTCCACCCGCGCCTTCTTGGTGATCAGGGTTACCGACCCCAGGCGGGCCACCTTGAGGGCAAAGGAGAGGCCCGAGATGCCGCTGCCAATCACCAGAAAATCGGTTCTTTTTTCCATCACGTCTCAACTCCGGGACACTTCGCCGGGCGGGCTACCCGAAGGCACCATGCTTGACAGGGAGGGCGCAACTCCTGTAACTTGGCAAGCTGTGACCACTCGTTTCCAGGATCATCCTGCCATGCCGCCACTAAAAGTTGTTATCTTCGACTGCGACGGGGTCATGTTCGACTCCCTCGCCGCCAATCAGCAGTACTACAACCATCTCCTCGCCCACTTCGGCCATCCGCCCATGGACGAGGAGGAACTCGCCTTTGTCCATATCCACCACGTCATGGACTCGGTGCGCCATATCTTCCGCCACTACCCGGAGGATCTCGCCAGGGCCGAGCAATACCGGCAGGGCGTCGATTACACGCCCTTTCTTCAGTACATGACCATGGAGCCTGACTTGCGGGAATTTCTCGACACCATCACCCCCTGCTACCAGGCGGCGATCAGTACCAACCGTACCAATACCATGGTGCCGATCCTGAAGATGTTCGACCTGGAACGCTACTTCACCAAGGTGATGACCGCTGGCAACGTCACCCATCCGAAGCCGCACCCCGAGGCACTCGAACGCATCCTCGACCACTGCCACTGCACGGCCGACCAGGCGATCTACATCGGCGACTCCATGGTGGATCGGGAACACTCGGCCAACATTGGCATGCGGTTCATCGCCTTTAAGAATCCGGCCCTGCCCGCCGAATACCATGTCAACAGCTTCATGGAAATCACCCGCCTGCCGGTCATGAACGGCCGCTGCCCAGGAATTGCGCCATGACCTCGCTGACCGTCACCCATCGGCTGCTGGTGGATGGCCCGGATCTGGCCACCTGTCGCCAGCGGGTGGAACGCTTCTTCGCCCGTACCATCCTGGTCAAGTACGACACGCTGCGGATCGCCCCCGAGCGCGCCTTCGTTGCCACTGAGCCTGGCTTCTGGCAGGAGGTGGAAGAGGGGCTTGCCGCCAACCGCGCCACGGTGGCCGCACTGCTCGACGAGCTGAAAGGGACAGGAACGACCGCCCTCGACGATCTGGCCACCCTGCCCCAGGGCTATGCCAGCAAGACCCTGCACACCGTGGCCCATATCATGGACGGCTTCATCGGCATCGACAGTCACTTTTACAACCTCTGCGCCGACTCTCACTGGCTTAGCGACCGGGAGCGGCGACGCATCGAGGCCGACCCCGCCGGCCACTGGCTGCTCCATGTCGAGGCGACCTCGGCCAGCGGTGACGTCGATCAGGTGCCCACCTTGCGCACCCAGCCCACGGCAAGGGAATAGCCGCCGGCCAGCCCCTTGCCCCCTTGCGGGGGATCAATCGTGATGGTGATGATGGTGGTGATGGTGGTGATGCCCGCCACCCGCCGCGCCCCCCACCTTTTCCAGGGCCCGCCCCAGGGCGGCGTTGCCCGCATCCATTGCGGCCACCGCCTGGTCGATCAGGCCGGCAACCTCCTCAAGTCCATCCTCACGAGCCGCCGCGGCCCACTTGACGAACTCAGCCTTGTGGCTGTGGTTGTGCTCGATCCAGTGCGGCAACAGCACCCGCACCTTTTCCACCGTTGATTTATCGCTCATTTTCGCCCCCTTTCGATCAAGCCATGCACCCGCGACCGGCGCTGCCGGCGGTCGGATGAAAACTATTTTCCAACCAAGATCACGGTGCCAGCGAGAAAATCGATCTTCAGCAGCTGGACGCCGACGATCTCGCGGGGTTCCTCGAAAAGGGTGGCGATCCGCACCCCGTCGGTCAGCAGCTCGAGGCTGGTGACGTTTTCCATGATCCGCTCCTGTTTGCCGTTTCGATCGAGTACCACACTGGTTTGACACATATTGCACCTTCGCAAAGCTGACCGCCCCCTTTGGGGAGCGGAAATTTGATTCAAAAAATTCACGCCGCGGCACAAGCGGTTTCTCCGACCCCACCCGGTGCCAGGCGCTTGCCGAATATAATACATTCCCGCCCCGGATGCCCGCCTATTCTGGTTGCCACGCTCTGCCTCGCCGGTCCACCTGCCCTGGCCATGAATGAGTATGCCCCGACATCACCCTTGCCGTCAAAGGGGCCACCGCCGGCAGCCGCGGAGAAACCGGTCCTGGCGGTTTTTCTTTGACTTGCGGAGCCATTCTCTCTATGGTTTGGCCAACATTGCTCGACTTTTCATGGTGTTACTTGTCCAGGCCCTCCAGCCTGGCGTTTCCCTTTCGCCGCCAGGCGTCGAGCCCAAGCCGCGGGCCAACTGCGCCGCCGCCGGCCTACAGAGGAGAAAATCCCATGCAGCTCACCTCCCTTCCCGTGATCACCGCCCTGCTCAAGGAGTGCAAAACCATTGCCATGGTCGGTCTGTCGCCCAAGGAGCACAGGCCCAGCAACGATGTGGCCCGTTACCTGATCGACGCCGGCTACACGGTGATTCCGGTAAACCCGGGCCAGACCGAAATCCTGGGACAAAAATGCTACCCCAACCTTTCGGCCATCCCGGTGCCGGTGGATCTGGTGGATATCTTCCGCCGCGCCGAGGACGTGGGTCCGGTGGTGGACGAGGCCATTGCCATCAAGGCCAAGGCGATATGGATGCAATTGGGCATTACAAACGAGGCCGCTGCGGCCAAGGCCAGGGCCGCCGGGCTCAAGGTGGTCATGGACCGCTGCACCAAGATCGATCACGCCTCCCTCATCGCCAGCAACCCATAAAAACCCGCAAACATCACCCCCCGGACACCGGGCTGACCGCGCCCGGACCCATCAGGTCCGCAGGCCATAGAAAACGCCGCGCGGCTTGACTTTTCACCGCAAGTGGAATAAAGTCGCATGCTTTTCTATAATTTCTATCCATGTCTCTGAAATTTCGCCCGGGACAGGAGGTTTTCCCCTTGAGCATCACCGCCCTGAAAGGGTTTAAAGATATTTTGCCCGACGAGGTCGGACTCTGGCAGCTCATTGAAGCCACGGCCCGCGACATCTTTCACCGCTTCGGCTTTGCCGAGATCAAGGTCCCGATCCTCGAGAAGACCGAACTCTTCGCCCGCTCCATCGGCGAGGCAACCGATATCGTCGAAAAGGAGATGTACTCCTTCACCGACCGCAACGGCGAGTCCATCACCATGCGGCCCGAAGGCACCGCCGCCGTGCTGCGCGCCTTTATCGAGCACAGCCTGCACGCGAAACTCCCGGTCCAGAAGCTCTACACCGTGGGCCCGATGTTCCGCCACGAACGCCCCCAGAAGGGGCGGTTGCGCCAGTTCCACCAGTTGAGCTGCGAGGTGCTGGGCTCGGAGCTGCCCCGGCTCGACGCCGAGGTGATCGCCATGGCCTGGCTGCTGCTCAACGAGCTGGGTATCTCGGTGCGTCTCGAGATCAACTCGCTGGGCTGCCCGCAGTGCCGGCCGCGGTTCAAGGAAACCCTGGTGCAGTTTCTCGCCGACCGGGCGGGCAAACTCTGCGACGACTGCGAACGGCGGCGCAACACCAATCCCTTGCGGGTTCTCGACTGCAAGAGCAGCCACTGCCAGGAACAGTACGTGGCCGCCCCCTCGATCCTCGACCACCTCTGCCCGGAATGTTCAGGCCACTTCGCCATTGTCAAGGAGAGCTTAAGCGCGCTTGCCATCCCCTTCCGGGTCAACTCCTTCATGGTCCGCGGCCTCGACTACTACAACCGCACCACCTTCGAACTGGTCACCGACGCCCTGGGCGCCCAGAGCGCCGTGGGGGCGGGCGGCCGCTACGACGGCCTCATCGAACAGCTGGGCGGCCCGCCGCTTCCCGGCATCGGCTTTGCCATGGGCATGGAACGGCTGGTTCTCCTCCTCCAGCAGCAGGCGGGGGACACCTCGAACGGACCGGCCACGGATCTCTTCATCGCCGCGCTGGGCGAGGAGGCGCAGCAACTGGCCTTCCCCCTGCTCCATGGCCTCCGCCGCGCCGGCCTCAAGGCCAACATGGACCTCGAGGGCCGCAGCCTCAAGAGCCAGATGAAACAGGCAGGCCGCGCCGACGCCGCCTTTACCCTGATCCTCGGCGAAGACGAAATGTCCCGCAAGGTGGCGGTGCTGCGCGACATGTCCAGCCGGGAACAGGAAGAGATCGCCTTGCCAACGGAACTCGACCCCTGGTGCCAGGAGCTGGCCCGGCGGATCAGATAAAACAGTATTTAAGTGGTTAAGTTTTAAGCAAAACAATCATGTCAGGGACTTAACACTTAAAACAGAATGCTTATAACTCGCATATCTTAAGGAGTAGTCCTATGGAATCCATGGGCGGACTGAAGCGGAGCCATACCTGTAACGATCTCGGCGCCGCCAATATCGGCGAAACCGTCACCCTGATGGGCTGGGTGCTCCGGCGCCGCGACCACGGCGGGGTCATCTTCATCGACCTGCGCGACCGCTGGGGCCTTACCCAGGTGGTCTTCAACCCGGAGCACAACGCCGTTGTCCACGAAAAGGCCCATGCCCTGCGCAGCGAATGGGTGCTGGCGGTACGCGGCACCGTCTCGGGCCGGCCCGAGGGCATGGCCAACCCCAACCTCGCCACCGGTGCCATCGAGGTGATGGTGGACGAACTGCGGATCCTCAACGTCAGCCAGACCCCGCCCTTTCCCCTGGACGAGGAGGTGGAGGTTTCCGAAAACCTGCGCCTCAAGTACCGCTACCTCGATCTCCGGCGGCCGGGCATGGCCGACAATCTGGTGCTCCGCCACAAGGCGAGCCAGGCCATCCGCTCGTACCTGAACGACAACGGTTTCCTCGAAATCGAAACCCCGGTCCTCACCCGCTCCACCCCCGAAGGCGCCCGCGACTATCTGGTGCCGAGCCGGGTCAACCCGGGCAAGTTCTATGCCCTGCCCCAGTCGCCGCAGCTCTTCAAGCAGCTCTTGATGGTGGCCGGCATGGACCGCTACTACCAGATCGTCAAGTGTTTCCGCGACGAGGATCTGCGCGCCGACCGCCAGCCCGAGTTCACCCAGGTGGACATGGAACTCTCCTTCATCGAGGAGGAGGACATCTTCGCGATCATGGAGGGGATGGTTTCCCATCTCTTTAAGGCCACCATCGGGGTGGAGCCGGTTACCCCCTTCCCGCGCATGACCTATGACGAGGCCATGAGCCGTTACGGCTCGGACAAGCCCGACACCCGCTTCGGCCTCGAACTCATCGACCTCTTCGAGGAGGTCAAGAACTGCGGCTTCAAGGTCTTCCGCGACGTGGTGGAGAAGGGCGGAATGGTCAAGGCGATCAACGCCAAGGGCTGCGCCACCTTCAGCCGCAAGGATCTCGACGACCTCACCAATTACGTGGCCCAGTACGGCGCCAAGGGCTTGGCCTGGGTCAAGATCAAGGAAGACGGCGAATGGCAGTCGCCCATCGCCAAATTCTTCACCGACGAAGAGCGGGCGGCGATGACCAGACGGCTTGGCGCGGCGCCGGGCGACCTGTTGTTCTTCGGAGCCGACACCCCGGCCATCGTCCACGCCTCCCTGGGCGAACTGCGGCTGGAACTGGGCCGGCGGCTCGGCCTCATCGACAAGAAGACCTTCAGCTTCGTCTGGGTCACCGACTTCCCGCTCCTTGAGTACGACCACGAGGCGCGCCGCCACGTGGCAGTCCACCACCCCTTCACCGCGCCCAAGGAAGAGGATCTGGCCCTGCTCGCCACCGAACCCGGCAAGGTGCGCAGCCGCGCCTACGACCTGGCCTTGAACGGCACCGAGATCGGCGGCGGTTCCATCCGCATCCACCAGCAGCAGGCCCAAGAGACGATTTTCCGGGCCCTGGGAATCTCCGAAGAAGAGGCCCGCGACAAGTTCGACTTCCTGCTCAAGGCCCTGGAGCTGGGCGCCCCGCCCCACGGCGGCATCGCCTTCGGCCTCGACCGGCTGATGATGATCATCGCCGGCCGCGACACCATCCGCGACGTCATCGCCTTCCCCAAGACTCAGAAGGCCACCTGCCCGCTCACCGAGGCGCCCTCCACCGTGGCCCGCAAGCAGCTCACCGAGCTTTCCCTGCGGCCGGACTGGAAGGAAGCGTAAGGAGCCCGGAAAGGCCACTTCGCCGGCCGCAACGGGTGGAAACTTTTTGGCCTTTTGCCGCGCCCGCGTCGCCACGACTCACCGGTGTGCCGCTGGCACGGCGGTCCATAAGCGCTCGCAGGGTGCCGGAGATGCGCGGAATCATGCTGTTCGCAGATAAACGACGGCAGGGAGACTTCGATACTTTTGGTATCCGATCAGGGAAACGCAGACTCCGAAACAGGTAAGCGAGCAGTGCGAGACTCCCGACTCGGTGCCATGTGGGTGCTTACTCCCCGAGGATGTCCCGGGCGATCTCTGCCACCTGCGGGTCGGGGTCGCCCAGCAGCTGGCGGACCATGGCGAGGGCCTCGTCAGTGCCGATGATGCCCAGCAGGTTCACCGCCTCGCCGCGCATGTAGGCGGTTTCCTCAACGAGCAGCGGCGCAAGAAAGGGGATGGCCCGGACCACCTCGCCGGGCCGCTCTTCCTTGAGCCACTCGAAGAGCACCGCCGTGCCCACCCGCACCATGAACCGCTCGTCGCGGAGCAGGTCGCCGCTGAACCGGTAGCAGGCCGGATCCTGCCTGAACATGCTGACGATGTTCTCCACCAATCCCTGCTCGATGAAGTCGGCAATGACCCCCAGCAGCTCCTCGTCGCTCACCTCGTTTTTCATGCCTTTTTTCCCGTTGTAAGCGCGGCCATGGGCGTTGTTTACATGCTGCTCGCCTCGGCGAGCTTCGCCACCATGTCGCTGTTCATCAAGACTCTGGGACCGGGGATCCCCCTCACCCAGCTGGTCTTCCTTCGCTGCCTGCTGGCCGTGCCGGTGCTTCTCGCCGTCCTCCTGGTCAAGGAACGGCCGCTCATGGTCCGCTCCCGCCGGGGACTGCTGGTGCGCACCCTGTTCGGCATCGGGGCCATGCACTGCTTCTTCTACTCGTTGAGCCACATGCCGCTTGCCGACTGCGTCTTCATCGGCCGCGGCCAGCCGCTCTTTATCGCCCTGCTCGCCCCCGTGGTGGTGGGCGAACGGGCGCCGCGGGCCGCCTGGCTCGCCATCGGTGCCGGCCTCATCGGCGTGGCGCTGATCATGCGGCCGGCCATTGCCGTCTGGCCCACCGCGGCCTGGGTGGCGCTCATCGGCGCGGTGATGAGCGCCGGCGCCCAGCTCATGGTGCGCAGGCTCAACCGCACCGATTACCCGCTGGTTATCGTCTTCAACTTCACCCTGCTCACCTGCCTCGCCACCGGTTGCTGGGCCGTGCCCCGCTTCCAGTCGCTGACGGCCCGGCAGTGGCTGCTGGTCTGCGGGGTGGCCCTTTTCTCGAGCCTCGGCCAGCTGCTGATGACCACCGCCTACCGCAAGGACCAGGCCCCGGCCGTGGCAGCGGCGAGCTATTCGTCGGTACTGCTGTCGGTGATCTTCGGCTACCTCTTCTGGGGCGAGGTGCCGCAACCGCTCGCCTGGCTGGGGGGCGGACTGATCATCGCCGGCGGGCTGCTTCTGGTCCGCTCCCGCTTCCGGGTCAGTGCCCCGGCCACCGGCAACACTTGACCCTACCCGCTTTTGCCGCGGCCGGCAACTCCTGCCTGGCCGAACCGCAGCCCTTTGGTCTTGAGCAACGGCGCCTTCCGCTGATATGCTGTTGGTCATGACCGACACCCTTTTCGATCCCTTCAACGACCGCCTGGCCCGCGATATCCGTAACCGCCTCACCCGGACCCTGGTCGGCCACCTGGCGACTTGCGACCTGGCCCCGGTCCGCCGCGAGGCCGCGACCCTCCTGGCCACCCTGGCCCTGGCCACCCACCACCGGGCCTATATCGACGACCGGCTCCGGCGATACGAGGCGGCCTGCGCCGCCATCCGGACCGACAACCTCCGCGACCCCTTCCGCCGGGCACTCGTCCTCTGGAACCAGGGCCTCTTTTTCGAATTCCACGAAATCATTGAGGAAATCTGGCATAATACCCGAAACGACCCAGAAAAGCAGGCCCTCCAGGCCCTGATCCGCGCCGCCGGGGTCTATGTCCACCTGGCCGCCGGCCGTCCCCAGGTGGCGGCGCGGATGGCGGCCAAGGCGACCAGCGGACTCATCGCCCATGGCCCTGCCCTGCCGGTACCGCTCAATCTCGCGCCCCTGATCCGCGCCCTTGCGCAACTGCAGCCTCTCCCGCCACCCCTGCGCCCTTCCGGCTAACCCTCCCTTCTCCGGTGCCGCCATCGCACCGGCTCCTGCGACCTGGGGGACGACAGAGCCATCCCGCGCATAAATCTCCCGCGCCCGACCGATCGGATAAAACCTAAAAACTTCCTGCCGTGCAGTTCCTCGGCCCGCTCCGCCGGGATCTACGGATTGTCATGCCGCCTCCCCGCTCCCCCGCGCGGCCCGTCGTCCCGGCCCGGCAAAGCGGATCAGGCGCCACCAACCCGCACGAATTCAGGAACGATTTTGCCATTTCCGCCAGCTTCTGGTACAGTGCGCCTTTCCTTTTTCCTGGCCATTGTTCGCTGGCCGCCAACTCAAACCTTAAACGATACCGCCCATGTCCGATTCGCTTCTCCCTCCCTTTATCAGACACCTGCTCACCCCCGCCGCCTACCCGCATCCGGCCGCCGAGGTCAAGCTGGTCCAGACCCATATCTCCTACGTGCTGCTGGCCGGCGACTTCGTTTACAAGTTCAAGAAGCCGGTGGACTTCGGCTTCCTCGACTTCACGACCCTCGCCAAGCGGCAGCATTTTTCACAGCAGGAACTCATCCTCAACCGCCGGTTGAGCCCGGCCATCTATCTCGAACAGGTCACGGTCACCGACGACCACGGCACCCTGGCCCTCAACGGCGCCGGCGAACCGATGGAGTACGGCATCAAGATGGTGCGGATGCCGGAAGAACGGATGATGGCCAACGTCATCAAGCGCGGAGAACTTGACACCGCGATGATCGACGCCATTGTCGCCAAGCTGGTGCCCTTCTATGCTCAGGCCGAAGGGGGAGAGGCGATCAGGGAATTCGGCAGCGCCCGGGCGGTGAGCGTCAACGTGCTCGAAAACTTTGCCCAGACCGAGTCCTTCATCGGCTGCCCCGCCTTGAGCCGCGATCAGTTCGAGGCCATCTCGGCTTATGCCCGGGAGTTCTTGAGTCGTGAAGAACTCTTCAACCAGCGGGTCGCGGCCGGCCGCGTCCGCGACTGTCACGGCGACCTCTACTCGGCCAACATCTGCCTTGCCGATCAGGTCTACATCTTCGACTGCATCGAGTTCAACCAGCGCTTCCGCTACTGCGACGTGGCCAGCGACGCGGCCTTCCTGGCCATGGACCTCGACTTCCACGGGCTTGCCGACCTGGGAGAGCACTTTATCTCCGCGCTTGCCACCGCCTCGGGCGACGACACCCTGCGGACCATGCTCAACTTCTACAAGGGCTACCGGGCTTACGTGCGCGGCAAGATCGGCCTCTTCACCGCCCACGACCCCAAGGTGGATGCGGCCACCAAGGCTGCCTGCCTTGGCCAGGCAGCCAGATACTTCGAACTCGCCCGCCAGTACGCCACCAGATAAACGCCATGGCCGTCTCTTCGCCCACCATTTTCGCCTTCTTCGGCCTCATCGCGAGCGGCAAGTCGACCCTGGCCCAGGCATTTGCCGGACAACACGGCCTGCGCTACCATAACTCCGACGTCGTCCGCAAGGAACTTGCCGGGGACGAAGCCGCCTGCGGCCGCGGGGCCGGATTCGCGCAGGGGATCTACACCAGGGAGTTCACCGAAAAGACCTATTCGGCCCTGCTCGAACGGGGAGAACAGGATCTGACCCGCGGCGACTCCGTGGTGCTGGACGCTTCCTACCAGGATCCCCACGAACGTGACCGGGTAAGAAAACTTGCCGAACGGCTGGCGGTTCCGCTATACTTTGTCCTCTGTATCTGCCCGGAAGAAGAGATGAAGCACCGCATGGAGCTTCGCGCCCGCGACCCGCACGCGGTTTCCGACGGCCGCTGGGAGATCTATCTCAAACAGAAGGAACGATACCGGCCGCCGGCAGAGTTGCCCGCCGGAACCCTGCTCACCATCGAAACCCTGGGCACTGTGGAGGCGCTGGTCCGCCGGCTCGACGAGATGCTTGCCGCGGCCCGGGCCGCCGACCGCCACAACGGATGATAAGGAACCCACCATGTACACCCGCATCTATGTTTTGAAGTTCCCCAAGGAAATCACCGACCAGCCCATCATCTGCAATCTGGTCAAGAAGTTCGACATCGAGTTCAACATCCTCAAGGCAGACATCCTGCTCCAGCAGGAGGGAATCCTCGTCATCCAGCTCAAGGGTTACAAGGCCAATATCACCAAGGGCCTTTCCTACCTCACCGATCAGGGGGTGACTGTCGAGGCCCTGGCCACCAGCATCCGCCGCGACGAGGAAAAATGCTACCAGTGCGGTGCCTGTACCGGCATCTGCCCCACCGGCGCACTGTCGGTGCTGCGGCCCGACATGGCGATCCCCTTCGACCCCGAGAAATGCACGGCCTGCGGTCTCTGCGTGCCGGTCTGCCCGGTGCGGGCCATGCAGGTATCGCTTGACCCCCAGAGCCTGGGCGAGTAGCCGCGCCTCGCCCAGGCACGCCCCCTGACGTCAAGGCACCCGGAGCCGAACCACCGGCCAGACTGCCCCGGCCCACCGTCGGCATCAGGCGGCTCGCCCCCCCCCGCCGCCCGTCACCGCCGCCGCATCCGATTCCTCCCCTGACACCCGGCTTGCGCCGTGGCCCGTTTCGTTGCCATGCCCACGGCGTACGCCGCGGGCAAGCCGTCGCGGTTCTAACTGGCCCGGGCAGGTAAATTTTCAGTGCTCACGGCACGAGGTCCATTGCTATTCCTCCCGCCACCGTGGCATGATGGGTGGGAAGGCACGCGGCAGGACGCCGTGCGCGCCCGTTGCCACGGCAGGCAGGAGAGAGGAAGGGGGAACTTTCTCCTGGCCGGTGGATGGGGCCGCCAAAGATCTCCGGCCCCACTCCGGGCGCCATCCCGCCTTACCAAATCCAAACATTACGAGAGGTGTTGCAAATGAGCGAAGGAAAATCTCTTGGCAATCCGGCCGTGGTGGGGCTGGCCGGTTTCGGCATGACCACCCTGATCCTGCAGTTTCACAACCTCGGCTGGGTGGATATAGCGCCGGTGATCTGGCTGGGCCTCCTCTTCGGCGGTTCCGCCCAGCTGGTGGCGGGGCTGCTCGAATTCAAAACCGGCAACAACTTCGGCTTCTGCGCCTTCACCGCCTACGGCGCCTTCTGGATCTCTCTCTGTCTCTACCTGATCTTCGGAACCAACCCCGAGCTGGTCAAGGCCTTCCCGGTCTTGAAGTTCGACCCAGAGGGGCTGGGCATCTTCCTCCTGATGTGGACCTTCTTCACCTTCATCCTCTTCATCGCCGCCATGAAACATCACACCGTCCTCGCCCTTCTCTTTCTCACCCTGCTGTTGGGCTTTGTGGGGCTGGACCTTAAAGAACTGGCCGGCAATCAGCTGGCCGGCACCCTGGCGGCCTATGACCTCATCGGCTGCGCGCTGCTCGCCTGGTACCTGATGGCGGTGGCCGTCTATGCAGAATCCGGGATCAAGCTGCCGGTGGGCCGGGCCTGGCTGTAAGCGACACACCGTCAGCAACGGCTTTTGTTTCGAGGCCGCGGTCGGGGAACCACCCGGCCGCGGCCTCGTTTTGCTTGTCGCCGCGGCCCGCCCTGATTACAATCGGGCTGATGATCCTACCTCACCAAACCAACGGGGCCACCCCCCTTCGTTTTCCCACCCTGGCCGTGCCGCAGCTGGCCCATGGCGCCTTTCCGCGTCAGGGCGGCACCAGCCCCGCGCCCTGGGATTCGCTCAACGTCGGCCTGGCGGTGGGAGACGCCGTGACGCGAGTGGCGGCCAACCGCGACCTTATCCGCCGGGCCCTGGGGCTGCCCCATCTGGTGGCGGCCCGCCAGGTGCACGGCGACCGGGTGGCGGTGGTGCGCAAGGCGCCGGAAACCGACCTCGACGGCGTCGACGCCCTGGTCACCGACGTGCCCGGCCTGGGACTGATGGTCCAGCAGGCCGACTGCCAGGCCGTACTCCTCTTCGACCCGGCCAACCGGGCGGTGGGCATTGCCCACAGCGGCTGGCGGGGGAGTGTCGCCAACATCATCGCTAAAACCGTGGCGACGATGACCGCCACCTACGGCTCCGAGCCCATGCAGCTGCGGGCCGCGGTGAGTCCGTCGCTGGGGCCCTGTTGCGGCGAATTCGTCAACCACCACCGGGAACTCCCCGCCGCCTTCCGTGCCTTCGAGGTCCGCCCCAACCACTTCGATTTCTGGGCGGTAAGCCGCATGCAGCTCGGCGAGGCAGGGCTGCGGCCGGAAAACATCTCCGTGGCCGGGGTGTGCACGGTCTGCGACCATCGCTTCTTCTCCTACCGCCGCGACGGCACCACCGGCCGCAACGCGTCGGTGATCGGCTTAAAGCCATGAGTGCCTCGCCCCGGGCCGTGGCCATGGAACTCCTCTGCGCGTGGCAGCGGAGCCAGGAGCCCCTGGACCGGCTCTGCGAGGCGGGGCTTGCCGGCCACCCCTTCGCCGACCCCCGCGACCGGCAGCTCGCCTGGTCCCTGGTGATGGGGGTAGCGCGGGAACTCCGTTACCTCGACTGGGTGATCGCGCAATTTTCCAAACACCCCCTGGCCAAGATGAAACCCCTCACCCTGCAGGCATTGCGGGTGGGGGCCTTCCAGCTCCTCTGCCTCGACCGGGTGCCGGCCGCGGCGGCGATCAACGAAACCGTGGCCGCGCTCAAGGCGGCCCGCCAGCCAAAATGGCTCACCGGATTTGTCAACGGCCTGCTCCGCAACGTCCACCGCGAGCGGCAGCGCCTGGAGACGGCGGCTCCGGCCCCGGCCATCCGCTACAGCCACCCCGACTGGCTGGCGGCCCGGTGGCAGCAACGCTACGGCGAGGCGCGCGCCGCGGCCCTCATGCGCGGCAACAACCGCCTGCCGCCGCTCACCCTGCGAGTCGATACCGCAAAGCTCACGGTGGCAGACGGCCTCGCCCGGCTGCGGGCGGCGGGCATCACCGCCGCTCCCGGCCACTACAGCCCCATGGCCATCCGCCTCGACGCTTCCAAAGGCGGGGTGGCCGCCCTGCCGGGCTTTGAGGAGGGCTGGTTCCAGGTCCAGGACGAGGCGGCGCAGCTGGTCAGCCTGCTCGTCGGCCCCTTTGGCGAGGGCGACTATCTCGACGGCTGCGCCGGCCTGGGCGGCAAGACCACCCATCTCGCGCGCCTCCTGCCTCCCGACGCCCGACTGGTGGCGGTGGAGCCCAGTCCCGAGCGGCTGCGGCTGCTCGCCGCCAACCTCGACCGGCTGGGGCTTGCCGGGCGGGTGACCATCCAGGCGGGCGAGCTTGGTGGTCTTGCCGAAAGCCGTGGCCGGTTCCGCGGCGTACTCATCGACGCCCCCTGCACGGGCCTGGGCGTCATTCGACGCCACCCCGATATCCGGTGGCACCGCACGGCCACCGACCTGGCCCGCTTCCCAAAAAACCAGCTGGGGTTGCTCGCCGCCGCCGCCGACCTGATCGCCCCGGACGGGGTGCTGGTCTACGCCACCTGCAGCATGGAGCCCGAGGAGGACGGCGAGGTGGTGGATCGTTTCCTCGCCGCCCACCCCGATTTCGCCCTGAGCGACGCGCGATCCTGCCTCCCCGCGGCCGCCGCCGAACTGGTGACCCCGCGCGGCGAGTTCGCCCCCCCCCCGGACCGCCACGACCTGGACGGCTTCTTCGCCGCCCGGCTGGTGCGGAAGGATGGCTGAAGGCGTAATTGTGCCGTTGGGTCGAAAAGGTATGATAAGTTTTTTCTCCACGTCGGTAAGCGGTTGCAGGGTGCCGTAGGCAGATAAGCGGCCGCAGGAAGCCTCCGATACATTGCGGTATGCGGACAGGCCGATGACAGACAAGCGCAGACTTCGAAGGAGATGCGGTGCCCTGTGACCGCTTATAAGCCATGGAGCCCCAGTTCATCCGTATCCGCGGCGCCCGCATGCACAACCTGAAGAATATCGATGCCGACCTGCCCCGCAACCGGCTGGTGGTCTTCACCGGCCTGAGCGGCTCGGGCAAGTCGTCGCTTGCCTTCGATACCCTCTACGCCGAAGGACAGCGCCGTTACGTGGAGTCGCTCTCCACCTATGCCCGCCAGTTCCTGGGCCAGATGGACAAGCCCGAGGTGGACTCACTGGAGGGATTGTCCCCGGCAGTGGCCATCGAGCAGCGCACCACCGGCCGCAACCCCCGCTCCACGGTGGGCACCATCACCGAGATTTACGACCACCTGCGCCTCCTCTTCGCCCGGGTGGGCCGGCCCCACTGCCCGAAATGCGGTGAAGAGATCCGCCCCCGCAGTGTCCAGGAAATGGTGGACGAACTCCTGGGCTCTCCCGAGGGGACCAAGCTCATCCTGCTCGCCCCCCTGGTCAACGGGCAGGCCGGCGACCACCGCGCCCTGCTCGCCGGCCTGCGCCGGGACGGCTACGCCCGGGTACGGGTGGACGGCGGCATCCGCAGCCTGGACGAAGAAATCGCCCTCGACCCGGCCGCTCCCCACAGCATCGCGGCGGTGGTCGACCGGCTGGTGGTCAAGGAGTCGGTGGCCCGGCGGCTCGCCGACTCGGTGGCCACCGCCGTGGCCCTGGCCGGGGGGCGGCTCCTGGTCCACTTTGCCGACGACGGCTCCGAGACCCTCTACAGCGAACAGGCCCTCTGCGCCCGTTGCGGCTGCGGGCTCCCCGAACTTGCGCCCCAGCTCTTCTCCTTCAACAGCCCCCGGGGGGCCTGCGAAACCTGCGGGGGGCTCGGGGTGAGCCAGTTCTTCGACCCCGAGCTGGTGGTGCCGGACTTGGGCTTGAGCCTCCGCGACGGCGCCATCGCCCCCTGGGGCGATTCCTGGTCGCGCTCCGGAAAGGGGGGGGAGGACGATGCCGAGGAGACGAGCCGCCTGGGGCAGCTCCTCGCCGCCCTGGCCGACCACTTCCGCTTCGACCTCGACACCCCCTTTGCCAAACTCGATGAAGGGGTGCGCGGGGTGCTGCTCCACGGTTCCGGCAACGAGGAGATCACGGTCCGTTTCCATCGCGGAAGCCGCCGGGAGAGCCTTGCCATGGCCTTCGAGGGGGTGCTGCCGCAGCTTGAGCGTCGGTATCGGGAGACCACCTCCGAGGCGGTGCGCGAGGATCTCGAACAGTACCTCACCGAGCAGCCCTGCCCGGCCTGCCACGGTGCCCGGCTGCGGCCCGAGGCCCTGGCGGTGCGGGTGGGGGACCGCTCCATCGCCGACTTCACCACGCTTGCCGTGGCCGATCTGGCCCGGGAACTCGACGGACTCGTCTTCCGGGGCCGCGAGGAACGAATCGCCCGCCGCATCCTCACCGAGGTCGGCAGCCGGCTTGGCTTCCTCGCCGACGTGGGGCTTGGGTACCTGTCGCTCGACCGCCGGGCGGCAAGCCTCTCGGGCGGCGAAGCGCAGCGCATCCGGCTTGCCGCCCAGATCGGCTCGCAACTGGTGGGAGTGCTCTACATCCTCGACGAGCCCAGCATCGGCCTTCACCAGCGGGACAACGAGCGGCTCCTGGCCTGCCTGGCCCGGCTCCGCGATCTGGGCAACACGGTGGTGGTGGTGGAGCACGACCACGACACCATCCGGGCCGCCGACCACGTCCTCGACATGGGCCCGGGTGCCGGCCGCCACGGCGGCGAGGTGCTCTACAGCGGCCCGGTGGCCGGCTTGCTCGCCGAACGAGAGTCGCTCACCGGCGGCTTTCTCTCCGGCCGGCTTACCATTCCCGTCCCTTCCCGGCAGCCGCTCCCGGGCCGCGACCAATGGCTTACCGTGCGCGACGCCCGGACCAACAACCTCACCGGCATCACCGCCCGCTTTCCCCTGGGGCGGATGACCTGTGTCACCGGCGTGTCTGGCTCGGGCAAGAGTTCGCTGGTCATCGAAACCCTCTTCCGTTCGGCCCAGCGCCACCTCCGGCAGGGGCAGGCCACGGCCGCCATGGGCTGCGCCGCCGTCGAGGGGCTCGACCGGATCGACAAGGTCATCGACATCGACCAGAGCGCCATCGGCCGCACCCCCCGCTCGAACCCCGCCACCTACGCCGGGGTACTCGCCCCCGTCCGCGAGCTGCTCGCCCGCCTGCCCGAGGCCCGGGCCCGCGGCTACCGGGCCAACCGCTTCAGCTTCAACGTCAAGGGNNGGCCGCTGCGAGGCCTGCCAGGGGGAAGGATCGGTCAAAATCACCATGCACTTCCTGCCCGACCTCTACGTCACCTGCGACACCTGCCGCGGCCGGCGTTACAACCAGGAAACCCTGGAGATCAAGTACCGCGGCCGGAACATCGCCGAGATTTTGGCGATGACCGTGGACGAGGCGCTCGCCTTCTTCGCCAAGGTGCCGGCGATCCGGAACCGACTGGCCACCCTGGCCGAGGTGGGGCTTGGCTACCTGGGCCTGGGCCAGTCGTCGGTGACCCTGTCGGGCGGCGAGGCGCAGCGNNTCGACGAGCCCACCACCGGCCTCCACCCCGCCGATATCCGCCACCTGCTCAACGTGCTCGCCCGGCTCACCGAACGGGGCAACACGGTGGTGGTCATCGAACATAACCTTGACGTCATCAAGTGCGCCGACCAGGTCATCGACCTGGGACCAGAAGGGGGCGAGGCGGGCGGCCGGCTGGTGGTGGCGGGCAGCCCCGAGGAGGTTGCGGCCTGCCCGGAATCGCATACCGGCGCCTTTCTGCGCCCCTTGCTCGCCTCCTGACCAACAGGTAGCCTGACCCGCATTCCCCATGAACAATTTTTCCAAGAAGAGAACGGCAATCAAGCCATTGTTCACCAAAGGCCAGCCGATTTCACCGTGTCTGCCGCGTTGCAAAACAAGTGGCAGAGCCTACCCTAGCCAGTCGCTTTACCTCCCGCAGCCACGGCAACCGCGGCTGGTGCGGAATGCGGGTCAGGCCGGCGGCGGAAAAGACCCTTTGCAGTTGGCCGGACATTCCAGTATATAGAGGGGTGCAATGATTCGGGCGGTGCTTACGGGGCGCCGTGCCAACGGCAACGTCGTCGGCGCCTTCCCCCCGTGATCGGTTCCCGCAAACCGCCTCTGAGGAAATATCCCCAACCACCCTTGACCGAAGGAAGATATCATGTCCGAGCAGAACAACGCCCAAGCCGACAACCAGCCCACCTTCCGGCTGCAGAAAATGTATTTGAAGGATCTCTCCTTTGAAAACCCCCAGGCGCCGGAGGTTTACCTCGCCAAGCACGGCGACCCCAAGGTGGACATCAATCTCGGCGTCAAGCACAAGAAGCTCGAAAACGACCACTGGGAGGTTTTGCTGGCCATCACCGCCAAGTTCACCGCCGGCGACGCTGACGAGAAAACCATCTTCATCGTCGAAATCGAGCATGCCGGGGTCTTCCTGCTGCGCAACATC
This sequence comes from Desulfobulbaceae bacterium UBA5121, assembly GCA_002414225.1. Lineage (GTDB taxonomy): Bacteria > Desulfobacterota > Desulfobulbia > Desulfobulbales > UBA5123 > UBA5123. The sequence goes on along the minus strand of DHYV01000032.1, from coordinate 15,313 downwards.
CCGGAACAGCACCTGGCCCCGGTGCTGGCGGTGGAATGCCCGGCCCTGCTCTTCCCCTTCACCCGGCAGATCATCAGCCAGGTGACCCTGGACGGCGGCTTCCAACCCTTCCTCATGGAGCCGGTCAACTTCATGGCCCTCTACGAGAACTCGAAAAAACAGCAGGCGCCGCAGCAGTAAGAGCGTACCAGCACGGCAGGATGCAACAACGGCAGGCGCCGCGCCAAACGCGTGCGCCTGTTTTTTTTGCGGAGGATACGGCAAAGGAGGGCGGAATGAACCTGCAGGCAACCCTGGCCGGCATTCCCCTGTTCAAGGGGCTCACCGGCGAGCAGTACGACGAACTGGCGATGATCGTGGTGGACCAGGAGTTCAAGCGTGGCCGCACCATCTTTTCGGAAGGCGACCCCGGGGTGGGCTTTTACGTGCTGGTCGCCGGGCTGGTGAAGATCTACAAGCTCTCGCCCGAGGGCAAGGAGCAGATCCTCCATGTCTTCGGGCCGGGCGAACCCTTTGCCGAAGCGGCGGTCTTTGCCGGCTCCTCCTTTCCGGCCCATGCCCAGACCCTGGAGCCAAGCCGGGTCTTCTTCTTCCCCCGCGCCGCCTTCCGCGACCTCATCAAGGCCAACCCGTCGCTCGCCATGAACATGATGGCCGCGCTCTCACTCCGGCTCAAGCGGTTCGCCCACATGATCGAGGATCTGTCGCTTAAGGAGGTGCCGGGCCGGCTCGCCGCCCACCTTCTCGACTTAAGCGGCAGCCAGGGCGATAGCGACCGGGTGCAGCTGCCCATTGCCAAGGCGCACCTGGCAAGCCTCTTGGGCACCATCCCCGAAACCCTCTCCCGCATCTTCGCCCGGATGACCAAGCAGGGGCTCATCGCCGTGGACGGCCAGGTGATCACCCTCCTCGACCGCGACAGCCTCGAAGATCTCGCCTCGGGGGAGCAACGGCTGGGATAGGTTGCTTTCCCCGTCAACTCCCCTCCAGCACGGCGCTCAAAAACCGCGCGCGGCATGGCGAAGACGAGGTTCACGCGGAAGAGGGTTGTGGTGCTGAGGGTGGAGGGGCTGGCGCAGGATCGGCGTTGATAGCCCGTTGCGGCCTGGGGCGGAGAAGTCAGGGCATCCCTGCCAAACGCTGCTTGCGGTAAATCAAGTGGGGGCCGGCATTGTGGCCCGCGCCAGGGCGGACCACTAGTACTCCAGCACGAATTCGTATTCGATTCCCAGTTTTTTGAAGTGGGTGAGGACGTTCTTGAGGCCGGCGAGGTTTTCCACCTCAAAGACGATGTCCCAATCCTGGGTGGCGGCCTTGCGGGTAAGGGCCTCAAGGTTGGTGATGCGCATCTCGCCAGGGGCGGCGCCCAGCATCATCAGCAGCCGATTGCGGTTGGCGGAGAGGACCAGCAGGCTCTGGGGCAGGGCGACCCGGGTTTCCTTGAGCCGCCAGAGCAGTTCCACCACGTCTTCCCGCTGGACCTGCAGGGTGCGGATGGTGGCGCACTCCTTGCGGTGCACCGACAGGCCCCGCTCGCTGAGCAGCCCGTAGAGCCCCTTGTCGGTGGGATTGGGCGAGCAGCAGCGGGAGAACTTGACACAGGCCGGGTCGAGGGTGGTCAGCTCGATCCGGTTCAGGGCGCCGGTGGGCGGCTGCAGGGTTTCTCGGCCGGCGTAGAGGCCGTTCTTGATCTCGAAGATCAGCTCCCGCAGCCGCAAGCCCCCCTCGCCCACCTGGAGGAAGAGTTCGTCGAGATCGGCCAGGTCGAAGTACTCCAGGATATCGGTCATCCCGGCCTTCTGGAGGATCTCGTGGGGCAGGCCGTAGCGCTTCAGCTCCTGGCGGATGATCGCCGCGCCGATCTCCCGGGCCAGGGCCTCGCGGCGCAGCCGAAACATCCGGGCCAGGCTGGAACGGGCCTTGGGGGTCTGACAGAGGGACTGGAGCTGCGGCTCGAAGCGCACCGGCTCCTTCTGGGTGATCACCCGGACCTGATCGCCGTCCAGCAGCACATGGTCGGGGCCGACCTTGTCCTTGCCGATCACCGCCGCCAGGCAGCGGTTACCCACCTCGGTATGCACCCGGTAGGCGAAATCAAGGACAATGCTCTGCCGGGGCAGGCAGATGCGGTCGCCCTTGGGAGTATAGGTGTAGATCTCGGTCTTGCCGCCCGCGGCGATGATCTCCCGGTAGGAGATATCCTCGTCGCCGCCCAGGATGTCGAAGGTTTCCCGCAGTTCCTTTTCAAACCCGCTGGGCATCTTGTGGCCGGCCGACCATTCGGCGAGGATGCCGGTTCGGGCCATGTTGATCATCTCCCGGGTGCGAATCTTGAAGAGGTATTTCTGGCCCCGGATGTTGGCCTTGGTGTGGAGGCACTGGTAGCCGGTGGGCTTGGGGTTGGCGATGAAGTCGCGGATGGTGCGGGGGATGGGCGGATAGTACTGGTTGACGATGCCCAGCAGCCGATAACAGGACTGGAGGTCGTCGACGGTGATCAACACCTCCACCGGCGTGCTCAGATCCCGGCCCAGCACCTTCTGGCCGGAGTCGTAGTAGGTGGAGAGCCCCTTGGCGCGAATCTTCACCTCGCCGTTGATCCAGGCGTCCTTCATGGCGGTTTCGATGCGCTGGCTGATGCCCTGGGCCTCGGGGCTGGTTTCAAGGTTGCGGATCTGGGAGAGGAGCTTGTGCCCCTGGCGGGGGAACTTGTAGAGCAGGGCCAGGGTGTAGAGTTCCCGCTTGACGCCGTAGAGACCCATCAGGGCGGCCATGGGCGCATAGACCGACAGGGTTTCGTCGGCGATCTTCTGCCGCTTGTGGCGGGGCATGGAACTTAAGGTGCGCAGGTTGTGGAGCCGGTCGGCGAGCTTGATGAGCATGATGTCAAGCCGGGAGGCGGCGCCGGAGAAGATCTTGCGGTGCACCAGCTTGTAGAAGGTCTGGCGGTCACCGGCAAAGTGGGTGATCTTGGTGCAGCCGTCGACAATGGCGGCGATGTCCTTGCCGAAGATCTCGCCGATCACCTCCTCGGTGACCTCGGGCACGTCCTCCACCGTATCGTGGAGCACGGCGGCGGCCAGGGTTTCGGGATCGGTGATCCCCATCTCCTCCACCAGGATCATCGCCACCTGGCAGGGGTGGCTCACGTATGCCTCGCCGGACTTGCGCTTCTGGTCCTGGTGGGCGTTGACCGCAAAGGAGAGCGCCTTCCAGAAAAGCTGCGCCGGGCCGTTCTGGTCGCCGATGTGTTTTTCCATCCGCTCGCAGAAGCGGCCGATGTCAAAGGAGGTCTCTGCCATGGGCGGTCGTATGAACGCGGCCAAAGGGGTCGTCCTGGGCTGGAGGAGCCGCTGGCGACGGAAATTCGTTGGTCGCGGTAAAAATCAGAAATTTGTTGTGAAATCAGGTAAAGTGGGACATTAAACAGCGCCCGCACCTTCCGAAAAGGTTACTATAGAGAACCTCCGGCAAAGGCACAATTGAAAAAAATCGCTTACCGGAAAATCGCCGCCGGCCAGGGGGGACGGAATTGGACTGCCGACCTCATCCCTGGCGGCACGGCGCGGCGCCGGTGACCCCGCGGCGCAGTCCTCTTTTCACGGAGAACCCGCCGTCGCCAAGCAGCTTGGCGAACGGCAAAGGAGCCCTTGGTGGCACGACATAATAAATATCTCGACAGAAAATCCCGGGGCCGGCGTCGACCGGTCCACTCCGCCGCCCCCCGCCCCGGCCGGCGGCAGGGCCGGGCCGCCGCCAGGCCCGCGCCCGAGGTTGCGCAGTTCATGGACGAGGTGGTGGCAGTCCTCTACGGCCGGGAGGAACCGCTGCCCCAGCGGGCCCTGGTGGACGCGCTCGATCTCGACCGCCGCCAGGGCAAGATCCTAAAACCCCTGCTCGCCGCCCTCTGTCACGATCGGATCCTGGTGGAAGACGACGAGGGCTACGCCATCCACCCCGAAGCACGGCTCCTGGAGGGGGTGCTTTCGGTGCATCCCCGGGGCTTTGCCTTTGCCGCGGTGGCCAAGCCACCCGAATGGCTTGCCATCGACCGCGACCTCTTCGTTCCGGCTAGCGCGCTGGCCAGCGCCCGCCACGGCGATACGGTGTTGCTTGCCGTGACCCGGATGGGCCACGAACGCGTCGAGGGGCGGGTGGTCAAGGTGCTCGTCCGGGCCACCAACCGAGTGGTGGGCACCTATGTGGCCGGCCAGACCACCGGCATGGTGGAGCCCGAGGACGAGCGGCTCGCCTTCCATATCCTCGTCCGCCGCGAGGCGAGCTGCAACGCCAAAAACGGCGAGGCGGTGCTGTGCGAGATCACCGACTACCACCCCGACAGCCGCAACCCCGAGGGGCGGATCATCGAGGTGCTGGGGGATCCGGCGAGCCTCCAGGTCCAGACCGACATGGTGGTGCGCAAGTTCGAGCTGCCCCACGCCTTTGCCGACCAGGCCCTGGCCCAGGCCGAGGCCCTGGACGAGGCGGTGGTGATGGCGCCGGGGCGGGTCGATCTCCGCGAGGTGCTCCACGTCACCATCGACGGCGAGGACGCCCGCGACTTCGACGACGCGGTGGCAGTGGAGAAGACCCGCAGCGGCTTCCGGCTCCATGTCTCCATCGCCGACGTCAGCCATTACGTCATTCCGGGCTCGCCGCTCGACCTCGACGCCTACCGCCGCGGCACCAGCGTCTACTTCCCCACCCGGGTGGTGCCCATGCTGCCCGAGCGGTTGTCCAACAACCTCTGCAGCCTGGTGCCCGACCAGGACCGCTACGCCTTCACCGCCATCCTCGACTTCGACCGTGAGGGCCGGCGGCGGGCCAAGGCGTTCACCCGCAGTATCATCCGCAGCCAGCGGCGGCTCACCTACACCCGGGTGCGCCAGGTGCTGGTGGACCAGGACCCGGCGGTGCGGCGGGAATTGAAACCTCTCCTCACCCCGCTCAAGTGGATGGGCGAGCTTGCCGCGGAACTCGAAAAGCAACGCCTGGCCCGGGGCAGCATCGGCTTCGAGCTGCCCGAGGCCAAGGTGGAACTCGCCGAGGGCGACCGGGTGACCGGCATCACCCGGCTCGAACGCAACCAGGCCCACAAGATCATCGAGGAGTTCATGCTCGCCGCCAACGAGGCGGTGGCCGAAACCTTTGCCGAGCACGCCATGCCCGCCCTCTACCGCATCCACGAGCAGCCCGACCCCATCAAGGTGGCAGAATTCGTCGAGTTCGGCCGCGGCATGGGGCTCCCGTTGCCGGCGGGCTCGGCCTCGCCGGCCTGGTTCGGGCGGGTGCTCAAACTGGTGGCCGGCACCCCCCAGGAGTACATCGTCAACAACCTGCTGCTGCGCACCATGCAGCAGGCCCGCTACAGCCCCGACAACGTCGGCCACTTCGGCCTGGCCGCCGAGTACTACACCCATTTCACCTCGCCCATCCGCCGCTATCCCGACCTCATGGTCCACCGGGCCCTGACCCGACTGCTCGCCGCCAAGGACAAGACACGGGCCACGGCAGCCGGCCAGGCGCCGGTGGACTCGCTGATGGAGGCCGGCGGAGAGCTTTCCAAACGGGAACGGGTGGCGGTGGACGCCGAGCGCGAGGTGGTCGACCGGCTCAAGGTTCGCTTCATGGCCGACCGGGTGGGCGAGCAATACGACGGGGTGGTGGCCGGGGTCACCTCCTTTGGCCTCTTCATCGAACTGGTGGAGATCTTCGTGAGCGGGGTGGTGGCGCTCACCGATCTGCGCGACGACTACTACCAGCTCGACGAAAAGCGCCACCGGTTGGTGGGCAAGCGCACCAACCGGATCTTCCAGCTGGGCGATCTGGTGCGGGTGCGGGTGGCCAGCGTGGAGCCGGCCCGCCGGCACATCAACTTCGATACCCTCCGCAAGATCGAACCGGGGCAGGCTGCCCGGCCGGCGACGGACAACCCATAAATCACGAACGGCCAGCGGGCGACAACGTGTCCTGCTTGGCCGTATGCATATGCCAAAGATGAACAGAACGGAACGTGAAGAACTCCGGGCACGGCTGCTTGCCAATGTGGCCATCGTGCTCATGGAACCCAAGTTTGCCGAAAACATCGGGGCGGCGGCCCGCTGCGCCATGAACATGGGGATCAGCCGGCTGATCGTGGTCCGCGATGAAGTGCCGGACCGCGAAAAGATGCTGATGATGGCCACCCACAAGGCGGCGCATCTCATCGACAACATGGAGCTGCATCGCGATCTCGCCGCCGCGCTGGCCCCCTTTGCCATTGTGGTGGGCACCACCGCCCGGGAGGGCCGCCACCGCCACGGCATCAACACCCCCCGCGACGCGGTGACCCAGGTGCTGCCGCTGCTGGCCGAAAATCAGGTCGCCTTCCTCTTCGGCCCCGAGCACCGGGGGCTCACCAACGACGACCTCAAGTTCTGCCGGATCAAGTCAACCATCCCCACCGCTGACTTCTCCTCCCTGAACCTGGCCCAGGCGGTGGCCATCCACTGCCACGAACTCTACACCGCGCTCCTCGCCCGCGACGGCGGCCCCTCGCACCATAAGCCGAAGATGGCCTCCACCTTCGAGCTGGAAGGAATGTTCAGCCATGTGGAAGAGCTGCTCAAGACCATCGATTTCCTGAAAGAAACCGACTACGAGTACTGGATGCACAACATCCGTCACTTCCTGGGCCGCATGGAACTCCGCTCCAAGGAAGCGCAGATGGTGCGCGGCTTCTGCCGGCAGTTTCTCTGGTATGACGAACGACGGCAGGATATGGCGGCGGCGGAAACGCCTCCCCAACCACCCGGAGGGGCGACATGACCGAGCTGGCCTGGCGCGACGCGTATCTGGTGGGGGTCGAGGAGATCGACGGCCAGCACCGGCAGCTCTTTATCCTGCTGGCCGGGCTCGACGCGGCGCTGGCCGTGAACTCACCCGCTGATCTCTCTGCCGCCGTCACCGGCCTGATCGACTACCTCAAGGAGCACTTCGACCGCGAGGAAGCGCTGCTCGGCGGCCACCCCGACTGGCCGGCCCATCACCTACTCCACTGGCGCTTCACCGCGCAGGTGCTCGGTTTCCTGCGCGACTTCAAGCGGGCCGGCGGCCCGGAGTCCCGCCGCCTGGCCGCCGAGATCCGCGACTTTCTCCTCCTCTGGCTCAAAAACCATATCCTTGAAACCGACCAACGGTTTTTCTCGTCACTCCCCCATCCCCCCGCGACCTGAGCCGCCTCACGCGGCCGCAACCGCCGGGTTCACCGCGGAAAAGGTTTGACCGTCGCGGCGACCGGGACGATACCCCGCTGGGCTGTTTCGTCAGCAGCCAACATCCACCATCTTGATGAACTTGGCGCGATATTCATTGGGCCGCATGGTGGTATGTTTGATGAAAATTTTACGGAAGAAAGAGGTGTCCTCGTAGCCGACCTGATAGCTGATCTCGTCAAAGGTCATGCTGTTTACCTCCAGGCGCCGCTTTGCCTCTTCGACCCTGACCCTCTGCAGGTACATGAGCGGCGTGTCGCCGGTGGCGGTCTTAAACCTCCGTTCCATGGTGCGACGGCCCATGCCGTGCCGTTTCGCCACCCGATCAAAATCAATGGCCTTGTCGAAGTTCCGTTCCAGGCTGTCCTGGACCTTGAGGATAACGGCATCGCTGTGTTCCCTTTGGAAGTGAAATACCGAGTAGGGTATCTGGGAAACCCTCCCTCTGTCCACCACCAGCGCTTTGGCGCATTGGATAGCCGTTTCGCGGCCGCACATCTTCTCAACCAGATAGTTGGAAAGGTCGATTGACGAGTTAAAGCCCCCTGAGCAGAAGATATCCCCGGCATCGGTGATGAGTCGCTCGGCCTTCAACTGCACCTCTGGGTAAAGGTTTCTGAACTCATCGGCGGCCCGCCAGTGCGTCGTGGCGATCTTGCCGTCCAGGAGACCGGTTTCCGCGAGGGCAAATGAACCGGTACAGACAGAAGCCAGCATGGCGCCGGCCTGATAGCGCTCCAGCAGCCAGGCGATGATTTCGCCTTGGCGGGCCATGGTTTGGTGAATATCGAGAACCGCGGAGACGAGCACCAAATCCGTTTCCTGCACCTCTCCCATGGCCCGGTGCGGCATGATGGTGAGATTGTTCAGGCAGCGGGCCGGTTTCCCTTGCGGGGTCACGATTTCAACCTCGAATTCCGGGACGATATCCTGCCCCTGGCCAAGGTTCCACAAGACTCCCGTCAGGCAGAAGGTATCGTACGGGCCGGTAATCGTAGTTGCCGCTGCATCGTCTAGAGCCAGAATGGTAACTCGTTTCATGCCTTGCATCCTCGCTGTTTCATGTGGCGTAATCACCCCCCTACAGTGTCGCATCCGGCACTTCTCCGCTATCCTTTAAATGGATACCTTGGAAACACAACCTGTGCAACGGGATAACCGTCAATAACAGCTGTTTTGGGAGGGGAGGAGAAACCATGAAGACGAATGGGATAGCTGTACTGCTGATAACGTCGTTGTTTTTTGCGGCAGCGGCTCTGGCGCGCCCGCTCCATCGTTACGATTACACGACCAAGTCGTGCCGGAGTTTTGGCGAAGGCCAACTGGAATGGGACAGTCGCCCCTGGGGAGTGGGGGGGAAGGTTTTCAGGCAACTCTGCAAAAAATGCCATTTTCGCGGCAACGAGGCAGGCGCGTCATTTCTGCAAGTCGAATCGAAAACATCAAAGGGATGGAATCGGGTCTTCGCGGAGCGGAAAGTCGCGTGTGCCCGAGACGGAGCATGGGATGGACTGACCATGGACCAACAACTCAAACTCAACGACTACCTCTACCGGTTTGCCTTCGGGACCATGGATATATACGACGAGGTCTGACGCTGAAACGCAGAGCTCCCAGGTGGGAGCTTCATCCTGACGTCATATTTTCCTTCGAGATTTCAGAGAATTCTCCCGAAGAAGGATTTCCGTCGTTTTCCAAATTTCCGCATGCAAAAAGGGCAAGCTCGGCTTGCCCTTTTTGCATGCGGTCTCGAGGGGGGGGGGGGCAACCACCTGGCATGGCCCCCTGACGGACATCGTTTCCTTCCAGGAAGCTTTCCCGCGATACTGCGCGCCCATATAATGGTCATTGCCTGCACCTCTTTTCCGTCGGAAAAGGAAAGGAACGCCGGCATAAAAAAAGCGCTCCCCTAGCGGAAGCGCTTTCACGAGAAATCGGGAAAAACACGACTTAGTAGTCGTCGTCCTCCTCCTCTTCGTCGTCGTCTTCTTCGTCCTCCTCCTCTTCGTCGTCCACCAGCTCGTCGGTATCGTCGTCCTCTTCCTCGTCGGTATCGCCGTCCCGCTCGTCGTCCTCTTCCTCGTCGCCCTGTTTATCCCGAAACGAATCAGCGTCTGCCTCTTCATCTGCCGCCGGCCGGAACTTGTTGGCCGGCATGATGATTTCAGTGATTCGCTCGATTTCCTGACGCACAAAAGGGTCGCCAAGACAGATGGGGCATTCGGCGATGTGTTGACGCATGAAGGCCACCATGCGGGCAGGGGCCATGGTTTCATCCTGAACCTGGCTGTACCAATTTTTTACCAGTCGTTTCAAGCGGTCGCATTCCATGTTACACGGTCGCTCCTGAGGGAAGTTGCGGTTTGAGGCTGGGTTAGATAGAGGAAATCAGGCATGCCCCGAAAGGCGTCGGCACGATTACTTTGTATGTTGTCTTCCGGGGCACAAGAAAGTCCAGAAAAAAAGTTGTCAAGGACGGGTGGAGTAATTAGTATGCGGGCGGTTGGAAGTGGAAAGGGCACTGGTGGCCCTCCCGGACTTCAAATCCGGTGCACCGGGTTAACAGCTTGGTGGGTGGGTTCGATTCCCATGCACTTCCGCCAATCACTCCTTCCCCCTTTCCGTCCCGTCGTTCCGTTCAGCATCCGGCCGCCGCCAGCAGGGGGTGTCCCATCCGCTCGCGCTGCTCGGTGTACTGTACCGCCACTTCCCGGGCAATGTTCCGAATCCTGCCGATATAGCGGGTCCGTTCCGCCACGCTGATCGCCTTGCGGGCGTCCAGCAGGTTGAAGGTGTGGGAACATTTCAGGCAGTAGTCATAGGCGGGCAGAATCAATCCTTCCTGTAAGAGTTTCTTGGCCTCGGCCTCGAAGGTGTCGAAGAAGCCGATGAGGGCCTTGACGTTGGCATGTTCGAAGTTGAAGGTGGAGAACTCCACCTCCGCCTGCTGGAAGATCTGACCGTAGGAGACTTCCCTGTTCCAGGCGATATCGTAAACGCTGTCCACCCCCTGCAGGTACATGGCGATCCGCTCGANNCCAGCCCAGGCCCCAGGCGCCCAGCGTGGGGGACTCCCAATCATCCTCGACAAAACGGATGTCATGCTCCAGGGGATCGAGGTTGAAACGCTTGAGACTTGCCAGGTAGAGATCCTGGACGTCAAGGGGAGAGGGCTTCAGGACCACCTGAAACTGGTAGTAGTGCTGGAGCCGGTTGGGATTTTCGCCGTAGCGGCCGTCGGTGGGGCGACGCGACGGCTGCACATAGGCGGCCCGCCACGGTTCGGGCCCCAGGGCGCGCAACAGGGTGGCGGGGTGGAAGGTGCCGGCGCCGACCTCCATGTCGTAGGGTTGCTGAATGACGCAGCCCTGGTCGGCCCAATAACGGCTCAGTTCCAGAATGATATCCTGAAAGTACATACGCGGCTGGTTTCCTGCTTTTAAAGGTACTTAATGATCGGCTTTTACAAATGCTTCGACAAATTACCACAGCATTTGGCGCTGGCAACATTTTTTTATGAAAACAGAGCACGGTAGCGGCTTGGCGGCTGATCGGGCTAACCCGTATTCCCTTTAAACAATGTGGACTGCTATTCGGCCACCCTGGCCAGGGTGAGCACCCGGACCTCGGTCGCCCCGTTACGGCGCAGGGTGCGGGCGCATTCGTTCGCCGTGCTGCCGGTGGTGAAGACGTCGTCGACCAGAAGCACGGCCCGGCCGGCAAGCCGGGCCGGATCAGTGACCGTAAAGGCTCCCTTGAGGTTACGGCGGCGGGTCTGGCCGGAGAGCGCGGTCTGGGGCGGCGTCCACTTGCTGCGGATGAGCAGTTGCGGGTCGATGAGGTGGCGTTCGGCCGGGAAAAATGCCTGGGCCAGCAGCAGCGCCTGGTTGAAGCCCCGCTCCCGAAGCCGCCTGGGGTGGAGGGGCACCGGCAGGATGAGGTCGGCGGAGCTGGTGGCCGGCTGCGAGTCGAGGCAGAGCCTGAGCCGGGCCAGGGAGGCCAGGGCAAAGGTACGGCCCGAGAACTTGAAGGCATGGATGATGCCGGCCAGGGGCTCGCGGTAGTGGGCCACGGCGCGGGCAGCGGTAAAGTGCGGCGGCCGGCGCAGGCAGTTGCCGCAGAGGTGGTTGTCGCCGGCTGCGTCGGGAAAGGCGCGGCCACAGCTCGGGCAGAGGGGCTCGCGGATCAGGTCGATGGTGGCGAGGCAGTCGGGGCAGAAGAGAAAGTCGGTGGGGCCGTCAAGCCCCTGATCACAGCAGAGGCAGCGGGGCGGAAAGCAGAGGGCGGCAAGGCTGTTGAGAAAGGCGTTAACGGCCAATGGGGTCGACCTCCTCCGAGACTGGGGGCGGCATCAAGTCCCGTCGCAGGTTGGCGCGGTTGGCGGTTATCCATTGGCTGTCTTCGCCAACGGCCAACCGCTAATCGCCAACAGCATTCCGGCGGCACTTCTTGTCGTAGCGTTCCTGTTCGCTGTAGATGCAGCCGCAGTATGGCTGGCGGTAGATGTCGAGGGCCACCGCCATGTCGATGCCCTCCTGCCAGCCACCGCGGAAATCCCGGTAATAGAAGGGCACGCCGTGGTGCGCGGCCACCTCTTCGGCCACCCGGCGGATGAGTTCATGCTTCTGGTAGCGGCTGTAGAGCAGGGTGGTGGAAAAGGCTTCGGCGCCCAGCTCGCGCGCCTTGCGGGCAGTGGCCGCGAGGCGCATCCGGTAGCAGAGGCGGCAACGCTCCGCCTCGTGAAAGACCACCTGGCGGAGGTACTGCTCAAGGCCATATTCCTTGTCCGCCTCAACGGCAAGCCCGGTTTTCGCGGACACCTCGCGGAGTGCCCCGAGCCTTCGTTTGAACTCGCGGAAGGGATGGATGTTGGGATTGTGGAAGAAGCCGTGCGGCTCGATGCCCTCGGCACGCAGGGCGGCCACCGGGTAAAGGGTGCAGGGCCCGCAGCAGAGGTGGAGAAGAAGTTTCATGGCGAGGCGGTGTCTCTTCGCGGTCTGAGAGTGCTTGCCGGTTGCGACCGCCCCCGGCCTGCGGTGGTCGTTGAGGGTTGCCTTGCAGGCTATTCTAGCAGGCCGGCGGCCTAACACCCAAAAGCTATTTCCCTCCCTTGAACTGGTTGGGAGCGATGCCGTACTTGTGGATCTTGTAATTGATGATCCGCAGGCTGGTGTCCAGCAGCTGGGCCGCCTTGGTCTGGTTGCCGCGCGCTTTTTTGAGGGAATCGACGATGAGTTCGCGCTCGAAGTTCTCCACCGCCGCGGCCAGCGACAACGGGTTGCGGTCGGCGTCGACGCTGTCGGCGGTCTGGAGCGTGGGAGGCAGGTGGTAGCTCTTGATGGACTCCTCGTCGCAGATCAGTACCGCCCGCTCCATGCAGTTCTGCAGCTCGCGGACGTTGCCGGGCCAGTGGTACTGCATCAGCAGGTCGATGGCCGGGGTGGAGACGCGGCGGATTTCCTTGTCGTTTTCGGCGTTGTACTTGAGAAGAAAGTGCTCGGCGAGCAGCAGGATGTCGGTGCGGCGCTGGCGCAGCGGCGGCAGGTAGATGGGAAAGACGTTGAGCCGGTAGTAGAGATCCTCGCGGAAACTCCCCTCGGCCACCGCCTTTTCGAGGTCCTTGTTGGTGGCGGTGACCAGCCGGACGTTGCACTTGATGGGCTTGGTGCCGCCCAGCCGGGTGAACTCCCGGTCCTGGACCACGTTCAAGAGCTTTACCTGGACACTCTGGGAGAGTTCGCCGATTTCGTCCAGAAACAGGGTGCCGCCCTCGGAGAGTTCGAAACGGCCCTTCTTGGCGCTGCTCGCGCCGGTGAAGGCTCCCTGCTCGTGGCCGAAGAGTTCGCTTTCGAGCAGGGTTTCGGGCAGGGCCGAGCAGTTGACGGCGATGAACGGCCCCTTGGCCCGCTTGCTGTTGTGGTGGATCGCCTTGGCGACCATGGTCTTGCCGGTGCCCGATTCGCCGCGCAGGAGCACGGTGGCGTTGGAGTCGGCCACCCGGTGCATCATCTCGAAGACCTCCTGCATGCGGCTCGAGCTGCTGATGATGTTGCTGAACTGGTACTTCTCGCTCAGCTCCCGCTTGAGCTGGGTGTTCTCCCGCTGCAGCCGCTCCCGCTCCTCGTTCACCGCCTGGATGCGGATGACGGTCTGGGCCACCAGGCCGCTCACCACGGTGAGGAACTGGAGCCGCTGTTCGAAGTTGATCCCCTCCTGGTAGGCGAGATCGATGCTCAGGGCGCCAATGGTCTGGCGGCCGTGCTTGATGGGCACGCAGAGGAAGGAGAGCATCTTCTGGCTGAGATCGCCGCGGGCCCGGGTACGGTTGAGGAAGCGGGGTTCCTGGCTGATCTGCGGCACCACGATGGGAGAACCGGTGGCCACCACCTGGCCGGTGATGCCCTCGCCGATCTTGTACTTGCCGCGCCGTTTGGCCTCGGCGGTGAGGCCGTGCGCCACCTCGATCTCCAACTGGCCGGTCACCGGGTTGACGATGGTCACCGTGCCGTTGGTCATGCTGGTGCGGTCCGAGAGCACGTCCACGGTCTTCTGCAGACAGTCGCGCAGGTCGCTTGAGGAGGCAAGGGTCTTGGTGATCTCGTAGAGGCAGGTGAGGTCGGCGAGTTCGGGGGTATCTTTAACAGTCATACGGTCCGGTCTAAAAATGCTGGCCCCGGCAGGGAGCTGTCCGTCTTTTCCTGATGAGCGCGGTTACGGTCCAAGGCGGCAGCAGAGGCATTTTACGCCTTTGTCAAGGTTTTGCCGCTTAAAGAGGAAGCATCATAACAAAAGTGACAAAAATGTACAGACAATAATGCAACCGATGACGATCAGGGGAAGATGGTCTGGAGGTGGCGGCGAATCGCCTCGGCCCAGAGGCGGTAGCCCTGGGAGGCGAGGTGAACGCCGTCCAGGCTGAGGACGCCCGGGAGCGGCTGGCCGTCGAGGCCGGTGAGGGAGGCGTGGACATCGAGAAAGTCCACCCCCTTGCGAAGGGCGAGATCGCGGAGCAGGCCGTTCAGACGGGCCGTGACGTTGGGGGCGAGGTAGGGCAACGCGACGGGGGCGAGGCTGTTGACGGTGACCGCGGTGTCGGGGAGAGTCGTTCGGCAGGAGGCAAGGAGGCGCTCGTAGTCGGGGAGGAAGGCGAAGTCTTCCATGCAGACGTTGTTGGTGCCGATGGCGAGCAGCAGCCAGTGGGGGGCGGGCCGACGGGCGAGAATGGCAGGCAGCCGGCCGAGAAGTTCGGCCACCGTCTCGCCCGAACGGCCCAGGTTGACCACCCGGTGGCCGGGGATGAGGCTCTGCCAGTCGCAGAACTCGATGAGCGAGTCGCCGACCAGAAAAAGGTTTTTTTCCGTCATGGCTTTTTCAAGACATCCTTATCCCGAAAGGGTGCCGGGGTTCCGTCAGGAGCGCCCCTGTTCCGGATAAAGCGGTTAACCCCGCTAGCTCTTGGCTGCATGAAGAACCACCCGACTTGGCCTGGTTATCGCCAACCGCTAATCGCCAACCGCCGATTCGGAAAAAAAGACCGTTCCCGGGCGGTCGCAGCTTCAGGGCAGGGGTTTGGAGATCAACACCACCACCGCCATGGCCGCCACCATCAACTTGGCGGCGGCCAGCTCCCGCCCTTCCTCCTCGGGCAAGATATCGGCAGGCGGGGCGGCAGCGGTGTCCACCACCTGCAGCCATCGCCGGCCTTCGGGCGGAGCGGGCACGGTGAAGCTCCGGGCTCGGCGATGGCCGTTCAACATCACGAAAAAATCGTCGTCCTCGCCGCCGTTGTTGCCGCTGTAACGGCCGTCGAGAAAGAAGGCGAGGCAGCGGGCTCCGGCCGACCAGTCCTCCACCCCCGGCTGGGTTGCCTGCCAGCGAATGGCGGGGGGTTCGCCCGGGGCCGGCGGCGGGAAGAAGTCGGCCCGCCGGAAGATGGGATGCCGCCGGCGGAGCGCAATGAGCAGCCGGAAGAAACGGAGCTGGTCGCGGTTCTCCTCGGCCAGCCGCCAGTCGATCCAGCTGATCTCGTTATCCTGGCAGTAGGCGTTGTTGTTGCCCTG
>DHYV01000003.1:54015-105897 GCA_002414225.1 Desulfobulbaceae bacterium UBA5121 | reverse complement strand
CTTGGAGGCGACTTCCTTGACCATTTGGGCACCCATGTTTTCGAACTTGTCCTTGAGTTCGACTTCCTTGGCAACCGACACGCCGTCCTTGGTGATCACCGGCGAGCCGTAGGAACGCTCCAGCAGCACGTTGCGGCCTTTGGGACCCAGGGTCACCTTGACCGCGTCGGCCAGGGTGTTAACGCCTTTGAGAATGGATTCACGGGCTTTCACGCCGTACTTGAGATCTTTTGCAGCCATAATCGTTTGTTCTCCTTAACGAAAATTTTCTTATGCACTGAGAGTTGAGGCCCGCGGCTGCGCACCGGATACCGGCCACACCTTCCACGGGACAGGCCGCCAGCTCCCGAACCGTCGTCTTACTTGCCGATTACGCCGAGGATGTCGTCCTCGCGCATGATCAGGTATTCCTCGCCCTCGAGCTTGACCTCGGTGCCGCCGTATTTGCTGAACAGAACCCGGTCGCCAGCCTTGACCTGCATGGGGATACGGTCGCCCTTGTCGTTGGCGCGTCCTGCGCCTACCGCAACGACCTCACCCTCGGCCGGTTTTTCCTTGGCGGAATCGGGGATGATGATGCCGCCCTTGGTTTTCTGCTCCTCTGCCAGCCTCTTGACCAGGACGCGGTCATTCAACGGACGAATGTTCATGTAAAGCCTCCATCTCTTTTTTTGAATTTGGTTCGTTTGAGAAAACCGGCCCGCGGTGGCAAGGCGTTTCCCTTTCAAGGCCGCCCTTGGCCTCCCTGCCGGCACACAAATTGTAATTTTGTGGATTCCTGCCGAACGTTTCCGGCTTGACTGGCGAAACAATAGTGACGGGTTTTTGAAAAATCAAGGCACCCCCAGCAAAAAAAATACGCCGCCTGCCGCTGCCCCTGCCGGGCAGGTCGCGGAAACGAAAAACGGCGGTCCGCCGTGTGCTGGCGGCGCCGCCGTTTGAATGGCCTGGTTCGATTTTGGGGCAGGCTTTACAGGGCCTCCACCCAGCCGTGGGGGTCGGGCAGTTTGCCGTACTGAATGCCCTGCAGGTTGTCGAAGAGCCGCTGGGCGAGTTCGCCGGTCTTGCCGTTGTTCACCGTACAGTCGTGGCCCTGGTAGTGGAGGGCGCCCACCGGCGAAATCACCGCCGCGGTACCGGTGCCGAAGACGTCCTTGAGCATGCCTCTCTCTGCGGCGGCAAAAACCTCGTCGATCATGATCCGCCGTTCCACCACCCGCAGGCCCCAGTCCTTGATAAGCTGGAGTACCGAGTCGCGGGTGATGCCTGGGAGGATGGAGCCGGTGAGCGGCGGCGTGATCACCTCATCGCCGATGCGGAAGAAGATGTTCATGGTGCCCACCTCCTCGACGTAGCGCCGCTCCACGGCGTCAAGCCACAGCACCTGGGTGTAGCCCGCCCGCTGCGCCTCCACCGCCGCCATGATGCTGGCCGCGTAGTTGCCGGCGGTCTTGGCCGCGCCGACGCCGCCGGGCACGGCCCGCACGTACTTGTCGGTGACAAAGATCTTCACCGGATTGAACCCTTCCGGATAGTAGGCCCCCACCGGGCAGGTGATGATGAAGAAGAGATACTGGTTGGCCGGCCTTACGCCGAGCGCCGGCTCGGTGGCGACCATGGTTGGCCGGATGTAGAGGGAAGCGCCCTGGTTGGCCGGCACCCAGTCGGCGTCCAGGCGGAGGAGCATCTTGAGCCCCTCCATGACCCTGTCCACCGGGATGGTAGGCATGCACATCCGGGTCGCCGAGCTGTTCATCCGCTCGAAGTTGGCGGTGGGCCGGAAGAGGAGAAGCCGGCCCTCGGGGTCGCGGTACGCCTTGAGCCCCTCGAAGATGGCCTGGCCGTAGTGCAGGACCATGGCGGCCGGATCCAGGGAAAAGTTCGCATACTTTTTGATCACCGGGTCATGCCAGCCCTGTTCGCGGTCATAGGCCATGACGAACATATGGTCCGCCATGTGGCGGCCAAAGCCGAGGGCGTTGGCGTCGGGCTTTCTTTTCAGCTCCGCCGCCGGTGCCTCTTCCAACCTGATCTCCATGATGCCTCCATGGTGCCGGTAACCCTGCGCCCCCCCGCCACCAGCGGCCGGACGCCAACGGTCACCCTCTCCGAGAAAATTTTTTTTATAGCCGAAAACGGCCCTGTTTGGAACAGTTATTTTCCGAAGGCAACCCCGAGGCATGGCCAAAAACCCTCTGGTGCAGCGCCGGCCATCTATGGTAGTTTGGGAGGGCAGATGAGCCCCCTTTGTCACTTGTTGAACGCCCCATCCCGGACAACGAGCCGTAACCCTTATGGAAAAACAGCCGCCCAGCCCACTGGTCTTCCGCTACTTCCTTCTCCTCTTCCTCATCTCCATCCTGCTGCTGGGACGTCTCCTCTGGCCGTTTCTCTCCATTCTCGTCCTCTCCTACCTGCTCACCGGCATCTTCCGGCCGATCTACGCCTTTCTCAACCGCTTCTGCCCGCCGACCCTTGCCTCGCTGCTTACCATTTTGGTGATCATCCTGCTGGTCTTCATCCCGCTGGTCCTCTTTATCGGAGCCCTGTCTCAGGAGGCATACGCGCTCTATCAGCTCGGCAAAGGGGCCAATCTCGGCCCCAGGCTCCAGGATCTCCTCCACAACAGCGTCGCCCTCTCCCGGGTCCGGGATTACCTGGCCGGCCTCGGTATCGCCGTGGAGCCCAAGGGGGTGAGTGCAGCGCTCTCGGAACTCGCCAAGGTTGTGGGCTTCTTCCTGTACAATCAGGCGAGTTCCTGGGCCGCCAACCTTCTGCTCTTCGTCGTTCAGTTCATGATTATGATCCTGGTGATCTTCTTCCTGCTCATCGACCAGGAGCGGCTGATGACCTTCATGCAACGCCTCTCGCCGCTCCCCGACGCTCAGGAGCGGCGGCTGCTCAAGAAATTCGAGGAAATCGCCTGGGCAGTCCTCATCGGCAACGGAGTCTGCGGTCTGCTCCAGGGGGTGATCGGCGGGATCGCCTTTGCCCTCTTCGACCTGGGATCGCCGGTGCTCTGGGGCGGCATAATGGCCGTCCTCGCCTTCCTGCCCATCTTCGGCATCGGCCTGGTGCTCATCCCCACCTCGCTGATTCTGGCCGTCAAGGGCCATCTGGTGGGGGGCGTTGCGATGTTTGTTTTCTACATGTTCCTCTCTTTCACCTTTGAGTACCTGCTCAAGCCCAAGATGGTGGGCAGCCAGGTAAAGATGCACACCCTGCTCGTCTTTCTCTCCATCCTGGGCGGCATGAACGTCTTCGGCTTCATGGGCATCATCTACGGGCCGCTGATCGTCACCGCCTTCCTCACCTTGGCGGACATCTACCTGATCAACTACGATGGCTACGTCAAGCAAGGCCATATCTAGGGAATCGCGGAAAACTGTCTTTTCGGCCGAATACGGCGCTGCGGCGGCAAGGGGAATGCTCTCGTATTCCTGATAGATATGCCGCGCTTCTTGTTGCCGCCGCGCCTTCTCGTCGACCAGAATGCCAAGTTTTTCAAGATACCCAAATACGTGCCGGCCAAGCTGCACCCCGTCTCGGAGTCTCCGCCGCGCTTCGCTTGCCTGTCCGAAGCTGGAGCATATCTAACAGGTAGGCATAATAAAATGGGCCAACATGTGAAAATTGAAAGCGAAATACCTCTTTTGGAAGAAATTTTATCAAAATGGAGAAAAGATCTTCAAAACGAATACCTGGGATACAGGAACCACGTATATCGCGTGATTCATTTTTGCCTTGCCATCCGAAAATGTACCGCGCAAGAGCAAGACAAAATAATTATCGCCGGCGCTTTCCATGATATCGGAATATGGACAAATAATACTATGGATTACATACCTCCATCTATTCACTTGGCAGGTGAATACCTTAGAAGTAAAAATATCGAGAATTGGTCAAATGAAATTAAACTTATGATTTCGGAGCATCATAAAATTCGCCTGTATAAAGATGAATCATATCAACTTGTAGAGCTTTTCAGGAAAGGAGATTTGATTGATGTCTCGCTAGGGCTATTCACATTTGGAATACCAAAAGAATTTATAAAAAACGTTAAGGCAAAATTTCCTAACGAAAATTTCCATAAAAACATTGGGAAAAGAATGGCCAGCTGGATGATTAAACATCCATTGATTCCGGCGCCAATGGTGAAATGGTAATTGCATAGCAAAATAATTAAGCTGACAGGAATGAGTGCTGCCATGTTTCCCGCGAGGATTTCGGCCAGCAGC
This sequence comes from Desulfobulbaceae bacterium UBA5121, assembly GCA_002414225.1. Lineage (GTDB taxonomy): Bacteria > Desulfobacterota > Desulfobulbia > Desulfobulbales > UBA5123 > UBA5123. The sequence goes on along the minus strand of DHYV01000003.1, from coordinate 101,659 downwards.
TTATCTCGTCGTTACATGCCTGGGGCAGGCAACGGCGGAGCATCTCCGTCACCCTGCGAGTGCTTCCACGCCGTGCTATGCCGCGGCACCGAAAAATTTTGACGCGTCCAAATCGGGATACCCCCCTCAACAGCACGCCAGGATTTGCTATTCTTCGATCAGTTGGTAGGAGCCGTCGGCGTCGTGGGTTTCCCGGCCGGTGACCGGCGGGTTGAAGGCGCAGATCAGCCGCATGGCCTCGGTGCCGCCGCGCAGGATGTGGCGGTCATGGTCGTTCAAGGCGTAGAGGACGCCATCACGGATGGCGTGGACCTCGCCGGTGGCCAGATCCTCCACCGAGCCGTTGCCGGCCACGCAGTAGACCGCCTCGAGATGGTTCTTGTACCAGAGGCGAAGCTCGGCACCGGGCGGGATAATGGTTTCATGGAAGGAGAACCCCATGCCGTCGCGCTTAAGCAGCAGCCGCCGGCTGGTCCAGCCGCGGCCCTCCACCTCGCGGTCGCTGCCGATGATCTCATCGCGGTCGCGAACAATCATAAGACATACTCCGCCGTCAGTTTTTCTCTCTTGGCCGCCAGGATGGCGGCAATGGCCCGGTCGACGATACCGATCCCCTTGAGCAGGGTTTCCTCGTCAATGGTCAGCGCGGGCAGGAACTTCACCACCTGATCGTCGGCGCCGGCAAGCTCAATGACCAGGCCGTTTTCAAAGCAGGTCTCCGACACCTGGGAGGCAAGGCCGCGCTCGGGCAGCTCAAGTCCCCAGATCATCCCCCGCCCCCGCACCGCGGCGTTCAGTTCCGGGTACCTGGCGACAATGGCGGCAAGCTCCTTTTCCATCACCGCCCCCTTGTACTTCACCGCCTCGCTCAACTCGTTGGTGTCCCAGTACTGGAGCGCCTCACGGGAGGCGACAAAGGCGAGGTTGTTGCCGCGGAAGGTGCCGGTGTGTTCGCCGGGCTTCCACTGGTCGAGGTCGGGCCGCATGAGGAGCAGGGCCAGGGGCAGCCCCGCGCCGATGGCCTTCGACAGAGTGACGATATCCGGCTTGATCCCGGCCTCCTCGAAGCTGAAGAAATCACCGCTGCGGCCGTTTCCCACCTGGATGTCGTCAACGATGAGCAGGATGTCGAACTCGTGGCAGAGCTGGGCGAGTTCCCGCAGCCAGGCGGAGCTTGCGATGTTGACTCCGCCCTCGGCCTGGATGGTTTCGAGGATCACCGCGGCGGGCAGGTCGAGGCCGCTTGAGTTGTCGGTGAGCAGCTTGCGGAAGAGGTCAAGGGTGTTGAACTCCGGCCCCAGGTAACCGTCATAGGGCAGGAAGGAGACGTTGGAGCGGCTGATATACGCCTCGTCGCGGTAGAAGTTGTTGCCGGTCACCGCCAGCGCCCCCATGGTGAGCCCATGGTAGCCGTTGGTGAAGGCGACGATGTTGGACCGTTTTTTGACCATCCGGGCGAGCTTGATGGCCGTCTCCACGGCGTTGGTGCCGGTGGGGCCGGTGAACTGGATTTTGTACTCCAGGTTGCGCGGCCCGAGGATGGTGTCGCAGAATTTCTGCATGAAGCGCTGCTTGGCGATGGTGGCCATATCCAGGCCGTGGAGCACCCCGTCGGACTTGAGGTAGTCGATCATCGCCCGGCTGATCGCCTCATTGTTGTGGCCGTAGTTGAGGGTTCCGGCGCCGGCAAAGAAGTCGATATACTCCCTGTCCATCTCGTCCACCATGACGGAACCCTTGGCGGATTTGAAGATTACCGGAAAGGAGCGCACATAGCCCCTGACTCTCGATTCGACTTTTTCAAAGATGCGCATTGGTCGGTTCCTCCTGGCAGGTTGTTGGTCCGGCCGCAAGCGGCCCGATCCGAAAGAGATGTTCCGCCTCCTCGCCGGCACCGAGTTCTTCCTCGGTAAAAAAAGGCCCCTGGAACTGATGGCCAGCGCCACAGAGGCGCGCCACCGCGGTAAAGAGATTGATCGAGGCCTTATTGCTTGGGGCGATGGTCGCTTCGACAAACCGGGGGGCGCGGGCGCGGATCAGGGCGGCCAGCAGCTCCTTGCCGACCCCCTGGCCGCGGCGCTCGGCAGCCACCCCCACCTGCCAGACAAAGACGGTGTCTTCACGACCCGGCGGGGGGAAGGCGGTGACATAGCCGCAGAGGGCGCCATCCGCCTCGGCCACCATGGCGGTGGCGCCAAAAATTTTGGCCATCAGGGCGTAGTAATAGGTGGAATTCACCGACAACACCCCGGTGTCCACCGCCAGTTGGCGCATGGCGCGGGCATCCCGGCCCGTGGCGGGCCGGATGGCCAGCCGCGAAGCCATCTCACGCGCCCTCCGCTGCCTGCTCGCGGCGGATTTCGGCAAGCAGCCCGGCGCCACCCTGGGCAAGCACCGTTTCGCCCAGGGCCGCCCCCAGGGCCGCCGCCTCGCTGCGCGGGCCGCTGCTGGTCTCCCGGATGTTCTTGGTGCCGTCGAGGCTCACCAGGCCGCCGGTCAGGGTGAGCGTCTCGCCCTCCAGGCGGGCCAGGGCAAAGGCGGGGATGGAGCAGCCGCCTTCAAGCTTGCGCAAGAAGCCCCGTTCGGCGAGCAGGCAGGCCTCGCTCGCCGGGTTGTTGAGCGCGGCGCGAACCGCCTCGCGTTTGTCGGCGGCCAGCGAATCCGCCGCCTCGATGGCGATACAGCCCTGGCCCACCGGCGGCACGAACTGCTCCTCGGTAAAGATCCGCACGATCATCTCGTCGTACGCCATGCGGTGCACGCCGGCAAAGGCGAGCAGGAGTCCGTCGCAGAGCCCGTCGCGCATCTTCTGGATACGGGTCTGGAGGTTGCCTCGGATGTCCACGGTTTCCACATGGGGGTAGTGGAGCTTGAGCAACGCCCGCCGCCGCACCGACGAGGTGCCCAGCACTACCTTGCGGCCCGGGTCGTCCAGGGTGAGGGTCCGGTCATCGCTCAGCAGGACGTCGTTGGCCTTTTCCCGGGCCGTGAAGGCGATGAGCGAAAAACCGGGCGGCAGCCTGGAGGGCATGTCCTTGGCGCTGTGGACGGCAATGTCGATGGTGCCGCCGGCCAGCTGCTCTTCGAGTTCCTCAGTGAAAACCCCCTTGGAGCCTATCTTGGCGATGGAGGTGTTGAGGATCTTGTCCCCCTTGGTTTCCATGGTGACGATCTCGGTGGCCATGCCGGCCCGCTCAAGGCGTTCCTGCACATAATAGGTTTGCCACATGGCGAGCTTGCTCTTTCTGGTGCCGATTCGGATGATGGTCATGGTCTGTCTGGTCCTGTGAAATTGTTTGGGTGAAATAACCGTCGGCCGGGCCTGGGCAAAAGCAAGGCCAGAGGCCGCGGCGAGCGGCTTCTGGCGACTGCAGGGGCGATTGCCAAGGGGTTGTGAGGCCCCCCGGGACACGCCAGGGGGGGGAGGCCGGTGATGCCGGCCAAAGCCGGCTGTTGAAGATCAGGCCGAGGCGAGAAACTCGGCCACCGCGCCCGCCATGGTGTTCAGCACCCGGCGAAAATCCGCCTCGTCGTGCTCCAGCAGGGTGAAGCGAAACCCCGTGAGCGGGGTGGTGAAGGAAGAGAGGGGCACCACCGCAATTCCCGTTGCGCCCAGCAGGTAGTGGGCGAAACGCTTGTCGAGGCGAACCCCTGGTCGGCCGGCCAGCTCCTCGACGGCGGCCCGCACCCGCGGGTCGGCGATCGCGAGGGTCTGCCTGGCGTTGAGGGCTGCGTCGTCGAAGATCACCGTTCCGTAAAAAGCGCCGTTGCTGCGGATGTTCCGGGTGCCGGGCAGCGTCTCGAAGAGTTCGTGAACCAGATTCGCCCTGGCTTCGGTACGTTTAACCCGCTCGGCCAGAAAGGACGGGTAAGCAGGGTGGCCCAGGATCAGGGGCAGGGTTTTCTGGGGCAGGGTGGTGGAGCAGACCTCCTGCATCTTGGCGTTGACGATGGCGGCCACGTACCGCTTGAAGTCCGGATCACGCTCGCCGTTGTAAATCTCGAGCCAGCCGCAACGCGCTCCGGGCCAGGGCATCTCCTTGGAGATACTCTTCAGGACGATGGCCGGCACGTCTTCGATCACCTGGGCGAGCGGCACGGCGCAATGGCCGTTGTAGGTAAAGTTCTGATAGACCTCGTCGCAGAGGAGGAAGAGGTTGTGGCGCTGGGCCAGGCGGACGATGCCCTGGAGCACCTCCCGCGGCCACACCAGGCCGGTGGGGTTGTCGGGATTGACCAGCAGGATGCCGGTCACCGAGGGGTTGAAACGGATTCGCAGCGCGAGGTCGTCTAGATCCGGCAGCCAGCCCCGGTTGGGGTCGAGGCAGTAGGTGAGCGGCCGACCGCCGGCATGCGCCGCCTCGGCGGCGGTGAAGGTCATGTAGCCTGGCGATGGCACCAGAACCCGGGCGGTGCGCTTGAGCAGTCCGAAGATTTTGCTCACCGCGTCGCCGATGCCGTTGAAAAACACGATGTCGCCGGGCGCCACCACCACCCCGCCCTGGCCGGTGACCCGCCGGGCCAGGAACTCCCGGGTGGCGAGCAGGCCGGTGGTGGGGCTGTAGCCGTAGGTGGCGTCGTCCTGCAGGGCGCGGGCCACGATCTCCTTGAGCCAGCCGGGCAGCCGTTGCCCCTTGTAGAGGGCGTCGCCGATGTTCTCCGGGCAGGTGGCGACCCCGAGCCGCTTGAGGACCAGGGCGGCCTCGGCCATGCCGGCGATGTCATAGTGGAGTTCGCCGGCCCCGACATGGACAATCTCTTTGCGCATGATTTTTTTTGTATTCCTTGGCACCGGAGCCCCCCCCCCGGCCATAGCGGCGGGGCTGCCCCGGTGCGGCTCAACGCTCTGGGGCAGCCACCGGCCCGGAGGTGAGGATGGGCGCGGCGTCGATGTCACGGGCCTGCATGAGCGCCACCAGCCGCTGGAGGCTGCCCAGCACCATGTGTTTTTCCCAGTTTTCCAGGTGGTCGAAGCGGTTGAGAAAGGTTTCCTGAAGCGGTGGCGGCGCGGAGAGGAGGAACCGTTCGCCATCGGCGGTGAGCCGCAGCAGAAAGCGCCGTTTGTCCTCCTCGCAGCGGCTGCGGGCGAGCAGGCCCTTTTTTTCGAGCCGGGCGACAATGCCGGTGATGGTGGAGATGCTGAGGCTCATCGCCGCCGCCACGCCGCCGACGGCCATCGACTGGTGACGCTGAATGGTCCGCAGGACGATGAGCTGCGGCACGGTGACCGCATAATTCTTTTCCAGAAAACGGGAATGGATGTCGATGGCCTGGGTTATCTGCCGCAGGGCGGTGAGCACCTGATCGGTGAGCATCTGGTCCGCCTGCACGTCACGGTCTTTCATTGTCAACCACCACCCTCCCGGGCAGCGCCGCCCGTCGCCGCTGGCCCGCCGGCAAGATCGCCCCGCCAGTTCCGAACCTGATCGCGCCGGGGGGAAATTCGACCAGTAAATATTTTGCACACATACCATATTTCATGGTCGGTCAATGCAACTGGCCGCGAACCATACCGTAAAAACAACATGCCTGTCAACCGTGACTACTTTCAACAGAAAGCAAAAAGGCCGCCATCTTCATGGGATGACAGCCTTTTGGCGGGCAGAAAAAAGGCGGGGGGGGAGGGGGAACGGAGCAGGGCGGTACGACGCCGAAGCGCGGAAAAATTGCCGCCGCGCCGGTACGCCGGGAGAGAAGTGGGCCAAAGGCCAGGTGATTCGGTTAGAGATCGAGATGCACGTAGCCTTGGCAGAGCCGGTCGCGCATCTTCGCCACATCCTCGCTCTCCAGGTAGTCGTCAAAACCCATCATGCGATCGATAACCCCGTTGGGGGTGATCTCGACGATTCGGTTGGCCACCGTGGAAACCACCTGATGGTCGTGGGAGGAGAAGAGCACCACCTCGGGAAAGGCGATAAGGCCATCGTTGAGCGCGGTGATCGACTCAAGGTCGAGATGGTTGGTGGGTTCGTCGAGGATGAGGACGTTGGCATCGCCGAGCATCATCCGGGCGAGCATGCAGCGGACCCGCTCGCCGCCCGACAGCACGTTGGTCTGCTTCAATGCTTCCTCGCCCGAGAAGAGCATCCGGCCCAGGAAGGCGCGGGCAAAGCTCTCGCCCTCGGTGGGGGGCGCGAACTGCCGCAGCCACTCCACCAGATTGAAATCGTTATTAAAAAAGTGGCCATTCTCCTTGGGGAAGTACGAGGTGGAGATGGTCACCCCCCAGCGGAAGGAGCCGGCGTCCGGCGCGACCTCTCCGGTGAGGATTTGAAAGAGGGTGGTCTTGGCGAGCGAGTTGCCGCCCACGAAGGCGATCTTGTCGCCCTTGTTGACGGTGAGGGAGAAGTCATTGAGCACCTCCACGCCGTCGATGGCCTTGGCGAGGCCGTCGATCTCAAGGATCACGTCGCCACAGGGACGGCCCGGCTTGAAGACCACGTAAGGGTACTTGCGGGAGGACTGCGGCATGTCGTCCAGGGTGAGCTTGTCGAGCAGCTTCTTCCTGGCCGTGGCCTGGCGGGCCTTGGAAGCGTTGGAGCTGAAACGCTGGATGAACTCCTTCAATTCGCTCGCCTTGGCCGCGGCCTTCTTGCTCTCCTCCTGCCGCTGCCGCTGGGCCAGGGCGCTCGCCTGGTACCAGAAATCGTAGTTGCCAACGTAGACCTGGATCTTGCCGAAGTCGATGTCGGCGATATGGGTGCAGACCTGATTGAGGAAGTGGCGGTCGTGGGAGACGATGATCACCGTGTTCTGGAAGCGGGCCAGGAAGTCCTCGAGCCAGCGGATGGTCTTGAGATCGAGCTGGTTGGTGGGCTCGTCCAGGAGCAGGATGTCGGGGTTGCCGAACAGGGCCTGGGCAAGGAGCACCCGCACCTTGTCACGGCCGTCGAGATCCTTCATCTTCCGCTGGTGGAGTTCGTCGGTGATGCCGACACCGCTTAACAGCACCCCCACCTCGGCCTCCATCTCGTAGCCGCCCATCTCGCCGAATTCGACCTCGAGTTCGCCCACCCGGATTCCCTCCTCCTCGCTGAACTCGCCCTTGGCATAGATCGCCTCCCGCTCGCCCATCACCTCGAAGAGGCGCTTATGGCCCATGACCACGGTGTTGAAGACGGTTTCCTCGTCAAAGGCGAACTGGTCCTGGCGGAGCATGGCGATGCGCTCCCTCGGGCCCACGATGATCTCGCCGCGGTCCGCGTCCCGCTCGCCGGCCAAGATCTTCAAAAAGGTGGATTTGCCGGCGCCGTTGGCACCGATGAGCCCGTAGCAGTTGCCCGGGGTGAACTTGATGTTGACATCCTTGAAGATGACCCGTTTGCCATAGGCAAGGGCGATGTTGCTGGCGCTGATCATGAACCGTGTCCTTGTCGCTCTCGATGATGAACTCTGGGCGGCCAGCCCAAGAAAAAAGGGATCGCCCGGGGCAAGTACCCTTTCGATCCCTCCGCTGGAAGCCGCTGAAAAGGGAATACCATAGCCTATCCGTTGCCGGCCGACAAGGATATTCCGGCGGCAAGGAACGCAAAGGCTTTTCCCGATCCCCTTGCCCGGCCATAAAAATCCGGACCATAATCAAAAACTCATCCCCGGCCCGGAACAATATGGCATGATGCAGTGTCTCTTTACACAGCCTGCGCGAGAACAAGAAGCAACTGCAACAGAAGGGCATTGCCGTAATCAGAATTTTAGGGGTCACCCGCCGTATTTTAAGGCGGATTTTGTCAGGGAAATTGTGTAAAACCGCTGTGGCGACAGCGGAAACCCCTGGCGCCGGGACGGCGAGAATTTTAACGGCACCGGCTTTGCCTCGCCGATTGAGGAGCGGCGGATCATGAACAAAAGCCGGGAGCGAATCTCAAGGTTATATTTCTAAAGATCGTTTGAAACCTCTGCGTGAGGAGGATCCCTTTGACAACCGCACACACGGAAGAACGAAACCAACAGAGCGGCCGTTACCTGCTGGGGCTAGCCATCGCGGCCCTGGGGGTGGTCTTCGGCGACATCGGCACCAGCCCCCTCTATGCCCTGCGGGAATGTTTCTATGGCGGCTACGGGATCGGGATCAGCCACGCCAACGTGCTCGGCGTGCTGTCGCTGATTTTCTGGTCGCTGCTGTTCGTCATCTCCATCAAATACCTGATTTTTGTCCTCCAGGCCGACAACCGGGGCGAGGGCGGCATCCTGGCCCTTACCGCCATGGTGACCCCGGTGCGCGCCTCGGCCCAGGGAGGCCGGTGGCTGCTGATCATCCTCGGACTGTTCGGGGCCGCGTTGCTCTATGGCGACGGCATGATCACCCCGGCCATCTCGGTGTTGAGCGCCGTGGAAGGTTTGGGGGTGGCAACCCCGCTTTTCACGGCCTATGTGATTCCGATCACCATCGTCATCCTCATCGGTCTGTTCATGCTCCAGCGCCATGGCACCGCCAAGGTCGGCGCCATCTTCGGCCCCATCACCTTTATCTGGTTCCTGATCCTGGCCGTGCTGGGGGTGGTCAACATCGCCAAGCAGCCGGCGGTGCTCGCCGCGGTGAGCCCGCTGCCGGCGCTCGCTTTCTTCCGCGTCAACGGCTGGCAGGGCTTCTTCATCCTCGGCGCCGTCTTTCTGGTGGTCACCGGCGGCGAGGCGCTTTATGCCGACATGGGTCACTTCGGCACCCGCCCCATCCGATTGGTCTGGTTTGTCATCGTCCTGCCGGCGCTCCTGCTCAACTATTTTGGCCAGGGGGCGCTGCTGCTCGACCATCCGGACGGGATCACCAACCCCTTCTACCAAATGGCCCCGAGCTGGGCACTGCTTCCCCTGGTGGGGCTTGCCACCGTGGCCACCGTCATCGCCTCCCAGGCGGTGATCTCCGGCGCCTTTTCGCTCTCGGTGCAGGCCGTGCAGCTCGGTTACAGCCCGCGGATCAAGATCGACCACACCTCGGCCGAGGAAAAGGGCCAGATCTATGTGCCGATCATCAACTGGGGGCTGATGATCGCCTGTATCGGGCTCGTTATCGGCTTCGGCTCGTCGAGCAACCTGGCCGCGGCCTACGGCGTGGCAGTGACCACCACTATGGCGGTCACCACCCTGCTGTTCTACGTGGTGGCCCGAGAGCGGTGGCAGTGGCCGGTGCCGCTCATTCTGCTGCTGACAGCCGGCTTCCTCATCATCGATCTCGCCTTCTTCGGGGCCAACATGGTGAAGGTGCTGCACGGCGGCTGGTTCCCCCTCCTGATCGCGGCCGGCGCCTTTACCCTGATGACCACCTGGAAGCGGGGACGGGCCATGCTGGGCCAACGTCTGCAAAGGGGGTGGCACCCGCTTGCCGCCTTTATCCGTGACATGGAAAAGGAGATCCCCATGCGGGTGCCGGGCACGGCGGTGTACATGACCGGCAACATCGACTTCACGCCGCCCGCCCTTTTTCACAACCTCCGCCACAACAAGGTGCTCCACGAGCAGATCGTGGTGCTGGGGGTGACCACGGAGGAAAGACCCCATGTGGAGGCCGACGAGCGGGTGGCCATCGAGGTCATGGGGCTCGGCTTTTACCGGATGATCATCCGTTACGGTTTCATGGAGAGCCCCAACATTCCCAAGGCGCTGGCCGCCGTCAACGAGCCTGGGCTTGACTTCAGGATCCCGGAGATCACCTTTTTCCTCGGCCGGGAAACCCTGGTGGTGGGTCCGGAGCGGGGCATGCCCGACTGGCGCAAGCGGCTCTTTGCCTGGCTGTCCCGTAACGCCATGGGCGCCACCTCCTTCTTCCACCTCCCCCCCGGGCGGGTGGTCGAGATCGGCATGCACATCGATTTGTAGGCCCTGGGGGCCGATTCCCCTTGGGATGATGCATAAAAAAGGGTTAGCCGATTTCGGCTAACCCTTTTTTATGGCGCGCCCGGCTAATAGCGCTGCCGCGTCGCCAGGCAGTCAACTGGTTCGCCCCACCCCAAGCTCATTCCCTGCGCAGAAGGCATACCGCACTCTGGCAAAGATATCATGGGTGCGCAAGGGCGCCTCGGTGGTGGTGATGGTCAAGGCGAGTGGGGCGGGCCGTGAGGGCCGGACAATGACCGCGGTTCCGACATCGGTGCGTAGGGTTCACAGATCCTGATACCGATAGCCGATGTCCAGGGTCAGAGCCCGCGGCTGGGGAATGGTAATCCCGGGCGTAAACGCCCAGGTAAATCCCGTCCAGATGCCGGAGGGCGCCCAGGTGTCAAAAAGCATGCAAAAGTGACCCCGTGAAAGGCGAAAAAACGTCGAAGATTGACTCCGCTGCATTGTTGGACCGATTTACTCATCACTGCGAAATCATCGAAACCGGAAATGAAAGCTGGAGATTGAAAACCAGAAAATGCTCTCTTTTTTTTTACGAATAGGGGGTCAATTTTCACTGCTTATTGACATCCCAGCATGGCGGTTTCTGCTCAGTCTGTCGGCCGCAGACCTATAGGGAACTGGCCCCAATGGGTTCTGCCAAGGCAGAGGCTGGCGATATTGGCAGGTCAGTATTGTGATCCGCCTCAAAAAAACAATAAAAAGGGGTTAGCGCCTACACGCTAACCCCTTGATTTTTCTGGCACGCCCGGAGGGATTCGAACCCCCGACCCACGGATTCGAAGTCAATTGCCCCTGAGCTTCTCACTCCTCTTTGTAGCGACAATGCCTGGATATTGCGGGATAATTTTGGCGAAGATTTTGTTCAATTTTATTGAAAAATCCATGGTTCAGAAGCAAAGTCTCACACGACTCTCACACAGCACGCAAAGGGTAGTTCAAGCTATTCTCTGCATAGGCCATCGTTTGAAATTGGCATTCCACTTTGCGATATTCACAACTTGGCAGCTTGCGGCAATTTCTTTCGTCCATCTGGGGGAAGGCTTACCAGTTGGTAGTTCTTTGGATAGAAATTTCCGCATTAATGTATTTAAAGCATTGTCAAAAGTCAGCAAACAGACATAGTGGATAGGCTTGTCGACTTTGTCTTCTGCGTAACGATAAATATACGTATCTCTGTATTTGTACTTGAGATATCGTTTTAACCACCGAAAATGGTGCCGTCTTTCTGAAATTTCATCATCATCGATGGCGCCTCCGGCGTTGTATTTTTCAGGATCATCAAAATCTTTAATCTCAACAAAAAGATAGTTATTTTTGAATTCAGCAACGATATCGACAGCCTTCATGTGAACACCATGATATGTCGCTTTCGTCTTGTCTGTTTCATCAAATACAAATGCATCAATAGCATCCGTAAAATTGAATCTGAACCCACCTGATTCGACTATCACCGTCCAAGCCCTCCCATAGACTTGCTTATTTCTCTGTCTACGATACTTCCAAATGTGTCGTCTATAGCGTTTGGGCAAATATCGTTGTATTGTCCAGTCGAAGCGTGTAGGATTTCACCGTTTTTTGCATCTCTGTAAAGAGAATGAAATATGATCTCGTCATTTTTGCTTGTTTGTAGGTCAAATTCTTTTAGTATTATGTAATCGTGAGTAGATATAAATATCTGAACTCCCATGCGCTGCAACTCAATTAGTATGCCAACAACAGTTTTCATTAGCTTTGGGTTGAGATTTGTTTCTGGTTCATCCCAGAATAAAGCCGAACCATTCAGTAAAGTTCCATTTTGTATCAAAATCCACAAGAGACCCATTTTGCGAAATCCTTCGGCAAGAAGGGTAAACTCCAATAGGCCTTGCTTGTTTCGTAAAAAAAACTCCTCATTTTTTGCAACGACTTTTCCTTCCATTGCGTCTTGCAGACTTTCCAAAAGTTGTCTGCGCTGCTTGTCTGGCTGTCCTTTCAAGAGAGGAAGGAAAGCTTTGCGAATGATGTCTACATAAATTTCTTCAAAGTGAATTTCTCGTTCTTCATATAATGATCGAAATCCTGGGGCATTGGCCATCATGTCCTTTACAGGGATGAAGGCGGCCTCCATCGGTGTCTCCATCCAGACTTTAGTTGATCCTGACACCTTTGCCTTTTCAGGTTTGGTTGTGTGATTTGAGAGGGACAGGCGGATCGATAAAGTTTTCCCGTCATCCAACTTCCGCGTAACCTCCAGCGTCCCCTTTCTGCTTCCTGTGGCACGATTAACGAGACGGCCGATCTGCTTTTCGGAAGGGAAAAACATATTGTTTATTTTCTCGGCAAAACCACCTTTGCTTTTAGCGATATCGCATGCCGAGTATGCAGCTTTGAGAATGTGAGTTTTTCCTGTTCCGTTTTCTCCGACGAATATATTTATACCCGACGAAAAATTTATATTTAGTTTTTCGAATGCCGTAAACTTCTCGAATTTTATGGAGGTTAGCATGCAGGTACCCCTTACGTTATTCGGAGATCGGGACTATTTTGGGAAAATTTGTTGCTACAGTCTATTGCCTACCATATTGCGCTGCAGTATGCCAGCCAATGCGTACACATAGATTTGAATCTACACCAGGTGGGGGAGCTCAGCTCTGAGATTCTTGTAGCATTCTCCCTGTTCTCCCAAAGTCTTTCATGTCCTTGGGATCTCTATTCCCAGAGACATGTCTGTGTTCTTTTGATCCGACCTTGGGGCGAGGGCGGTTGTTGTCTTTGTATGGTGATAGTAGAAACAGAAATTTGCTAGCCTCTTCATTGAATTGTTTTTCCGCTTCTTAGTGTAACTTGTTTATTTTGCACTCTGATTTATTCATTGCTGGTGGCTGCTTTTATCATGATTTACATGGAGATGTCATGTCCACTTGCTTCCTGAGCGAAGCGAAGGTAGGCCGAAGGCCGGAAGAAAAGCAGCGGCAGCATTTCCCCCATTCGTGATTAAACCGTGAAGATCTTTTACGGCCCCATCCCCCTTTTTCCCTTCAAAGAAAGCGCCATTCGTAAAGCGTGACAGAGATCGACGCGGCCTCTTGTGCGCTTAGCACGTCAAACCTTGTCGATGCCGTCCAAAACAGAGTGGGGCCGGCCCGAACAGAGAAGCATGTCAAGGCCAGGCCTTTGGCGTGATTTTCTGTTCGGGCTGGCCTTTTCTCCTTTAAGGCTGTAACCCAGACAAGTTTTACGCCTATCACGGAAAAAGACCAGAATTTTTCTTGCCTGCTGGTTATGCAATGTGTTATTTCTGTTATGCAACCTGCTTTTTGCGTTATGCAACCTTTTTGGGTGGTGACCGAAATGCCCTCAGCAAATAAAGACCGTATTCGTGTAACTCTTCATGTTGACAAAGAAATTTACGCCTTGCTCAAAAAGTGGAGCTTTGTTGATGAAAAGCCCATCTCACGAATTTTCGATGAGGTATTCGCCCCCCTGGTCGAGCGATTCAAGTATCCCTCGCCTGAGGATTGGGATATTGCGCAGCAGATAGCCCACAAGGAGGAGGAGGAAGCCAGGAACGAGGCTTTGATAGAAGAGATGGAGAGAATGGCTGAGTTGGACGCTATGCCCGAGGGCGAGCAAAGGAAGTTGGCGATGGCAGAGTTGAAGAAGATGAAAAAAAAGGATGAAGACTACCGAGAAAGATGGAGACAAGCTGTGGCCGGTGAAAAGCCGTAGCCACAAAAATGGGCCTACTGAGCTGGTGCGTCCCGCCAAGAACTTGCCAGCCAGTAGGCCCCCGAACAGATCCCCATAACCCTAAGATTAAGGAGTCCATTCATGGACGCACTATACTCATGTCTTGCGCCTACCGTCAAGGCGCCCCCTGTTCCCTGTCACTGGGCCGATGAGGCCGCTTGTATAAGTGACATATTTTCCCACCAAGACCGATTCGGTTTCTCTAGCGAAGCCACCGGCTGTTATCTGACAGTTTTCCCGAACTACGTCAAATTGAAGACCTCTCGCCAGGCCCAACCGCCAGGCGGTGAACGTGGTCCCATTACCGGTTTCAGCCAAGCTGCCAGACAACGAATGATTCAACGGATGGCAAGCCTTGTCGAATATCCTGACTTCTGGATAGATTTAACCTTTGCTGACGATGTGATGGAGGGTAAGACCATCGTCGCCCGCCGTGACCATGCCAACCGCACCATGAAGAAGTTTAAACGGAAAGTTGAACGCCACTTCCCTGAACTGCGTGGCCTCTGGCGCCGGGAGTGGGAGCCGCGCAAATCCGGCCGCCTTGTGGGCGAAGAATGCCCCCACTACCACACTCTTCTTTCCTGCAAGGGCTACACCGAAAGGAATTTCAGCGTCCTTTGCTTTCTCCTTGCCCAAATCTGGGTGGACTGCACCCGCACGGTTGAGACCGCCAAGGCCCTGAGTGTCGCCGTCAACCCGAGAAGCTACCGGTGGTTGGTGGACAAGAAAATGGCCCAAGTCTACGTGAGCAAGTACGTGGCCAAGGTGGAAGACCACAGTGGTGGCGAAGAGCCCTCTAGCCGGGGCCGCTATTGGGGCAAGATTGGTGATTTGCAAGTGGTGGAAGGTGTCCATGTCCACCTCGCCAAGGAGGAAGAAGTCCTGTTACGGCGTCTTTTTCGGAGCAAGGTCGGTTCGAAAGTGAAACGGCTCTTCCGGATCTTCGCTGCCCAGAACCGGAGCGGCTGGCTGTTAATCACTGCCGGCACGGTTCGGCGCATGTTGCAATGGGTCAAGGACGAGGCCGACGTTCATATTTCCGGTCCGCTCTCTTGGGACCCTCCTTTCTAACCGCGTGCGAGGGTGAAGCCATGATAGCGAAAACACCGGAAGATCTTTGGGTGGGCAAGCCTGTGCTCTGTGGTGACTGCAACACTCCCTGTCATGACTGGGTGGTGTTCGATTCTGGCACCGGCCTTGGCCGTTGTCGGAGATGCCAAGAGGCTAAAATCGCAGAGTTGGAAAGGACTGGCAGGCTGTGGCGGCCAGGCAAAAACCTGAACAGCGACGATCCTGTGTGAGAGATCACCATGGAAGCGACCATTGACAAACTCCCGGAAGGGGAGATAATGAGACCCGAGGAGGTCGCCCGTTTCCTCAAGAAAAGCACCAGTTGGGTGTATAAAAACTGGGTGAAACTGGGCGGTGTGAAGCTCGGGGGTTCAATATTCTTTCCAAGAATGGAGGACCTTTATGAGCGTTTATTTGGTAAAGCCGAAGGGGTGGCGGTACGACTTCACCCTGAAAGGCAAACGGCACACGGAAGCTTGGTTCAAGACCAAGCAGGAGGCAAGGCAGGCAGAAGCGAGAAGAAGAGAGGCGCTGAAAAATCCGGCCACGACTTGGAATCAGGAGACGCCAACCGGCATGGTCTTCTTGGCGTTTGTCAACGCTAGACTCGACCACGTCAAGGCGTACAACTCAGAGCGGCACTACCAAGAACTGCTGTACATGGCCCGGCGCTGGGTGCGGCAATGGGGCAATCTCCGCTGTGAGGACCTGACCACGCCCATGGTTGAAAAGTTCATCCTGGAACGGCGTAAGGTCTCTGCTTTCACCGCTAACAAGGAGATTCGTTACCTCCGGGCTGCTTTCAATTTCGGCAAGAAGAAGAAATTGACTGCGGTGAACCCCTTGGATGGTATCGACTTCTTTCCGGTGGAAAAGCGGATCAAGTATGTTCCTTCTTCGGTGGACATCGACAAGGTCATTGCCCTTGCCGACCCCGAGAGCCAAGACTATCTGTGGACGATCCGGGAGACCATGGCCCGGATGAGCGAGATTAACCGGCTCACCTGGGATGATGTCAGCCTGGAAGACCGTTATGTGGTGCTCTACACCCGGAAGAAAAGGGGTGGCCACCTGACGCCACGGCGGATTCCCATGACCGACAAGCTCCTTGAAGTCTTCTCGCGTCGGTTCCAGGAAAGGGACCAATCAAAACCGTGGGTGTTCTGGCACCGGTACTGGAGCCGTAAGGACAACGAATGGCGGGAAGGCCCCTATCGGGACCGGAAGAAGTTCATGAAGACGCTGTGTCGGGAGGCCGGGGTTAAGTACTTCCGGTTTCATGCTCTGCGGCATGCAGGGGCCTCAATCATGGAAAACGGCAACGTCTCCATCGGCACCATTCAGAAGATCCTGGGCCATGAGAACCGCACAACCACGGAAATCTACCTGCACACCCTGGGAGACGCGGAGAGATTCGCCATGCTCGCCTATGAACAGGCCCGGCTCAACTCTCACACGGACTCTCACACGCAACAAAAAAGGGCTTAGCGCCAAAACGCTAAACCCTTGGTAAATCTGGCACGCCCGGAGGGATTCGAACCCCCGACCCACGGATTCGAAGTCCGGTACTCTATCCAGCTGAGCTACGGGCGCAAACCTTGTCGGTTGATACTTCCCCTACATATCATCTCGGTCGGTCCCGGTCAACAGGCGCGTCGGGCCACAAGTCATTTCCGCCAGCCGTTCAGGTTGGCCGGGTCGGCAATCACCCGGTACATCCGTTCGGTGATTTCGTCTATTTCCGCCACCGTGGTGGAGATGGGCAGCCATAGGTAGAGGATATTGCCCAGCGGCCGCAGGATCAGCCCTTCCTTCAAGCCTGCCTGGTAGATCCCCCAGCCCACCCGGTCTTCGGTCCGAAAAGGTTCCTTGGTTTCCTTGTCGAGCACCAGCTCAAGCGCCGCGATCATCCCTAGTTGCCTGAGGTCGCCCACCCAGGGCAGCTCCTTGAAGCGGGCGAGCCGCGCGCCAAGATGGGGGATGGTCATTGCCAGCCGCTCGAAAGGCCGTTCCTGGTCAAAAACCTGGAGTGACCCCAGGGCCGCGGCGCAGCCCAGCGGGTTGCCGGTGAAGGTGTGGCCGTGGAAGAAGGTCTTCCCTTCCGCGTAGGGGGCGTAGAAGGCGTCGTAGATTTCGTCGGTGGTGACTGTCGCGGCAAGTGGCAGATAGCCTGCTGTGAGGCCTTTCGAGATACAGAGGAAGTCGGGGACCACGCCGGCCTGCTCCATGGCGAACAGGGTGCCGGTGCGGCCGAAGCCGGTGGCCACCTCGTCGAGGATCAGGTGCACCCCGTGGGCCCGGCACAGTGCCGCCGCCTTGGTGAGGTAAGCGGCAGGATAGACGATCATGCCGCCGGCGGCGAGGATCAGTGGTTCGAGGATCAGTCCGGCGATGGTTGACCCTTTCTGGGCGAGCAGCGTTTCCAGGGGGGCGAGGCATTCCAGGTCGCACGCTCCTTGCGTCTGGCCCATGGGGCAGCGGTAACAGTAGGGGGTGGGCAGCCGGAGGGAGTCAAAGAGCATGCCGGCAAAAGCCTGGTGGAACTCGGGCACGCCACCGAGACTCATGGTGCCGATGGTGTCCCCGTGGTAGCCGCGTTTGATGCCGACAAACATCCTTCGCTCGGGCCTGCCCCGGTGGCGCCAGTACTGGAGGGACATCTTGACCGCGATCTCGCAGGCGGTGGAGCCGTTGTCCGAAAAGAAAACCTTGGCAAGTAGGGCCGGGGTGCGCTCCACCAGCTGTTCGGCGAGCAGGATGGCCGGTTCGTGGGTAAGGCCGGCGAGCAGTACCTGTTCCAGCCGGTCGAGCTGGCGGTGGACGGCGGCCCGGATGGTGGGATGGTTGTGGCCGTGGAGGATGCACCACCAGGAGGAGATGGTGTCGAAGTAAGGCCGCCCCGCCGGGTCGTAGAGCATCAACCCCTCGGCCCGGTCGACGAGCAGCAGGTCGCGCTCGGCGTAGTCGTGCATCTGGGTGTAGGGGTGCCAGAGGTATTTGCGGTCTTTTTGTTGCAGGAGGTCGGACATGGGGAAAGGGGCGTCCTTTGGCGTTGGGGGCAGTATTCAGCCCTCCTCCAGGATCAGGTGGTAGACTCCCGCATAGTGGCGGTGCTGCTCGGCGTAGTCGAGGCCGTAGCCCACTAGAAATCCATGGTCGATGGTAAAGCCCCGGTAGTCGATGGCGACTTCCACCTCGCGGCGTTCGGGCTTGTCGATGAGGGTGCAGACCTTGACCGAGCGGGGCTGGCGGGCGGCGAAGAAATCGACCAGCCGGGCGATGGTGCGACCGGAGTCGACGATGTCTTCAACCAGCAGCACGTCCTTGTCGCGGATGTCGAGTTCGATGTCCTTGGTAAAGGTGAGGGTGCCCGAGGAGTAGCTCTTGTCGCCGTAGCTTGAAACCCGCACGAAGTCGATCTCCATGGGCAGGGCGATCCGGCGGACCAGATCGGCCATGAAGATGAAGGCGCCGTTGAGTATCCCCACCATGACCAGGGAGCCTTGGGCGTAGTCGCGGGTGATCTCCGTTCCCAGTTCGCTGATGCGCTGCTGGATGGACTCCTGGGTGAGAATCAGTTCCTTTGGGGCCATGTTTTCCGTTCCTTGCCGGGTAAAGGTTCGCTGATGATCCTCATTATCTTACCGTGATGGCGGAAAGTCTCAAGTGTTTGCGTACGAAATATCTTGACGGTTTGCAAAGCCGTTCGCTACCGTTTGTTAGGTAATGGCTCCGCCATCTGGCAAGGGAATACCTCTCACACAAGGAGTAGCGTGATGCAGAAATACGAATGCGACGTCTGTGGGTATGTCTACGATCCGGCGACGGGAGATCCGGGAGGCGGGGCGGAGGCCGGAACCGCTTTTGCGGACCTGCCCGAGGGCTGGACCTGCCCGGTCTGCGGCGCCGGCAAGGATGAGTTCTCGCCGGCGGACTGACCTGACTCGCGCCGGGAAGGCCGGGCATTCCCCGGCGGCGTGCGTGGCAAGGGGGGGAGGCAAGTGCCTCTCCCCCTTTTTTTATGCCGGCGGCCAGTGCCCCGAGCGGTTAATTCCCGCGAGTACTTGTCGGCCCGCGCGGCACCACGATTGCTCAACAATTGACTGCCATAACGAACCGCACGGTGGACTAGAGGAGCCCCGCGGTGATGTCGCTCCAGGTGTTGGTGAGTTCGGCGTCGAACGAGCCCACGAAGTCCACCACGTTGACCTCGGTGAAGGGGCGGTGGTGTTCCTGGATCAGGGCCCAGGCCGACGACTCCAGGGGGGAGATGGTTTCGCTGTCCGGGCCGCTCATGCAGATGCCGCGCTGGATGGCGAAGATGTCGGCCAGATGGACCACCGCGGCCGGTAGCACGCTGTCGCCGGTGGCCCTGTCGGGGAGGTGATGGTGGTGGATGACATCGAGAAAGACGGGGGGCAGCCCCAAGTGCTCGCCTACCCAGAGGCCGGTCCAGGTGTGGTCGGTACCGACGTGCTCTGCCTCTTTGATCAGCCGGTCGCGACGGAAGGGGGATTCGGGTTTGAGGAACTGCGGATAGAAGGCGGGCTCCAGGGCGTCCAGGCCCAGCTTGCCCAGATCGTGGAGAAGTCCGGCGAGGTAAAAATCGGTGGCGGAGTTGATCCGGATGACGTCCTTGAGCAGCTGGGAAATGCGGGCCACCACCACCGCATGCTGCCAGAAGCGGCGACGGAGTTCCTTAAAGCCGCTGAACACCACGATTTCCTGGTTCGCCGCCAGGGCCTCCCGGACCACGGTCTGGACATGATGAATGCCGACAATGATCATGGCATGGGGCACCGAGGCCACCGGGCAGGAACGGCGGAAGAAGGGTGAGTTGGCCGCCTGCAGAACCTTGCCGCTCAGAATGGGGTCCAGGGCGAGCAGTTCCGCCATTCCGCGGGAGTTGTCGCCGCCGGCGGCAAGGAGGCGGGAAAGCTGTTCGGCTGGCTCCTCGTGAACCACCATGATGCGGTCGGGCTGTAGCCGGCGTTGGAGTTTGCCGGGGGTGACCCGCCCGATGGCAGGGGGGGGAGGCGGGATTTTAAGGTGCGCGGCCGGTTTTTTCGGAGGCAGCTCGGCGTGCAGCGGTTCTTGGGCAGCGGGCTCGGGCTGCGGCGGGCGGGGGGGCGGGGCGTCCGGGATTGCCGAAAGCGGCGGCGGGGCCACCATCCGCTGGTTGGCCAGCACCAGCCGGGTCACCAGGATCTCGCAGAACCGCTTGTAGAACTTGAGCTGCAGGAAGACGTTGGAGGTGCTGATGATATTGGGCTCCACCATCAGGATGAAGGAGTCACGGGTGGTTTTGACCCCGGCGGTGCGCTTTGTTTCGCCCACCAGGGCCATCTCGCCGAAACAGTCACCGGTATGGAGGGTGGTCAGCTCGATGGTCCGCCCGTCCTCCAGGGTTTTAAAAACCGATACCCGTCCCTTGACCAGGATGTAGAAAACCCGTTCCAGCGCCCCCTCCTTGATGATGGTGGTCGCCGGGGGAACCTTCAGCCATTTGCTGACCGTCAGGAACTGGCGGATTTCGTGGTCGTCGAACGTGCTGAAAAACTGAATTTTCTTGAGGAACTTGATCTGCTGGTCCAGATCGAGATCCTTGGCTGAGGGGTTGGTCATGGTTCGGTCCGTTTGTGGTGGCGGCCGCTGCTGTCGGGCTGGCCGAGGCAACGCCGCGAGGGAGGACGGTGACGGCTTAGACTTTTGTCAAAACTATAATGGATGGACAAAAAAGGCGTCAACGCAAAAGGGTGGGGGAAGGGCGTCAAAACTGCGGCGGGCGCGATTTCCCGGGCGGGAGGCGAGGAGAAGGATGGGGGTATGCTGGTCGGAGCCATACCCCCTGTAGGAGGCGTTGTTTGGTTCGTGGTGCGAAGCAGCCGCCGGCTGCGGTGAACCGCAGCCGGCGGTCAGAAGGAGGTAAAACGGCTGCAAGGTACTTCAACGCCAGCGGTTCGGGAGTGCCTGTGGCGGCAAAACCGCTGCCGGTACTGCCTTGATATCGAACGGGAATCCTAATTTTTCAGGACATCCTTTAGTAGATGTCGCCTGCACCCGTGGGGAGGGCCGCAGAGGCGAGCCGGTGATCCTGGTGAACGGGCGTGGCCGCCGGGGCGGCGTCCTGGCAGATGCCTTCACTGAGCATGCCCTCGAGGCCGGGGCAGCTGAACTTTGCCTGCTTGTAAACATGCTTGGGAGCGGTGGTGGCTTCGGTGTACATCATGCCATCACCGTTGGCGTCTTCGGACAGCACCAGATTGCCGGCCAGGGCACAGCCGTTCATGGTCAGCCATGCTGCCACTGCCACGCCGCCGAGAACAGCGCCAATTTTCTTCGCGTTTTTCATTGTCGTTCTCCTGAGAAAAATTTTGTCAGATATCTCGTCCCTGTTTTCCGGCAGGGAATGTTTTCCGCGTGATGGCTGGCCGGCGAAAACGATCGCAACACACTCAGGCGATCGATGCCTGTTTATGGATTAGGGTAAAGAGCGATTCTCACAAATTTCTCAAAAAAAGGCGGGGAGGGTGAAAAAAAATGCAAAAACAGAAATAACGGCTGCGTGGCGGGGAGGGGGAGAGGCGATGGGCGCGGGGCGGGCCGGCGTTTAGCCTTGCTGGGCGGCCACCTGGGCAACGAGGCCCGCGATCTCTTTTTCGGGATACTCTTCGGCGCGCAGGAACTGCTCGTACTCCCGCACCAGCCGTTGGGCCGCCACGGGGTCGTGGTTGCGGAGGTGGAGGGCGTGGAGGAAGGCGGTGAGTTCCGAGTCGCCCCTGTAATGCTTGAGCGCCGGGGTCATCACCCGGATCGCCTCGGCAATCCGTCCCCGTTGGGCCAGGTGCTGGCCCCACAGCCGTGAGAAGTCGATGAACAGGCCGCGCAGCTCCATGCGGTAGTCGTCCACCAGTTCGGCGCCAAAGAGGTCAGGGAGGAAACAGCCCCGCCACAGGGAGGCCGCCTCGAAGAAGGCGTTGCCGGCCTGCCACCACTCCTGGCGTTGGCCGTGGCCGATCCCCTGGCGGGCGTGGTGGGCGAAGTCGTTGGCGTCGATCTGTACACTTTCAAGACAGAGGATGCCTTTTTTGAGTGACAGGTAGTGCTTGATCGGCTGCGGGGCGATGGCGTCACCGATGGTCTTGCGCAGCCGCAGCAGAAGGGAGTCGAACTTGGAGCGCGCCTTTTCGGGCGGGCTTTCCGGCCAGAGGCTGAGCTGGATCTTTTCCTGGCCGAGCCGCTGGCCAGGGGCGGCGAGCAACAGGGCGAGGAGTTCCCGCTGCGCCGGGGTGAGATCCTCGGCGCTCAGCACGATGTGGCCGGCGAGTCCCATGGTGAGGCGGCCGAAGGTGCGGATGGTGAGCAGCGGCAGCGGCGTGCCGTCGTCGAGCAGCAAGAGCCCCAGCCGTTGGGCGGCAAGCTTGCGGGCGTAAGGCCGTTCGAGTTTTTCGCGGACCGCCTGGACCAGCAGGGTGGTCATGATCGCCGGTGTCCAGCCCGGGAAGTGGCGGAAGTCGTGTTTCCGCATCAGCTTGAGCCCCTCGGCCAGGTCGGCCCTGGCTGCGGCCGGCGCGTCGGCGGTGAGCCGCAGGGCGGCGCGGTGCAGGTGGCCGCAGGCGATCACCGGCGCGATGGCGAGCTGGCGGGCGATCCAGATTCCCTCTTCGATGAGTCCCACCGCCTCTTCCAGGTGACCGAGCTGGCCATGCACGGTGCCGATGACGATGCGGTTCAGGGCGGTGAAGTAGGGGCCGCCGGCCTTGGCGCGGAGGGCGAGGGATTCGTCGGCCGCGGCCCGGGCCGCCTCGCTCTTCTGCTGCAGGGCGAGGATGTATGCCTGCCATTGCAGCAGCTGGCTGCGCACATGGGGGAGTCGCGCCGAGCGGCTCCCCTTCAGGCCGGTCACCGTCTGCTGCAAGGCCTCGTCGAGTCGGCCGTCGGCCACTAGGATGGCGGCCTGCCAGATGAAGAGCAGGGGGCCGAGAAAGCTCTCCTGGACCACCTCGCGGCCGAAGCGGCTGAGGAGTTCCGCCTCCTGGTGGGCGTAAAGGGGGAAGTTGCCCTGCATCTCCAGGTCGTTGAGCTGCATGATCCACAGGCTCAGCCGGTTGCTGGTGCCCACCTGCGGGTCGTCGATCAGCGTCTGGGCCTCTTCGAGCACCTGGCGGTTGGGGCTGCGGCGGCCGAGCATCAGGTGCTGGTAGCCCTGCAGCAGGAGGATCGAGGCCATGCAGTTCTTGACCTGATATCGCCGGGCAAGCTCCATGGCCTCGGTGGCGTAACGGTTGGTCCGTTCCATGTCGGCGGTGAAGAAACAGTGGCTGGCGGCGATGTTCTTGGCGGTGAGGATGGCGGCGATGGCGGGCAGCGCCTGGCGCACCTCGGCGAGCAGGGCCTCGGCCTGGGGCAGCAGGGCCGCCCCTTGCGTGAAGGTGGAGGAGCCGATCCAGTGGCAGTAAAGGCACTGGGCGAGGGCGAGCAGCTCGCCGACCTTATCGCCGTGGGCGTGGAAGACCTCCTGGGCCGCGGTGAGCTGCGCCAGCACCGTGGTCGGCGTGGAATCCCAGTGGGCCAGGGCGGTAAAGAGCAGGATCCAGCCCCGTGTCCGGGCCACCTCGGCCGGCACCCGGTCGAGGATGATGGCCAGGGTGATGGTGCGGTTGTGGGCATGGAGGAGCATGCCGTCCTGGCGGAGCACCTCCTCCATGGCGTCGTAGTTTTCGGCCCGCAGGTAGTAGCCCAGGGTTTCGGCCGGCATGGCCTGGTCTTGGTAGAAGGCGGCCGCGGTGTTGAAGACCTCGCGGATGGCGGCTGCCGGCAGGGAGGCGCGGGCACGATCGGCGAGGAAACCCTGGAAGAGGTGGTGGAAGGTGAAGACGGTCTGCTGCGGGTTGCGGCTGCGGACAAAGAAGTTCTGCTCCATCATTTCGGTGAGCCGGGTGCCGATCTCCTCCTGGCCGGTGATGGCCACGGCGAGGGTGAGGGGAATCTCGTCGAGCAGCGCGCAGCGGAGCAGCGCCGCGGCGGTGGCGGTGGGGAGTTCGGCAAAGATCTCCTCCTGGAAGTAGTCGAGGAGCGCCGGCTTGGAGAGGTCGATGATGGAGCCCCGGGAAAAATCCGTCCCGCCGTGGCGGATGGCGTGGCCGGCCAGGATCAGCCCCATGGTCCAGCCGTCGGTGGCCCGGTGGAGTTCCGCAACCTCCGGCTCGGTCACCTCGATCCCCATCACCTCGGTGAGGAGCCGGCCTGCCTCGGCCGGCGACATGGCGAGCGCGTCGTTGCCCACCCGCAGCACGCTGCGTACGAAGCGGACCAGCAACCGCTTGAGGCGCACGGTGTGGCGGGACATGATGATGAAGCGCAGCTGCGGCGGGGCGGTGATCACCAGATAGTCGAGGAAGGCGAGGCTTGCGGCATGGCCTTCGAGGAGGTGGAGGTCGTCGAAGACCAGATGGAAGTCATCGGGCAGGGCCGCGTCGAGGTCGGCGAGCAGGAGATTGGCGCAGCGTTCGAGTTCGTGGATGGTGACGTCGCCGCACTGGAGCATGGCTTCGAGTTCGGCCGGCTGAAAGGCGGGCAGCGTTTTTTTCAGACAGGTGAGAAGGGCGGTAAGGAAGAGGATGGGGTCGCTGTCCTCCCGGCCGATCTGATACCAGGCGTGGGGGTGGTGGCCCTGTTCGAGATACTGGATGGCCAGGGTGGTCTTGCCCTGGCCGGCCTGAGCCTCGATGAGGAAGACCTGTTTCTCCCCACCCCGGGTTTCGAGGAGTTCCTCCACCAACCGCTGCCGGAAGATGTTCTGGGAGGGGTCGAAGCGCGGCGGGTAGAACTTGTTGGCCGGGATTTTGCTCTTGAAGTCGATTGGCTGTTCCATGTTGTTCCTTGAATCGGTGCGGTGCCGCAGTTGCCGCACGGGCGGGAAAACGGCGGCAGTATCTTACCACACCGACCGCAGGCCGTCTTCCTTGCGGATCTGGTCGAGCCGCCGTTCGAGTTCCACCCGCCATTCGGCGTGGATGCGGGCCGCTGCCGGGCCGATCAGTTCGGGGAGCCCGTAGACCACCCGGTCGGCGGCCCGGCTCGCCTCGATCACCGCCTCGATGGAGCGGGCGCCGAATTTATAGCGGCCCAAGAGCAGGCGCAGCAGGAGCCCGGAGGTCTTGCGGGCCGCTTTTTTCCAGTGGGTGTCCATCTGGTGGGCGATGATGAAGGCGCGCTTGAGGAGTATACGGCGCAGCTCGTCGAGCTGTTCCGGCGAGGCCGCCTCGTCGAGGAGTTGCTCGGGGATGTCGATGCTGTCGATGTCGAGTACCACCCGCAACCGGCTCATGAAGTCGGGGATCTTGAGGGTCTTGATCGTCTGCAGCCGTTCCGGGGTGTCGGTGGCGAGCAGCGTTTCCATGCCGGCCCAGCTTGCCTTGACCCCGCCGGCAAAGACGAAGATCGAGCGGCCGATGTAGTAGGGCGAGCCGTGCACGTAGGTCACGCCGTCCTGCATGGAGGGGAGGAAGTAGCGCAGGTAGCCGAATTCGTCACCGCCGTAACGGCAGTCGAACTCGTCCCAGAAGGCTATGGGCACCTTGCCCTTGGCCACCGAGGCCCGGACCAGATCGATGGAGGAGTTGATCTCGTCGGGATCGGCGAATTGGGTGAGGTTGAACTCGAAGAAGTCGAAGGGGTTGGCGTCAAACCGCCGGGCCACCACCTTGGCCACCTCCTTGACGGCAAAGGACTTGCCCGAGCCCGGGGGGCCGAAGACCCCCACGCAGAGCGGCCGCTGGAAGCTCTCCTTGGAAACATAGCTGTCCACCACCGTTTGGAGGGTCACCACCGGGTCGATCTCGGCCGGGTCGGTGGTGCGGACGTTGCCGACGTTGAAGATGCGCAGGTCGGCAAAGCCGTTCTTGCGGCTCACCTCCTCTTTGAGCCGGAAGAGGACGCCGAGGATCACGGCGAGAAAATTCTCCGGCCGCTGGCGGGGCGCGGTGGGCGGCCGGTCGGCGAAGAAGGCGCGCAGGGCCTGCTTCTTCTCGTCGTTCCACACCTGGCTCGCCACCAGATCGATGCGCCGCGCGAACCGATCGGTAAAGGGGGGCAGCTCGAAGAAGCAGGGGTCGGATTCCTGGAACAGGAAGGAGCAGGGGGCCCCGTCCGGGAAGGTGGCGGCGAAATCCAGGTTGGGAAACTCTAGCCGGTCGCTGAAGAAGTAGCCGTGGCGGTGGAGGAGATCCCAGTGGCGCAGGGTGCGCTGCATGAAGTCGTAGAAGTAGCTGCGCCGGAACATCTGCTGGCCGCAGCGCAGGTAGTCCACGGCCAGCATGGCGGTGACCAGGGTGTCGTAGCAGGGCACCGAGCCTTTGGCGCGGGGGGCGCTCTTCTCGGGCAGAAAGCCCTGCCGGTGGCAAAAGAAGGTGCCGGTGGGGCCGACATGGAGGATGCCGTGGGGGAACATGTCGATGAAGACGTGGCAACGGAAGCGGCCGGCGGCCCCGTCCCACAGCCCTACCTCCGCGGTGCGAAGCGCCCGCAGCGACATGGCGACGATGGACTCCCAGGTCACCGAGCTGTCCATCTCCATGCGGGTGGTTTCGAGATCCGAGAGGCGGCCGAAGAGGATGAATTCCTCGCCGAAGGCGGCGGCCCAGTTCTGCCAGTGGGCGATGCTGATTCCCATGGCGATTACCCAGGCGCCGGGATTCAGTGCCCTGAACTCGGCGGCGTTCTGCGGGGGGCGCCCCGAGTCGTCGATGAGCATGATCCCCTGGTTGCCGCTTAAGAGCGGCCGGTTGGCCGCATCGATGACGAGTTCCCCGCCCGGACCGCCGCGGCCCTGCGCCGGCAGGAACTGGTGGACCATGAACCAGCCGTGGTCGGCGGCGATTGCCGGATGTTGCCGCTGGCGGAAGATCTGGAAGACGTCCTTCTGGTCGCCGTAGGCGTGGGTGCGGATGTGGGGAGAGAGGTTGGCCTCGGTAAGCAGCCCAGCCAGCCAGGAGAGGGACTGTTCGAGCCGTCCGTCCTCGCAGGCGATGTCGCCGGCCAGCAGCTCGATGGAGTCGCCGGGGTTGTATCCGTAAGCCGGCAGCGAGCCCTTGGCAAGGAGGCTCACCTCCTTGATCGCCAGGTTGTGGATCTTGACCTTGGAGCCAAGCAGCAGGATGTTAGGAGCGGTGCTGTCCATGTTTCACTCCTGGCCACGGGTTGGCGGGACAAACCACGAGACGGCTGTTGCAAGGGCGAGGGTGGCTGGCCCGTCGTTGCCGGGTCGCGGCCGGCAAGCCTGCCTAGTGCCCCGTGCGGTTAATTCTTGCGAGTACTTGTCGGCCTTCGCGGTGTCGCGGAAAATTCGCCATAACGCGCTGCTCGCCTTTATTTTCTGCGACACCGCGAGGAACCACGATTGCTCAATAAATTGACTGCCATAATTAACCGCACGGGCACCAGGAAGCGGAACACCTCGTCAGCTTCGAGGTCGATGCCGCTCGCCCGGGCCGTGCCCATGGTGAGGCGATGGTGGCGACGAGCTGCGGGAATTCGTTCATGGCTGCCTTCTGCCGGTGGGGCTGCTGGTTGGGGCCGCAAGGAGGGTATCCGCCCACCATTATACACAAAAGAGGGATGGCGGGAGTACTTTTGCGCGGCCCTCCCGCCGCCATCCGGCGGCCGGGGACTCAGAGCATTTCCAGGTGATAGGCCCTGAGCGCCTGGCGGCACCTCCGGGCGTCGCCGACCAGGGTGTCGAGTTCGGCCCAGAAAAGGGGACCGTGGTTTTTGATCCGGGTGTGGAGCAGCTCGTGGAGAAGGACGTAGTCGACGAGGTTGGCGGGCAGGGCGGCGAGTTTGATGTTGAGGCTGATGTTGTTGGCCGCCGAGCAGCTGCCCCAGCGGCTGCGCTGGTTGCGGATGGTGACCCGGTTATAGGCAAAGCCGTGCTGGTCGGCGAGCCGTTGCAGCCGGGCCAGCAGCCGCGCGGCCGCGGCCGCCGGCTCGATGGCCGGGGTTCGGGCGGCCCGGGCCGTGAGTTCCGCCTCCATCTTCCGGATGCGGGGCAGGTGGTTTTCCAGCCAGGGCCGCTTGGCGTCGAGAAAGGCGGTGGCGTGTTCGCGGGAGACCCCGGCCGGCACCGCCAGCCGCACCCCCTTGAAGGGGCGGATGGAGAGGACGAGCCTTTTGGCCCGCGGACTTGCGGCCAGCAGCACCGGGCCGATGCCGGGAAGATTGATGGTATGATTGCCGGTCATGGTGGCGGAAGGGGGCAGCCGCTACAGGTATTCCTGGATTTGCCAGGGAATGGTGTCGATGATCGCCGGCAGCTGGGCCGGGGTGAGGCCAAGCTGGGCGAGGCGTTCAACCAGGGTGTGGGTGTTGATCAGTTCCCGCTCCACGCCGGCCACGAACCAGGAGGTCAGCAGGTCGGCAAGGTAGACGATATGGGCCAGGTCGCGATGCTTTTCCGCCTCCTCCGGGTAGTGGTGGAAGCGGATCGCCTCGGCCAGGGTCCGCGGCAGGTTCCACTGGTCGGCGAGCCGCTTGCCGATCTGCTGGTGATCGATGCCGATGGCCTCCCGCTCCAGGGTGCTGAAGTCGCCGTTCTGCAGCGGGTAGCTGCGGTAGAAGAGGGGAAGGGATCTGGCGAAGTACTGGTCCAGCACCACCTTGCCGATGTCGTGGAGGAGGCCCGCCGTGTAGGCGGTTTCCGGGGCCACCCGGCCGACCCGGTCGGCGATGATCTTGGAGGCGTTGGCCACGTAGAGCGAATGGCGGTAGAGGCCGCCGCGCATCAGGGCATAGCCGCCCTCATGCTGCTGGTAGAAGGTTTCCACGGCGGCGGTGACGATGAGTTCCAGGAGCTGGTTTTCGCCCAGCAGCACCAGCGCGCGGTCGATGGAGTCGATCTGTTGGCGGGAGGAAACCAGGACGGAGTTGCAGAGGCGCAGCACCCGGGCGGCGATGACCTGATCGATCCAGATCTCCGGCTCCAGCTCCTTGACGGAGTAGTCTCCCTTGCGGATGAGGCGGATGATCCTGAGGGCGATCTGGGGAATGGGGCTCACCCGGGCGATGGCCTCATCGAGTTCCCGGTCGTCCGGGGGGTGGAACTCCCCGGGCGGGATGCGGCCCGGTGGCTGGATGATCGGGGTGATCTCGGTTTCCCAGCTGCCGGTGTTGAGGGTAAGGGCGGCGCCGCAGCAGCCGCCGGTTTCCGCCTTGACAATGGAGATGTTGTTCTTTTTGAGGATCGTCGCCGCCACCTCGGTGGTGCGGCCGCCGATGTCGAGTTCCAGATCCTGCCGGGAGATGGGGGCGTAAAGGGCGCCGCCGCCGATCACCGCCGTGAGCCGTTCGGTCCGGGCGCCCGCCTTCTTGAGAGCGTCGAGGAAGAGGGGCAGGCCGGTGGTGGCGTAGTTGAGCGGCTGCCAGGCGTTGCCACCTCCGGGGGGCTCGGGGAGCAGGAGGTGGAGAAGGCCGCCAATCCGGGCCTCGCGGTCAAAGATGGCAACGCCCACGCAGGTGCCCAGCAGGGCCACCAGCAACCGCGGCGTCCGGTCGGACAGCCGGTAGCTGCCGGAGGCGATATATTCCCGGGGCAGCAGGTCGTTTTCGCTGGCGGCGGACATGGGGGGCTATGCTCCTCCTGGGGGCGGCCGCCCCAGGCTTCTCCTGGTTACGCCCGCAGCGAGTGGAGCAGGGCAATGGCGTTGTCGCCGTCTTCCGGATAGGTGGCGATCTTCACTCGCAGGTCGAGATCGCTGGCCAGGCCGGTGATGGCGCCGTCCATGGTCTCGGGTGCCTCCATGCTGTCGATCATGGGCAGGATCACCGCCACGGTGTAGAGGCCGATGCGGGTGCACTCGTGGGCTACGGCGAGGTTGGACGAGAGTCCCTTGGCCAGCTGCTGGACCGCCTCCGAGGCCGCCGCCGCCCCCCGTTGCCGGCAGAGGCCGTTGTAGTCCTTGACGCTTACCAGCACCAGGGAGAGCGAGCCGAAGTACTCCTGCACCTTGGTGATCTCGTTTTCCACGGTGGAGATGAAGGCGTTGAAGGGGCTGGTCTGCATCTCCTGTTTTTCCGCCCGGGCCAGACCGATGCGCAGATGGGGGGCAAGCGAGGTGGCGATGATGGCAAACAACTGCCGCAGCGCCTCGTCGGTGATCTCCACGTCGGTGACCGCGTGCACGGTGAGGACGCCGATGATGTTGCCGGCCGAGACGATGGGCACCACCAGAAAATCATCAAGCCCCTGGCAGCCGCTGGCGAGGAAGGTTTTGCCGACCGCGACCATCTCGGCGAGTTCCGGATCGTTGAGGGCGGCGACCATGGCCGCGGTCTTCTCCGCGGCCATGCCGTAAGAGCCCTTGGTTCCGAGGACGCCGGCGCCGTTGGCGATGAGGATGGCGCATTCCTGGACATGGAAGCCGATGCTCAGTGCCTTGAGGATGAGTTCGGCGTTGTCGTCGATGGATTCGCTCTTGTTCAGGATCTCGCTGACGTTGAAAAGCGCGAGGATCTCATCCATCTGCTGCCGGATCTGCTGGTTGCGCGCCTCGATGGTGTGCATCAGCGAGTCGTAGGTTTCGTCGAGGATGGCGATCTCGTCCTCGCCGTAGACCTCGGTTTGGCTCTCCTTGCCCTCCTCTTCGCTGGCTACCTTCATCTTGAGCAGCAGGTTGCGCAAGGGCCGCTTGACCAGAACCTGGGCGAGGAGGAAGCAGAGGAGCATGGAGGCGAGGAGGGTGCCCGCCGCCGAGAGGATGAGCATCTGGCGGTTGTCCAGCACCATGCGGTCGATATCGTCGGTGGTGAAGTCCACCAGCAGCTTGCCCAGGATCTCGTTGTCTGTTTCGTGGCAGCGATGGCACCGCTCCTCGTTGTAGATGGGGTTGACGTTGCGCAGGATGCGGCGGCCATGCTCGTCGGTGAAGAGGACGGTCAAGTTCTTTCGTTTGGCCGTGGGCTTGGCGTGGCAGATCTGGCAGCTCTTGGCCGACTGGTCGAGCTGGGTGCCGATCTCCGCCTGGTTCTTGGCGAACTTGACCCGCCCCTCGATGTTGATGAGCTTGATGTCGCGGACCATGCTCTCCTGGCCCACGGCGTTGATGATTTCCTGGACACTGCTCAGCTCGTTGTCGCACATGGCGTTGTCGAGGCTGCTCTTGATGGCGGAGCTGATCTTGGATGCCTCGTCTTCGGCCATGGTCCGCAGGCGTTTTTCGGAGAGCAGGACATTGGTATGGGAAAAGCCGCTGATGACGACGAACAACCCCACCGTCATGGCCACGGCCATCTTGAACCCCACGCTGCGTTTCATTTTCATTTTCATCGGTACGGTTCTCCCGGCAGGGGCGCCCGGCTTGGGGCAGCCTGCTATTCTCCGAACGGCTCGCTTTCAACCCGCATGTTGCGGACGAAAAAGGCAACCTTGGACACCGGTTGGTCGAGGAGCCGGCTGTAGTTCTCGATGGTGATCCGGGTTTTGGGCAGCGCCTGTTTGAGGATGACGATGCGGGTGGCGGCCAGCGCCTCGGTGATCTCCTTCCTGACCCGCGCCTTGCGGCCCTGTCCCTCGCGGATCTCCTCTTCGACCTGCCGGAAGCGCTTGATGTCCGCGGCCATCTGTACCTTGTTGTCGTAGGGCAGCCGTTCGATGTCCTTGCCGAGCTTGCGGATCAGGTCGATGGTGTTCTGGAGGCGCAGGCGTTCCTGGAGGAGGGCGTCGTGCTGCTTGTCGATGGCGAGCAGTTCCTGGAAGAGCAGTCGGCATTCCTGGGGCTTGACCAGCAGCTGGCAGGGTTCCGAGGTGTTGCCGCACTCGTGGACCCGGATCCGGGTCTGGCTGTAGATCTTCGAGCGCACCACCCGGCCGTCGATGCGCAGCCTGCCCTTGGCGGCCACGGTGGAGTCGGCGACGTCGCCCTCGATGGCCACCTCGCCCATGGACCTGACATCCATGGCCGCCAGGGGGGCCGCCACGGTATTTTTGATGGTGATCCGTCTGGCGGCGCTGAGGACGATGTGGCGGTTGGCGGCGCCCTGCACCCCGCCGGTGATGAGGATGTCGCCGGTGGCGCTTCGGATGTTGCAGCCAGCCCCCACCTGGCCGGTAATGGAGATGTCCTCGCCCGCTTCCACCCGGATGTCCGGGGGCAGGTCACAGTTCAGTTCCACGGCGCCGTCGAAGAGGATGTGCTCGGTGACCTGCTGGGGGGCGAAGATCTCACCCGGCGCCCCCCGGTAGCCCTGGGGGGTGGCGATGATCAGTTCGGCGATCCCCCGTTCCTTGAGTTTGGCGATGAAGGTGGCGGAGAGTTCGACGCCCCGGCCGATGATCGGCAGGTCACCGTCAAAGTCCGGATCGAAGACGTCGGCGGCGATCACCATGCCCGTCCGGGCTTCATCGAGGGTGACTTTTCTCATAGGCTGCGCGGTGATCGTTTTCTGGCGCCGGAGTCCGGTCCGAGGCCTGCGATTGGGGAGGTGGCGGTGGCGGCAAGGGGGAGCCACGAGGCCCGGCGTCTGGGCGTGGGGGCCGAGTCCGGGGCGAGGGCTGCGCGGCGGCAGCCGATCGCCTTTCCCTCCCTGGGGCGAGGGCCGGGAAGACCGTTCCGCGCCGTGGCCGAGATCCGCACTGGTTGCATGCATACCCTTGAAATCGGATTCTTACAAGTATTTCATGACTATTTTTCTTGCCCGTGATAGCGACCGGGGCAATGCTTTTCTCCTTTGATGGCAGAGGCATGGGCGGCCGGTCGCCGGCCGGCCCCTGGTTTGTCTGTACACCGCCAGCGGCATGATGCTATTATTGCCGGGAACGGTTCGCCACGGCAGGGGCGGCGCCCGTGGCGGGCGGATAAGGCGAGGATGGCCGCCGGTCGCGGCACTTCGCTCCTTTGGGATGGGGAGAGAACCTGATGACCTATTTTCTGGCAGGAGACCTGGGCGGGACCAAGACCTTGCTGGCCCTCTACCAGGCTACGGCGGGGGACTATCGGCAGCTTGCCGCGGAACGGTTCCGAAGTCACGACTACCCCGACCTCGACGGCATGCTCGACGCCTTTCTCCGCCGCCGGCCGGAGCGGCCGACCGTCGCGGCCCTGGGGGTGGCCGGGCCGGTGCTGGCGGGCCGGGCCCGGCTCACCAATCTGGGTTGGACCATCGACGGCGCGGCGTTGGCCGAACGGTTCGGCCTCCGCCGCATCGAGGTGATGAACGATCTGGTGGCCATTGCCAACGCCGTGCCGACCCTTACCGCCCAGGATCTGTTCACCGTCAACGAGGGCTCGCTCGACCCCCACGGGACCATCGGGGTCATGGCGCCGGGCACCGGCCTGGGTGAAGCGTATCTCTGCTGGGACGGCGACCGTTATCAGGCGTACCCTTCCGAAGGCGGGCATGCCGACTTCGCCCCCACCACCGACGCTGAGTTGGGGCTGCTCCAGTTTCTCCGCCAGCGGCTGGGCCACGTGAGCTACGAGCAGGTCTGCTCCGGGATGGGGATTGCCAATATCCACCGTTACTGCACCGACGGCCTCGGCATGGCGGTGACCGGCCAGGTGGCCGACGACCTGGCCGAGGCCGGTGACCCGACGCCGGTGATCGTCAGCCACGGCCTGGCCGGCGACTGCCCGGTGTGCGCCAAGACCATGGCCCTGTTTCTCGACATCCTGGCCGCCGAGGCCGGCAACCTGGCGGTCAAGTTCCTTGCCACCGGCGGGCTCTACTTAGGCGGCGGGCTCCCGCCCAGAGTGGTCGATGCCATCCGGCCGGCCGCCTTCATGACCCGTTTTGCCGGCAAGGGGCGGATGGCCGACCTGCTCGCCGACATCCCGGTCTACATCATTCAGAGCGGGGATGCCGCCCTGGCCGGTGCCGCCCGCCTGGGCGCCCGGCTGGCCCGCCGGGGCTGAGGCCGCCTTGCCAGGCGCCCGGCGCCTCCATGGCGTGACGACAAAAAAACAGGGGGCAGAGAATCGATTCTCTGCCCCCTGTTTTTTTGTCGTTTCGCTGTCAGCCGTGGGCCGCTACCGGCTCACTCGGAAAAATCCTCAGGGGTGTGACGGACGATTTCGGCGTCCACCAGATAGATGACGTCCTCGGCGATGTTGGTGGCGTGGTCGGCCACCCGTTCGAGATGCCTTCCCACCGAGAGGAGATGGAGCAGGCAGTTGGCGGCACTGGGATGCACGGCCAGTTCCCCCTTGACCTTTTCGTACATCTCGCGGTTGATGGCGTCCACCCGGTCGTCTTCCTTGCGTACCCGGTAGGCGAGGGGTACGTCCAGGTTGACCAGGGCGTCGATGCTGCGGGTGAGCATGCTCTCCACCCGTTCGGCCATGGCCGAGATATCAAAGGCGAGGCAGACATCCTCCTGGCCGGAGAGGAACAGGGAACGCTCGGCGATGTTCACCGCCAGATCCCCCACCCGTTCGAGGTCGCTGTTGATCTTGAGGACGGCGATGATGAAGCGCAGATCAATGGCCACCGGCTGGTAGAGGGCGAGGATCTTGAGGCATTCCTCTTCTACGTCCACCTCCATTTTGTCCACTTCCAGATCCCGGGTGATGATTTCCTGGGCCATGCGGGCGTCGCGTTTGACGATGGACTTGGTGGCCAGATAGACCATGTCCTCCACCACCGCCCCCATGGTGAGGAGATTCTTCTTCAGGTTTTCGATCTCTTTCTGCAGATGTTTTGCCATTGCCTTTTCTCCCAATACACCGTCGCGCGGTGGCGGTCCCTGTCTTCGCGGCGCCAGCCTCGGGGGCCGCTTTCTTTTTTTCGCCGCTCAAGCGAGAGCTTACGACTTTAGGTGAAAATGTAAAGGAATTTCAGTCAATTTTGTTCCTCTGGCCCCGGCGTGCGACCGATGGCGCTCCCTCGACCGCCCTGGTAAAGGATCAGGCCGGCAGGTCGATGGTGAAGGTCGTCCCCTTGCCGGGCCGGCTCTCCACCCGGACCGTGCCGTCGTGGGCCTGGATGATGTGCTTGACGATGGCCAGCCCCAGGCCGGTGCCGCCCAGGTTCCGGCTGCGGGCCTTGTCGCTGCGGTAGAAGCGTTCGAAGAGGCGGGGCAGGTGTTCGCGGGCGATGCCGATGCCGGAGTCTTGCACCGTGATCCGAATCGCGCCTGGCATTGCCACGCCGGTCACCCGGACCTCGCTCTGTTCCGCGCTGTACTTGATGGCGTTGACCACCAGATTGATCACCGCCTGCTCGAGGAGCGGTCCGTTGATGGTGGCGCCGAGCACTTCCGGGCACTGGAGGGCCAAGGTGATGTTCTTGGCCTGGGCCTGGGCGAGGCAGGTTTCGATGGCGTCGTGGAGCACCTTGGCCACCGAGCCTGGTTCGAGAACGATTTCGCCGGTCTCGCCTTCCTTTTCGATGCGGGAGAGGGTGAGGAGATCCTCGACGATGGCGTTCAAACGGTCGGCGTGCTTGAGGATGATGGCGAGGAAACGCTCCGCGTCTTCGGGGCAGGAGACGGCGCCGTCGCGCAGCGTTTCGACAAAGCCCTTGATGGCGGTGATGGGGGTGCGCAGTTCGTGGGAGACGTTGGCGACAAAGTCCCGGCGCACGTTTTCAAGCCGCCGGAGGCGGGTGACGTCGTTCAAGACGATGAGGGCGCCAAGGCCGCGGCCGGCGTTGTTGCCGAGCAGGGTGCCGTATGCCTGGAAAAAGATGTCGCCGCCGGCCTCGTCGCGGAGCACGATCTCTTCTTCCTGCTGTTCACCGCCGGCCTTCAGGGTACGCCGGACGAAGCGGAAGAGGTCGGGGTTGCGGAGAACCTCGAGAATGGGCTTGCCCCGTGCCGCCGAGGCCGGGATGGCCAGCAATTCCCCGGCCGCCCGGTTGAGGCTGATGATCCGTTCGTTGTTGTCCACCACCAGAACCGCCTCCACCATGCTGGTGAAGACCGCCTCCAGTTCATTGCGCTGCTGGGTGATGGTGCGGATGCGGTCGTTGAGCTGGGAGGCCATGCGGTTCATGGCCTCGGCCAGATCCGCCATCTCCGCCGAAGCGTGGTCGGAGTGGGCCAGGGTGATGGTGCGGCTGAGTTCGCCGTCGGCGAAGCGTTCGGCGCTGGTCCGCATCTTTTCCAGGGGCTTGGTGATCCGCCGGGAGACACTGAGGGTGATCAGGGCGGCGAGGAGGGCCAGCAGGATGGCACTGGCGATGATCTTGGTCACCACGCTGTGCAGGGCCTGGTCAAGGGCGGTGACCGGGATGGAGAGGCGGAGCACGCCGGCCACGGCGTCGGCACCGGCATCCAGGGGTTGGGCCAGGTAGAGCATGTTCTGGTGGACGGTGTGGCTGAAGCGGATGGAGGTGCCGATCCGGCCTTCCAGGGCGTCGCTCACCTCGGGGCGGTGGGCGTGGTTTTCCATGCGGGCCGGCTCTTCCATGGAGTCGGCCAGAACCCGGCCGGAGTGGTCGATCACCGTGATGCGGGTGGCGGTCTGGCTGCCGAGACGGCGGCAGAGGGTGTTGAGGCGGGAGAGGTCGCCGTCGTGGAAGAGGGGCACGATCTGCTTGGCCATGAGCCCGCCGCGGATCTTGAGGTCGGCCCGGGTCTGGTCGAGGAAAAAGCCGCGCAGGGCGTCGGCCGTATACCAGGTGGTGCCGGCCATGGCCGCCACCATTACCAGGACCATGGGCAGGGTGATCTGCCAGAGAAGCCGTTGTCTGCGCATGTCGATTCCTGAGTCCCCGTGGGTTTGGCCAGGGCGGTCTATTCCCGGAAGCGGTAGCCAACCCCGCGTACTGTCTCGATATAGGTGTTTTCGCCGCCCAGTTTCTTGCGCAGGCCGACGATCTGCACGTCGATGGAGCGGGCGGTGACCGCAAAGTTCATCTCGTGGATGCCGTTGACGATCTGGTCGCGGGTGAAGACCCAGCCGGGGCGCGAGGCGAGGAAGAGGAGGAGGCGGAACTCGGTGGAGGTGAGGGTGACCTCCCTGTCCGCCACCAGCACCTGATGGCGGCCGGAATCGATGGTGAGATCCCCCCGTTTGAGCACCGTGCCGTCGGCGGCCTCGTCGCGCGAGCCGCGGCGCAGCACCGCCCGAATGCGGGCCACCAGGACCCGCGGGCTGAAGGGCTTGGTGAGGTAGTCGTCGGCGCCCAGCTCAAGCCCGGTGACCACGTCCGCTTCCTCGCCCCGGGCGGTGACGATGAGGATGGGGATGGCGCGGGTGGCCGGATCGTTTTTGAGCCGCCGGCAGACCTCGAAGCCGTCCATGCCCGGCAGCATCAGGTCGAGAATGATGAGGTCCGGCTTGTTGGCCGAGACATGGGCGAGCCCTGCCTCGCCGGTGGCGGCGCCGTTGACCCGGCAGCCCTCGCGGCTGAGGTTGTAGGTGATCAGTTCGAGAATGTCTTCTTCGTCTTCGATGACGAGGATGTGGTCGTTCATGGCTGCTGCCGGGCGGGGTCAGACCGCGGTGGGGTTGGCCGCCGGGTGGGGGCGGCACGGAATGAAGTCGGTCGGCGTCGTTTCGGTCAGTGTAGCCAGGGACGTGGCCCGGGGCAAGGTAAAGGTGAACTCGCTGCCCCGGCCGGGGGTGCTGCGCATCGAGATGCGCCCCTGGTTCTTTTCGGCGAATTCCCGGCAGAGGATCAGGCCGAGGCCGGTTCCCTTTTCCCGGGCCGTACCAGGGGTCGAGTGGTGGCAGTCGATGCGGAACAGCTTGGCCATGTCTTCCGGGGCAATCCCGACCCCGGTGTCAGCAACGCTGATCCGGACAACCTCCTCCTCGGTGCGGACCGCCACCTCCACCCGGCCGCCGGCCGGAGTGAACTTGATGGCGTTGCCGACGAGGTTGCGGAGGACGGTGCGTACCATGGCGCGGTCGGCATGGACCAGACTGTTCGGCGCGATGTCGCGGAGCAGGAGGGAAACCGTCTTGGTGGCGGCCTGCGAGGCGAACAGCGCCACCACCCGGGCCACCTCGGTGGCAAGGCGGAACGGCTCGGGGGCAGGGAGGAGATCACCGGTATGTACCCGCGCCCAGGCGAGGAGATCCTCCAGCAGTTCCACGACCTTGTGCGAGGTCGCGGCCATGGTGGCGAGGCATTCCTGGCGTTTGCCGCGGTCGTAGGATTCGTAGTCCTTGGCGAGCAGTTTGGCATAGCCGTGGATGGCGGCGGTGGGGCCGCGCAGGTCGTGGGCGATGATGCGGAAAAATTTTTCCCTGGTGGCCACCTCCTGGCGCAGCTCTTCCCGCAAGTCCTTCAGTTCCAGGTGAAGCTTGACCCGAGCCAGCAGTTCGTTGACGTTGAACGGCTTGGTGAGGTAATCGACGGCGCCGTCGGCCAGCCCCTTGACCACGCTGCTCGGGTTGGAGAGGGCGGAGATGAAGATGACCGGCGTGTCCGGCGCCCTGGTGGAGGTTTTGAGGAAGTGGAGGATCTCGAAGCCGTTTTTGCCCGGCAGCATGATGTCGAGGAGCACCAGATCGAAGGTCTCGCGGCCGAGGATGGTGACGGCCTCCTCGCCCGAGGTAGCGCCGACCACCGTATGGGCGTGGCGCTGCAGGGAAAAGGTGAGCAGTTCGAGGATATCCTCCTCATCCTCGACCACCAGGATGCGTTTTTCGGGCATGGTAGGTTGCGTTCTCCTGAAGAATTCGTGCCGCCGCGGCTTCGTCGTTGGCGGTTGGTCCGTCGGCCTTGACGGCCGAAGCGTGCCAACGGGAGCGGGCAGGGCGCCCGGGGTGGCGGCAGAGCGTTTCCCTGCAACGCTACAACGTTTCTGTTAGGAGACGGTTAGGGCTGGATGAGTTTTGTGTTGGCTTCAGCGGATTGGGGCGGCAGGAGGCGGCGGTCGGTGACGAGGCCGTTCAAGGTGAGGCGGTCGCCGGCCAGGGCGAGACGCCAGCGGCTGGCGGGAAGGAGGGCGGTGGCGGCCACGGCGGTCAGGAAGGCCGGATCGAGGCGGTATGCCTCGATCCGCTCCGCCCCCGGCAGCAGGGAAAGTGTCGCCAGTCGTGCCGGCGGGCGATGGGTGTAGAGGATCACCCGGTCCGCGGTGCGGAGCCCTTGGCTGAGTTTTTTCCTGCCGGGCACGCCGATATCGATCCACAGGGGCATGCGGCCGGTGGCGGCGGCAACGGAGAGGATGGCCGGCTCCTCGCCCACGCAGACCCCGCGCGAGAAGCGGAGTTCGGGCCGGAAGTGGATGGCAAAGGCGAGCACCCGGCAGAGGAAATAGGGCAGGCTCTCCGAGGGATGGCGGCCGGCCCGGAAGTCGAGCCGGCCGTGGGGGCCGTCGATGCGGAAACGGTGGAGGGCGTCGGTCATGCGCCGCCGGCGGGCAGGTAGCTCTCGATCAGTTCCCGGGCCTTTTCCGAGTTCCAGGGCCAGGATCCGATGAACTTTTGCCGCAGCACGCCGTCGGCATCGATGATGTAGGTTTCCGGCACCCCGGTGATGCCGTAAGCCTTGCCCACCGTGTCGTCGGTGGGGATCAGCACCGGGAAGGTGGCGGCCAGGGTGCTCAGGAATCCGCGGGCCATGTTGGGGTCGTCGTTGACCAGGATGGTGAGCATCTGGAACGGCTTGCCGGCCATGGCCCGGTCAAGCGCCACCATGTCGGGCATCTCTCCCCGGCAGGGCGGGCACCAGGTGGCCCAGAAGTTGACGAAGACCACCTTGCCGCGCAGGTCGGCAAGCGACCAGTTCTTGCCGTTGATGTCCTGCATGGTGAAGGAGGGGGCCAGCTGGCCGACGGTGGCGTGCAGCGGGGCTTCCTGTCGTTTTTTGCAGCCGCCGGCGGCAAGCAGCAGGACGACGAGGACGCCGGCCAGGAGCAGGGGAAGGGATCGTTTCATCTGCAGGGTTACTCCTTAACATTAAAAAAGAACAAGAGGGGGAGTGGCGCGGTTGTCAGTTGCCTCCGCCACCCCGGATACGGGCGATGAGGCCGGTGGTGGAGTGCCCGTCCACCAGCTCGATGGTGGTCACCGTGCCGCCTGCCGCCACCACTTCGCGGCCGCCGACGATCTTCTCCACGGGCCAGTCGCCGCCCTTGATCAGCACGTCGGGCAGGAGCGCGGTGATCAGGTTGATGGGGGTTTCCTCTTCAAAAAGCACCACGTGGTCCACGCAACCCAGGGCCGCCAGCAGCCGGGCCCGGTCCTCTTCGCGGTTCACCGGCCGATCCGGCCCCTTGATCGCCCGGATGGAGGCGTCGCTGTTGAGGCCGACGATGAGGCAGTCGCCCCGTTGCCGGGCCGCTTCGAGATAGGTGACGTGGCCGGGGTGGAGGATGTCGAAGCAGCCGTTGGTGAAGACCACCCTGCGGCCCACCGCCTTGTGACGCCGGACGATTTCCTGGAGGCAGGGAAGGTCGGCCACCTTGTCCCGGTCGGCAAAGGGGTAGGGCCGCGCGGCCACGGTGTTGAATCGGCCGCGGACCCGGCCGAGTTCACCCGGGTCGAGCCACTGTCCCATGGCCGTTTCCTGGGCGTCGGCCCGGGCGAGTACCGTGCCGTCCGGGCCGACGAGCATCGAGTTGCCGGCAAAGGCGGTTGCGCCGGTGGTGCCGCAGCGGTTCGCGGCCACC
Source organism: Desulfobulbaceae bacterium UBA5121 (assembly GCA_002414225.1). Taxonomy (GTDB): domain Bacteria; phylum Desulfobacterota; class Desulfobulbia; order Desulfobulbales; family UBA5123; genus UBA5123. The sequence goes on along the minus strand of DHYV01000003.1, from coordinate 61,458 downwards.
ACGAAGAGCTGGTTCTCGATGGCCCGGGCCCGGAGCAGGGTCTGCCAGTGGTCGAGGCGGGCCAGGGGCCACTGGGCGCTCACCAGCAGGAGCCCGGCCCCTCGGCCGGCCATCTCGCGGGCCAGTTCCGGGAAACGGAGGTCGAAACAGACCAGGGGGGCGAGCCGCCCCAGCGGCGTGGCCAGGGGCGCCGGCAGGGTGCCGGGGCGGAAATGGTCCGTCTCGCCCATGGGCGCAAAGAGGTGCTGCTTGCGAAAGCTGCCGATGACCCCATCGGGGCCGGAGAGGTAGAGGGTGTTGTGGTAGGTGGTGCCGTGGGGGCAGGCCACTGTTTCGATCAGGGATCCGGCCAGCAGAACATTGTGGCGGCGGGCGAGGGTGGTAAGGGCTCCGAGGAGTTCCGGGGTACGACGGCCAAGCTCGGCGAGGTGCTCATAGGCAAAGCCGGTGGCCCAGAGTTCGGGCAGCGCCACCAGGCCCGGCGTCCGCGGGGCCAGTTCGGCCAGGCCGGCCTCGACCCGGGCGAGATTTGCCTCCGGCTCGGCTTCGCGGACGTCGAACTGGACGAACCCCGCGAAACAGGGGCGAAGCAGATCGGAGGCTGGCGATGCGGTGCTCGGGGCATTCACGGTTGGCGGTTTCCCGTTGTTCGGTTGTCGGTGGGGGCGGGAGCGAACGTGACCAGATCGTATACCGGAAAGCGCAAAGCGGCAACCGGAAACCGCCTCGCCTCTGGCGGCTCGGGGCCGGATCTGGTACATTGGCATCTTCAATTCGCCATCCGATTGTCATCGAATCTCGGCCGGTGCCCAAAGCATTTCCCCGGAACGTTACGGGCGGCCGGCGGCTTTTCCTGATGTCGTCCCCGGCGAAGTCGCCAAGCTAATTTCGTATTGTGCGGCAGCTGTCCACCGATGCCAGCGACACGGGCTTTTCAGCACGGTGGTAATCAGAAAAATTGGCAAGAAGAAGCATTACTGGGCATTGCAAGTTATCCTGAAGCGGTATACTTTGATTACGCAATAGTAATTTCCATGGTAAAGCTGCCCCTGCCGGGTGCCGCATCATCCCCCCGGAATCTCGCCGGGCGTTTGCCTGCGGCGCCCGGCATCCCCTGCATGGCGGGGAGTTCCGCCTTCAGTCGCTCGGTTTGTCCGTGATCGGTTTTTTCAGGCAAGCCCCATGTTCATGAGAAACCCGGGGCAACGTCCACCGGTCGTCTTTCCGATCGTCTTTGCGGCCGGGCGAAGGAACCCGATTTGAAACCTCCTGTTTCCATTTTAGACCGATACGGAAAACTCGGCCGTCTGCTTCTGTTCACCCTTCTCATGGCGCTCCTGCCCGGCGCGAGGCCCGTCGTCGCGTCACCGCGTCCCCTCCCCCCGTCTCCCGTGGTCGACGATCGAGCCCTGATCGCGAGTTACCTCCTGAACTTCGCCCGTTTCAACCACTGGCCGGCCCACGCCTTCTCCGGGCCGGATGCCGAACTGGTGCTGGGCGTTGTCGGGAATGACCCTTTCAGCGAGTCGCTCGACATCATTGCCGGCAAAACCGTCCGCGGCCGCCGCCTCGTCGTCCGTCGATTCGGCGGTGACGACGGCCCCCGTAACTGCCACATCCTCTTCATTGCCGCCTCGGAGCAGTACCGCCTGCACAGGATACTGAGCGAGGTGCGGGGCCAGCCGGTGCTCACCGTCTCCGCCATGAACGACTTCGCCGTCCGGGGCGGCATGCTCCAGCTGCTCCGGCAGAAAAACCGTTTTCGGATTCTCGCCAACCGGGAAGCGGCTGATGCGGCCGGTATTCATCTTTGCTCTCACCTTCTCGAAGTCGCCACCAGCGTCACCACTCCAACCAGACCCGCGTTTCTCAAATGAACGGTCGGTGCTTTCCGGGAAAGGTTTGATATGGCGAATTTTTGGAGACATCGCTCCATCGAGCGGGAGGCAAGCAATTTGTTCACCAAAGGCCAACCGGTTTCACCGCGCCCGCAAGGCGCCATGCGAGCGGCATTGCCGCCTAGTGCCTGCGGCCACGGCAGCCTCGGCTGGTGAGAAACACGGCTAACTCCGTAAACGGACCAGATGCGAAAATTTCGTGACATATCGATAAAAAACAAGCTGTTGGTAATCATGATGGCCACGGTCACCGTGGCCCTGCTCCTCAGCGCCGCCACTTCCCTGTTCGTCGAAGTCAGGGAGATACATGCGGACGCCACCGAGGAACTGACCATGCTCGCCGACATTATCGCCCAGCACTGCGCCGCGCCCCTGGCCTTTGAAGACCGGGCCACCGCCGAGGAAACCCTGGCTTCGCTGCGTGCCGACCCGGCCATCATCGAGGCGTGCATCCACCGCATGGACGGCTCGGAGTTCGCCCGCTATCCGGCGGCCTCCTCGATCGCCCACCCGGAGGCCCACGCCGAGCTGACCCGCAAGGACGCGCCCCGCCGTTCCCCCGGCGCCGCCTGCGACGGCCACTGCTGCATCGTCAAAAAGGATCGCATGATGCTGGTCGCCCGCTACATCCTGCTGGACAACACCCCCATCGGCACCGTCCATCTGGCCTATGACCTGAAGCGCATCGACCAGGAGGTCCGCCACTATCTCGTGATGTTTGGCGGCATCACCGCTCTTGCCCTTGCCATCGCGCTGCTCCTTTCCGCCGTGCTGCGCCGGCTCGTCTCCGACCCGCTCCAGGGCATCACCCGGGCCATCGCCGGGGTGACGGCCGACCGGGATTACTCCCTGCGGATCAGCATGAAGGGGGCGGACGAACTGGGCAGCCTGGCCACGGGCTTCAACAACATGCTGGAACAGATCCAGTTACGTGACGCGGAGCTTTCCCATTACAGCTCGGATCTCGAAGCGGAGGTGCGGCTGCGGACCGAGGAACTGGCCAGGTCCAACCGCGATCTGGCCGAAACGGTTGACAAGCTTGAAAACGCCAAACAGAGGGCCGAGGAGGCCAACCGGATCAAGTCGGAGTTCCTCGCCAACATGAGTCATGAGATCCGGACGCCCATGAACGGGGTGCTGGGCCTGGCGCAGTTGCTGGCCACCACGCCGCTGCCGTCCCAGCAGCAGCAACGCTACGTGGAGGGAATCCTGAACTCCGGCCGGTCGCTGCTGGCGATCATCGACGACATCCTGGATTTTTCCAAGCTGGAGGCGGGCAAGCTGCGCACCTATGCGTTCGACTTCGACCTCATCGGCCTGATCGAGGACGTCGTCGTCCCCATGGGAACCCAGATCGGCGACAAGGATCTCGAACTGGTCCTGGATTTTGATTCGGATCTTCCTGAAATGGTCAAGGGGGATCCGGACCGGTTGCGCCAGGTGCTGGTAAATCTCATGGGCAACGCCGTCAAATTCACCGACCAGGGAGAGGTGCTTCTCCGCGTCCGGCCCGAACCCGACCATTCGGAATCCCAGCGGATCCGCTTCGAGGTCACGGATACCGGCCCCGGCATCCCACTGGAAGCGCAGGAGCGCATCTTCGATTCCTTCACCCAGGTGGACGGCTCCACTACCCGCCGCCATGGCGGCACCGGCCTGGGGCTGAGCATCTGCCAAAAATTGGTGGAACTGATGGGCGGCACCATCGGCATGGCCAGTCATCCGGGGCAGGGCGCGACCTTCCGTTTTTCGCTGCCTCTGCCGGCCGGGTCGCCGGAGGCGCGGAAAACCGAGTCGGGACCGCTGGCCATCCACCACGGCTGCCGCGTACTGATAGCCGTAGCCCGCGACGCCACCGCCCGGATCCTGCGAACGGAGCTACAGGGAATCGGATTCGACGACATCGTCATTGTCCCTGTTGGCCAGGCCATGGCGGCGATCCGGGCCGCCGCCGTCACCCCCTTTAACCTGGCCATTCTTGATCTGGATGCCGCTTCCGAAGATTTCCTGGCCCTGGCCCGTGAACTCAAGGCCGATGGCGCCACCGCCTCGATCCGGCTGCTCATGCTTGCCAGACAGTGGCCGGCCGACCGGACGGCGGTCGCCAGGGAGGCCGGTGTCGACGCCTGCCTCCACAAACCGGTGACCCGCCGCAACCTGGCCGACGCCATTCGACGTCTCGAATGCCGGGAAGAAACCGACGGCCTGGCGGCGGCCGGCCGGTCGCCTGCTGCCGCTCCCCGGAAGGCCACCATGCCGCAGGGCAGAGTGCTGGTCGCCGAGGACAACTTCATCAACCTCCAGGTTGCGGAGAGCGTTCTCGAACATCTCGGGTACCGGGTCGACGTGGCCGCCGACGGCGAAGAGGCGGTGCTGGCCTGTCGAAACAATCGCTACGACCTGATTCTGATGGACTGCCTGATGCCGAACATGGGCGGCTGCGAAGCCACCGAGGCGATCCGCCGCCATGAACGGGAAACGGGCCGCGACCGGGTGCCGATTATCGCCCTCACCGCCAATGCCCTGGAAGGCGATCGAAACACCTGTCTGAAGGCGGGCATGGATGACTATCTGAGCAAGCCCCTGGTCATCGAGCGGCTGCGCGAACTCCTGATGCGATGGCTGCCAACCGCCGAGGAAGGCAGTTAGCCGGCCTTTCCGTGATTTTTTTTTTACGGGAGATGGTGCTGAAATATGGAAAAAACAAGGCGGTTGCCTTTTTACGCCGCGGAGCAAATCCTGGTTGCCGTCGTGCCTCAGCCATTCCGGCAACACAGTCAATAAACGGCGGGGCATTGGAGCCGTTCGGGACTGCGATTTGACCGCCGCTCTTTCGCGGCGGCAGGCCGCATCGACGGTCGAAGCAGGGAAAGGTGGCTGGAAGCCGATGGTAACCGGTATTATTCACTGTCACTGGAATTTGCCTGGGGATCTTTCATGAATTCGTTGCTGCTGGCGGCCGGCTGTGTCGCCTTTTATCTTCTGGCCTACCATACCTATGGCCGCTATCTGGCCCGACGGCTTTTCGGCCTGACCGGCGAGACGGCCACCCCGGCCCACCGCCTCCGTGACGAGGTGGACTTCGTGCCCACCCGCAAGGACGTTCTCTTCGGCCACCACTTCACCTCCATTGCCGGCACCGGCCCCATTGTCGGGCCGGCCATCGGGGTCATCTGGGGCTGGGGGCCGGCGCTCGCCTGGGTGGTGCTGGGCCCGGTGGTGATCGGCGCGGTGCACGATCTGGGAGCGCTGGCGCTCTCGGTCCGTCACGACGGCCGCTCCATCGCCGAGGTCATCGGCAAGACCGTCTCCGCTCGGGTGCGGAACCTTTTCTTTGTCATCATCTTTTTTGAGCTGTGGATCGTCATCGCCATCTTCGCCCTGATTATCGCCGTCCTCTTCGGCATGTACCCCAACTCGGTGCTGGCGGTGTGGATCGAGGTGCCCATCGCGCTTTGGGTAGGGTGGCGGGTGCGGCAGGGCGCAAGCCTCGCCCTGCTGTCCGTGGTGGGAGTAGCCCTGATGTACGGGGCGGTGTGGGCCGGCTGCTTTCTGCCCATCGCCATGCCGGCCGTGGCCGGGTTGAGTCCGGTGCTGATCTGGATGCTGCTCCTCTTTGCCTACGCCGGGGTGGCCTCCTTCCTGCCCGTGGACCGGCTGCTGCAGCCCCGTGACTATTTGAATTCCCACCAGTTGCTCATCGCCATGGGGCTTCTGGCCCTGGGGCTCGTGGTGGCCCATCCCGAGATGGCCGCCCCGGTCTACGTGGCGCAGCCGCAGGGGGCGCCGGCCATGTTTCCCTTCCTCTTCGTGATCATCGCCTGCGGCGCGGTTTCCGGATTTCACTCGCTGGTCAGCTCCGGCACCTCCTCGAAACAGCTCGACCGCGAGGGCGATGCCCTTTTTGTCGGTTACGGCTCCATGCTCTTCGAGGGCGGACTCGCGGTCCTGGTGCTCATCGCCTGCACCGCCGGCCTTGGCATGGGGGCGGCGGGCCACGGCGGCGGCATGCTCACCGGCGCCGCCGCCTATTTCGACCACTACGGCTCCTGGTCCTCGGCAAGCGGCCTGGGTGCCAAGCTCGCCGCCTTTGTCGAGGGGGCGGCCAATCTTATCGGCGCCCTGGGCGTGGAACGCCGCCTGGCGGTGACGGTGATGGGGGTGTTCATCGTCTCCTTTGCCGGCACCACCCTGGACACCGCCACCCGCATCCAGCGCTACGTGGTGGCGGAGCTGGCCGAGGGCGCGGGGCTGCCCCGCCTGGCCGGCCGGCTGCCAGCTACCCTGGTGGCGGTGGCCTCGGCCATGGCCTTGGCCTTTTACTCCGGCAATGGCAAGGGGGCCATGGCGCTGTGGCCCATCTTCGGAGCGGTGAATCAGCTGCTGGCGGGCCTCGCCCTGCTGGCCGTTGCCACCTACCTGGTCCGGCTGCGCCGGCCGGTATGGCTGGTGGGCATGCCCCTCTGTTTTATGGTAGGTGTCACCACCTGGGCCATGGTCAGCAACATGGCGCGGCTGTGGGCGGGCGGGGCGTGGCTGCTCGCCGGTCTGAGCGGGGTGATTCTGCTCCTGCAGGCATGGATGCTGCTCGAGTCCTGGCTGGTGCTGGCCGGCCGGCGTCAGGAGACGGCGGCGGGCTGGCCGGACGGCGAGCCGGCGGTGGTGGATTATGGTGAGTGAGTTTTCCCGGGGTGAAAAAACGATGATCGGTTTGGAAAGCGACTATGAGGTAGTGGTGGTGGGGGCGGGGCATGCCGGCTGCGAGGCGGCGCTCGCCGCGGCCCGCATGGGGGCGAGGACGGCGCTCTGCGTGATCAACGTCGATACCATCGGCGCCATGTCCTGCAACCCCGCCATCGGCGGCCTGGCCAAGGGGCATCTGGTCAAGGAGATCGATGCCCTGGGTGGCGAGATGGCCAGGAACATCGACGCCACCGGCATCCAGTTCCGCCGTCTCAACACCAGCAAGGGGCCGGCGGTCTGGTCGTCCCGGGCCCAGGCCGACCGCCTCCGCTACCGGCTGCGGATGAAGGAGGTGGTGGAGGGCCAGGCCAACCTCGACATCCTCCAGACCGTGGTGGACCGGCTGCTGGTCGAGGAGGGCAGGGTCTGCGGGGTGGTCACCTCGCTTGACGAGGTGCTGCGGGCGGGCGCGGTGGTGATCGCCACCGGCACCTTCCTGAACGGTCTGATCCATATCGGCCTCAAGTCCTTTCCGGCCGGGCGCATGGGGGACGCGCCGTCGCTCAAGCTTCCCGAACATCTGCGGGAGCTGGGTTTTGCCATGGGCCGGATGAAAACCGGCACCACCCCACGGCTCGACGGTCGCACCATTGATTATTCGGAGCTTGAACCCCAGGCCGGCGACACCCCGCCGGTGCTCTTCTCCTTTGCGAGTGAGGGGGTGCCGCCCCTGCCACAGCTGCCCTGCCACGTCACCTACACCAACGGACGCACCCATGAGATCATCCGGGCCGGCACCGACCGCTCGCCCATGTACACCGGCATCATCGAGGGAGTGGGGGCCCGCTACTGCCCCTCCATC
>DHYV01000003.1:0-53974 GCA_002414225.1 Desulfobulbaceae bacterium UBA5121 | reverse complement strand
GGCTACGAGGAGGCGGCGGCCCAGGGGCTCATCGCCGGTGTCAACGCCGTCAAGGCGGTGCGCGGCGAAGAACCGCTGATCCTCGACCGTTCCCAGGCATATATCGGGGTGCTCATCGACGACCTCGTCACCCGTGGCACCCGGGAGCCCTACCGGCTCTTCACCTCCCGGGCCGAGTACCGGTTGCTGCTCCGCGAGGACAACGCCGATCTGCGGCTGCGCGACATCGGCCGCGCTCTCGGCCTGGTGGACGACGCGACCTTTGCCGCCTTCGAGGCCAAGCGGGCGGGAATCGCCGCCGGGGTGGCCTGGCTTGAGGCAACCGTGCTCAAGCCAACCGCCGAGGTCAACGCCCGGCTGCGGGCCATGGGCCGCGCCGAACTCAAGCAGCCCGCCTCGCTCGCCGATCTCTTGCGGAGGCCGGAGATGGCCTTTGCGGATCTGGCCGGGGTGGCGGGCAGGACAATCGAGGTGGCCGAAGCGGTGCGCGAACCGGTGCAGCTCGCGGTGAAGTATGAAGGCTACATCCGCCGCCAGGAGGAGCAGGTTGAGCGGTTCCGTCGTCTGGAAGAGGTGCGGCTGCCCGAGGAGATGGAGTACGCGGGCCTTGCCGGGCTTTCCAACGAGGTGGTGGAGAAGCTCGGCCGGGTGCGGCCCCGTTCGCTGGGCCAGGCATCGCGGATCTCCGGAATAACCCCGGCCGCCATTTCGGTGTTGCAGGTGCATCTCAAAAAGGCGGGGCTGCTGTGATCGCCGTCGTTTTCCTGGCTGCGGCCAAAAGTTACGCAATGTTTACCCCTGCATCGGCCATGCGGCATCAAGAGCAGGCCGAGGAGCAATAACGTGCCCTTTGATTACGAAAAAAACTGGTCGCCATTCGGACTGGCCATCGTCGGCGGACTCCTGTATCTGACCAGTCTCTATCACTATCTCCTCTTCCACGCCTTTGCCGAGTTCTTCAGCATCGCGGTGGCCTTCGCCTTTTTCCTGATCGTCTGGAGCGCCAGGAAAAATCATCGCAACAGTTACATCATCTTCATCGGCATCGCCTATTTTTTCGTCGGCATCCTGGACATGCTCCACACCCTGGCCTATGAGGGGATGCACATCTTCACCGATTACGACTACTACGCCAACCAGCTGTGGATCGCGGCCCGATTCCTGGAAAGCAGCAGCCTGCTGGCCGGGTTTCTCTTTCTCGGCGGCCGACGGCGGCTCAATCCGCTGGTGGCGTTCGCCCTCTATCTGGTGATCACCGTCGCCCTGCTGGGCTCGATCTTCGTCTGGAAGATCTTCCCCGAGTGCTATGTCGCCGGCCGGGGGCTGACGCCCTTCAAGAAGATCAGCGAGTACGTCATCTGCGCCATCCTGGTGCTGGACATCGTGCTCATGGTTCGCGCCAGGGAGAAGTTTTCGGAAAAGGTATACCTCTATCTGGCCTGGGCCCTGTTCCTGACCATCGGCTCGGAACTCGCCTTCACCTTCTATGTGAGCAACTACGGCCTTTCCAATCTGGTGGGGCACTATTTCAAGCTCTTTTCCTTTTACTGCATCTACAAGGCCATCGTCGAAACCTGCCTCACCGATCCGTTCCATACCCTGTTTCTGGATTTGAAGGCGAACGAGAAGGCGTTGCGCGGGATCCGCGACAATCTCGAAGAGGCGCAGCGCATCGCCCATCTCGGCAGCTGGACTTATCAGATCGAGGGCAACAAGCTGTTCTGGTCCGACGAGACTTACCGCATCTTCGGCTTGGCCCCACGGGGGGTCGGCGCCACCTACGAGGCATTTCTGGCGGCGGTGCATCCCGGCGACCGCGAGGCGGTGGACGGGGCGCTCGGCGCCGCGATTCGCAATGAGGCGCCCTATGCCATCGAACATCGGGTGGTGCGGCCCGACGGCAGCGAGCGGGTGGTGCGGACGCAGGCCGAGGTTTTTTTTGATGCCCGGGACCGGCCGGCGCGGATGGTGGGTACGGTCCAGGACATTACCGAACGCAAGGAAGCCGAAGGGGCGCTGGCGGTGCGGCTCCGTTATGAAAAAGGGCTCACCGACTGCTCGCGGGTGCTGCTCAGCGCCGCCGGCGCCGCCGGCGCCGTGGATCAGGTTCTGAACCGTTGCCTGGAAAGTTTGCTGCATGCCTCCGGGGCGAGCCGGGTTTATTTGTTTGAAAATTTCGAGGATCCCGCCGACGGGCCCTGCATGCGCCAGCGATACGAAGCCTGCGCCGACGGGGTGACGCCCGAGATTGACAATCCCGAGTTGCAGCACCTGCCCTATGAACCGTATTTCGGGCGGTGGCGCCGGGAACTCCAGGGGGGCAGCCTGATCAGCGGGCCGGTGACCGCCTTTCCCGAAGGCGAGCGGCGGGTGCTCGAACCCCAGGGGATCCTCTCCATTCTGGTGCTGCCGGTTTTCGTCCAAGGGGGATGGTACGGCTTTGTCGGCTTTGATGATACCGAGTGTGTCCGGCCGTGGCGTGACGAGGATATCCGCCTTCTCTGGATGACCGCCGAGATGATCGGCGGGTATCTGTCGCTACGGCGAATGCAGGAAGAACTCACCGAGGCCAGGGACGCTGCCGAAGATGCCAACCGTGCCAAGAGCGTCTTTCTCGCCAACATGAGTCACGAGGTCCGCACCCCCATGAACGCCGTGCTGGGCATGAACCAGCTGGCTCTCAAGGTCGCCGTCGAGCCCCGGCAGCGCCGGTATCTGGAGATCGTCGAGGAATCGGCCAATTCCTTGCTGGGCGTCCTCAACGACATTCTCGATTTCTCAAAGATGGAGGCGGGCCAACTGGTGGTCGAATCGGTCCCCTTCGAGCTGCGGGGGGGGGTCGATGCGGTCATGCGGACCCTGGCGGTGAAGGCGCAGGAAAAGGGGCTTGAGCTGGTCTGTCACCTGGCGCCCGACCTGCCCGCCGTCCTGGAGGGCGACCCCCTGCGGTTGCGGCAGATCCTGATCAATCTGGTGGGCAACGCGGTCAAGTTCACCGAGCAGGGGTATGTGGCGGTGCGGGGAGAAGTGGTCGGCGAGGAGGCCGGCGAGCTGGTGCTGCTGTTCTCGGTCGAGGACACCGGCGTCGGCATTCCGGCGGAGCGGCGGGAAAAGATCTTCGAGCGTTTTTCCCAGGTGGACAGTTCCATGGCCCGGCGGCACGGCGGCTCCGGGCTGGGGCTGTCGATCTGCAGACGGCTGGTCGAGTTGATGGGTGGCCGGATCTGGGTGAGTGACGGGGTCGACGGCGGCGTGACCTTCAACTTCACCATCCGTTCCCGGCGGGGGGCGGTGGAGACGGAACCCTTTGCCCTGCCGGGATTTGATTTTTCCTCCCTGCCGGTGCTGGTCGCGGCCGCGCATCCCCTCTGCCGCCGTGGTCTGGCCGAAACCTTCGGTTCCTGGGGGTTCCCGGTGATTACGGCCGCCGATGGCGGCGAGGTGGCAACGGCGCTGGCCGGGGCCGAGGCGGCGGGGTGTCCCGTGCGGCTGCTGGTGGCCGAGCCGGCTTGCCTGGCCGCCGGGTCGGCCAGGGCAGTGGATCGACCGGTGGTGATTGCCCTTGTCGCCGTTGGGGATCGTGGCGGTGATGGCCAGGGGAGCGGCCTCGCGGCGGATTTCAGCCTGGCCAAGCCCGTGGGGAGGGACGAGCTGCGCGGCGTGGTCGAGGCGGCGCTGACCGGCCGGCCCTTCGTCGCCGACGCGGATCAATGGCAGCCGGCGACCGATCGTTGGACGCCGCTGCGGGTTCTTCTCGCCGAGGACATCGTCGCCAACCAGGAGCTGGCCAGGGTGGTGCTCGAGGAAGCCGGTCACGCCGTGGTCTGTGTTGACAACGGCGTGGAGGTGCTGGGTGCCCTGGCGGCCGACACCTTTGACGTGGTGATCATGGACGTTCAGATGCCCCGCATGGACGGCCTTGCCGCCACCGCCGTCATCCGCCGCTGCGAGCGGGACGAGCCGGCCGAGGAGGGCAACGAACACGCTTCGTTGATCGACGGGGTGCGGCGGCGGCTGGCGGGCCGGAGACTGCCGATTCTGGCCATGACCGCCCATGCCATGAGCGGCGACCGAGAACGTTGCCTGGCCGAGGGCATGGACGGATATATCACCAAGCCGTTCGTCCCCCGGGAGGTGTTTGCCCTGCTAGAGAAATTAGCCGGCCGGGAAAAAGGGGGCGTCGGGGAAAGGGCCGCTTCGCGCCAGCCCGGGGCCATGGCGGCGGTCCCGGCCAGTAGGGAACAGGCGCGGCAGCAGTTGCGCGCCCTTTACAGCCTGCCCGACGATAAGATCGATTTTCTGCTTGACAGCTCCGTGGGGCAGGTCGCCGAACGGCTTGACGAGTTGACCGGGATGCTCGACGCGGGGAACCGGAACGGCGTCGTCCTTGCGGCCCACAGCCTGGTGGGGTTGCTGGCCAACCTGGGGTTCGCCGAGTGGTCGGCGGTGGCGCGGCGAATCGAAAAGGCGAGCGAACAGGACGATCAGGCCGGCGATTCGGCGGCATGGCTACAGGAACTGCGCGTCGGGCTGGCCCCCCTTAAGTGAGAAGCGGGTACTGTTCCGGTCGCGGTTCGACGCGGTCGCGGCCCCCGTCCTTGGCCCGGTAAAGGTTGGCGTCGGCGACCCGGAAGAGATCCTCGGCGGTCGGGTGCTGGTCCACCTCCGCGGTTTCACCACCAAAGAAGGCGGTGCCGATGCTGACGGTAATCGTCACCTGATGGCGGTGGCATTGGAATACGGTCGCCGCCACCTTTTGCCGTAGCCGTTCGCAGGTCTGGAGCGCCGCCTCCCGGGATGTTTCCGGCAGGACCAGCATGAATTCTTCCCCGCCGTAACGTCCCACCTTGTCATAGCCCCGCAGCTGCTCGGCGAGCAGCTGGGCCACTCCCCGCAGCAACTGGTCGCCGCACTGGTGGCCGTAAGTGTCGTTTACCTTTTTGAAATGATCGATGTCGATCAGGGCCATGGCCAGGGGCCGTTTTTTGCGGGCGTGGAGGCAGAGGTCGTAGCGGAGCTGCTCCATGATCGCCCGGCGGTTGGCGATCTGGGTGAGGTCGTCGAGTCGGCTGAGCTTTTCCAGTTCCTTTTTTGACTCCAGCAGTCGGTTCTGGTAGGCGACCCAGTCGGAGATGTCGAACACCGACACCAGCAGCTGCCGGGTCACCCCGTCGTCGTCCTTGAGCGGGGAGAGGATCACCGTCTGCTGCATGGGGCTAAGTTTCGAAGCCAGAAGGGAGCGGACGGTGTGGAAGGGGAACATGAATTGGTGGACCTTGTGGGTGAAGAAGGTCGGTTCGCCCTTGCGGAACGCCTCGCGGGCCTTGGCGGTGAACTCCTTCTTGACCAGATCCGGGAAGAGTTCGTAGAGCGGCTTGCCTCTGACCTCCTCTCTGGGGAGGAGGCTGTGCTCCTCCATCCAACGGTTCCAGAAGACCACGGTGAGCGGTTCGTCGACGACGATGATGCCGATGCTGAGGTGGTCGAGAAGTTGCGCGTGGTCGATCATGTGGTACGAGCGTCGGGTGGGAGGGGCACGGAAGACGCGGGAAGCGGCATAACGGCGCGCCGGCCCGCTTCCGGCGGGAAACTTTCGCAATGGCTGGAATGATACCATAAGAGAGCTGGATCGTACCCCCTTTTCTTTGGGCAATCTTTTGTTACGGATGCGGGTGTCGCGCCCGCGTTCCCGGCCCTCCCTCTATGGCTGGATGCCGTATTCCCTTATCTTGTAGAGCAGGGCCGGAATGCTGATCTCGAGCAGTGCCGCCGCCCGGGTCTTGTTGCCGCCGGTTTCGGCGAGGGCGGCGGTGATCAGCCTTTCTTCCAGTCGCTTGCCGTTCTTTTTGATGGAGTAGCCGGTGGGCACGAACTGGTCTTCAGCCATCCGGACGGCAGGGGGGGCGAGTTCCGGCGGCAGATTGACCGTGCCCAGCACCGGGCCGTCGGCAAGCGCCATCAATCGTTCGATGACGTTTTCCAGTTCCCGGACGTTGCCCGGCCAGTGGTGGTCGAGCAGTCGTTCCAGGCAGTCGGTGGCCAGTCGTTGGACCTTGAGTCCCATGCGCTGGTTGTACTTGGCGATGAAGTGTTCCACCAGCAGCGGGATGTCTTCCTTGCGTTCCCGAAGCGGCGGCACGGCGATGGGCAGCACGTTGATCCGGTAGAAGAGATCCTCGCGGAAACGGCCGGCGGCCACCTCGGCCTTTAGATCGCGGGCCGTGGCGGCGATGATCCGCACGTCGAGCTTGACCGGCCGGCTGTCACCCAGGGGGCGAATCTCCTCCTCCTGCAGAACCCGGAGCAGTTTGACCTGGAGGTTCAGGGGGAGTTCGGCGATCTCGTCCAGAAAGAGAGTCCCGCCGTTGGCCTCCTCGAAGAGGCCCTTGCGGGCTCGGTGGGCGTCGGTGAAGGCGCCCTTGGCGTGGCCGAAGAGTTCGCTCTCCAGGAGGTTTCCCGGAATGCCGCCACAGTTGATGCTCACCAGCGGCCGGTCCTTGCGGTTGCTGTTGTAGTGGATGGCCCGGGTGATCAGCTCCTTGCCGGTGCCGGATTCGCCGGTGATGAGCACCGTGGTGTGGTAGTCGGCGATCTTGGCGATGGTTTCGAAGACGGCGGCCATGGGGCGGCTCTTGGCCACGATGTTGGCGAAGACATACCGCTCGGTCAGGGCCTGCCTGAGCCGCAGGTTATCCTGCTGGAGCCGGGTCCGTTCCTCGCCTTTTTTTAGGGTGAGAAGGATCTCTTCCTCCGACTGGAATGGCTTGGCGATGAAGTCGGCGGCCCCGAGTTTGAATGCCTGCACCACGTTGGTCATGTCTGTGTAGGCCGAGATGACGGTGACCGGCAGGGCGAGCCCGCGCTCCCGGACCGCCTCGATGAGGGCAAGTCCGTCCATCTCCGGCATGTGGATGTCGGTGATCAGGTGGTCGTAAGGTTGTTGGTCGAGCCGGGCCAGGGCCGCGTGGCCGTCAGCGGCCTGGTCCACCCGGTAGCCGTTGGCGGTGAGCAGTGCCGCCAGCAGTTGCCGAAGCGCCTGGTCGTCGTCCACCAGCAGAACCCGGTTGGTTGTGGTCGTCACCTGTCGAAGTCTCCTTCAAAGCAGTTTCTCGCCGTCCGGGTGGGGGGCTGTATGGGGTATTCCGGGCCAGGCTGCCCCGTGGTTGCTGCCGCCCTGGTCAGGCGCCTTGCAGCCAGGCAATGGCCAGGGTAAGGATCTTCTGGCTGTAGAAGAGGTAGAGCATGGCGCCGACGGCGAGAAAGGGCCCGTAGGGGATCATGCTCTTGCCGCCCTTCCTTTCCTTGATCATCACTCCGATGCCGACCAGGGTGCCGAGCACCGAACTGGAGAGGATGACAAAGGGCAGCGACTGCCAGCCGAGAAAGGCGCCGATCATGGCCAGCAGCTTGATGTCGCCGCCGCCCATTCCGACTCGTTTGGTGAACAGATAGTAGCCGGCGGCAATGGCGTAGAGGGTGCCGCCGCCGAGCAAGAGCCCAAGGCCCGCGTCCTGCCAGGAGAGGAAGGGATTGACAAGGGAGAGCGCGAGCCCCAGCGCCATGCCCGGCAGGGAGATGCGGTCGGGAATGATCTGGTGGCGCAGATCGATGAAGATGATCGGCACCAGGGCGGCGATGAAGAGGAAGTAGATCGCAAAGCCGATGCTGGCGCCGAAGCGTTGGTAGAGGGCCAGGCTGAGCAGCGCCGTCGCCACTTCCACCAGGGGATATTGCCAGGAAATGGGACGGTGGCAGGTCCGGCAGCGACCCCGGAGAAGGAGGAAGCTCACTACGGGGATGTTGTCGTACCAGCGGAGCGGGGTCTGGCAGCCGGGGCAGTGGGAGGGGGGGTGGACGATGGAGCCTTCCTCCTCGGGCAGACGGAGGATCACCACGTTCAGAAAACTGCCGACCACGGCGCCCAGCAGGAGGGCAAGAAACGACAGGGCGTGATTCATCACAGGCTGTTCCAAAGGGGTGTGACCCGGCACGGCAGCAAAGGGCGCCGTCAGGTGATAATTTGCTGTTTACAGAAGGAAAAAGAAGGTATTATCAGCTGGCGGATAGCAGGGCCAATGCCGCCGCTTGGTTGCAAACTCACCGAAAAAACTGCATGATGTACTATACAGGTTTGCCGGACGTTGCGCACTTTCCTTTTCGCCGCCGGCTTTGCGTGGGGACCGGCTGCCGGCTTGGCCAAAGAGTGATATGTAGCATGCAGGGGCAAAAAAGGTGCCGGTGATTCTGTCCATTGATGAGTCGATCCAGCGGCTGAAGGGCGAGATCCTTGCCCAGGACTGGCGGTTGAGTCCGCGGCGGTTGGAGTATTTAGAGGCGGCCTTCGCCTGTCTGAAGAATCGTTTCAAGAGCCGTAAGGGCATGCTCGCCATCCTGGCCATGGCCGACGGGGTGATCGATTACATGAAAAAACGGGAGGAGGATGCCGTGCCTCCCGAAACCGTCGATTTTCTCAAGGAAACCATGGCGCACGTGGTGAGCCTGTACGAAGATCGGGACTACGATCCCGACCACGAAGCGGAACTCTACCAGAAGGTCTTCGCCAGGTTTTCCCGTCTCAAGCAAAAGGTCCAGTCTGGCCGTGACCAGCCGCAGGGGCCGGTGCGCCGGGAGGCCGGCGTTGCCGCGGCTGCCGCCCGCGCCGTCGTGGCAACGCCAACGCCAGCGCGGGAGGCGGCGCCGTCGCCGGAAGAGACCATCGAGCGGTTGCGGATGCTGCTTGCCCGGCGCGACGGGTCCACGGATCTGCTGCGGCTGCTTCTGGTCGAAGTGACGGCCGCGGCCGCCGCGGGTGCGCCTCTGACCCTGGCGCGACTGCAGGCGCTGCTTGCCCGGGCCGCCGCCAGGGAGGGTGCGGTGGCCGGAGCCGCCGTCGCCGCCGACCAGTCGGCCGCGGCGTCGGCCATCCCCGGGACCGGCCGCCAGCTGAAGCGGCATGAGGTGCGGGACTGCCCGACAACATCGGTACGCCATCTTGCCATCGGCTCGGTCCGGTTGGTGGTGCCGGAGGGCGCCGTCGCCCTGGCGCGGCCGCTGCAGGCTGGCAAGCGGACCGGCTATCTGCGGGGGGGGCGGGTGCCGCTGCTTGATCTTTCCCGGCTGTTTCATGGCTTGGCCGGGCAGTTCAGCGGGCCGCTGGCAGAGATGAAGGACCGGCAGCTGCGCAAACTGGCCCTGCCGGTTATGACCCCGCTTGGCGTCGGGCTGCCCGAGATGCCGGATGATGCCGCCGAGTGGCTGGTGGTGATCAGCCACGGCAACTGGCACGGCGCGATATTCTGCCGCGAGGTGGATGGTGAGACAGCGGTGATGAACAAGTTTCAGAAGGGCAAGAACGGTGATATCGTCGGCACCGCTTATCTGGAAGCAGGCGGGCAGGCTCCGTTGCTGGACGTGGAAGAATTGTTGCGCCGCGAGGGCTTTCTGTCCATGGCGTGAGCCAGCCTGCCGCCGGCGGGCGGGAAAGATAATTTCTAGGGGGGGCGAAGGACGATGGGCGGCGACGAAAAAAGGGGAAACACCAGGGTATCGTTTCAGGCCACGATCACGTTGCGTTTTGCCGATACGACCTATGAAAACCTTGAAACGCGGGATCTGAGTCTCCGGGGTGTTTTCGTCAAAGGGGTGAGCGGGCGGCTCACCGGCGACCAGTGCCGGGTGTCGTTGCGCTTGAGCGGTACTTCCAGCGACCTTTCCCTGGAGATGAGCGGCCAGGTGGTGCGGGTGGAAAAGGACGGCATCGGTCTCCATTTTGACGAGATAGATCTGGACAGTTTTTATCATTTGAAGAATATTGTGTACTTTAACGTCGGTGATCCGGACCGTTTGCAGAAGGAGCTTCCGGACGGAGACGAGTTCGTCCCCTCCCTGGACTGAGGGCGCTCCGCCCTGGGCCGATCTCCAAGGGGAGGAGTCCCGCCTGCCCCTGGCACCGCGCTCCCCCCGAGTGCCCGGCCACGGGTGGCGTTCCTCGGTCAATCCCGCCTTTTTTTCAGCACGAACCTTTGCCGGAGGCTTGACCATGGCCTTGATGCAGCTGACCATCATCCCCTTGGGGACGGGAACTCCCAGTGTCGGCGACCATGTGGCCGCCGTGCAGGAGGCGTTGGTCCGGGAAGGGTTTGCCTTTGAACTCAATGACATGGGAACCTTGGTGGAGGGGGAGCCGGAGGCCCTGCTGGCCCTGGCCGCCCGGCTGCACCGCGTCCCCTTCGGGCATGGGGTGCAGCGGGTGGTGACCCAGATCGTGCTTGACGAACGGCGCGACAAGCTGGTCGCCATCGGTGACAAGACCGCCGCCGTGCGGCGTCGGCTGGTCTGACAGGTCCGTGTATTGCAGGCGGCGAGCGGGCGCGACGCGGTAAGTCGGGCCGACCACCCTTTCTGCCAATGGGTGCCGTCCTCTCGGGGCCGGCCGGACAGGAGGTTTGCGAGATGAAACGACATCGGGTACGGCGACGCAAGCCTGCCTACACCATCCGCAAGGCGCCCTTGCTGGTAAGTCTTTTCTTTCTGGCGCTGTTGCTGGCCGGGATTGCCTCGGGCGAGCCGGGGCGGGTGCTCGAACAGGCCTGCCAGGTCTGCCTGAGCTGTATCGGGATCGGCTGATGGAGTTCGTGCGCAAGTGGGTCCAGATCGTGGTCGGCTTCATGGTGAACGGCTCCTGGCTTTTCCCCTGGACCCGCAATATTTACCAGGGGCCGCTGAAGGTGCTCTGCGCACCTGGCCTGAACTGTTATTCCTGTCCGGCGTCAACCACTTATTGCCCCATCGGCGCCCTGCAGCATATGATGGCCGGTTGCCGTCTGGCCATTGCCTCGGGCCAGTACTACCTCGGCTGGTATGTGGTGGGGACCATCGGGCTGCTCGGCAGCTTCTGCGGCCGGATGATCTGCGGCTGGGCCTGCCCCTTCGGTTTCTGCCAGGAGCTGCTGCACAAGATCCCCTCGCGCAAGTTCGGCATCCCCAAGGGGTTGCGCTACCTGAAATATGCCATCCTGCTGGTCTTCGTGATCCTGCTGCCCCTGCTGGCGATTGACGACTTCGGGGCCGGCTCCCCCTGGTTCTGCAAGTATATCTGCCCGGCCGGCACCGCCGAGGCCGGCATCCCCCTGCTGCTCCTCCGACCCGACCTGCGCGGCACGGTCGGCTTTCTCTTCTTGAATAAATTTGTTATCCTGTCGGTGTTCTTCATCTGGGCCATTCTGGCAAGCCGGCCTTTCTGCCGGGTTGCCTGTCCCTTGGGTGCCTTTTATGCCCTCTTCGGACGCGTCCGGGCGTTGAAGTTACGACTGGACAGCCATCGGTGTACCAACTGTAACGCCTGTCATCGGGTTTGCCCCATGGGGGTGGCTTTTAACTTGGCGCCCGACGACATGGAGTGCATTTCCTGTTTGGCCTGCATGGAGGTGTGCAAGTTCGACGCCATCTCCCTGGATTTTTGTGGTATTCCCCTGGGGGGGGTTGGCGACAGTCCCCTGCCGGGCAAGGAGGAGGTGGCTGGTTCCGGCTAATCGCTGCAAACGAAAGAAACCGGGAGGAAGTGAAAAGTGAAGCGGCTGCTACTGGCTGGTGTTTTCGTCCTGTTCACCGCAACCATGGCCAACGCCATTCGGCTGGTGAGTATTGCCGGCGAGCGGGTCAACATGCGTTCGGGACCTGGCGAGCACCATGCCGTGCTCTGGGAACTGGGAAAGGGGTATCCCCTGAAGGTTCTCGCCACCAAGGGAAAATGGTTTAAGGTATCGGATTTCGAAGGGGATGTGGGGTGGGTTTACTCCCAAATGGTCGACCGCCAGCCGCACGTCATCGTCAGGAAGCCGGTGGTCAACATTCGCAGCGGCCCCGGCACCAAGTACAAACTGGTGGGCAAGGCCAACTACGGCGTGGTGTTCAAGACCATGCAGCAGGGCAGCAACGGCTGGGTCAAGGTCCGGCACGAAAACGGCCTCACCGGCTGGGTGAAACGGACCCTGCTCTGGGGCTGGTAGGGCTGCGGTGCGTCGGAGAGGGGCGCCGTTGCGAGTGATCCCGGCGCTGGAGGTGTTCACCGTCTTCCGGGGCGCGGCATGGGGGAACAAATGCCTTGAATTCTTCCAGGAGTACATTATACAAAGTCTTTTTAGCGGATTGTTTCGGCCAGGTGGTGCGGGGTGGAAACCGTCGCGGCGTCATGGTTACGCCTGCCCGGGACGTGATTCCTGACTCCGTGCCCGCTACCGCCGGGATTGTCTGTCTGCTGACCCCGTTTTGGGATAAACCACACCCCAAGAAGTTGGAGCAACCATGGCCGCACCGGAATCGGAAGGCACGAGCCGTATCCGTGACAACATCGCCCGCAACTGGCCCCACGTTCGACGACGACTCGCTGTATTCCTGATCTTTTTCCTGCTGCTCTGCCTCGTCCTCTGCGCCTATTTCTTCAATCGAATCTTCATCAGCATCTACCCCGGTCAGGCCGGCGTTCTCTGGCAACGCTTCCACGGTGGTACGGATATGGAGTACGTCTACGACGAAGGGCTCCATATCATTCCGCCCTGGGACAAGATGTACATCTACAACACCCGTATTCAGCACCGTCCCTTCCGGTTCACGGCCCTTTCCAAGGATGGCCTGCCGATCATCTTCGATGTCTCGGTGCGTTTCTGCCCGGATCGGGAACATCTTCCCGAACTGCATAAATTCGTGGGGCCCGACTATGTGAGCAAGGTGGTGGAGCCCGAGGTGCAGGCCCATCTCCGCAAGGTGGTGGCCAACTACCTGCCCGAGGAGATTTACACCTCCGAGGGGTATCTGCTCCAGATTATCATGCAGGGAGCCATGGGGGCCTTTGCCGAGAAATATCTTAATCTCGACAACCTGCTCATTCGCAGGATGATCCTGCCCAAAACCATCGCCGACGCCATCGAGAAAAAATTGGCGCAGGAACAGTATGTCAAGGAGTACGCCTACCGCCTCCAGATCGCCGAGAAAGAGGCGCTGCGCAAGTCTATCGAGGCAGAGGGCATCAAGCGTTTCCAGGACATCGTCAAATCCAGTAATTTCTTTGACAAGTACCTGCAGTACAAGGGGATCGATGCCACGGTGGACCTTGCCAAATCCAACAACGCCAAGGTGGTGGTCATCGGCGGCGGAGATGGCAAGCTCCCCCTGATCATGAACATGGACAGCTCCGGGGCGACGCCGGCCGCCTCCCGGCGGGAAAACACCACCTCGGTAGCCAGGCCCGCCCCTGCCGCCGCCTCGCCGAAGCCGGCGGCGACCGCAGCAGGTGAACCGGAATCTGAAAGCTCGTTTCTCTCCAGGCTGCAGAATTATCTGCGCGGCCCGGCAAAGCGGCTGACTCCTGCCCCATCACCGCCATCGGGCAAGGAATAGTGGCAGATGAAACCGGTAAGGAGCGTTCAAGTCCATTGCCTCATCTTCGCCGTCCTCGTCATGGGCGCCCTTGCCCTGGGCGCCTGTAACGATAAAACCCGGGTCGGCGAGACCGATGCCACGGCATGGTCGCGACAGATCAAACTGCCCAAGGTACACTTCACCCCTGCCAGGCGGCTGGAGGTCATCACCTGGCACGACTATATCCCCCAGGAGGTCTTTGATCTCTTCTCGGAAACCTACGGCACGCAAATCGTGCCGACCTTGATCAGCACCAACGAGGAGATGCTCGATCTCCTGCGGAAGAATCCCGGCAAATATGATCTGGTGATGCCCTCCGACTACATGGTCACCCGGATGATCAAGGACGGGCTCCTGCAACGGCTTGACCACCGCAACATCAAGAACATGGAATTTCTTGACGAAGATGTCCGCCGGGCAAAGTTTGACCGGGGCCTCCTCTACACGGTGCCCCTGTTCCGCGACTGCATCGGGGTGGCCTTCAACATTAAATACGTGGCCGGTATTCCCAGGAACTGGAGCTTTATCGTCGATCAGATCCGCAACGATTATCTCGTCCACCGGGCCGGCATCCGCAAGGAAATGCGCATTGCCATGGGCTTTTCGCTCATGCTCCTCGGTTACTCGCCCAACTCCGTCGATCCCGGCGAGATCGCTCAGGCGCGCGACCTGTTGATCGACACCATCAAGCGTTACGGCGTCGAAATGATCGGTCCTGAAGGCGGCAGCCGGCTGATCCGGAGCGACATTCTCCTGGGAGTGGTCTGGAACGGTTCCGCCGCCTACGCCCTCACCAACAATCGCAATGTCCGTTTTCTTCTCCCCGAAGGCAAGGTGATCGTCAGCTACGAGAACATCGCCGTCAGCGCCCTGAGCCAGCGAAAGAGCACCGCGGAACTGTTCATCGATTATCTGCTCGTGCCGCAGGTGACGGCGCGGATGACGAACTACAATTATTTTGCCAGCTGCAACGCCGCCTCGCTGCCCTATGTCAAGGCGATCATCCGCAACGGCCCAGGCTTTCTCTTCCCGGACGAGGAGGACCGCCTCTTCCTGGAAGACCTGGGGGATAAGGCCAAACTCTATGAAGACGCCTGGCGGGAAGTTTTGCAGGCTAAGCCCCCGGAATCCCTGATCACCCTCCCTCTGCCCAAGGACGGCATCTTCCAGGGTGATACGCAGAATGCCGATTTCACAAAGGAATTCATCCATGAGATGAAAAAGCCAAAGACCGGAAGCCCGTGAAAAGTTATTTCGAATTTATCAAGACAGAGGTGGGCCGGATCAACAAAACCATGGTCCTGATGACGATCACCGCCGGCATCGCCAACGGCCTGGCGGTGGCCACCGCCATCCAGACCGCCGGCAAGCTCAAGCCGGGCAACCTCCATTTTCAGGCATTCTTCCTTTTCGGCTCTCTCATGGCCCTGTTCGGGTACTGCAAACGCTACTCCATGAATGAGAGCACCAAGATGGTGGAAGGGGTGGTCCGCATCATCCGCCTGCGGATCCTCAACAAGCTCAAAACCACCGATCTTCTCGGTCTCGAAGCCATTGACAAGGGGATTTTCTACGCGGCCCTGGCCTCCGATGCCACCACCATTTCCAACTCCACCACCATAGCGGTCAACGCCGTTTCATCGATGATCATGCTCACCTTCGTCATCATCTATATCGGCGTGATGTCCATGAAGGCGCTGTTGATCAGCGGCGGCATCGTCAGCCTGATGATCCTCCTCTACCTGCGGAGTGAAAAACAGATCGCCGAGTCCCTGCGAAAATCGACGCTCAGCGAAAACACCTTCATGGACAACCTGGGGGGGCTGCTCAGCGGTTTCAAGGAGTTGAAGATGAACCGGCGCAAGTATCAGGATTTCAGCCGGAGCGAACTCAACGCGATCATCGATGCCACCACCGATCTACGGGTCGACGCCGGGCTCAGGCTCAACGTCACCATCCTGCTCTCCCAGACCTTTCTGCTTCTCTCCATCGGCGGTATCCTCTTTTTTCTGCCCCAGATCGACAAGAGCCAGATTCCCATCATCCCCAAACTGGTGGCGCTGATTATTTTCACCGCCGGTCCCATCGGTGATTTTGCCATGGCCATCCCGGCGGTTTCCCGGGCCGAGGCGGCGATCACCAACATCCGTACCCTGGAGGGCCTCATTGATCTGGGGCAGAGCCAAAACGAACGGATCTGCGACGAGCAGCCCATTGCAGAGTTGCCCTGGAGCAGAATCTGCCTGGACAATATTTCCTTTCAGTTTCCCAGCAGGGGAAACGGCCGGCCGTTCAGTATCGGCCCGCTGGATCTCGAATTCCATCAGGGTGAAATTACCTTTATCGTTGGCGGCAACGGCTCGGGCAAGTCGACCTTTCTCAAGGTTCTCACCAGCCTCTACAGTCCCGCCAGCGGTCACATCCGGTTGGACGACACCGAGATCACCCCCTATAACAAGGCCAGCTACCGCAACATTTTTTCGACGATTTTCACCGATTACTATCTCTTCAGGCGCCTCATCGGCATCGATCAGCCCGATCCCGAGCTGGTCCGCACCCTCCTCTCCCGGATGGAACTGGCCGACAA
Source organism: Desulfobulbaceae bacterium UBA5121 (assembly GCA_002414225.1). GTDB lineage: Bacteria > Desulfobacterota > Desulfobulbia > Desulfobulbales > UBA5123 > UBA5123. The sequence goes on along the minus strand of DHYV01000003.1, from coordinate 37,971 downwards.
GACCTCCATTGAAAACGGCGTGATCACCAACCGTGAACTCTCCACCGGTCAGAAGAAGCGGCTCACCCTGATCACCAGCGTCCTGGAGGACAAACCGGTCATGGTCTTCGACGAATGGGCCGCCGATCAGGACCCCATGTTCCGGAAATTCTTCTACGACGTCCTGCTGCCCGAGTTGAAGGCCAAGGGCAAGACCATCATCGCCGTCACTCACGACGACAACTATTTCTATGCCGCCGACCGGATCTACAAGATGGAGTACGGCAAGTGCGTCCCGTACAATCCGGCGGCCTGATCGACCTCCCTTTCCGCCTCATTCCCCGAGCAGTTCCGTAAACTCCCACTTCTTTTGCTGCACCCTGGCCTGACGGTCGCAGGCCAGGGTCAGGCAGCCTCCGTCGAGTTCCAGCGTTTGGATCTGCCAGGCCGCGCCGGCTGCCGTGCGCGCCGTGCCGATGTCGCGAATGAGCGACTCCGGGGCCAGCAGGCCGCGGCCATCGGCTTTCAGAATCGCCTCCCGCAACGACCAGCAGCGCAGGGCCTCCTCATCGGGAGAGGGGGCTTGGGCGATCCGTTGCCGTTCGGCCGGGGTCAGGTAGGGGGTGAGGGTGTCGAGTTCCAGAGGGCGAAAGGTTTCCACGTCGATGCCGATCCGGCAGTTGACGCCCACTCCGGCAACCACCCACGGGTTGGCGTGGCTTATGGAGACGTCGGCATCGCTGTCGGCCAGAAACGGCCGCCCCTCAGGCTCACGGCGCCAGGTGGCGAGCGTGCTTTCCCGATCAAGCCCGAGAAACAGCAGCGATTTGCGGAGGAGCAGTCGGGCGGTTAACCGGGCCAGCCGGTCTTCCAGGCGGTGGTAGCGGGTGATTTCGGGGTGGAGGGCGCAGGGCAGCAGGGCCATGCCCCGGGCGAGGTGGGTGGCGTCGGCCCAGGCCGGAATCCGGCACTGGCCGATACAGACTGAGACTGTTCCGTCGGGTGGTGAGGGCATGGCCGCCTTTGGATGGAGGAATGAGGGAAACGGTCGTCGCGGCTCAGGGCCACCAGGCCGGACCGGAGCGCGTCGGCGCGTCTCGGTCCGGTCCGCGGGCTCCCAGCAGGGCCTGGCCGAGACGGCGGCCGATGGCGGTGACGGCCTCGAAGAGAAAGAAATGGCCGCCGCCAAAGGCATGCACCTCCACCCCCACCTCGCTTGCCGTCCGCCAGGAGGTCGCTTCTTCCCAGTCCATGTCGTCCTGGCCGTAGAAAACAGTGATGGGGAGCGGCAACGGCGCCGTGGCCGGCACATAGCCGGCCACGGCCCGGAAATCCTGGCGGAGCAGCTCCTCGAAGTAGTCCCGCAGCTCCGGGACGCGCATGATTTCCGCCGGCACGCCACCGTAGCCGGCAACGGCCTCCCAGAACGGTTCGCTGGGCAGGTGGGCGATCCGCGCGGCCAGGCGGTTCTTTCCGGGAGCTGCGGTGCCGGAGACAAAGAGGTGCACCGGCAGGGGGTATCCCCGTTGCCGGCATTCATGGCAGATGGCATGGGCGAGCAGCGCGCCCATGCTGTGGCCGAAGAGCGCCCAGGGGCCGGCGTCGGCAGCCGGCAGGGCGGCGACGAGATCCTCGGCCAGGGCCCGCATGTCGGCCAGGGGGGCTTCCCCGGCGCGGCGGCCATGGCCCGGCAGGTCGAGGCAGCAACCTTGGAGTCCCGGGGGGAGGGCCGCGGCCAGGGCTCGATAGGCATAAGCCGCGCCCCCGGCATGGGGCAGGATGTAGAGGGGGATTGGCCGTCCGCCTGCCGCGGCGGGCCAGCGGTTGCCGGCCGGGCAGGGACTAGTGGGCGGCCGCATGGCGTTTTTCTTCCAGAATTCGTACCGCCGTCTGCATGGCCTCCATCACGGCGCTTTCCAGATTGTTGGTCACCGCCACACCGTATTGGCTTACCGGATCATAGAAGAAACAGGCGGAGAAGCCGGGAAACATGCCCAGTTTGCCAAGCAGGGTCATGGGGCGGTCCCGGAACCGCCAGATGAAAAAGCCCTCCGAGTACTCCTTGTCATAGGACATGTCGAGGAAGTGTTCGTATTGCTTGGCCGGTTTGCCGTCCTTGAGGATGTACGGGCTGGCGGGCGGGTTGTCGATCAGGTTCGCTGTCAGAACCTGGCCCTCGTTGACCAGATGGACCAGATCCGCGGCGGTCATGCTGAGATCGCCGGTGGCCATGGGCGGCACCATGCTGGCCAGCATGGGTTTTTGCAGGACGCCGTCCTTCCTCTTGCTGTAGCCGCAGCTTTCATGGGCAATGATGGTCTGGTCGTCGCCGCCGCGGAGCGAGGTCATCCCCAGCGGTTTGGCGACGGTGGCGAGGATCTGCCGGCCATAGGCATCGCCGGTCAGTTTTTCGATGATCATCCCCAGAAAGAGGAAACCGGTGTTGGAGTATTTCGCCTGGGTTCCCGGCGCGAAGTCGAGCGGGTGTTTGGCGACCATGGCCATGATCTCCTGCGGTGTCCACGCCCGGCCCAGGTTGGAGTGAAGCGGCTCGAGCATCAGCATCTCCGGCAGTCCCGAGGTATGGGTCAGCATGTGGCGGATGGTGATTTCCGAGGCGCGGGGGAAATCGGGAAAAAAGCGGGCCAGGGGGGTATCGTAGGTGAGTTTGTGGTCGGCGATGAGCATCTGGACGCGCAGGCCGGTGAAGAGTTTGGTCAGCGAGCCGACCTTCAAAACCGTCCGGGTCTGCATGGGCACGTCGTTGTCCACGCAGGCCTTGCCGGCAGCCACGCTTTCGACCTGCGTGTCGCCTCTGTGGAGCACGGCCACCACGACTCCCGGCGCACCCGAGGCGCGCAGGAATTGCTCGGCATGGCTCTGCAGGGTGTCGGCCCTGCCGGGCGCGGATCCGAGCAGCAGCAGAAGGGTGCAAAGAATTCCCGTCAATCGTTGCAACATTGTCTCTCCTTACAGGTCAGGGTGGGGGGCGAACAGGCGCCGTACCTGCCAGCCGTCGAGCTGCCGGGCCAAGCTGTCCAGGGCGCCTCCGGGGGGGCCGGCTTCGAGCACGGTATCGACCTGTGCCCGTTGTAAAAAACGCATGGTCGGCAGCCACTGCACCGGCTGCACCATCTGCAGGGCCAGATGCACGGCCAGCCCCCGGCAGCGGGTGAGCAGGCGGCCACTCATCGATGAAACCACCGGAATCCGCGGCACGTGGGTGGGGAAGGTGGCGGCGATGGCGGCGAACTTGCCGGCTGCGTCGTGCATCATCGGGGTGTGAAAGGCGCCGGCGGTTTTGAGCGGCACGGCCCGCACCCCTTCTTTTTTGAGGAAAGCGGCCAGTTGGGCCAGGGGTTCGGTGCCACCGGAGACCACCAGCTGCTCGGGACCGTTGACGTTGGCCTCCCAGAGGGCGGCGGGGGACTTGCAGCCATCCCGCCAGGCGGCGCAGGCCCGCCGCAGTTCGGTGAGCGGGGCGCCGACCAGCGCCAGCATGCCCCCGGACTGCGCCCTGGCCGTTTCGGCCATGCATTCGCCCCGGACCCGGGCCAACCGCAGGGCATCCTCGGGGGGCAGCACCCCGGCGCAGGCCAGAGCGGTGATCTCTCCCAGAGAGTGGCCGGCCACAAAGGCGGGCGCGCCCCCCTTGTTGCCGGCCAGCAGAAATTCCCAGGCCACCAGGCCGAAGCCCACCATGGCCAGATGCACGGAAACGGGGTCGGCGACCAGTGGCGCCTGGCAGAGTAAGGCCACGAGGTCGGTTCCCGCCGCCGGCGACAGGGCCTCAAGCCGCGCCTCGGCGGCGGGGTAGGCCGCCAGCAGGGTTTTCCCCATGCCCTGCTGCTGGCTGCCCTGCCCGGGGAAGAGCACCGCCAGCCGTACCGGGTTCTTGGGCGCCGCGCTCTTCACCGGGCCTCCAGGTAGGCGAGGATCAGCCGGGCCAGTTCCGGGGCGGTATGCTCCATGAGCATCGATTCGTGGTTGCCGGACAGCCATTTGAAGGTGATGCCGTGGTCCAGGATGGGGCCCCAGCCCTGGAGGGGATCGTCGGCGATGTTCAGGGTGGATAACGAGGCAGTCTCCGGCCGCACCAGCAGGGCGTGGAGCGGACTCGGACGGGGTTCGTAGCGGGAGGCGGCCAGGGAGTTGACGTGGTAGGTCCGCAACAGGTGGCGCATGCGCTGGCGGTCGAACCCCGACGGCAGGATGCCGTGGGCCTCGCCGGCCTGGATCAGGTAGTCGAGCCGCGCCTCGCCGGTCAGTGCCCGGATTTCGGCGGCGTCGATGGGGAATTGCTCCCGCAGCAGGTGGGCCAGCATCTCCGCCTCGTCCTGGCGGATCAGCTGCCGGGCCATGCTGTTGTCGGCCACCGCGTCGAGGAGGACCAGGGCCGCCACCGGCAGGCCCTGGTCGGTGCATTGTCTCGCGACCTCGAAGGCGACCAGGCCGCCGAAGCTCCAGCCCACCAGGATATACGGGCCCCGGGGGGCGGCCTCCCTGATGGCGCCGAGGTAGCTTGCCGCCATCGCCTCCACGGTGGGCAGTTCCGGCCAGGATGCCTCGGGGCCCGGGGCCTCGACCGCGTAGATGGGGTGGGCGCCGGCCAGCTGCCCGGCCAGGGGTTTGTAACAGAGGACATTGCCGCCCACCGGATGGAATAGAAAGATCGGGGTGCCCGCCGCCGCCGTGGCCATGGGCAGCACCGGCGTGTAGGCCGGCGTGGCCGCGTCCCCGCCGGCCAGCAGCTCGGCCTGGCTGGCGATGGTCGATGCCGTAAAGAGACGGGAAAGCGGGATGCGTTTGCCGAAACGGCCTTCGATGAGCGAGACCAGGCGAACGGCCAGTACACTGTGGCCGCCCAGATCAAAGAAGTCGTGCCCGGCGTCGGCCACCGTCACCCCCAGCAGCTGCGACCAGAGTTCCGCCAGACCCTGCTCGGTGGGGCCCCGCAGGGGGCGGGGGGCGCGACTCGTCTGCCGGTGCTGCTGCATGGGCGAGGGCAGGCCGCGGCGGTCGATCTTGCCGCTCTGGGTAAAGGGCAGCTGGCGCATGGCCACGAAGTGGGAGGGCACGGCATGGGCGGGGAGATGCGCGGCGAGATATGCCTTGAGGGCGTTGGCGTCGAAGGTGGTGGCCGGCACCACGTAGGCGGCCAGCGTTTGGTCGCCGACCCCGGCAAAGTCATCGGCGATCACCACGCCGTCCCGGATCAGGGGGCAGCCGGTGAGCACCGCCTCCACCTCGCCCAGCTCGATCCGGTAGCCCCGGATCTTGACCTGATGGTCCAGTCGGTTGATGTAGGCAAAGCAGCCGTCGGTGAGCCGGCGGCCGATATCGCCGCTGCGGTACCAGCGGCAGCCGTCCTTTTCGATGAAGCGGCTGGCGGTGAGGGTTTCGTCGTTGAAGTAGCCGCGGCCGACTCCCAGGCCCCGGATCCAGAGTTCGCCGGGAATACCGTCGGGCAGGCTCTCCCCTCTGGCGTCCCGGACCGAGATCTCCACGTTGGCCAGCGGCGAGCCGATGGGCGGGGCGTCATAATGGCGATGGTTTTGCCTGGTGAGCAGTTGCAGGGTCGAGTCAACCGCGCATTCGGTGGGACCGTAGGCATTGAACAGGCGGTGGCCGGCATGGCCCGGCAGCGCGAAGAAACGTTCCACCTGGCTGCGGTACAAGGCTTCGCCGCCCAGGACAAAGGTGGCGACGGAACTGCTCAGGTTGTGCTCGGTCCAGTAATCCACCAGCAGGGAGAAAAGGCTCGGCGTCCCGTCGCAGAGGGCAATCCGGTGTTGCTCGAAAAAGGCATGCAGGGCCTGGGGGTCGCGGCGTACCTGATCCGGCACGATGTGCAGGGTATGGCCTTCGAGCAGGGCCGGGACAATCTGCTGGAGGGACGCGTCGAAACAGAAGGATGCCACCAGGGCGGTGTTGATCGGCTGTTCTCCCCACTGGGGTCGGTAAACCGTCTCCTTGAGCGCGTCGATGAGGTTGAGCAGGCTGCCGTGTTCGATGACCACCCCCTTGGGTGTGCCGGTGGAGCCGCTGGTGTAGATGATGTAGGCGGCAGTGGTCGCGGCCGGTGCCGTCGGGGGGGGCGGTTCCAGGGCCGGCTGGCGCAGGGCCGCGGCCCCGTGGCGCCAGCCGGCCTTGGCGTCACGGGGCGCGGCGGTATCGAGGCGGCGGATCGACACGTCCATCCGGAAGCGCGACAGCTCGGCCGCGGCAATATCCGGCTTGGAGAAATCCAGGGACACGGCGGTGCCGCAGTTGGCGGCCCAGTCGCGGAAGAAATCCTTGGGCACGAAAAGTTCTTCGCCCTGTTCGAGACGGATCAGGCCGGACCAGTTGTCATGCTCGTTGCCGAAGGCGCGCAGTGCCGCCAGCAGGGCGTCGCGTTGCGCCAGATCCCAGACGCAGCCGAGAAAGATGGCGCCCCCTTCGCGCAACGCCGCCAGGGCGTGGTCCAGCACCCGGCGGAGGTAGTTGAAGCCCGGGAAGTTTTCAACGACGCTGTTCATGGTGATCAGGTCGAAATGGTCCCGGGGCAGGAGGTGGATGTCGATGGCCTCGAACTGGTGGGTGTCGATCCGGACTCCGGGGTAGTCGGCGGCCAGCGCTTCAAGGCGGTCGAGTTCAGTGCGTGACAGATCGATCGCGGTATAGTGGCCGCATCGCCCCAGCAGGGCGCGGGCCACGGTGCCGGCGCCGCTGCCGATATCGAGCACCCGGCTCCGGCCGTGGAGGAGGGGGGCGTTTTTCGCCACCAGATTGGCGGCCAGCTCCCGCAATACTTCGTCTGGCAACGGCGCGCCGTCGAAGAGGTTTTTCCAGCTGCCGTCGGCGCGGTCGGCGGTGATGTGGGACCAGAGTTCCAGGTCCATGAGGTTCCCCGGTTTTTCCAGAGCCTCCTCGAAGTGCTCCACGTCGAGGCAGAGGAGCCGCTCCAGGGTGGGGCAGTCATGGTACAGCCGGCCGGCATCCCCGGCCAGGCCGCCCTCGGTGATCAGGAGCGGTGCCCGGCTGTTGGTGATCATCTCCCGGCGCCGGTTGCGGGGCAAGGCCGGGTCCAGTGGCACGTAGACGGCCCCGGCGCGGAGGATCCCCAGGGCGGCGGTGATGAAGAGACTGTTCCGGCCGCACATCACCGCCACCGTAGTCTCCGGAGGCCAACCCCATTGCCCGATGAAGGCGGCGATGGCCGCCGAGCGGCCGGCCAGTTCGCTGAAGGTGAGGGTGCTCCGGGCATCACGCAGTGCCGGCCGGGTCGGGAAACGACGCACGACCTCGGTGAAGCGTTGTTCCAGGGAGCGTTGGTCCTGGAGCGCGACTGCCGGCGTCGGGGGGGGGGCCGGCCGCGGACCCAGGGGGGGCCCCATGAAGGAAAAATCGCCAATTTTCATAGGTTGCTTTCTTGCTCCTGCGCTGTGGTCATCCCCATGAAGTTCTCCAGATAGGCGAGCCAGGCGGCGACGCTCTTGGCCTCGAGCACCTCGCTGTCGAACTCCGCCCGCAGGAGGCAGCCGTCCGGCGCGTCCTGGACAAAAAGGGTCAGGTCGTATTTGGCGGTGGGACCGTGGCCGGCGTCAGCCGCCGCGTGTTCATCCAGGTCGAGGGGGGTAATGGTCAGGGCCTCGCCGTTTTCGGGGGTGCGGTTGATGTCGTTCAGATCGCTGTACCGCTGATACTCGAACATGACGTTGAGCAGGGCTTCGCGGTTCGCCCCCCGCGCCGGCGCCAGCTCGCGCACCAGGAGATCGAAGGGGTAGTCCTGTCGTTCCAGGGCCGCGAGCATGCTGGCGTTGACCGCGGCGAGCAGTTCGGCGAACTCGGTTTCCGCGTCCAGTCGGATCCGGATGGGCAGGATATTGACGAAGAAGCCGAGGAGTCCTTCCAGTTCCTGCCGTTCCCGGCCGGCGACCCCGACCCCGATTACCATATCATTTTGTTGGGTCAGACGATAGAGGAGGGCGGCGAAAAGGGTAAGGATCAGGGTGGCGAGGGAAACGCCTTCCCGGGCCGCCCGTTCGCGGAGCGCGGCCAGCAGGGTGTCCGTGAGGCGGCGTTTGCAGACGCCGGCCGGTGATTTCCGCGCTGCCGGCGGCACCCGGTCCCAGGGCAGCTCGATCCGGGGCGGCGCGCCGACCAGGGTTTCCTTCCAAAAGGCCGCCTCCGCCCGCCAGTCGAGTTCTTGCTGCCAGACCGCGTAGTCCTTGTACTGCACGGTGAGGTCCGGCAGGGTGGCGGTCCCGCCGACGTCGGCGTGATAGAGGGCGAGCAGCTCGCCGAACAGCACCTGCATGGACCAGCCGTCACCGATGATATGGTGCATGACCAGGCCGAGCAGCAGCAGATCGTCTCCCAGGACGCAGACCCGCAGCCGGAACAACGGCGCCGTGGCCAGGTCAAAGGGGGCGACCGCGTCGTCGCGAAGGCGCCGCCATGCCTGTTCCCGGTCCCCGGCCGCCAGGGTATCGACCTGGATGGCGGGCTCGCAACGGTCGAGAACAACCTGCCAGAGCCGGCCGTCTTTTTCAACGAAGGCCGTGCGCAGCACCTCGTGCCGCTCGCAGAGCCGGGCCAGGGCCCGTTGGCAGCGAGCGATGTCGAAATCGCCGGCAATGGCGAAGGCAAAGGGCATGTTGTAGGCAACCGCGCCCCCTTCCAGATGATGAAGCACGTAGAGGCGCTGCTGGGCATGGCTGAGCGGGAAGCGGTGATCGGCCGCGGCCGGCGCCGGTCGGATGGGGCCGGTATCGCTTCCCGCGCCGGCGAGCCGGGCGGCCAGTTCAGCCGGGGTGGGATAATCGAAGAGGTCGCGAATGGAGAGTCGCCGCCGGCAGTTCTGGGCGAGGCGGTTGACGATCTGCAGCCCCAGCAGGCTATGGCCGCCCAGGTCGAAAAAGCTGTCGTGCCGGGAAAGCGGTTGCCGCTGGAACAGCTCCTGGAAGATTTCAAGGATCATCTTCTCCAGCGCCGCCTGGCTTGCATCGGTTTCGGTGGTGATCTGGCCGGCCTGCGGAGGCACGGCCAGGGCCGCGTAGTCGACCCCGCCCGCCGGGGTCAGGGGCAACCGCTGGCAGACCGCGAGCCGAATCGGTCCCAGTCGTACCGGCAGTTGCCGGCGCAGGGCCGCCCGGGCCCGCTCCGGATCAAAATCACCGGCCGTCGCCACCACCGCGAGCCACCCTCCCGCCGGGGCGGGCAGCACCGCCGCTTCGCGGACCAGGGGCAGGGCCAGCAGGGCGGCATGGATACGCATCGTCTCGGCACTGTTCTCGGCGCCGTTGTCGAGGAGTTCCAACTCGCCGTCCGGCCGCCAGCGGCCGGAGATCTCCATCGCGCCGGGGGGTGAGAGCCGATGGTGGGCCACCCCGGCCGGGCCTTCAACGAGGATTCGGCCCCAGGCCCCGGGGGGCGTCGGCCTGCCGTGGAGGTCGACGATCCGGAGACGGACGTTGGCCGCCGGCTTGCCGGCCCGAAGATGGGGCGCGGTGGTCTCGGTGAGCTGGCGCCGGGTCAGCAGCAGGCCGGAGTCGGGCAAGCTCAGGCCGGCCGTGATGGTGAGGTTGGGGCAGCAGGCGGCGAGTGCCCGGGGGCGGCTCGCGGCCGTCGCCATGTCGCCCAGGCAGATCAGGCGGCGCAACGGCCGCAGCGCCGCCGGCTGCCAGGCGCAGAGTTGCCGGGCCAGGCCGTCTGCGGCGATCAATACCTCGGCCTTGGCCTCTTCGAGCAGGGCAAGGCAATCCGCTGCCGAGCCCGAGCAGGGCGCCAGGTACACTTCGTTGCCGTTGAGCAGCGCCGCCCAGAGGGCCTGCAGGCCGGTCACCGTGTCCGGCGGTGGAGCCACCACCACCCGCTCGCCGCCGGTGAGGCCGAGTTCCCGGCCCTGTTGGGCAAACAGCAGCAGGGTCTCATGGCTGAGCACGGGGTGATGGCCGGCGCGGGGCGCCACGGTAAAGGCGGTGGCCGTTGCCGGAAGCGGCGGCGGGTCGTGATGGGCCGCGGCCGTGGTGGTCTCCCAGAGGGTGTCCGCCTGGTAGCAGGGGAGGGCTGCCGGGGTGGCGGCGGAACGGGGCTGGTCGGTGATGATGGCGCGCAGGGGGGGCGGCCCCACCGGCGCGTCCTGGCCCGGGCGGCAGACCGCGCCGGCGAGGAGAATCCCCAGCATCAGGGCGGGCAGCCGCGGCCCGCAGGCCACGGCGAGCCCCACCGGGTCGCCGGCCTTGATCCCCGCGGCCTGGAGCCCGCAGGCCACCCGCTCGGCACCGGCGATGAACTCCGCCCAGGTCAGGGAGCCCTGTGGGCCAACCGTGGCCCGTTCGTCGGCCCGGCTTGCCGCCTGCTGCCGAATCGCCTCCACCAGGGTGCGGGGCCCGGTGGGGACCATGGTGCCGCTCCGGCTGGACCGGGCTTCTTCGGCGGCGGTCAGCATGGAATAGGCATGGAGGGGCTGCTCCGGCCCCTTTTCCAGGAGTTGGCCCAGCAGGGTGAGGAAATGGTGGCCCAGTTGCTCCATGCGTTGGGCGTCGAACAGGTCGGCGTAGTATTCCAGGGCAAAGGACAGGTGGTCGCCGGTGTCGCTGGCGAAGATCGCCAGATCAGCCTTGCAGGCCGGGTTGGCCACCTCCAAACGCTCCAGGCCGAGGTCGGTGTCGGGGTGGGCGGCGCTGGCGAAGTTCATGTAGGAAAAGGTGACTTCCGCGAGCGGCGTGCGTTCCGGCATCACCGGCACCCGCAACTCGGTGAGCAGCCGGTTGAGGTTGAACGACCGGTGGCGCATGGCATCGGCGTGGTAATGGTGGTTGCGGTGCAGGAGTTCGCTGAAACGCTCTTCTTCCGAGAAGCGCAACCGCAGGGGGAGGAGCGAGACGAACATGCCGGTGGTGCGGTTCAGCTCCTCCCGGTCCCGGCCATCGGCGGCCACGGCCAGCACCAGTTCCTCGCGCCGCGCCAGGCGGCCGAGGAGGATGTTCCAGAGGCTGAGAACGACGTTGTAGGTGGTGGTGGCCTGGCCGCGGGCCAGGGCGCGCAGGGGGGCGAGCCACTCCGGCGGCACGGTGAAGCTCGCGGTGGCGCCCCGGAAGGTGTGGTGCGGCGGCCGGTAGCGGTCGGCGGGCAGGTCGAGCAGGGGCAGGTCGTCGGCGAATCTGCCGAGCCAGTAAGCCCGGGCCGTATCCTGGTCGCCGCCCTGCTCCTGGTGTTGCTGCCAGGCGGCGTCCTTCTGTTGCAGCCCGGGCCGGTCCAGGGGGAGCCCCTGGTAGAGGGCTGCCAGGTCCGCCAGGAGGATGTCGATGGCGCGGGCATCGGCAACGGCGTGATGGATATCGAGGAACAGGGCGCGGGCGTTGGCCTCGTCTTCCAGGAGCAGTGCCCTGAACAGCGGGGCCTCGCCAAGGGCGAAGGGTTTGATCAGGGCCTGGCAGCTCGCCTGGTCAAGGCGGCGTAAACGTTTGCGGTCCAGGGTGAAGGAGAGTTCCGGCAGGATTTCCATGCTCGGCCGGGGGGTGTCCAGATGGCGGAAGCGGCTGCGCAGTATCTCGTGGCGGTCCACCAGGCGCCGCAGGGCCTCCTCGAGCCGTTCGCGGTCGGTATCCTCGGGCAGCCGCAGGAACTGCGGCAGGTTGTAGCCGGTGTGGGGTGTTGCCGAAACCGCGGCCTGGAGCACGGCCAGCTGTTCCCAGCTCACCGGGTATTCCGGCAGCTCCGGGGCGGCCGGTAGCCCGGCCTCGGCTCGGGTGGAGTCGCCGCCCGCCACCACCAGGGCGATGAAGCGGCCCAGCACGCTCTGGCTGAAGAGATCCGCCAGGCTGAGGCTTTGGCCCAATTCGCGGTTGATGCGGTTGATGATCTGCATGCCGGTGATGGAGTCGCCGCCCAGGGCGTAGAAGTCATCGTCCGGGGCCAATGCCGTCTCATAGCCCAGTCCCTGGGCCCATATCCGCATGATCCGTTCCGCGACCGGCAGCTCCGGGGGAGTGTTTTCCGCGGACCGGGGCCGTTTCCCGTCACCCGGCAGGATTTCGTCGGCCATGGTGACCACCAGCTGGGCCGCGCCACTGGCCAGGGCCCGGCGCAGGAGGGGGCCGGCCTGTTCCGGCGGCAGGGGGGAGGCGGTGGCCGCCGCTGCCCCGGTGCGGGTCGCCATGCCGATCCGGTCCCAGGTGTTCCAGTCCAGCGCCAGGGCCGGCAGCCCCTGTTGCCGCCGCCAGTGGGCAAAACCGTCCAGAAAGGCGTTGGCCGCCGCATAGTCGCTCTGGCCCGGGGCGCCGGTGAGTCCGGTGCGGGACGCGGCGAGGACGAAAAAGAGCAGGGGATCTGCGAGGGTCAAGTCATGCAGGTGGCGGGCGCCGTCGACCTTGGGGGCGAGTACGGCGGCAAAGGCGGACGGTGATTTGTTGATCAGGAAACCGTCCCCGGCAATACCCGCGGTGTGCACCACGCCGTGGATGGGCCCCAGCTCGTTTCGGACCCGCTCCAGGGTGCGGCGCAACGCGTCGTGGTCGCAGACGTCGCAGGAATAGAGGCGGCAGTCGACGCCCGCCGCCTGCAGGGTCTGCAAGTGGTGGATGCGCTCGCGCAACAGGGGCTCGCCGTTTTCGGCCAGGGCCGGCCATTCCGCGGCCGGCGGAAAGGCGCCGCGATGGAGCAGGGCAACGGCGCCGCCGGCCGGGGCGACCACGGATTCGGCCAGGGTCAGGGCCATGGCCCCCAGCCCGCCGGTGAAAACCACCGTGCCGCCCGGCGGCAGGGAAAAGTCGTCGTGAACGGTGAGCGGCGGGCCTAATTCACGGGTGAAGCTGCAGCCATGGCCGTCCAGCAGCACCGGGCCGTCCTGGGACGGGGCGTCCAGTTCGGCGACGATTGCCGAGGCCGGCACCGCGCCAGCCAGTTCCAGGTAGCGGGCGGTCAGCAGCGGCTCTTCCTGGCCCACCGACAGCACCATCCCCAGCGCCAGGGCGGCATCGGGCTGGGGCGGGGCCGTTTTCCCCGTTGGCGCGGCGGCCTCGGCGGGGGCCAGGGCGCCGCGGCCTGCGAGTACCAGTTGCAGCGGCCGGCCGAGTCCCTGTTGCAGCAGGGTCTTGAGCAGGCCGGCCAGGGGCCAGGGGGCAAAGCCCGTTGCCGGCAGCAGACCGCAGAGGGTGTCCACCGGCTGGGCGGCAAGATCGGCGGCAAGCCGCCTCCATTCCGTCTCCCGGGTCGGCAGCGCAGCCTGCCGCCATTGTCGGCCCTGGTCGGCGAGCAGCTGCGCCAGTTGTTCGGCCTCTTCCCCGTCGCCCAGCAGCAGGATCGAGGCGGTGCCCGGTTCGCGGGCCGGCGCTGCCGGCAGGGGCCGCCACCGCAAGGTGTGGAGCCGGGCCCGGGGACCGGCAAAGGGAACGAAGGTGAGACCGTTCATCTCCACCAGCACCCGGCCTTGCCGGTCCAGGAGCAGGCAGTCGGCCACCAGGCCCGTTGCGGCGGCCGTCGGCTCGATGTCCCGGCGCAGCAGGGCAAAGATCCGGGCCGGCAGGGGATGCAGCAGGCGGATCTCGCGGCAGCCGGCGGGAACCAGGCCGGGCCGGTCCAGGGCCAGGCTTGCCGCCACATCGAGGAGGGCCGGATGCCAGGGCAGTTGTTCGAGGTCGGCGTGGTATTGGTCGGCGAGTTCGAGCAGGGCCAGGAGCCGGTCGCCGGCGGCCGACCGCCACAGCCGGCGGCGGCAATGCCAGCGGTCGCTGACCTGGACGAGGGAGTGCCGGTCCGGCGTCGGCGTCGGCACGGCGCTCATCTCCGCCCGCAGGGCGGCGAGGTCGATGCGTTGTTCGGAACGGTCGCCGGCCCGGAGGTGGGCCTCGGTGTAATCACGCCATTCGCCGTCCCGGCCCTGGCCGGTCAGGCGGGCCTGCCATCCGTCGTCGGTCGGTTGCAGCGCCAGGCAGGCCGAGGTGACTTCCTCGGCCACCAGCGGTCGCAGCCAGCTCAGGTGGTCGATCCGCAGGGCGGCGCCATCGACCAGCGGAGTCGCGGCTTCGGCCAGCATGGGCAGGATGGCCATGCCGACCAGGGTCGGCCGGCCGGCCAGCCGGTGCTCGGCCATTGGCCAGAAATGATCCGCCGCCACCGGCACGGTATGGAGCCGGCCGCTGGGGGCGTTGATCGGCTCGCCCAACAGGCCCTGGCGCAGGGGGCGGGGCTTGAGATCGAACTGCGGCCAGCAGCGTCGCCGTTCCATGGGCACCGGCGGCAGGTTCAGGCGGCCGACCGGCCGGCTGGCCGGCCAGACCGGCACGGCCCCGGCCAGAAAGGCCGCGCGGGCCTCGGCCGCGGCCGTGGCCCCGGTCAGGCCGGCCACCTCCACCCGTTGGTCCGTGCCGTTGGCCGGGGCCTTCGCCGCCGTGGCTCCGGCCAGGCGCCAGGCCAGGAGTTCGGCAAGGAAATCCTTGGCGTTGCGGGCCGCGATGGCCAGCCGGAAGGGCAGGTGTTCCCGGCCGCGGGTCAGGGTGGCGGCCACGGCGGCGAGGGGCCAGTGAGGATGCGCGGCCAGGCAGTCGAGGAGGAGTTCGACGTAGCGGCGCAGGCCGTCGCCGCTGGCGGCGGAAAGCGGCACCACCAGCCAGAAGCCGTCGTCGGCAGGCCAGTCGCGTTGCGGCGCCTGCTCCAGGATGAGGTGGACGTTGATGCCGCTCAGGCCAAAGGCGCTCACCCCGCAGCGCCAGGGCCGGCGCTCCTCGGCCAGGGGATGGTTTTCGCGGGCCACGAAGACCGGTGCCTCGGCAAAGTTGATGCGGGGGTTGGCTTTGGCGAAATGCGGTTGCCGGGGAACCCAGCCGTGCTCCAGGGCCAGAATCGCCTTGGCCATGCCGATGGCCCCGGCCGTGGCGTCCAGGTGGCCATAGTTGCCCTTGACCGAGCTGATCGGCACCTTGGTGGCGGCCCCCCCTGGCCCCTGCCGGGCAAAGGCCCGGCGCAGGCCGTCGATTTCGATGGGGTCGCCCAGGGCGGTGCCGGTGCCGTGGGCCTCGAAGAAATCGAGGCTGGCGAGTTCGACGCCGCCTGCCTCGGCCGCCGCGTTGATCACCTCCGCCTGGGCGGCGGGGTTGGGGGCGGCGATGCTGGCGGAGCGGCCGTCCTGGTTGATGGCCCCGCCCCGGATGACGGCGCGGATGGCGTCGCCGTCGGCCAGTGCCCGGGAGAGGGGCTTGAGGAGAAAGGCCACCGCCCCCTCGCCGGCCCCGACCCCGTCGGCGTCGGCGTCGAAGGTGCGGGTCTGGCCGCTGCTGGTTTCAATGGTAAATGCCTTGCCGCTCCGCAGCGGCGTGAGCAGAACCCGGGCTCCGCCGGCAATCGCCAGGTCGCATTCGTGGCGCCGGATTGCCTGGCAGGCGTCGTGCACCGCCTTGAGCGACGAGGAACAGGCGGTGTCCACCAGTTCGGCCGGGCCGTGCCAGTTCTTCAGGTAGCCCAGGCGGGAGGCCATGTTGGAGGGTACGTTGAGGACATAGACCTGTTCGGCCCGCTCCCGGAAGGTGCGCCCCACCGCCTCCTTGAAGGTCTGCGAGGGGCTCGCGCCGACAAAGACGCCGACCCTGGCGTCGGCGAGCGCGGCGCCGCCGTAGCCGCCGTCCTCCAGGCTGCGGAAGGCGGTTTCCAGGAAAAGCCGCTGCTCCGGGTCGAGCAGGGTCATGTCGATGGGCGCCAGGCCGAAGCGCTGGCAGTCGAAGCCCGAGATGTCGTCCAGGTAGGCGGCCTGGCGGATCTGGCCGGCGTCCGCCTGCACCCCGATGGCCGCCAGCATGGCACTGGTGTCCCGCCGGCGCTGGTCGGGCAGCGGCCCGGTGCGGTCGACGCCGGCCAGCAGATCGGCCCAGAAGGCGTCCGGGTCGTCGAAATCGGCCAACCGCAGGGCCATGCCGATGACCGCCACCGGTTGCTCGTCGGCCCCGGCCCGGGGAGTGGCATGGGGGGCGGCGGTGTCCTCGACACCGGCGGCGGCCAGCCGTTCGGCCTGCTGGGCCACGGTGACCGCGACAAAGAGATCGGGCAGGGAGAAAACGCCGGGCCAGGCCGCCTCCAGGAGTTCATGGAGGCGGAGCAGCAACATGGAGTTGCCGCCCACCTCGAAGAAGTTCTCCCGGGCGCCGAAGTCGGCCCCCTCGGGGAGCACCTGGCGCCAGAGGGCGCGAATTTGCCGGCTGAAGGGCGGCGCCGTGGCCTCCTCGGCCGCTTGGGCCGCCGGCGCCGGCGGGGCGGCGCCGCTCTCCAGCCTGACGCCGGTCAGCGCCTTGCGGTCGGCCTTGCCGCTGGCGTTCAGCGGCAGGGCGTCGAGCTGGAAGAAGAGGGAGGGGATCATGTACTCCGGCAGGAAGTTTTCCAGTTCGCGGCGCAGGGCGGCGCGGGAGAGGCGTGCTCCGTCCCGGGGCAGCAGAAAGGCTTCCAGGGCCGGCAGGCCGGCGAGTTCGGTCACCCGGACCACGGCCTGGGCAACGGACCGGCTTCGCTCCAGGGCCGCCTCCACCTCGCCGAGTTCGATGCGGAAGCCGCGCACCTTGACCTGATGGTCGGTGCGGCCCAGGTACTCGATGGCGCCGTCGGGCCGCCAGCGGGCCAGATCGCCGGTGCGGTACATGCGTTGGTCGGCCCGGAAGGGGTCGGCGAGGAATCGCTCGGCGGTGAGTTCCGGGCGGTTGACATAGCCGCGAGCCACCTGAACGCCGCTGATGAACAGTTCGCCGGCAACACCCATGGGGCAGGGGGTTCCGAAGGCGTCCAGGACGTACATCCGGGTATTGGCGATGGGGCGGCCGATGGGGACCGAGTGGGGGTCGGCGAGGGGCGAACAGGGCCACCAGGTCACGTCCACCGTGGCCTCGGTGGGGCCGTAGAGGTTGTGGAGTTCGGTGCCGTTGACCGCATGGATGAGCCGGTTGAAACGGTGGACCAGATCCGGGGTCAGGGCCTCGCCGCTGGCAAAGACATAGCGCAGCGAGGCGATCCGGCCGACCGCCTCGGGCTCGCGTTCAAGGTAATGCAGGAAGGCCCGCAGCATGGAGGGGACGAAGTGCATCACCGTGACCCGGTTGGCCGCCACCGCGGCGACGATCTCGGCCGGATCCTTTTCGCCGCCCGGCGGGAGGAGGGCCAGGGTGGCGCCGGTCCACGACCACCAGAACAGTTCCCATACCGAAACGTCGAAGGAAACCGGGGTTTTCTGGAGGATCACGTCCCCGGTGGTGAGCGGGAACCGGGACTGCATCCAGAGGATGCGATTGGCCACGCCGCGATGCTCGATAACCACCCCCTTGGGGCGACCGGTGGAGCCGGAGGTGAAGAGCACGTAGGCGGGGTCCGCGGGACGGGCGCCGGGCAGGGGCGCGGCGGGGTCGCCGGCGGCGAGTTCGGCCATGGTCAGGACCCGGGCGCCGTTCCGTCGCAGATCCTCGGCCTCTTCCGGGTCGCTCACCATCAGCACCGAGCCCAGATCTTCCTGCATGGCGGCAACGCGCTCCCGGGGCAGGCCGGGGACAAAGGGGACGTACGCCGCGCCGATCCGCAGCACCGCGAAGATGACCAGCAGCAACTCGGGCGAACGGGGAAAGCAGACCCCGACCTGATCACCCCTTGTCACTCCCTGGCCGGCCAGGCCCCGGGCCAGGGCCTCGACCCGCTGGTCGAACTCGGCAAAGGAGAGCGCGGTGGCGTCGGCGGCGCGCAGGGCCACGGCCGTGCCGTCGCGGCCCACCTGCCGCCTGAAGAGTTGGTCGGTGTTTTGGTCCAGTGGCCAGGCGTCGGTGGCGGTGGCGTTGAAGCGGTCCACGACCAGGGCGCGCTCCGCCTCGGTCATCAGCGGCAGGCTGTGGATGGGCGCGTCAGGTGTTGCCAGGGCCGCGTCGGCCAGCACCGCGAACCGTTCCGCGAACCGCGCCACGGTGGCGGCGTCGAAAAGATCGGTGCTGTATTCGATATCCACTTCGATCCGGGCGTCCCTTTCCCGGAAGTAGAAGCTGAGATCCATCTTGCTGAAGCGCTGGGAAACGGGGTAGGGCCGCAGGACAAGCTCGGGCGCGGCACTCCCCCGCGCCTCGGTCCAGCTCTCTTCCTCAAAGGCCACCAGCACGTCGAAGAGGGGATTGCGGGATGCCTCGCGGGGCAGGTCCAGGGCATCCACCAGGGCTTCCAGGGGATAGAGCTGATCGGCCAGGCTCTGCTGCCAGGTCTCGGTCAGGGCGGCGAGCAGGTCCGAGAAGCCGGCCCCGGGATCGAGGCGGAGCCGGAGCGGCAGGGTGTTGACGAAGAAGCCCAGCAGGGGTTCGAGTTCCGCCCGCAGGCGGCCTGCCACCGGCACGCCGATGACGATATCCTCCTGGCCGGTATGGCGATGGAGAAAGACCTTGACCAGGCCGGCCAGCGCGGTGAAGAGGGTGGTCGCGGCGGCCTCGGCGGCGCGGCCGATCTCCCGGCTGGTCGCCGAGGCCAGGCGGAAGCGGTGCACCGCCCCGGCAAAGTTGCGCTGGGACGGCCGGGGTCGGTCGGTGGGCAGGGCCAGGGGCTCGGGGAGCGGCGTCATCCGGGCGCGCCAGCGCTGCCGTAATGCTTCGCCGGCCGGGTCGGCGAGGCTCTGGCGTTGCCAGGCGGCATAATCGACATAGCGGAGGGCCTGGGGCTGCCAGGCCGGACTGGCGCCGGCCTTGACGGCGGCGTAGGCCCTGCCGAGGTCGGCGAGGAAGATTTCCGCGGACCAGCCGTCGCAGATCAGGTGGTGACAGATGACGAGCAGCACCGAGCTGGCGGCGGTTTCCCGCAGGAGCACGGCCCGCAGCAGGGGGCGCTCGTCGTCGAAGCGGAACGGCCTGGCGACTTCCGCCGCAATCTCTTCGGCCACCTGCCGGGCCGGGTCGGGGGCGGAGGTGCAATCGCGTTCTTCGAGCCGCAAGGCCCCGGCCGGGGCCAGCCGCTGGCGCAACCCCCGGCTGCCGATGGTGGACGGAACACGCAGCCGCAGGGCGTCGTGGCGTTCTTCGAGCAGGGCCAGGGCCTGTTCGAGCAACGCGGCGGGGATGGCGCCGGGCAGCCGGGCGGCAAAGGGCACGTTGTAGACGCTGCTCTCGGGCTGGAGGCGTTGGAGGAACCAGATCCGTTCCTGGCCGCTGGCCAAGGGATAGTCGGCCTGGTCCCCCAGCCTGGGGATGGCCGGCGCGGCCGGGCCGGGGGCGCGGCCGAGTTCCCTGATCCGGCCGGCCAGGGCCGCCACCGTGGTGTGGTGGAGCACGTCTTTTAAGGAGAGTTCCACGCCGCAGCAGTGGTTGAGCCGGGCCAGGAGGCGCATGGCCTTGAGGCTCTGGCCGCCCAGCCGGAAAAAATCCGCCCCGGGCGAGGTGACCGGCCGGGCCAGGATTTCCGTGAACAGGGTCGCCACCCGGGCCTCGACGGGGTCCGTTGTTGCCGCCGGCGCCTCTTCAGGCGCTTGGGCCAGGGCCATTGCCGCCAGGGCGGCCCGGTCCAGCTTGCCGTTCTTGGTGAGGGGAAAGGCGGCCAGGGCCTCGATGCGGTCCGGGAGCATATAGCCCGGCAGCCGGTCGGCCAGGGCTGCCGCGAGAGCGGCGGGCGCGTCCGGCGCCGACCGCACATAGGCCCGCAACCGCCGGTTTTCGCCCGCGCCTGTCATCACCACCGCGGCCTGGCCCCCCCCGGCCAGCGCCGACAGCGCCGCCTCGATTTCGGCGAGTTCGATCCGGTAGCCGCGCAGCTTGATCTGGCCGTCCCGCCGTCCCTGGAACTCCAGCACGCCGTCGGCCCGCCAGCGACCGATGTCGCCGGTGCGGTAGACCCGCTCGCTGATGGGCGGCGGCAGCTCGACAAAGGCGGCGCGGCTCAACTCCTCCCGGCCCAGGTAGCCGAGGGCCAGGCCGTCGCCGGCCGCGCAGAGTTCACCCCATTCGCCGGGCGCGGCCGGGCTGCCGTCGTCCCTGACCACGTGGACCCTGGTGTTGCCGATGGGCCGGCCGATGGGGATGGTGCCGGTGGCCGCGTCCGCCGGGGTGAGGCGGTGGGTGGTGGTGAAGGTGGTGTTCTCGGTGGGACCGTAGCCGTTCAGTACGGTCAGCGCCGGGTGGGCCGCCATGAGTCTGGCCATGTGCGGCGCGCTCAGGGGTTCGCCGCCGGTGAGCAGCACCCGGAGCGGAGCGAAGAGGGCGATCTCCTCGTCGATGAGCAGGTTGCAGAGGCTTGCGGTGAGCCAGGCGACGGTGATGCCCTGGTCGCGGATCCAGGCGCTTAAGCCCCCCGGGCTGAGGAGCGCCTGGTCGGCGATGCAACAGAGCCGGCCGCCGTTGGCGAGGGCGCCCCAGATCTCCAGGGTGGAGGCGTCGAAGCCCAGGGGGCCGGCCTGGAGGATGCGGGTTGCCGGGGTGAAGTCGAGGAAACCGTTGTTGCGGACAAGCCGCAGCACGGCCCGGTGGGGGACCACGACGCCCTTGGGCTCGCCGGTGGAGCCGGAGGTGAACATGATGTAGGCCGGGTCGGTCGCCCGGGGCGCGGCAGGCGGCGGGCCGGGTTGTCGCGGGGCAAGGAAGAGTTCCTCGGCCGGGGTGCCGCGCAGTTGCGGGTCATCGGGCAGGAGGGCGGCGCCGTCGCGGTCGTGGATCACCCGGCGGCAGGCGGCGGTTTGCAGCATGCTCCGGGTCCGGGCGCGGGGGCTGTTGGCGTCGATGGGCAGGTAACAGCCGCCGGCCTTGAGGATGCCGAGGATCACCGCCATTGCCTCGGGGCCGCGGGCCATGGCCAGGGCCACCGGTTCGCCCCGCTCCAGGCCGGCAAGGCCGGCGGCCACCGCGTCGGAGAGGCGGTCGAGCCGCCGGTACTCCCAGGCCTCGCCGTCGGCGCCGACGACGGCCACCGCCTCTGGCTGCCGGGCGGCGATCTCGCCGAACAACTGGGCGATGGTGTGGTCGCGGGGATAGGGCCGGTCGGTTTCGTTGGCGGCGGCCATCACCGCTGTCGCGTTGGCCGTGGCCGCCGGGGGCGTGGCCTTCCGGACCAGCTCGGCGCAGGCAACCTCCTCGCCGGTCGAGGCCAGCCGGTCCAGCAGGGCCTGCCAGCGGCCGCGCAGCGCCGCCAGGCGGGGTGGGGCCATCCGGGCCGGGTTCCGGGAGAAGCGGCACAGCAGTTCCGGGCCGGGTATCACGGAGAGGCCGAAGGCGTAGGGGTGCTGCTCAAAGCCCGAGACCCCGGTGATCACCGGCGATCCCGCCGGGGCGATGCCGTCCAGGGGGTAGTTTTCAAAGACCAGGATGTGGTCGAAGAGCGGCCCCGGGACCGGAGCCAGGCGCTGGATGTCGGCCAGGGGCAGAAACTCGAAGGGGGTCCGGGCCAGGGCCTGTTCCTGGACCCGGTGCAGCAGGGCGGCAAATGGTTCCTCGTCGGCCAGCCGGACCCGCACCGGCAGGGTGGTGATAAAGGAACCCACCATGGCCTCGATGTTTTCCACCTCCGCCGGCCGTCCGGAAGTGACCAGGCCGAAGAGCACCTCGTCCCGGCTGTCGGTGGCGTCACCGAGCAGCAGCGCCCAGGCCGCCTGGAGCAGGGTCGCCAGACTCACTCCGGCCCGGCGGGCGATTTTTTCAAGCGCGGCGGTGGTCGTGGCCGGCAGCCGCCATTCCTCTTCCTCGCGGGTAAAAGGGGCGTCTTCGGCGGTTGGGGGGCCTGCCACCGGGGTGGGGCGCGCGAGGCCGGCCAGCTGCTCCCGCCAGTAGCGGCAGGCCGCCTCGGTGTCGCAACGTTCGCGCCACCGTTGGTAAGGCGTGAGCGTCGGGGCCGGCGGCAGCTCCGGAGGGTGGTGGCGGCTGATGGCCAGATAGGCGCCGAAGAGTTCCCGCAGCAGGATGCCGATGCACCAGCCGTCCATGAGGATGTGATGGAAGCACCAGCTCATCTCGACGCAATCATCGTCCTGCCGGAAGAGCTGCATGGCGAGCAGGGGGCCCTGGTCCAGGGCAAAGGGCTGTTGGCGCTGCTGGCGCAACCGCTGTTGGCGGACGTCGTCCTGCATGGCGGCGGGCAGTCCGCTCAGGTCGATCCGCTCGGCGAGGGTGCGGCTCCGGCGCAGGACCAGCCAGCGGGGGTGGCCCGCCGCCGAAGTGGGGAAAAGGCTGCGCAGTCCGGCATGGCGCTGGCAGACCAGTTGCCAGGCGGTGAGCAGGGCGGTTTCGTCCAGGCGGCCCTGGAGCCGGAAGTTGACCTGCTGGGTATAGGTCGGGGAGTCGGGGCCGTCGAGCTGCCGCTGGTAGAGCATGGCCTCCTGGTTGCTGGTGGGCTCGTAGACCGCCTCGATATCTTCGGGCCGGCAGCGGCAGGTCGCGGCCAGGTCGAGCCATTCCTCGGGCGGGGCGGCCTGATCGAGGAGAGCCTCTTCCCAGGCGGCGAGCAGGCCGGCGAGCCATTCTCCGTCCAGGCGGCGGGGGGAGAAATAGGCGTGGATGACGAGTTCGTCGGCAGCCGTGGCGTAGACCATGAGGTCCAGGGGGGCGTCGCTCTTGAAATCCGGGTGGAGGAGGCCTGGCAGCTCGCCGGGCACCGCCAGTTCCGGCAGCGGCATAAAGCCGTCCGGCTCGTCGGCGTCGGCCAGCCGGCCCAGGTAATTGAAGCTTATCTGGGGGGCATAGCGGAGCGGCTCCGGATCGGCCAGGGCGAGAAGCCCATAGCCCAGGCCGCCGGCGGCAAGGCTGTCGAACCAGGCGGCCAGCGTTTCCGCGGCTTGCCCGGCCCGCGGAGCCGGGGCCAGCGGCAGCGGATAGGTGGTGGTGAACCAGCCCACCGACTGGCTGACGTCAAGCCCCGGGAAGGCCGCCTCCCGGCCGTGTCCTTCCATGGTCACCAGCACCGGGTCCGTGAGCCCCCGGGCGTGCAGGGCCTGGGCCAGGCAACTTAAAAGCTCCACCCTGGGGTTGGCCGACAAAGGCCGGCCCGGTCGCAGCCGTCGGGTCTGCCCGATCCGTTCTCCTGCCCGGTCGACCCCTTCGGGCTTGAGGCCGGGCAGGGCGGCGGCCGGGGTCGCGCAGATTTGTCGCCACCGCGTCTCTTCCTGTTGCCAGGGGGGCCGGTGGTGCTGGTCGGCGAGATGGGCGGCCCAGGCGAGTGGCCCGCAGCCGGGCGAGGCGTGCGGCCAGGCGCCCTCGCGGCAGTACCAGGCCAGTTCCCGGCGCAGGATATCCAGGGAGACGGCGTCCAGCACCAGGTGGAGGCCGCCGATGAGCAGCAGCCGTTGGTCGCCGTGGTGGGCCAGAACCGCGCCGAACAGCCGGCCGGCCGCGGGGGCCAGGCCGCGGAAGAGGCGGGTCGCCGCCTCCCGGACCACGGCGGAAAGCTCCTGATTTGCCGGGGCGTGGCATTCCTCCCAGGCCACCGAGGCCGCGGCCGGATCGAGCAGCGTTCCCTGGCCGGCGGCGGTAAAGGCGAGCCGGAATGCCTCGTGCCGGCCGGGGAGTTCCCGCACCGCCCGGCGCAGGCGATGGTGGTCGATTCGGTCGGCCAGGGTCAGGGGCAACACCATGTGGAAGGCGTGCCAGTGCTGCTGGTGCCGCAGCAGGTGTTGCTGCATGGGCAGGAGCGGGATCGCCTCCCCCGGCCGGCAGGCAGGGCCCGGGCGCTCCGCCGGTTCGGCCGGGGCGGTGGCCAGGGAAGCAGCGCGGAGAGCGGCAAAGGTCGGCTGGGCAAAGAGCTGGGCCGGGGCGAGCCCCGTTATCCCCTCGCGCCGGAGGCGGCCGACGATCTGGATTGCCTTGATCGAGTCGCCCCCATCGGTGAAGAAATTGCTCTGGTCGGTGACCTCGGCCACACCGAGAACCCGGCGCCAGGCCGCGGCGACCCGGGCGGCGACGGGGTCGATGGCGGGCGGTTCGGCGACGGCGTCGGCGGTGCCGGCCATGGCCACGGTGGTGTCCAGGAAGGCGGCGAAGCGGGCCAGCAGCGACTCGGCCTCGGCGGCGGCGGTAATGTCCGTGTCGTACTCCAGCACCAGATCGGTTGTGCCGGTGGCGCGGGGATGGAGGATAAAGCTGAAATCGAGTTTGGCCGCCTGCAGGGAAACATCCACCGGCGTCAGCCGCATCCCCTCGGGAGGGATCACCCCGGCCAGCAGGGCGGCCTCGTCGATCTCGGTGACCAGGATATCCACCAGCGGCGAGCGCGAGGGATCCCGTTCGCCGCCCAGGGTGGTGGCCAGCAGCGGGAAGGGATAGCGGCCATGTCGCACCGCCAGGGAGAGGGCGGCCGCCACCTCCCGCACCTGGCCGACGAGATCCTGCTTCGGATCGGTCCGGGGGGAGCGGACGATGACCGTATTGACAAAATAGCCCACCACATCATGGAGCCCGGGGTCGTCGCGGCGGCCCACCGGCACCCCCACCGCGATGTCGGCACGATCGGTTTCCAGGGCCAGGAACCGGATCACCAAGGCGAGAAAGCAGCCAAGGCGCGTCGTGGCCGCGGTCTTGGCCAGGGCCGGTAGTCGTGCCGCGGTGGGCGCGGCCAGCTCGCGGCGGCACAGGTCGCCCCGGCCGCCCTTGAGCAGGGGGCGCGAGTGTTTGCCGAGGTCCAGGCGGGTGGGGGGCGGGGAAAGGGTTTCCTGCCACCAGGCCAGGTCTTCCGCTGCTTCCGGCGCCTGGAGGTAAGCCTGCTCGGCGGCCGCGAATTGGGTGAGCCGGCGCGGCGCCACCTGCCGCAGCTCTCGGCCGCCCAGGGCGGCGAAGACGTCGCTGAGCAGAATGTGCAGACTGGTGCCGTCGCCGATGAGATGATGCATCACCAGCAGCAGGCGCCAGCGGTTGTCGGCAAGTCGCAGCAGGAGGGCGCGCAGGAGCGGCAGCTCGGTGAGGTCGAAGGGCTGATGGCAGTAGAGGTGGAAAAGCTCGCGGCAGGCCGCTTCCGGGTCGGGTGTGGCGCGCAGGTCGCGGCGTTCCGGGTGGAAGGCGGTGTTGGAGCGGAGGGCGAGCAGCGGCTGGTCGATCTCGCCCCCCACCACCACCCGGCAGGCGGGCTGGGCGGCAACGGCGCGGGCGAGGGCCTCTGTGAGGGCCTCCTCGTCCAGGGCGGCCGCCTCGATCTCCACCGCAAAGGGCATGTTGTACTGGGCCGAGGGGCCGCGCATCCGGTCCAGGGTCCAGAGTTGCAGCTGGCCCTGGCTCAAGGGGAGCGGTCCGCCCGTCGCCGCCGCGGCCGCCGGGGCGGTGTTCTTCTCCTGCCGGAGCCAGGCCGCCACCCCGGCCACCGAGGAGTCGGCCAGCAGTTGGCGGGTGGCAATCGATTGCCCGAAGCTGCTGGACAACCGCTGGCCCAGTTCCACGAGCCGGATACTGTCGCCGCCCAGGCTGAAAAAATCCATGGCCAGCGAGGGGACCGGTTCGCCGAGCACCGCGGTGAAAATGGCCCGGATTTCTTCCTCGACGGGGGAGCCCGGCCCTTCCGCCGCCGTCTCCTCCGGGGTGAGCTGCCGGGCCAGGCGGGCCAGCTGGCGACGGTCCACCTTGCCGGTGGGCGCGATGGGCATGGCGGCGAGCCAATGGCAACGGGTCGGAATCATGGAGTCGGGCAGCCGCTGCCGCAGCCAGTCGCGTAACCGGCCGCTCTCCTGCCGGGCCGCCTGCTCCCCGATCAGGAAGGCGACCAGGTCCGGCTGCGGCCCGGACAGGGCGACGGCCACCACCTCTGCCTGGGCGACCTCGGGGTGGGCCGCCAGGGCCGCGCCCACCTCGCCCAGTTCAACCCGGTGGCCGCGGATCTTGACCTGCTCGTCCAGGCGGCCGAGGAGCAGGATGTCGCCTTCCGGGGTCCAGACGGCCTGGTCGCCGGTGTGGTAGAGGCGGAGCCCGGGATCAAAACCGGCGGTGACGAAGCGTTCGGCGGTGAGTTGCCGCCGGTTGAGGTAGCCCGTGGCAAGCCCCGGGCCGGCCAGGCACAACTCGCCGGGAATCCCCGGGGCCTTTCGCCGGCCGGACCGGTCGAGAATATAGGCGCTGGTGTTGGCGATGGGCCGGCCGATGCGGCCCGGCTGGTCGAGGGAGGCCGGGGAGAGCCGGGCCAGGGTGGCGCAGACCGATGCCTCGGTGGGACCGTAGGCGTTGATGTACTCGAGTTCGGCGGCGTAGTGCCGGGCGTCGTCGGCAAGGGGGGGCTCGCCGGCCGTGATCAGTACCCGCAAGCCCGGCAGGGGTTCCCGGTTGAACAGCCGGAGATAGGAGGGGGGAAAGGTTGCCACCGAGATGCGCTGGGCGGCCATGAAGTCGCGCAGCGCCCAGGGTTCGTCGATCAGGGTCCGGGACGCCGGCGCGAGCCGGGCGCCTGCCAGCAGGGCCATGAAGATTTCGGAGAGCGAGGCATCAAAGGAAGGCGAGGCGAAGTGGAGCACATGGTCGGCCGGGGTGATGCCGAAAAAACGGATCTGGGCCTGGATCATGTTGACGAAGCCGCCATGGCTGACCAGCACCCCCTTGGGCGTGCCGGTGGATCCGGAGGTATAGATCAGGTAGGCGGAGTCCTCGGGGGCGATGGCCGTCGCCGGCCGGGCCGGGGGCAGGGAGCGGGGGGGGAGTTCCGCGGTGAAGTCGTCGCCTGCCACCGCCCCGTCGCGCTCCTCCAGGGTGAGGAGCTTGCGGACGCCCGAGTCGGTGAGCATGTGGCGGATCCGCTCCCGGGGATACTCCGGATCAACGGGGAGATAGACACCGCCGGCCTGCATGATGCCGAGGATGGTTTCGGCCAGGGCCGGATGGCGGCGGGCCAGGACGGCCACCACGTCGCCCCGGCCCACGCCGGATTCGGCCAGCCAGGCGGCGATGCCGGCGGCGCGGTCGGCAAGGGTGCGGTAGGTGCGGTATTGACCCTCGGCGGTGGTGACCGCCGGCAGGTCGCCATGGCGGGTGGCGATCGCCGCGAACAGCTCGGGGATGGAGCCTTGCCGGAAAGGCAGGCGTTCCCCTGCCTGCCAGGTGGCGAGCGCCGCTTGCTCCTCGGGCAGCAGGATGCCGCCCTGGCCGGCGAGGGTCTGCGGGTGGTCCATGACCTCGGCGAGCAACAGATCCAGGCGGGCGAGATAGCGGCGGACATCCTGTTGGGAAAAGTGGTTGCGGCTGTAATCGATGGAGAGGTGCAGGCGTTGGTCTTCCAATACCTGTATCACATAGATGCCGAGAATCAACGGTTCGAAACGGCTGGTTATCGGTGTCGCCAGGCGAATCCCCACCCCGCCCAGCTCGCCGTCGGCCGGCATGGGAATGAAGTTGAAGTGGGTGTCCCAGATCCGTGACAGTTCCGGGTGGTCGCCGCCCTCCCGGAAGGCCAGCTGAAAGGGGGTTTTGGCCCGGCGCAGGAAGGCCCGCATCTGGCGCTGGACATCGGCCAGCAGGGAGGCAAAGGTGGCGTCGGCGGGGATCTTTATCGTGAACGGCACCACGTTGACCCGATGGCCGTGGAAGGCGCGTTGGTCCCGGCGTTCCCCGAAACGGAGCGGGATCTGGATACTCAGGTGGTCGCGGTCGTAAAGGCGGGCGAGCGCGAGGAGGTGCAGGGTCATCAGGATGTCGGAGATTCCGGCCTTGTTGGCCGTAGCGCAGTCCCGCAGCCGCTCGCCCATTGCCTCCGGCAGGGGATACTCCAGGCGGGCGATGGTTTCGACCCGGTCGGGCCGGCCCGGTCGCGGGGTAAAGATCGGCTCCAGGGGAAGGTCGGCGAGCTGCTGCCGCCAGAACGCCTTGTCCGACGCGGCCCGGTTCGAGGCGAGATGGGTCTGGTCCTGGCGGATATCGTCCTGCCAGTCCTGGGCCGGCCCCAGATCCACGGGCCGGCCGGCCATCAGGTCGCCGTAGATCCGGGCCATGATGTTGAAGTGGGTGACGCAGACGATGCCGTCGCCGGTGAGATGGAAAAAGCGATTGGCAAAGATGCTTTTTGCATCGGACAGCCGCAGCAGGGCAAAACGGCAGAGGTGGCCGCCCAGCGGGTTGAAGGGCTTTTCGGCGAACTCGGCCAGCCAGGCGCGGGCGGCCCGGTCCGGGTCGGGGGCGGCGCTGAAGTCGAGAAAGGAAAAATCCGGTTCCGGGCACATCCCGGGGACGATGACCGGGAAGATGGCGTCGGTCTTTCGCAGGGTCGCGGAAAGCAGCGGGAAGTGGCGGACCAGGATTACGAGCGCGTCGCGGGTCAATTCCGGGTCCGGAACCCCGTTCAGATCGAACAGGCCGCCACAGCTGATCCCGGGATGCTCTTCGGGGAGCCCCAGGTGCGACAGCCACAGTTCTCTTTGGAAACTTGTCAGTCCAAGCGGTTGTGGATGCAAAGAATGCACGCGCTGAATATTTTTTTAGACGAATATTTTTTTGTGTGTAAGAGTCATGGGCGTGGTTCAACCCGGGAGGCGGAACCCCGCTCCCCCGACGGCGCAGCGCCGTTGCCGCTGGCAACGGCGCTGGCTTTTAACCAGAAATTGTCTCGGGAAAAGTGTGATAAAACGGCCGCGTCGGGATTCCTTCGAACATTAGGTGCCTGCGGAAGGCAGGTGCGGCGGCCCGTTTGTCATTACAATCTAACACCGTTTTGGCTCAAATCGGAAATACTTTTTCCGTGGTCACCGGAAAGTGAATTGCTTAAAATCGTTGAGGAACCAAGGGCGCCGGAGGTGGTGCCGCGTCGCCGCGGCGGGGGGGGAGGCAGCGAAACTTCGCAAAATCAAAGAACTGCCGGCTTGTTTGCGCTTGCTTTACTGTTAGGATATCTATATTATGAACTTCGTCGTACGAAGCACCCATTGAAAATAAAGATGCTGTACCGTCCGGCTTTGCCGGCCTGGGGCACCCTAAGAACAACAGAAGAAACGGAGGATCGGCCGTGAGCGCTACCCAAAAGAACGAGAAGGTGAAGGGCCCTGAGATTACCGTGGAGGAGCTGGACGGATTGTCCACCCTTGATCAGGCGAACAAGATTACCCGCCGATTCGTGCTCTGGAGTGCCGGCGGCGGCTTGATCCCTGTTCCTTTAGTGGATATCGCCGCCATTTACGCCGCGCAGGTGACCATGATCACCAAGATGAGCCAGGTCTATGAAATCCCCTTTTCCGAGCACAAGTTCAAAAATGTTCTCCTGCCCCTCTTCGGTGCTCTGGGGATCGTGCCGGTAACCACCGGCATCCTCGCTTCGGTCATCAAGGTCATTCCCGGTGTCGGCCAGCTCATCAGTTCGCTCAGCATGCCGGTGATGGCCGGTGCCATCACCTATGCCACCGGCTCGATTTTCGCCGCCCACTTCGAAGCGGGTGGTACTCTGCTCGATTTCAACCCGGAAGTCATGAAGGAGCATTACAAAAAGCTCTTTGATGAAGGCAAGACCGTGGCCAAAGACGCAGCCGGTGCCTAGGCGAGCAATATGATTCTGCCGATCACGCCGTATCTGGTGTATGTGGTTCCATTCCTTTTGTTTTCCTGGTTCCTGGGGATGGTGGGGCGTGACTATAAATTTGGCTTCTGGGGTAATTTTCTGATCAGCCTGGTCTTCACCCCGATCATCGGCCTGATTGTCGTCCTTGCCCAGGATCGGCGACCGGAGGTGCGGCGCAAATAAACCTCCGGTTCATCCTTCTGTTTTCGAAAGCCCGGCTTTATGGCCGGGCTTTTTTTTTGATGCATGGCGTTCCCATCCCCTCCCTCGCCTCTGCTGTCCGGGGCTTGCGGCCGTCCCTTCATCTAAATGCGGATCCCGTGGACACAAGCAGGCATGGGCTTGCCGCCTTCGGGCGGTGGGCCGGGCGGCCGTGGTGGGCTGAGGCGCCGCGGCTCGCCCACCCTCCATGTCATGTAAGGGGGGGGGCGACGGGCCGCGGCGCGTGGTGGTGGAAAATTCTCGCCAACGGCTGAATTCTGATATACTTTTTAAAAATTTTCAGGTAATAGAAGCGCCGCCTTTGGCGACGGGAGGCGGCCTGGACTCAGGTTGCCTGTGGCGGAGGGATTGTTTTTGCGGCAAGGGCATAAAAAAAGGCTGCGAAGGAATCGCAGCCTTAAGATATCTGGTGGGCCGTCAAGGGATCGAACCTTGGACCTACTGATTAAGAGTCAGTTGCTCTACCAATTGAGCTAACGGCCCGTCACCATCAAATTGGCCGCCAAAATAGCACGTGTCGGGCGGTCCGTCAACAAGAAGATGACAAGGAATTTAAAATGGGCAAAGTTTTGATTATCGGGGCAGGTGGGGTCGGCGGCGTGGTCACCCATAAGTGCGCGCAGGTGCCGGATGTTTTTGAAGAGATTACCCTGGCCAGCCGGACCATCGGCCGCTGCGAAAAGATTCGCGACCAGCTGTCGCGACCCATTGGAATCGCCGCGGTGGACGCCGACAAGGTCGCCGAAACCGTGGCCCTGATCAAGCGGGTCAAGCCCGACGTGGTGGTCAACGTCGCCCTGCCGTATCAGGATCTGGCGATCATGGACGCCTGCCTTGAAACCGGGGTCGACTACCTCGATACCGCCAACTACGAACCGCCCGATGAGGCAAAATTCTGCTACAAGTGGCAGTGGGATTACCAGGAGCGGTTCAAGAAAGCGGGGCTGATGGCGGTGCTGGGCTCGGGGTTTGATCCCGGGGTGACCAACATCTTCTGCGCCTATGCCCAGAAGCATCTCTTCGACGAGATTAACACCATCGACATCCTCGATGCCAATGCCGGCGACCACGGCCATCCCTTTGCCACCAACTTCAACCCGGAGATCAACATCCGCGAGGTGACGGCCCGGGGCAAGTACTTCGAGGAAGGCAAGTGGCTGAAGACCGATCCGCTGTCGGTGCAGATGACCTTTGATTTCCCTGGTATCGGGCCCAAGAAGGCCTATCTGATGTATCACGAGGAGCTTGAGTCGCTTGCCAAGAACATCAGGGGAGTCAGGCGCATCCGTTTCTGGATGACCTTTTCGGACAACTATCTCAAGCATCTGGAGGTGCTCCAGAACGTCGGCATGACCGGGATCGAGCCGGTGGAGTTCGAGGGGCACCAGATCGTTCCGCTGCAGTTCCTCAAAAAACTGCTGCCCGATCCGGCAAGCCTCGGTCCCCGCACCAAGGGCAAAACCTGCATCGGCTGCCTCATCGAGGGGCTCAAGGACGGCAAGCCCCGCAAGCTCTTCATCTACAACGTCTGCGACCACCAGGAGTGCTACCGCGAGGTGCAGTCCCAGGCCATTTCCTACACCACCGGCGTTCCGGCGATGATCGGCGCCATGCTGATGGTGACCGGGGTCTGGAAGGGCGCCGGGGTGTTCAACGTCGAGGAACTCGACCCCGACCCCTTCATGGACAAGCTCAATCTCCATGGCTTGCCCTGGCACATCCTCGAAATGGCGTAAGGGGCGCGCGGAACCAGAGGGGGCGTTGGCCGGCCGGGCTCGCGCCCCCTGGTTCGTTCGGAGGGGTCAGCATCCGTGCCGTGCTCTTCCCGGTTGGGTCGGACGGCTGCCGTCGCTGTGTTTGCGAGAGTCAACGGGGTGAGGCGGTTACGGTCTCAGGAAGAAAAGGCGAAGGCGGGGTGGGCCGAAAAAGCGTGGGCTGCCGGCGCGGTGGCGGCCATGGGCAGGGTCGCCGTCACCGGCGTATAGGCCCCGGCCTTGAGGGCGGCGACGAATTCGCCCCGGTTTCGGATAGGGGCATGGAAAGAGGTGGCCACCCGGCCCAGCTCGTCGAGACTGTGGGCATCGCTGCCCCCCACCGGCCGGATACCGTAAAGATCCTGCCAGTGGTTGACCAGGAGGTTCTCGTGGAGGCGGTTGCGGCCGTTGATCCCTTCGACGATGGTGCAGTGGCCAGTGGCGATCAGCTGCTGGTTGGTGGCCCGTCCCTCCCGGAAGGGATGGGCGGCAATGGCGATCCCTCCCGACGCCTCCACCTCCCGGAGCAGCAGCGGTGCGGATAACCCTTTGGCAAGGGCCTCGAAGGGACCGAAGAGCAGGAAATCCCCTTCGCTGGTGGCATACTCCATGCCGAAGATGACGCAGAGGCCGTTGGGCTGGATTCCTTCGAGGAGCAAGTCGCTGGCCGCCATGGTATCGTGGTCGGTGATGCAGACCCCGTCAAGTCCCCTGGACCTGGCATGTTGCCAGATCTGGCCCAGGGTGAGCCGGCTGCAGGCGGAGAAGGTCGTATGGACGTGGAGATCGAAACGCATGGCAGCAACTTTTATCCGTTGGGGGATGAAAGTCAAATAGGTTGTTCGCGTCGACTGGCGGGGGCGGCATAGGTTGGGTCTATTTTCGGCCGTCGGGTGTCCGGTGCCGGGAGGTTTGCGGCGGTCCCGGCCGGCATCATTCCTGACCTTGTTTTCGGCCTGGCCGGTGGAGTTTTTATGATGAAAAAGAAATCGCCATCCCCGCAGCGTCTGCTGCCCCTGGCCAAGCGCTGTATCGTTATCCTGCTCGATGGCCTCGGCGACCGGGCCTATGCGGAACTCGGCGACCGGACGCCGTTGCAGGCCGCCGTCACCCCGACCTTGGACCGGTTTGCCGCGCTGGGAGTGAACGGTCTCTTTCATGCCGGCCGCCTGGGCCAGGCCCTGCCCAGCGAAAACGCCCATTTCGCCATGTTCGGCTATGCGCCGGAGGAGTTCCCGGGCCGGGGCCTCCTGGAGGCAATGGGGGCCGGTCACGCCATCGCCGAGGACGAAATCGCCCTCCTGGCCCACTTCGTGAACATCGAAGAGCGTGACGGGCTGCTGGTGCTCACCGAGGATCGGCCCCTCGCCACCGCGCCGGAACTTGCCGAACTTGGCGCGAGCATCGCCGGCCGCGACTGTGACGGCATCGTTTGCCGCTATCTTCCCACCCGTGGGCCGGATGGCATCGTCACCCTGCGCGGACCGGTTTCTCCGTGCATCACCGACAGCGATCCCATTACCGAAGGCGAGCCGTTGCTGGCGGTACTGCCCTGGCGTGAGGCCGGCGACGACCATGCCGCCCGCCACACCGCCCGGGCGCTTACCGCCTATCTCTCCTGGTGTCACCGCACCCTTGCCGCGCAGCCGGTGAACGTGGCCCGCCGGGGCCAAGGGCTTGTCGCCCTGAACGGCCTGGTTACCCAGCGGCCCGGCCGGTGGCTTGCGGTGGAGCGGTTTGGCGAGCGTTGGGGGCTTCGCGGCCTTTCCATCGCATCAGGGCTCGTTTACTGGGGACTCGCGGAGTTTCTGGGGTTGGCGGTTCGCAAGGTCAAGGACAGCGGCGAGCCGGGGCGTGATCTTGCCGAGCGGCTGCGGCATGCCCTGGCGACGACGGATCACGACTTCATCCACGTCCACACCAAGGCACCGGACGCGGCCGCCCACACCAAGGAGCCGGCCGCCAAGGTGGCGGCCATCGAGGCGTTGGACCGGGGCCTGGCCGCCGTTGCCGACGAGTTGCTCGGGGCGCCGGAAACCCTCCTGGTGATCACCGCCGATCACTCCACGCCCAGCAGCGGCCCCCAGGTCCACTCCGGCGAGCCGGTGCCGTTCACCATGGTGGGGCCGGGGCAGCGGTGCGATCTGGTGCGCGGCTTCGATGAAGTGCGCTGCGCCGCCGGTGCATTGGGGGTGGTGAGGGGCGGCGATTTCATGTATCTTGTCCTGAACGGTCTTGACCGCGCCAAGCTGCATGGCTTGCGGGACGCCCCGGAAGACCGCCCTTACTGGCCGGCGAGGCGCACGCCGTTTCGACTGTCGCCCTGAACCGCCGCGTCTTCCTCGTCTGCGCGGAGAACACATGCACGAAACCGGTGTCATCCACGGGCGTTTTCAGGTTCTGCACAATGACCACCTGGCCTACCTGCTGGCCGGCAAGGCGCGTTGTCGTCATCTGGTGGTGGGGATCACCAACCCCGATCCCACCGTGACCCGGCCCGATGCCGCCGATCCCGTACGCAGCGATCCGGCCGAGAATCCGTTCACCTATTACGAGCGGTACCAGATGGTGCGGGCGGCCCTTGCCGGTGCCGGCGTCCCCTGGGAAGCGTTTTCCGTGGTGCCCCTGTCCATCAACGTTCCCGAGCTTTTCCGTCATTACGTGCCCATGGACGGGGTCTTTTTCCTGACCATCTACGATCAGTGGGGCGAGCGGAAGCTGGCGCTCTTCGAGTCGCTGGGGCTGCAGACCGAGGTGCTCTGGCGGCGGGGGCCGGCCGAAAAGGGGATCTCAGCCTCCGAGGTCCGGCGGTTGCTCGCCGCTGGCCGGGCCTGGCGCCATCTGGTGCCGCCGGCGGTGGCCGAACTGGTGGGGCGCTGTGACCTGCCGGCCCGACTCCGGGCCACCGTTTCCCGGTAACCGTTTTCTCAACATTTTTAAGGCCGCCCGCCGGCCATGGAACCTCCTCGATGAACCTGAACCTCGCCACCATCCCCTCCCCCTGCTATGTCTGTGACCGCCAGCTGCTGGCCGCGAACCTCGCCGTGCTCGGCGACGTGCAGCGCCGCACCGGCGCCAAGATTCTTCTCGCCCTCAAGGGGTTTGCCATGTTCAGCCTCTTTCCCCAGATCCGCGAGACCCTGGTGGGCGCCACCGCGAGTTCGCTTGACGAGGCGCGGCTCGCCTCCGAGGAGATGGGCGGCGAGGTCCATGTCTACATGCCTGCCTTTCGCGACGACGAGTTCGACGAGGTCATGGGCTATGCCGGCCATCTGGTTTTCAACTCCTTTTCCCAGTGGCAGCGTTACCGCGAGCGGGTGCAGGGGGCGGATAAAAAGATCTCCTGCGGCATCCGGGTCAACCCCCAGTACTCGGAGGTGAAGACCAGGCTCTACGACCCCTGTGTGGCAAACTCGCGGCTCGGGGTCACCATCGACCAGTTCCGGCCCGAGTCGCTCGACGGCATCGAGGGGCTCCATTTCCACGCCCTCTGCGGTCAGACCTCGGACGTGCTCGGCCGGGTGCTGGCGGCGGTGGAGGAGAAGTTCGGCCGGTATCTTCCGCAGATGAAGTGGCTGAACTTCGGCGGCGGCCACCACATCACCCGCGCCGACTACGACGTCGATCTGCTCTGCGACCTCATCGTCCGCATCCGTGATCGCTACGGGGTTCAGGTCTATCTCGAACCCGGCGAGGCGGTGGCCCTCAACATCGGCGTGCTGGTGGCCACGGTGCTCGACATCGTTCATAACGGCGTGGACATCGCCATCCTCGACACCTCGGCCGCGGCCCATATGCCGGACGTCTTGGAGATGCCCTACCGGCCGGAGATCGAGGGCGCGGCGCTTCCCGGTGTCCACCCCCACACCTACCGGCTGGGGGGCTTGACCTGTCTCGCCGGCGACATCATCGGCGATTACTCCTTTCCCCGGCCGCTCAAGGTGGGCGACAAGCTCGTCTTTGGCGACATGGGGCATTACTCCATGGTCAAGAACAACACCTTCAACGGCGTGCGGTTGCCCAGCATCGCCATCCACGATTCTGCCACTGGCGAGACGCGGGTGGTGCGTTGTTTCGGGTACGATGACTACCGCAGCCGCCTTTCCTGAAACTGATCTTCCCCGCTAACAACGGACACGGAGCTAAGCGACCATTTGAGCCTCGAACATTTCGGGGCTGATATAACCATTCGCACTGTGCCGCCGGGTGCGGTTGTAGTCAACTTCAATGTATTCGAACACGATGCGGCGCATCTCCTTGCGGATGACCACGGGTTCGCCATGCACCACTTCCACTTTCAAGGTGTGGAAAAAGCTTTCCGCACAGGCATTGTCGTAGCAGTTGCCCTTGGCACTCATGCTACACAGAAGTTCTTGTTTCGACAGCAGCTTTTGATAAGGAGCCGAGCAGTATTGGCTGCCACGGTCCGAGTGTACGATAACCTTTTTGGGCATACGGCGACGCCATAGGGCCATTTGCAGCGCATTGCAAACCAGATCGGCGGTCATTCGTTCACTCATGGCCCAGCCGACAACGAGACGAGAGTAAAGGTCAATGACCACAGCGAGATACAGCCATCCTTCTGATGTCTGAAGGTAGGTGATATCGCCCACCCATTTCTGGTTTGGGGCAGTGGCGACAAACTCCTGATCCAACAAATTGGGCGCCACGGGCAGATTGTGGTTCGAGTTGGTGGTGGCCTTGAATTTCTTGGCAGCTTTGGCGCGCAGGCCTTGCCGTTTCATGCTGGCCGCCACAGTTTTGGGATCGTAGTGATGTCCCTAATCCGCAAGGTCGAGAGTCAATCCCGGCGAACCGGACCGCCCCTTGCGGAAGGCGAATGTCTCCGCCACTTGCCGGTCAAGGCACTCGCGTCGCTGCTGACGCACCGAAGGCTGTTTCCGCCGGTGACGCCAAGCGTAGAATCCACTGCGGGAAGCACCCAGGACGCGACACATGGTAGTGATCCTGAATATGCCTGAATGGTCGAGCATGAGGCGTACTTTACTTCAGGCTTTTCGCAAAGTACGCTGCGGCCTTTTTTAGGATCGCCAGCTCCTCGGCCTGTTCGGTCAACTGCCGTTTTAGGCGAACGTTTTCGACGGCCAGCTTCTCCTCGACGTCGCTACGCTCCTGATTCATGCGTTCCTTGCTGCGCCAGGAATACAGCTGAGAATCCTGGAGGCCGAGCTGCTTGGCGGCAGTTGGAACCCCGAGCCGTTCGGCCAGCGCCAACGCTTCGGCTTTGTACTGTTGAGAGAAACGATTGCGGGATTTGCCCGACTTTGTCTTCGTGGACATGATAGATCACCTCTGTCGCGGAATTTACTCGCTTAACAGGGTGTCTGTCGATGGCGGGGAAGATCAGGTTCGCACAGAGGCGACTGTTCTGTCCATGCAGGATAAGTCGAGTAAATCCCACCCTCCACCCTCCACCCTCCACCCTCCACCCCCGTGAATTTCCAATAACTCCACTTTATTCCGCCGTTATTTTTGCCGAAAGGGTCTGGGTTTCATTGATCGGAATTTGTCTTGACAATGTGTTTGGGCGCTGCTAATGCTGGGGGGGCAATGGTGGCTGTCTGATCTTCACCCCGCCAACGACGGACAAGGAGAAAAAATGTTTCCGCACCGCCCTCCTCTGTCGAGTGGCTCAGTTTGTGTTCTTTCTCTGGCTCTACTCCTTCTGTCCCCGGTCCGGGCGGCCCTGGCCCAGCCCCCCACTCCCGGTACGGTGGGCGAATCCCTGCGGGCGCCTTCCCCTTTGCCCGGGAAGGACATCTGCCCGCTGCCCGAAGTGAAGCCCCCCCCGCCGCCGCAGCCCCCTCCTGCCGCCGAACAACACCGGATCCGGGTCAACCGTTTTTCCATCACCGGCAACACCGTTTTCTCCGAGGAAGAACTCCGCGCCCTCATCGCCGACCGGCAGGGTAAGGAGATGACCCTCACCGAGATCTACGGGCTTGCCGACCGGCTCACCGAGTACTATCAGGAGCACGGCTACAACCTCACCGTGGTGACCGTTCCGGCCCAGAAGCTGCGGGACGGGGTTCTGCGCCTGGAAGTCGTGGAGGGCCGGGTCGGCAAGCTGGTCTTTACCGGCAACCAGCGTTACTCCGACGCCCTGCTCAGCCGCCATTTGAACCGGCTGAAGGCCGGCACCATCCTGCGTTTTTCCGACCTTGAAAGCGAGGTTATGCTCCTCAACGACCTGCCCGGGCTGACCGCCCGGTCGGTGCTGGTCCCTGGCGAGGGATACGGCACCACGGACATTAACCTGCGGATGGAGGAAAAGCGGGTTTCCGGCAGCGCCGTGCTGGACAACTACGGCCGCAAGGTTATCGGCAAGTGGCGGCTCGGGGCGGATGTCACCCTCAACAACCCCTTCAGAGTCGGCGATGCCCTGACCGTTGGCTATACCCATTCGCAGCACAACCTCCTCCGTCAGGGCAGGCTCGCTTACGGCCTGCCGGTGGACTCCGACGGCACCCGGCTGAACGTAAGCTACGCCCGGGCCGACTACGACGTGGGGGAAGAGTTTTCCGCCCTCAATATCTCGGGAGTCAGTGAAACCGGCCGCGTGCAGTTGAGCCACCCGTTCATCCGCAGCCGGCGG
>DHYV01000024.1:46407-313073 GCA_002414225.1 Desulfobulbaceae bacterium UBA5121 | reverse complement strand
CCCAGCCTGCCGCTGATCCTCTACGGCGTGGTGGCCGAGGTGCGGGTAGACCATCTCTTTCTGGCCGGCATCCTGCCGGGGCTGCTGATGCTCCTGCTCCTCGCCGGCTACTGCATGATCAAGGGGCCGACCTCCCAGGGCCGGCGGCAACCAGTTACCGGCCGGGCCATTGCCGCCGCCCTCAAGGCTGCGGCGTGGGAGCTGCCCCTGCCGGTGATCGTGCTGGGCGGCATCTACGGCGGTCTATTCGTGGCCGGTGAGGCGGCGGCGGTTACCGCCTGCTACGTACTTATTGTCGAACTTCTCATTTACCGCGACATCTCACCACGCCAACTGCCAACCATCATGGTGAAGAGCATGGTGCTCTTCGGCGGTATCCTGGTAGTGCTGGCCGCCTCCATGGCCTCCACCAACTTCCTGGTGGACCAGCAGGTTCCCATGCGCCTCTTCGCCCTTATCCGCCAGTTCATCTCCAGCAAGTACACCTTCCTGCTGCTCTTGAACCTCTTCCTGCTGGTGGTGGGCTCCATGCTCGATATCTTCTCCGCCCTGGTGCTGGTGGTGCCCCTCATCGTTCCCATCGCCAAGGCGTACGGGATCGACATCATCCACCTGGGCATCATCTTCCTGACCAATCTGCAGATCGGCTACTGCACGCCGCCGGTGGGCCTCAACCTCTTTCTCGCCAGCTACCGCTTCGAAAAACCCGTGGTACAACTCTACGGCGCCACCCTCCCTTTCCTCGCGCTGCTCCTGTTGACCCTGATCATCATCACCTACGTGCCGGCCCTGAGTCTGGCCCTTCTCCCCAACTGAGGCGGCGGACAAAAACCACCCCGGGTGGTGGCACAAACCGGCTTCCTCTGGTAATACTATCAACAAGGGAACGGTGACCCGCAGCGCTGCAGCCCCCCTCACCGACACGTTGCCGGTGCGCCCTGCCCGCCTGGTGACAAGGAGATCTCCCCCATGGAATCAACGCTTGTCTGGCTGGTCATCGGGGTAGCGGCGGTCTGGAGTCTACGCTCCTTCTACCGGACCCTCACCAGCAGGGCACCGGGCAGCGGCTGTGCCGGCTGTAACTCCAGCTGCCGGCCAGACGCCCCCTGCCCGGACCACGGCCACGCCGCCGGCTTCGATCAGGAAGGCTGCGTTCCGCCGGCCCATGAGCCCACCGACGTCAGGTAAACTTACGATGAGCGACCAGAGCCTCAGCGCCAGCCAGGAAGACTATCTGGAGACCATCTACCACATCATCGCCACCAAGAAGGTGGCGCGTGCCAAGGAGATTGCCGGCCGGCTCAAGGTAAGCCGCTCGTCGGTAACCGAAGCCTTTCGCTCTCTGGCCCAACGCGGCCTGATCAACTATGCCCCCTACGAGGTGATCACCCTCACCGACCAGGGCCGGGCAGCGGCCGAAGACGTCATCCGCCGCCACCAGACCTTAAAGGATTTTTTCGTCAGCGTCCTGGCGGTGGAAGAGCGCGTCGCCGAGGAAGGAGCGTGTCGCATCGAGCACGCCGCCCCGCCGGAGATCATCGAGCGACTGATCCAGTTCATGGAGTTCGTGCGACTCTGCCCGCGGGGCGGCGATGAGTGGGTGGAGGGGTTCAAGCGCTACTGCGAAAATGGCGCCACCCGCTCCGACTGCCGTCGCTGCATTACCAACTGTCTGGAGAAATAGGATGGCAGAAAGAGGGAAGCGCAACTGTTGGGAATTCCATGGCTGCGGCCGCGAGCCGGGAGGCGAGAAGGTGGCGGAACTGGGGATCTGCCCGGCGGCCACCGAAAGCCGTCTGGACGGCGTCAACGACGGCACCAACGGTGGGCGCGCCTGCTGGGCTGTACGCCAAACCCTTTGCACCGGCAAGGTCGAGGGCGCCTTCGCCGCCAAGGCAGCCAACTGCATGCTCTGCGCCTTCTACAAGACGGTATGCCGCGAACAGGGCGCTGAATTTCAGGGAACGGCCCGGATTCTGGCCATTCTCAAACAGGAACCATAGAGATCCACGCGGCGCCCAAGCCCCCCTTACCCTTACCCAGCGGCCAGCACCGAGACCACGGTACCGCGCACGCAGAGCTGGCCCGCCGCCCGCACCACCACGTCGACCACCGTATCTGACCCGTCCGCCTCCCGCACCCGCCCCTCCAACTCCAGCAGACTTGCCAGGGGGATCGTCAGAAGGTATTCGACATGGAGAGCGGCGGTCACGTATCGCAGCATCGGCAGGCTGCCCAACTGCCTGCCGGCGGCCTGGTAGGCGGCAGCGCAGGCAGTGGCGTTGCCATGGCAGTCGATGAGCGAGGCGAGCAGCCCGCCATGGGTGTGACCAGAAGGATCAAGGTGGTAGGGCCCGGGCAGAAAGGTACCCACCGCCGCCCCGTCCCGCCAGTAACTATTAAACAGCAGACCGTGCTCATTGAGACTGCCGCAGCCGTAACAGTGACAAAGCCGGTCGGGATAGTAATCCTGAATCGCTTTCTCCATCGTTGGTCCCTTCTGATCTTATCAAATCAACGTTTTCGTACGATCCAGCCAATCGGCGCCCCCCCACGGTGCCGCCCCTCCCACTTCAGCCCTTGCCATGATAGCAGAAAGGTTGCTTCAAAGCAAAACAGGCGAATGCGCCGCAGGGGCACATTCGCCTGTCTGTTCACAGAGAAGAACTGCGATTACTTCTTCAGGGTCGCATAGGTGTCCGGGGCCGGCACATGCTGGCCATGGCAGTCCATACAGTTGTTCTGCGAGGTGATGCCGTTGGCAGCCACGTTGAACAGCAACGCATGCTTGGGCTTGAATTTGCCGTCGGCATGATCGTTGAGCATGTGGCAAGTCTCCATGGCGATGTTGGCGGCGAGGCGGGCGCAACGCTCGGCACGCTCCGGATCGAGGAAGGCGGAACCTTCAGCGCGCATCCAGCGGCCCACCGAGATATGACAGACCGGCGTGCCGGCCATGGTCATGTGATGAATCTCGGCTTTTTCAGGCTTGCCTGGCGGGGTGTAGGAGGGCAACTCGGTGTAGGAGTAGTAGAATGCCAGGTCGTTGGCCATGGCCTCGGCAACGTCAGTGTCGTTGGTGCAGAGACCGCAGATGGTGCCAGCTCCGGTCAGGGTACCACAGAGGGCGCCCCAGCCAGCCATGCCGCCGTGAGCCCAGCGCATGCCATCGATGGGGAAGGTCTTCCACAGACCGCCGACCTTCTTCTGCAGCAACTCTGAGAAACCAGCGATAACGGAGGAGGCGCACCAACGCTTGAAGTAGTTGTGGTAGGTGATATTGGCGACTTCTTCGGGGTTGAGCTTGGTGTAGGCGAAGCCGGTCTCATACCCGTAGGCATGGGCCTTGTCTGCCTGGCTCGCCAGCACCGTCGAAGCGATGGCGGTTCCAGCAAGAATCTTACCGGAAGTCGACAAAAAGTTCCGCCTGGACACCTCGAGCTCACAGTTCATTTTTTCTTCCATCTACAGCCTCCCTAACGTTTTTTAAGATTTACGCCTTGCCTCGCTACAAGGCGCGCCCTCCCTAAAAGGGAGAGCAGAGATTTTTGCACCACCCCATCAACTCGGGGCCCGTGCCTCCTTTTACCCTGCCTGACCCTTATTCGGCATCCAAACCAACGCCGCCCGGCACGGATAAAACCTATGCGATAAATTAAAAAAATCGATCACAGAGTGCGAAAAAATAATGCCAAACCACCCTGGCACCAATTTTGG
Organism: Desulfobulbaceae bacterium UBA5121; assembly: GCA_002414225.1. Classification (GTDB taxonomy): domain Bacteria; phylum Desulfobacterota; class Desulfobulbia; order Desulfobulbales; family UBA5123; genus UBA5123. The sequence continues at coordinate 309,356 of DHYV01000024.1, read as the reverse complement.
TTCTACCTGGAAATGCAAAAAATGAAATGTGGCAATTTGTCGCGTTTCTTTTTTCTTCCAATTAAACCACACTTCTTACTCGCAGTTTTCCTTGGAATTCCCAGAACATCATCAGGAATCACTCCTTACTGGCGACTTGCCAACAAAACAGGTACTAAAGCAATTAACTAAATGCCAATAATTAAAATACTCACCAAAAACCATCAATCGTGTTTCACAAAACAACAGCAACAATATCATTCGATAATTATTTTTCCCGATGAATGATTCAACCAATCGTAAAAAGCAAATCATACACGCCAAAAATGAAGTTAATTTCTGACAAGAAAACGCTCACACCCAGCAACACAAAAACGGCAAACGAGATAGCGATTAAAAACTGAAACAAAAAATGTCATCATCGTGCAACCAGGCACTGTCTGCCGATATTGACAACCACGATATACATAAAAAAGCACCCAAAATCCTTCCGACCGAATTCGCACCCCGCGATACACCCCACCATCCGCTCCCGGCCATGGCCTGTCGCCGCACAACCGACCCGATAACACCATTGAATCCATGGCCCTGTTAGCCAGTCAGCAAAATTCCGCCTCCCTCCCTCGGAGGCCAGGCGCCGCGAAAGCGGCCATCGACTTTCTACCCGACCCACCTCCTTTATCCGTTGCGGATCCCGTTGAAAAAAACCATAATCCAAAGCGAATGGGTTCCTTGCCGGCCGACGTAATCCATCCCGGGAAAACGGCAACGCCCCAGGCAAGCTTCGGACCCGACGACTTATGGGGAGAAGGACATGCCCCGGCAACGAGGAAACGGCTTGTGAGCACTCCACCGCCATCATCCCACCGGGACAACCGCCGGACCCTCACGCTGGCACTTCTTGTCTTCGCCCTCCTCCTCGCAGCGATTCTCGCCGTTGGCGCCCTTCTCTTCCTGGCCCGCACCGGCAGCGAGGACAAGGCTCTCCGTGACATCGAGTTGCAAGTAGTCGCCAACCTCCACGAACAGCTGCGCTACGATATCAGTGCCATTACCTCCGACCTCATCTTTCTCGCCCACCAGCACGACATGGACGATCTCTTTCTCGATCGCGACGCCATCCGACCGGCGGCGCGGGCGGAACTGCTACGGGATTTCCTGCTCATCTGCAAAAGCAAAGGGATTTACAGCCAGATTTCGGTACTGGACGTCGACGGCCGGGAGTTGCTGAGGGTTAACTCCGCCGGTGGAGTTGCCACCGTTGTTCCCGACGATGCCCTGCAGGTCAAAAAGAACAGCTATTACTTTCAGGGCGCCATGGGTCTTGGCCGGGACGCCATCTACGTCTCCCCACTAGACCTCAACATCGAACACGGCATCGTCGTCCGTCCACTGGAGCCCACCATTCGTTTCGCCACCCCGCTGTTCGACCGCCAGGGGAACAAACGCGGCCTGCTGGTTCTCAACTATCTGGCCCAACGGATGCTCCGTGCATTCAGGCATCCGCCTTCCGGCGCCATCACCGAAACCATGCTGCTCAACCGGGAGGGCTACTGGCTTAAGGGCTCACGGCCGGAACAGGAGTGGGGTTTCATGTTCGCCGACCGCCGACAACAAACCTTCGGCGCCGCCTATCCCAACGCCTGGCGTCAGATAGCGGACAATAACCAGGGGCAGTTCGAAACCCCGGCGGGGCTCTTTACCTTTTCAACGGTCTTCCCCCTCAACGCCGGCATGAAGTCGAGCAGCCGCCCCACGGCCGACACGGCAGCCCCCACCACGCCCCTGGGCCACGACCAGTACTTCTGGAAAATCGTCTCGCTGGTTCCCCGCCAAAGCCTTGACATCAAGCGGCAGGCATGGCTGCACAAGATCAGCATCATTGTTGGCGTCATTGCCCTGCTGCTCGGTTTTGTCTGTTGGCGTCTCGCCCGGGCGCGAATGTTACGAATTCACACTCAGGCCTCGCTGCTGATGCGGGAACGCTATCTGCGCGCCCTCAACCACGGCGCGGAACTCCTGCTGCCCCACCAGGAAATTCCCTACCAGGAATACCTCAATTGCATCGGACCGGCCACGGAGGCAGACCGGGCGGCCATCTTTTTAGAGCCGACCCAGCAGAAGCCAGGCGAGGAGTCATTTTTCCGACTTCAGGCCGCCTGGCCCACGTCCGCCGCCACAGCAGACCTCCCCGCCCTGCTCCACCTGCCGCGGCAGTTTCCCAATTGGACGCCCCTGCTGACCCGTGGTGAAGTCATCACCGGCGCCAGCGCGAGCTTTTCGGTCCCGGAACGCCAGATACTGGAGAGCCATGGCATTACCAATATTCTGATTCTTCCATTGCTGATCGACGGCCGACTCTTAGGGCTCATGCAGTTCTACAACTGCTCGCAGCCCCACCTTTGGCGCGCCCCAGAGGTGGACTTCCTCCGCAACGCCGCCCATCACCTCACCAGGATGATCAACCAACGCCAACACGAATCAGCCCTGCTTCGAGCCAAAAACGAGTGGGAACGGACATTTGACAGCGTGCCGGACAGTATTGCCATCATTGACCTCCACCACCACGTCCTCCGGGTCAACAAAGCCCTGGCCGCCCAAGTGGGTCGGCCGCCCCGGGAATGCATCGGCGCCATCTGCCATCAGCTGCTCCACAGTCAAGATCTCCCCTTCGCCGATTGCCCCCACCGCCGGCTACTCATGGACGGCCAACCACATACCGCTGAGTTCCACGAACCAAACACCGGCCGCTACTTTCACATCTCCGTTTCACCACTGCAGTCCGACAGCGGCGAACTGCTCGGCAGCGTCCATGTAGCCCGCGACATCACCAAACGCAAACAGGCCGAGGCCGCTCTCTTCGAGTCACATCAGCGCCTGCTTACCGTCTTTGACAGCCTGGATGCCCTGGTCTATGTCATCGACATGGCCAGCCACGAGATCCTCTTCCTGAACCGTTACGCCAAAAACATCTTCGGCGAAGTCACCGGGAGGATCTGCTGGCAGGCGATCCAAATTGGCCAGACCGGCCCCTGCGACTTCTGCCCCAACGCCAACCTCCTCCTGCAAAACGGGACGATCTCCGAAACCTCCCATATCTGGGAGCTGCACAACGCGCAGAACAACCGCTGGTATGAAAATCACGACAAGGCGATCAAGTGGCTGGACGGCCGCCTGGTCAAAATCCAGATCGCCACCGATATCACCGACCGACGGGAAACCCGTCAGACCCTGGAGGCGAGGGAGGAACAACTGCGCACCCTGATCAACGCCACCCCGGACGTGGTCTGCCTGAAGGACGACAAGGGCCGATGGCTGGAGGCCAACCGCTCCCACCTGGCACTCTTCCGGCTGGAAGGGATTGACTACCGACACAAAACCGATTCTGAGTTGGCACAACAGACCTTGCCCCTGTTCCGACCCGCCTTTGCGACCTGTGCCCGCACCGACGAAATGGCCTGGCGGGCCGGCCGCGCCCACCAGCAGGAAGAAACCATTCCCACCCCCGATGGCCCCCCGAAGGTCTACGACTTCATCAAGGTGCCGGTTTTTCATCACGACGGCCGCCGCAAGGGGCTGGTGGTGCTGGGCCGCGAAATCACCCAGCGCAAAAGGGCAGAAGAGAAACTCCTGGAATACGCCGAAACCCAGGAGGTGCTCCTCCGGGAAGTCAACCACCGGGTCAAGAACAACCTTGCGGCCATCATAAGCATGCTTCACAAGGAGGAAGACCGGGCGGAAGCCGACGGCCGCCCCGACTCCATCACACTCCTACACGACCTGGAAGGCCGGATTCAAGGTCTCTCCGCCGTGCACAGCCTGCTCACCGAGCACGCCTGGCGGCCGCTGCCCCTCGCCGAGGTCTGCAAACGGGTGGCTCAGGCGGCGATGCAGACCGCCCCCCTCTCACATACCGTGGAAATCCGGGTGGCCGACACCGACCTGAAGGTAAGCAGTGGCCAGGCACACCAGTTGGCCCTGGTCATCAACGAACTGGTGACCAACAGCATCAAGCACGGCATGCCACCCCAGGGCAAGAGCCTGCTCGACATCGACATTGCCGCCGAAGAATCGGATGGCATGACCCGACTCCGCTTTCGCGACAACGGGCCGGGATTTCCAAAAACGATCCTGGCCGGCGACTACCGGCGATCCAATATCGGCTTCGACCTGATCAACGGCATTGTCAAAAGAAGTCTGCGGGGCGCCATCGCCCTTACCAACAACGGCGGAGCCGAAACCACCATCCGTTTCAAAACCGAAACCGGAGCAGACACCGGCCAAGGGGGGAGACATGGAAACCAATAGACCGATCCGGGTTCTGATTGCCGAGGACGATTTTCTCGTTGCCGAAGAAACGGCGCGGGTGGTCAGAAAGAAAGGCTATGAGCTGGTAGGCGAAGCGGCAACGGGCACCGAAGCCGTGGCCATGGCCGCCGAACTCGCCCCGGACGTCATCCTGATGGACATCAAGATGCCGGAGTTGGACGGCATTGAGGCGAGCCGCAGGATCCGCGCCATCCGCCCCACCCCCATCGTCCTCCTCACTGCCTACGAAACCCAGGAATTGCTTCACGAGGCGAGCGCTGCCGGCGTGGGCGCTTATCTCGTCAAACCACCCAGCGCCGGCGCCATTGAACGGGCCGTCGCCATCGCCATGGCCCGTCACCACGACCTGCTTGAACTGCAACGCCTCAACGATCAACTGGCGGCCCGCACCAGGGAGTTGGAAGAGGCCCTGGCCGAAATCGACACTCTCCGCGACATCATCCCTATCTGCGCCAAATGCAAGAAGGTTCGAGACGGCGAGGGGTACTGGCAACAGGTGGAATTGTACATCGAACAACACTCCGGGGCCAAGTTCAGCCATGGCCTCTGTCCGGCCTGCTTCAACGCCACCTTAAAATCTGCGCAGCTCTGGCAGGACAAAAATAAAACCTAAATCATTCCGGGCGAAAAAACAGCGCCGGTGGTAGAATGAACACCAATTCCTGGAGCATCAAAAAACTCTGGCGACAACTGCCATGCAGCCGCCGCCAAAATTAAGGAAGGGAAAGAGGAAACTCGAACAACAGGTCAATTTATTTTTTGCCCATATCTTCTCTCAGATTTTTACCACAGCCCATAAGGAGGAACAGCCATGGACGCACACGGTCACGGTCATGCCCACCACGAGGATCACACGATTACCATGAAGGTTGGCTTTTTCTTCATAGCCGTTATCGTTGCCCTTTTTGTGATAGCAGCGCTGTAATCCCCTTCGGCCACCGCGACCCCGCGACCCGTCATTCGTCGTCTTTTGTCGAATGGCAGACAAAACATCCGCAGTTGCTGTTGGCGGTGCCGGCAACACAAGCCCCGGGATAGTCCCAGCGGAGCATGTCGGGATAGGGGGAGCCATGGGGCCGGTGGCAGGAGAGACACATCACGATATCAGTGCCAGGCACGACGACATCGGTCACCCCGACACTCAAATCCGGCTTGGCAACCGGCGCAAGGGGATTGTAAATGTCGGTTCCGTTGTTGTAACCGGAATACTCGCCGCTGTTGGGTAAAGCCACGTCACTGGGATGCCGTATCCAATCCCCTGACACACTGCCGGGTTGTGCGTTGTTCATGGCGTCATGAAATTTCGAATGGCACCCGGAACAGAACGCCCCGATGGCGTTGCCCTTTCCGGTTGTATCCACACTGGACGCAATATAAACCGTCGTTGTACCCTTGTAGACGTTGTGCTGATCCTTGGTGGGGTTTTGCTCCCAGTTGGGATCTTCGATACCGGTCACTCCGAAGTCTGACGACCCCATGGGGTCCCCCAAAAAACGATACCAGCCATCGCCCTCTCCGGTGACCCCGGCCACCCCGTCATCCTTGTGGTGATGCGGAACATGACAGCCGGTGCAACCGGTGGACGGCGTGGCCAGACTCATGTGGCAACTGTTATTACAGGTGAAACCACCGGGAGCGTGGCTGAGATTGCTGTCAATGCCCGAGATGCCGTAGACGTTATGGCCGTAAACGTCACCGTCATGAGCAACCCAGTAGAAGTTACCGCCTGCCAGCACCGAGTTGGCATTGCCGTCCGGCGGGTACTGCAAACCGCCGTTGGGGTTGAAGACGATGGGTACCCGCGACCCGCCGCCGAGATCGACAATGGTGTCGGAGCCGCTGGCATTGGTATGACAGCCGACACAGTCGGAGCGGAGGAGTTGCCCTAGAGGCCCCTGCTTGCTCACGGTGCCGACATGAAGATTGAAGGTCATGATCGCCGCACCGTTCTGGCTGTTGTGCATGGTATGGCAGTTGCTGCACGGGCCGCGGACCTTGGCGCCGGCGTTGCCCGCCCCCCCCAAACAGCCCAGTACCACCATGACCGACAGGACTACATGCCTCGCTCGCAACACCGCCGGACTCTCCCCCTCGCCCCTACGCATAACGTTCCTTCTTCCTTTCCCTTCGGCCCCGCCCCGCAGGGCTGAAGCCTAAACAACCAGCCTCACAACAAGAATATCCTAACAAATTCTAGACCATTATCTTACCATTCTGTCAATAAAATTGCTTCCCTTTTCAGCAATCAAACCCTCCCTGACAGCAAAAACGCCTGCGCCCATCAAAGACCCAACAGACCAAAATCATAACAAAAAGTTATCAGAACTCCCCCCCTTTCTCCCGCCAACAAACGACAGCCCCTCAAGCCTAGGCGGTAAACAGAAAAAATAAAGCAACATAAATGATGAACCGAGAAGAAGGGAGAAAAGAATTTATGCCATTTCCCGCGCCTTATTTATATGGTATCAACAGAAAAAAAACGCACCGCCCGTACGCCCCCCCATCCCTGTCCACCGAGAACCCAGAGGATGACCCAAAACCTGACCGCAGTCCTCGCCGCCCTGGCCGGGGCCTTCCTCTGGGGCATCGTCTGGCTGCCCCTGGCCCGCCTCACCGGATTGGGGATTACCGGTCTCTGGGCCACCTTCCTGGTCTTCGCCCTCATCGGCGGAGTCGGCATGATCCCGGCCGGAATCGCTTTCCGGCGCGGCCGCTGCCGATTGCGCCTCCTACCGGCTTTCCTCCTCGTGGTCTTCGGCGGCCTCACCAATCTCCTCTTCTTCATTGCCCTTACCAAGACCACCGTGGTGCGGGCGCTGATGTTCTTCTACCTCTCGCCAGTCTGGAACCTCATGGGTGGGCGCCTCTCCGGCAAGGGACGGTTCACGGTCCGCAAGATCCTGATGGTGGGAGTGGCCCTGGCCGGGACCGCCATCCTGCTCGGCCTCCACCGCAACCTCACCCCGCAGTGGAATAGCGGCGACACCTGCGCCCTGCTCTCGGGAATAGCTTTTGCCATCTCAGTGGTGGGGCTACAGATGAACCCAACCGTTCCCAGCTGGATCCTCACCGTCATCCATTGGCTGGGCACGGCGCTTACCGCCCTCATTGGCATCATTTTGCTCAAGCCCGCGGCTCCAAACTGGAGCGAGGCGGGCCAATGGCTGCCACTGCTCCTCCTCTTCGCGGTGGGTATCCAGGCCACCGCGTCCCTCTGCATCCTTTTCAGCCTCACCCGGCTCGAAAGCTACCGGGTCAACATCCTGATGCTTTTTGAGATTGTGGTGGCCACCATCACCGCCGCCTGCTGGTCCAACCAGGTTATTGCCGGCCACGAATGGCTCGGCGTCGGGCTCATCCTGGCAGCCTCCGCCTTCGACAACATGGGCGCGGACCAACCTACCGGGCTGGAGCATTGATGCCCGGCGCATAATTAACCATTTGCGTCCCGTTGTCGATCTGGGTATAGTGGCCGCACTTTTCACCCCTGTTCAAAAGGTAACCGTCCGCCGGCCGGCGGTCGACAGCAGATGGAACCAACGATGACCGACAGAGAACGCCTCAAACAGATCCTCCTTGAAAAATCGTACCGCCAGGGTACCTTCACCCTTTCGTCAGGCCGGCAGTCCGATTTTTACATCGACGGCAAACAGACCACCCTCTCCGCCGAAGGCGCCTACCTCTGCGGCAAACTGCTCTTTGCAATGATCCGCAGCCACCAGGAAAAAATCGACGCGGTGGGCGGCATGACCCTGGGCGCCGACCCCCTGGTGACGGCGGTTTCCATGGTCAGCTTCCTTGAGCAGGCGCCTATTCCGGCTTTCATCGTTCGCAAGGAGTCCAAGAAACACGGCACCGAGGACTACCTTGAAGGCCGCAAGAATCTGCCCGCTGGCGCCATCGTCGCCCTGGTGGAAGACGTGGTCACCAGCGGCGGCACGCTGATCAAGGTCATCGACCGGGTGGAAGCGCAGGGATTTAAGGTGGGAGCGGTTCTCACCGTAGTGGACCGGCAGGAAGGCGGCGCCGAGGCGTTGGCTGCCAAGGGCGTCCAACTAGAAGCGGTTTTCACCCGCGCCGAACTGCTCAGCTAAAGGGACAGGCGGGACGGGTATGGCAACGTCCCGCTGCTGCAGCCAAAGTGCTTTCCGGCCCATGGCGGCGGGAGACAGTCATGCAGTGCAAAAAATGTAGCGGCAAACTGGAAGTAAAGCGGATGTGCCGGCGGATCCGGATGCGTTGTAACACCTGCGGCCATGAATACCAGATCCATGAGGTTGCCGACCAGCTCGACACCAAAACCGAGGCCCTCCTCGAACAGTACACCTGCATCATTTACGACTGAGCACTGGCCAGCCTTTGGCAAACGGGCCGGTTACCAGCCGAGCCGCAACAGATTGTCCAAGGCGTTGACCCGTTCGACCCTCACCCCCACCACCTCTCCCGGGGAGGCGCCCCCCCCGCCGCCAGCGGGGAGATCGCTCTCCAGAAGACAGTCGGTCAGCACCACCTGCACCCTTTTGGGCCCCCGCTCCAGGACCAGGGCGTCCAGACGTTCCCCCTCCCGCATTTCAAGATATTTGAGCAGCCAGTAGCGATGCCGCTGCTGCCGAACCAGATTGATGCGACCCTGGGTGGTAAGAATGGTTGCCGCAAGATCGTTGAGCGCCTCCCGCCGATACAGCGCCCCCTTGCCGGCGAGGAGATGCTTGATCTGCTGCTGCATCACTAGATCAAGGAGACGACGGATGGGGGAGGTGACCGTGGTGTACTGGACCACGCCGACGCCGCTGTGCGCCTTGGGCTTGGTGAGCAGCTGACCGGGGGAAAGCTGCCGGCGCTGCCGGTAATTGAGGAAGAGATCGGTCTGCGGGGTAGAAAAGAGCCGCTTGCGGGGCGGTTCCTGACAGCGGTAGAGGCCCGGCACCTCCCGTTCGGCCACGAACTGGGCACCAAGGGTATTGGCAAGCACCATGAACTCGGCAACCAGAGTACGGCTACCCGTGTCCACCTCGGCGAGTTCCACCGCCACCGTATTGCCGTCCGGCGCGACCCTGACATTGACGTCGGGGATGGGCAGCAACAACGCACCGGCCTCCACCCGCCGCTGCTGAAGCTTGCGGCTCAGCATGGCAAGTTGCCGCAGCTCCTCGTCGCTCTCCAGCAACCCTTCGGCCTCGTCATAGGAAAGCCGGCGCTTGACCGTGACGACGCTGGCCACCAGATCGAAATCAAGCACCTCGCCCTCGGCCGAAAGCAGGACGAGAAAACTCATTGCCGCCCTAGGCTGGCCGGCAACAAGACTGCAGATGTCTTCGGAAAGCACTGCCGGCAACATGGGCACCTGCTGCTCGGGAAAGTAGAGCGAGGTCACCCGGGCCGCGGCCTCGGCGAACAACGGCCCGTCGGGGCGCACGTAACGGGCCACATCGGCGATGTGGATGCCCACCAGGAAATCGTCGCCCCGTTTTTCGATATGAAGGGCGTCGTCATAATCCCTGGTGCCGGCGCCGTCGATGGTGAGCAGGCGCAGACCGGTGAAGTCCCGACGGCGGTCGACAAGGAGTTCCGTGACCGTGGGTGCAGCAAACGTCGCCGCCTCGGCCATGGCCGCCTTCGAAAAGGCCACCGGCAGTCCGGCACGCAGCAGGGCAAGGTTTTCGTTCTTGCCCCACAGGCCGGCTTTGACCATCAGGAAAAAGGGATCATGGGGCCGGGTCAGTTCGGCCCGCTTCAACAACTCGCGGGCCGTGGCACTCTCCGGGGCATCGTTGCCGTGCAGATAGTAGTCACGCACCAGATCGAGACAGGCATCGCGTTCGGGCCACGCCGCCCCGCGGTCGCCGTCCCATATCTCCCTGAGCCCCCGGCTGCCGTTGGCGAGCAGGGCCTCTTTCTGCTGCTCGCGTTCATGCTGGAGCCTGAGTTGCGCCACCACCTCCGGTTCATGGACGACAATTCGGCCCTCCCGGTATTTGAAATAGAGCCGGTCGACAAAGATACAGCGAAGAAAGGCAGCGACATGATCGTCGTCGGCGTCTTCGCCAAAGGCGAGACCTGCCAGGAACACCGGGTCGAAGAGCCCTTCCGGGCCGTCGCTGGCCAATTCCCAGATGGCGGCGAGATCCACCGGCGCCATCATTTCCCGACGCCGCTCGGCCACCTCCTTGAGGTCGCGCAGCAGTTCCTCGCGGGAGAGCCGGTGCGGGTGGGTGGCCCGGGAGAGATGGACGAGACGGGAATGGGCAAGGCTCACTTCGCGACCATTCTGATTGAGGAGCCGCAATCGCTTGCCGGTATCCTCCATAACCATGGCGCAGATGAATTTACCGTGTTCGATGTATTCGCCAATCTTGCCTTGTACCGTCATCAACAGTCCTGTCCGTTGGAGAGAAATCAGGCTTGGGGTGGTGCAAATGGGGAAGGAATGGCAGCTCCGGCAAAGCGGCCTCGGCCGGCCGTTTGCCCACTGCTGCCGCCATCACGAAGGAGAAAACCAAGCAGTTGGCCTTTGATGTAACAACAATCGCCTGCTTTGTCACCACATTACGGCGCACCGGGGAAAAAACGGCCTCGGCCGGAGAATGCCTTACCGATCCCCACACCCAAGGCTGGCAAGACATCCTCCGCTGCGTATGGTATCTTCATAGCCGGTAATCATGCCGCCCTGTCGCCACGACAACCAGCGGCAACCACCAAATCTTTCAGCGGAGTTGCAAACAATCCATGCAAACCCCTTCGGAACCGCCGGTCAAAACCGGCATCGTCGCCCTCATCGGCCCCCCCAACGTGGGCAAGTCTACCCTGCTCAACCGCCTGTTGGGCCAGAAGATCTCCATCGTATCGCCCAAGCCCCAGACCACCCGCAACCGGATTACGGGCATTATCAACGGTCCCGACCATCAGGTGGTGCTGCTGGATACCCCAGGGCTCCACCGGGCCAGGAGCCCCCTCAACCTGGGGATGGTCAAGACCGCACTGGACACCCTGCCCGAGGTGGACGCCGTCCTCTTCATGATCGACGTCACCCTCCCGCTGCCAGGACAGGAAACCTCGCCGCTCCACTACCTCAAAGGCACCGACAAACCGGTGCTGCTGACAGTCAACAAGATCGATCTAGTGGAGAAGGCCCGCCTCCTCCCCGTCCTCGACGCCTACCGGACGCTTTTCCCTTTTGCCGCCATGATCCCCATCTCGGCCAAGGACGGCGACGGCACCGCCCAGCTGCTGCGGGAAATCATGGCCCTACTGCCCGCCGGCCCCCGGCTTTATCCCGAAGACATCCCCACCGACGTCACCGAACGGTTCATCGTCGGCGAGATCATCCGGGAAAAGATCTTTCTGCGGATCAGCCAGGAGGTGCCCTACTCGACGGCGGTGGTCGTTGATTCCTTCCAGGAAGACGAGACACGGGGCTGCGTGACCATCCACGCCACCATCCTGGTGGAAAAGGCGTCTCAGAAGGGGATCATCATTGGCAAGGGCGGGACGATGCTGCGGGAAATCGGCAAGGCGGCCCGCCGGGAAATCGAGGAATTGCTGGATTTCCAGGTGATGCTGAAACTCTGGGTCAAGGTCCAGAAGAATTGGAGCACCAACCGACGTTTCTTGACCGAACTGGGGTTGTAAGAAAGGAAAAAAAAGGCCGCCTCCTTATGCAGAAAGGAGGCGGCTGACAAGAGGAGGGGGAGGGGCGGCAGCCTGGGATGGGCACGGAGGGGGGAGAAGCCTACCCCAAAAAGGAGGCCACCGTGGCCCCCTCCTTTGGGAACTCATATCGTCGGCCAAGCAACCTCCCTCAAGCGGCAACGCCCTTGAGCATCGACTTGGTCAACTCTTCCTTGCCGGTGGGCGGCTGAGGCGGCGGCTCAACCGGCGCGGAGACGGTTTCCTGGACCACATCACGGGGCGCGGTCTGATCAGCGGTCTGTTCGGCAGACTTGACGGCCCGGGAGCTTTCCAGGGTAGCGGCGGAAACGTTGTTCACCACTGCCGGCCCCACCTTACTGGTCTGACCGGTTTCCGCGACACTTTCCTTGGCCGGCTTGGTTTCGGTACTGATACTGACCGGCTGCACTTCTCGATCCGATTTGGCCAGAGAGGTGTACTGACTCGCAACACTTGCGGCATCGATCATCATGGCGCGACCTCCTCTGTTTCTCGGTGGATACAGCCTGGCGCACGAAGCGTTCTTCCGCCTACCCTGGCGTATCCACGTCATTCCTTAAACAATCATAGCACATCCACACTCGATAACAAACACTTTCCTGGGCCCATCACCCCCGAGCCAGGGCCGGATCAATTTTCCGAATCCCCGTGGCCATGTATTGAATATGGACACAAAACAGGCTATAAACAGCAACGAATGCCGCTGCTCACCCTGAGAAACAGCGGTCACCACGCGCATGTCACACGAAGGAGCAGACGATGTCTGAAGTACGAGTACGTTTCCCCCCCAGCCCCACGGGGTATCTCCATATCGGCGGTGCCCGCACCGCCATCTACAACTGGCTGTTCGCCAAGAAGCACAACGGCAAACTGGTGCTGCGCATCGAAGACACTGACGCCGAGCGCTCCACCCAGGAATCCATCGACGGCATCCTGGACGGCTTGCGTTGGTTGGGAATCACCTGGGACGAGGGTCCCTATTTCCAGACTGAATTCGCCGCCGACCATGCCGCTGCCGCCCAACGGCTGCTGGACACCGGCCACGCCTACAAGTGCTTCTGCGCCAAGGAAGAGCTGGACGCCAAGCGCGACACGGCCATGGACGCCAAGCAGGACTACAAGTACGACAAGACCTGCCGCAACCTCTCGGCCCAGGAAATAGAGGCCAGAGAGGCGGCCGGGCTGCCCTTTGTCATCCGGTTCAAGGTGCCGGAGGAGGATGGGGCGGTGGTCTTCGAAGATCAGGTTTACGGCCGTATCGAACGCAACTACGCCGACATCGAGGACTTCGTCATCGTTCGTTCCAATGGCAAGCCGCTCTACCTGCTCTGCAACGTGGTGGACGACATCCGTGACCGGATTACCCACATCATCCGCGGCCAGGACGGCCTGGCCAACACACCGCGCCAGATCCTCATCTACCGGGCGCTGGGGGCCCAACTGCCCATCTTCGCCCACATGCCGCTCACCCTGGATCTACAGAAACGCAAAATATCCAAACGCAGCCACGGCGAAATCGTGGCCGTACAATATTACCGCAAGATCGGATTCCTGCCCTGGGGATTGATCAACTTCCTGGTGCTGCTCGGCTGGTCCAGCGGCGACGATCGAGAAATTTTCAGCCAGGAAGAACTCATCGCGGCCTTTTCTCTGGAGGGGATCAACCGATCCAACTCCATCTTCAACTACAAAAAGGACGACCCAAAGTTCATCACCGACCCCAAGGCGCTCAACATCAACGGCCATTACCTGCACACCATGCCGGTGGAGGAGATGGCGACCCTTACCCAGCCCTTCCTGGCGGAAGCCGGGCTCTGGGACGCAGCCTACGAAGGAAGCCGGCGCGACTGGTTCCTGAACACCTTGACTCTCATTCGCGACCGCTACTACACCCTGGCCGACTTCACCACCCTTGGCCGGGCCTACTTTGCCGATGACTTCGAGGTCGAGGAACGGGCCGTCGAAAAGAATCTCGCCAAGAACCCGCTGCTTGCCGAATGGCTGCCCCTGCTTGCCGACCGTCTGGCCGCGCTCCCCGACTACAACCGGGAAACAGTGGAAACTGCGGCCCGGACCCTGGCCGAGGAGCTGACCATCAAACCGGGTATCCTGATCAACGGCGCCCGGACCGTGGTCACCGGCTGCCTGGCCGGTCCCGGCATGTTCGAGGTACTGGAAACCCTGGGGAAGGATCGGGTGGTCAAGAGGCTTAAGGGAAGCAGCCGATTCTTTGCATAACCCACCAGCAGACAACAACACACAAGGATTTGCCGCGGCCCGAACCCGCAGGTAAGGACATGACGACCATGAGCACGCCCGAAGCCACCCAGCCGTCCAACTTCATCCGCCACATCATCGACGAGGACCGCCTGGCCGGTAAAAACGGCGGCCGGGTGGTGACCCGTTTCCCACCCGAGCCCAACGGTTTTCTCCACATCGGCCATGCCAAGTCCATCTGCCTCAACTTCGGCCTGGCTCTCGACTACCAGGGCCGCTGCCACCTGCGCTTCGACGACACCAACCCCTGCAAGGAAGAGGTCGCCTACGTGGAGTCGATCCAGGAGGACGTGCGCTGGCTCGGCTTCGACTGGGGCATCCACCGCTACTACGCCTCGGACTACTTCGAGCAGCTCTATAACTTCGCCGTGGAGCTGATCCGGCGCGGGAAGGCGTATGTCTGTGACCTTACCCCGGAAGAAATCCGCGCCTACCGCGGCACCCTCACCGAGCCGGGCAAGGGAAGTCCCTTCCGCAACCGGTCGATGGACGAGAATCTCGATCTTTTCAGCCGCATGCGCAGCGGCGAATTCCCGGACGGCAGCCGGGTGCTGCGAGCCAAGATCGACATGGACTCGGGCAACCTCAACATGCGCGATCCGGTAATCTACCGCATCCTGCACGCCACCCACCACCGGACCGGCGATGTCTGGTGCATCTATCCCATGTACGACTTCGCCCACTGTCTCTCCGACTCCATCGAGGGAATCACCCATTCCATCTGCACGCTGGAGTTTGAGGACCATCGGCCGCTCTACGACTGGATATTGGACGAGCTGGAGGTTCCCTGCCATCCCCAGCAGATCGAGTTCGCCCGCTTGAACCTCACCTATACGGTGATGAGCAAGCGCAAGCTCCTCGAACTGGTGCGCGACGGCCATGTGGCGGGTTGGAACGATCCCCGCATGCCCACCATCTCCGGCTTCCGCCGCCGGGGCTACACCCCTGAGTCTATCCGCGCCTTCTGTGAACGGATCGGGGTGGCCAAACGCGACAGTTTGGTGGACGTGGCACTGCTTGAGTTCAGCATCCGCGAGGATCTGAACGAACGGGCACCAAGGGCGCTCGCCGTCCTGCAGCCCCTCAAGGTGGTGATCGAGAACTACCCCGAAGGGCAGGTGGAGGAGTTCGATGCTCCCAACCATCCCGGCCGGCCGGAGTTGGGGAACCGCAAGGTGCCCTTCTCACGCGAGCTGTACATCGAGCGGGACGACTTCATGGAAGAGGCGCCGAAAAAATTCTTCCGCCTGGCCCCTGGCCGCGAAGTGCGCCTCCGCTTTGCCTACTTCATCACCTGCCGGGAGGCGATCAAGGACGCCAACGGCGAGGTGGTGGAGCTGCGCTGCGCCTATGACCCGGAAACCCGTGGCGGCTCGGCCCCGGACGGCCGCAAGGTCAAGGGTACCATCCACTGGGTATCGGCGTCCCATGCGGTGAAGGCCGAGGTTCGGCTCTACGACCGGCTCTTCACCGTGGAAAACCCGGCCTCCGAAAAGGATGCCAACTTCAAGGACTTCATCAACCCTGAATCCCTCACCGTGCTCACCGCCTGCCAGGTGGAACCGAGCCTCGCCCAGGCCGCACCAGGAGCGAGCTACCAGTTCGAACGGCTCGGCTACTTCTGCGCCGACCACGAGGAGTCACGGCCGGGCCGGCCGGTTTTCAACCGCACCGTCACCCTGCGCGACACCTGGGCCAAGGTTCAGGAAAAATAGCGACACCTCAAGCGCCCCCGCCCAAACGTAAAAGAGGCAGGCGATCCCGACGGTCGCCTGCCTCTTTTTTTATCCCTCGCGCCGGGGACGGCACGAAAAAGCTACCGCTGCCG
This sequence comes from Desulfobulbaceae bacterium UBA5121, assembly GCA_002414225.1. GTDB lineage: Bacteria > Desulfobacterota > Desulfobulbia > Desulfobulbales > UBA5123 > UBA5123. The sequence continues at coordinate 293,275 of DHYV01000024.1, read as the reverse complement.
GAAAAGAACCCGCCCCTGTTGCCCCACTCTGCCGACCACGATGTCATCAGGCTCGATGCGGATCACCGTATAGCCTTCGACCGTCTTCCTTCCCTTGATCACCCGGCTACAGATCACCGCCCCCCCCTGATGCGGCACCTCGGACCAGGAGATCCCCTGAAGCGTGAGGGCCGTGTCGGGCGCCACCCGGGGGGAAGTTATCGGTAGTCGGGACCGAACTCGAGGCTGGCGGGGCCGGGGCGGAGACGTTCTTGGCCTCGCCGGCCCCGCCACCATCAGGCGTACCCCCCGTGGACGGGTGCCGGGACATACAACAATCCCGTGACCACGACCGCAATCAGCCCCACGAGGAGGAAGGCCACCAGGCCAAGGGACCGGCCGGCGACCAGAATCAACGCTTGCCGGCAAGAAATGCCTCGGCAACCTCCACGTCCTTACGGCCGCCGATAACAAGGGGCACCCGCTGATGGAGGTCGCTGGGTTCGATGTCGAGGATCTCGTGGCCGTCGTCAGTGATCGCCCGGCCGCCGGCCTGCTCGACGATAAAGGCAAAGGGGGCGGCCTCGTAGAGCAGCCGGAGCTTGCCGGCCGGCTTGGCCGGATCCTTGCTGTCGCGGGGATAGAGGAAGATGCCGCCCGAAATCAGATTACGATGCAAATCGGCCACCATGGAACCGATGTACCGGGCACTGTAAGGACGGTGGGTCGCCTTGTCCTCTTCCTTGACGTACTCGATGTAACGACGCATGCCCTCGCTCCAGTACCGGTGGTTGCCTTCGTTGACGCTGTAATACTTGCTCTTGGTCGGCATCATGATGTCGGGGTGGGAAAGATAGAACTCGCCGACGCTGGGGTCAAGGGTAAACCCGTGCACCCCCTCGCCGGTGGTGTAGACGAGCATGGTGCTCGAACCGTAGATGATGTAGCCGGCCGCCACCTGATTACGTCCCTTCTGGAGAAGGTCCGCCACATTGCCCTGCCCTGAACCGCTCCGCCGCCGGTGAATGGAAAAGATGGTGCCGATACTGACGTTGACATCGATGTTCGACGACCCGTCCAGGGGATCGAAGGCCAGGGTATACTTGCCCTCGTACCCCTCGGCCACCGGGATGATCTCGTCCTCCTCCTCGGAGGCCATGACGCAGAGGTACCCGCAACGGGCCATGCGGCGCTTGAAGGTGGAGTTGGCGAGTTCGTCGAGCTTCTGCACCTTCTCGCCCTGAACGTTGACCCTGCCGGATTGACCGAGAATGTCGGCCAGCCCCGCCATGTTGACCTCGGCGGAAATGGTTTTGGCGGCCACGATCAGCTCTCCCAGCAGGCCGGACAGCTCACCGGTTGCCTGGGGATGCAGGCGCTGGCTGTCCAGGATATGGCGGCTGACGGTAATGCCCAGGGGTTTGTTCATGCTGCTACTCCTTCGCGCATGGCGCGGTTCGTTTCCTGAAGCCATCATCCGGGGGATGACCGGCGGGTGTTACCCTCGTGCTGCCAGGCATCTTCTCTTTACGTGCCTGACAATTGTCGGTAATAGTAAGGAAAATAGCCGTATCGGTCAAATACAAAAACTCCTCCCGCCGAGCCACCCCTCCCGATGACCCAAAACAACCCCTCTCCCCCCTCCTACCTGCCGGTGGGCAACTGGCGCTCCTATCGGACGCTGCTCGGGGAAAACCGCGGCTTCCGGCGGCTGTGGCTGGCCGGGGTGATCAGCCATCTCGGCAACTGGTTCAACTACATCGCCATCTTCGTGCTCCTCTCCCAGCTCACCGGCACCGGGCGGGCGGTGAGCTGGTTTTTGATCGCCAAGTTCCTGCCCACCGCCGTCCTCGGCCCGGCGGCCGGGGTGCTCGTCGACCGGCTGCCGCGCAAGGCGATCATGATCGCAAGCGACCTCACGCGGGCCGCCATCGTCCTCTGCTTCCTGCTGGTCCGGCGGCCCGATCAGGTTTGGCTGATCTACACCCTGGCGCTGCTCCAGGAATCGCTGTGGACCTTCTTCGACCCGGCCCGCCGCGCCTCGGTCCCCAACCTCTGTGAGCCGCACCAGCTCAACGTCGCCAACGCCTTAAGCGGTGCCACCTGGTCGGTGATGCTCGCCATCGGCGCCGCCCTGGGCGGCCTGATTTCGGCCGTGGCCGGCTGGCAGACGGCCATCGTCCTCGACGCCCTCACCTTCCTCGCCTCGGCAGCCCTGCTCACCGGCCTCGAGCTGCCGCCGCCAGCCAAGCCGGCCACGGTCCGGCGCCCCACCTGGCGCGACCTCACCGGCATCAACGATCTCGCCGAGGGGTGCCGCTATGTGGCCGGTGACCGCCGGGTGGCGGCCCTGCTGCTAGTCAAGAGTGGCTGGGCTCTCGCCGGCGGCATCTTCGTTCTGCTCACGGTGTTCGGCGAACAGGTCTTTCCCATCCACGGTCACGGCGGCGGCAGCGGCATCCTTTACAGCTGCCGCGGCGTCGGCGCTGCCGTGGGTCCCATCCTCGCCTGGCGCTACCTGGGGGAGAGCCGCTCCGCCATGTACCGGACCATGGGACTCTCCTTCTTCGTTGCCGCCTCGGCCTATCTCCTCTTCAGCCAGGCGCCGACCCTCCTCAAGGCGGCCCCCCTGGTGCTTGTCGGCCACATGGGTGGCTCGGTACAGTGGGTCTTCAGCACCAATCTGCTCCAGCGGCTGGTGCCGGACCGATTCCGCGGCCGGGTTTTTGCCGCGGAAATGGCCTTGGTCACCCTTGTTTTGAGCCTCTCTACCTACTTTACCGGCGCAGCGCTCGACGCCGGGGTCGGGCCGCGGACGGTGATGGTGCGACTGGCGCTGCTCTTCCTGGTGCCGGGCATCCTTTGGAGCCTGCACGTCTGGTCGGGCGCCCCGTTCAAAAAAAACGGCCCGGCAGACCCCGGGGAGGCGCCACCTCCCCGGCCCGCCAGGCCGATGTAAGCGAAAGCAAACGACTTAAACTGCGTCAAGAAAGCATCTGGTCGATCTTGGCCTTCAACTGTTCGCCTGAAAAGGGTTTGGAGATGAAATCGTTGACCCCGGCGGCGCGGGCGAGATCCACCTGGGACTTCTCGGACTCGGTGGTGGCCATGACGATGGGCAGCCCGACCCACTGAGAGAGCTTGCGCACCTCCTTGGTGAGTTCGACACCATCCATGTTGGGCATATTCATGTCGGTGATCAGCAGATCGATGTCCGAATTCACCTTGAGATACTCCAAGGCGTCCTTGCCGTCGGGTACCGTAACCATCTCAACCCCCAGTTCGTTGGCCACCCCCTTGTAGAAAAAGAGAATCGCCTTGGAGTCGTCGGCGGCAAGGATTTTCCGCCCTGACACGGCGGAAGCGGCCGCCTCGCCACTGAGTCGCTTGCAGGCGGCCATGGCGGCCTCGCCACCCCTCTTCTCGAGTTCCAAACGGAAGAGAGCCAGCGCCTCCTGGTCGCCCACCGTGAGAATGACGTCGATAAGGCTATCGCCGTGGGGGCCGGCCCCGTGGAGAGCAACGAAGAGCTTGGCGGCATGGGCGGTAGCAATGGTCCGGGCAATGCGGCGGCTTTGCGCGTCACCGGCGTCGAGTGCTTCGTTGACCACCTTGACCACCCCAGGATTACAGAGATGGTCCATGGCAGTGACCACGGCCATCAACACCATCTCGTCGGTTTCGGCAAGGCCGTCGGTAAGGCCGATGACGCTCTTCAACGAGTTGATCCGGCCCAGGGCCTCGTAGACGGCGAACTTGAGATTGGGGTCCATGTCGCCGTCGTCGTCAAGCACGTCGATGAGCAAATCGGCCCCCTCTCTGTGGCCCATCATGCCGACGACGTTGGCGGCCATGATCTTTTCGTCCTTGTCGCCCTCTTCGAGACACGCCTCAAGGGCCGGCAGCACCGCCGGACCCATATTGGCCAAGGCGAGGATCACCACCCGACGGAAGGAGGGGGTGGGATGGTGGATATGGGTGACCAGATAATCGATGGTTTCGTCGTCGGCAAAGCGGGCCAGGTTCTCGATGGCCAGGGCGGTGCGCAGGTCACAGATATCGTTGGGAGTCAACTGGGCGTTGCCCGCCTCCACCACCCCGCGCAAGGCGTCCCGGGCCGCCGCGCCGCCGATGGTCACCAGGGCCTGCATGGTCCAGGCGACAACCGAATAGTCGTCATGCTCCAGGAAGGGGCTCAGAACCGCAACCAGCGCGGGATCCTTGAGTTTGCCCAGAGCCCGGATCACCTCGCCGACCATTTCCACGTCCTCTTCGACCAACAGGCGGGCACGCAGGATCGGCAGGGCGGTGGCCAGGGCGGTGGCCCCGGCCTGCCGGATGCAGAGCAGCCGCACCCGTTGGGACTCATGGGCGAGACCGGCCAGGATCTCCTCCTCGCGACCGGCGAGCAACTCGAAAAGGGCGTGGTAGACCATCTCGTCAACGGCCAGATCCCCCAAGGGGGTCGCATAGAGTGCCATCAACTGCGGCACCGCCTCCACCTGCCGCCGCTCCTTTATCTCGTCAAGGATGGAGATCTGTTCGATCATATCCTTTTGAGCAAATCCGTTTAGTACATCCATCGAATCCTTACCGCTCCCATTGGGTCGATACCATGGGTACCGACGGTTGATACAATCGCCCCCCCTGCGCACCTGGCGCGGGAGAGAGGCAGACATCACGCTCTGCCTTCACCTGTCAGGCCGCACCCCCCTCATCCGGCTTTAGGATCCCGGATTTTCCATACTACCAGAAACGAAGAGCATTAGCCAAGCTGTACGATACGGCGGGCAATCTGTTCGAGAGGAATCACCTGATCCACCGCCCCGACCCGTACTGCTTCCCTGGGCATCCCATAGACCACGCAACTCGCCTCATCTTGGGCAATAGTATACGCTCCCGTATTTTTCATCTCAAGCATTCCTTGCGCGCCGTCGTCACCCATGCCGGTCATGATGATACCCATGGCGTTGCGGCCGGCATAGCGCGCCGTCGAACGGAAGAGGACATCCACCGAAGGGCGGTGACGACAGACCAGGGGGCCATCCTTGACCTCGACGTAGTAGCGGGCGCCGCTCCTCTTGAGCAGCACATGCCTGTTGCCGGGCGCGATAAGAGCCCGCCCCCGCAGTACGGTGTCGTCGTTTTCCGCCTCCTTGACATTAATCCGGCACAGCCGGTCGAGCCGCTCGGCAAAGGCACGGGTAAACCCTTCGGGCATGTGCTGCACGACCACGATGCCCGAGGAGTCCTCCGGCAACGCCTCGAGCACGACCCGCAACGCCTCGGTGCCACCGGTGGACGCCCCGATGGCCACCACCCGCTCGGTGGTCTGGGCCATGGGCCTGTTGCCTGGCGGCGGCAGGATGACGTCGGCGGTCAACTTCTGGGCCACCTGCCGCGGACTTCTCGTCGCCAGCCTCCGCACCCTGACCCCGGCCGCCGCTCTGACCACGTCACAGATCCGGAGGCGGGATTCCTCGATAAACTTCTTGGCCGACACCTTCGGCTTTTGGATGATCTCCACCGCCCCGTACTCCAACGCCTTGATGAGGGTGGCTTCGGATCCTATCTCGGTGGCGGTCGAACAGATAACCACCGGGATGGGATGCTGGGTCATGATCCTGTGGAGAAAGGAGATGCCGTCCATACGCGGCATCTCCACATCAAGGACAATGACATCCGGCACCGCCTGGGCCATGATCCCGGCAGCGACAAATGGATCCCTGGCCGCACCGAGGACGGTGATACCGGGATCCGACTCGAGGACGTCCCGCAGGGACTGCCGCACCAGGGCAGAGTCGTCGACAATGAGCACCTGAATCTTTTTCATTGCACCCCAGCTGGCCGTTCGCCGGCACCGGAAGATTGGGCTGCGAGCCCCCCGCGCCCCCCCTGTTGGACGGCAACGCTGCCGGAGGTTTGGGATATTGAGAATCATCCGCCTCTTTAGCATGTCTGCCGCGTTCTTCGCTACCCAGAAAAACGCTTGCCACCCATCCAAAGGTCACGACCTCGGCCGCCGACTTACAAATAATCCCGGTTGATCCGGTACCCCACGTAGACCCCCACCAGATTACCGGCAAAACTCAGCCAGTAGGCACTCGTCTGGCCCAGGGGCTTCCCCACCCACCAGCCCAGCAGACCGCAGGAGGTGATACTGGTCAACATACATATCTTTTTCATCGCTACTGTTCCCCCAACGGGGCAAGTAAGGTTACCGGCCACCGCCTTCCGAAAAAAAACCACCCGCACGTCAAAAAGGCCGACGCCTCGCCGGCACCGGCCTTTTTGACCCCTTCCACGTTCCTGCTTCAGGGCTCACCCACCCCTGACCTCGATGCGGCGCGGCTTGGCCGGCGCCACCTTGGGCAGCAGCAGGGCCAACATCCCGTTGACCATGGTCGCCTCGATTTTTTCCTGGTCAATGGCCTCTGAAACCGTAAACCGCCGGACATAACGGCCGGATTCGTATTCCCGCAGCAGTACCTTGCCCTTTTGGTCATGGTTGTGCCGTTCGCCCATCAGGGTGAGCACCCCCTCTTCCAGGTTGATCTCCACCCCTTCCTTGGCAACGCCTGGCATCTCCGCCACCACGACCACCGCCTCCTCGGTTTCATAGATGTCAACGGCGGGCAGAAACTGCTTGCCCGGCTTGGTGGGTTCGCCGGCCGCATGGACCTGCCGCTGCTGCTGGGCCTGCAACTCTTTTTCGTTCATGTTTCTCACCTCACTCTTGATCCGTGGGAGTTTCTTCTTCAACCGACCTTGACCGCCACCTGCCGTGGCTTCACGTCTTCTGCCTTGGGCAGGGTGATGAAAAGTATCCCGTCAACGCTTCGCGCCGCCACCCGATCGAGGTTGACCCGGGTGGGCAGGGTGATGGCCCGGCTGAAGGTGCCAAACTGGATCTCCCGCCGGTGATAGGAAACCTTCTCCCCGTGGGCACGGGCCTTCCTTTCTCCCTTGATGAGGAGGGTGTCGCCTTCCACCGAAACATCGAGATCCTCGGCCTCTACCCCGGGGATCTCCCCGTGAACATAGATATTGTCGCCGTCCTCGAAGATGTTGAGGGGGGGATAGACCGTACCCCCCTCGCCGGTGACGCCAGCCTCTCCGCTCATGCTCCGCAGCAGGGCGTCCATATCATGACGCATCCTTTCAAACTCGGACCATGGGTTGCGAAAAGACGGCCGGTCGCTGAATCTGATGATCGCCATACCGAAACCTCCTGACATTTACGCACCCCGGCAAGGTCGGAGTGCAATTAATATAAGGGCCCAATTCCAAAAGAGTTTGTCGCGACTTTTGTTAAAATGTATAAGTCTGTTTCAACGAATGTCAAGCCGCCGGGAGATGGGCGGGACGCCCGCGCGGGAAGTCCGCGAAATCACTTTTCGGCCGGCCCCCGGAATCGTGGTCACGAATTCGTGTTTTGCATTTTTACAAACCGATTGAAATTGTGTATAGTGGCCGCCCGACAAACCACGAGACCATACCTAAATACATCACAACGAGGAGGATTTGATATGAAACTGATTCTGTTGGGCGCTCCCGGCGCCGGCAAGGGAACCGTGGCCAAGATGCTCACCGCCATCGACGGTTCGGTACAGATCTCCACCGGCGACATCCTGCGCGGTGCCGTTGCCGCCGGCACCGACCTGGGCAAGGAGGCCGAAGGCTACATGAAGCGCGGCGATCTGGTACCCGATTCACTGATCATGGGCATCATGGAAAAACGGCTCCAGGATAACGACTGCAAGAAGGGCTTCCTGCTTGACGGTTTCCCCCGCACCATCCCCCAGGCCGAGGCACTCACCGAACTGCTCAAGAAGCTCGGCATCACTCTGGACATGGCAGTGAGCATCGACGTGCCCCGCGACGTCATCCTCGACCGGCTCTGCACCCGCCGGACCTGCGCCAACGGTGATTGCCAGGCGATCTACAACGTCAAGAGCAACCCGCCCAAGAAAGAAGGCATCTGTGACAAGTGCGGCAGCCCGGTGGTGCAGCGCGAGGACGAGACCGAGACGGCCATCAGCCACCGGCTCGAAACCTACAACGAGAAGACCGCGCCGCTCATCGGCTTCTACGCCAAAACGGGCCTGCTCAAAACCGTCACCGGCACCTCCAGCGACGCGGTAGTGGCCGCCATCAAGAGTTCTCTGGGCATATAAGCAGTTCTCCGGCGAGACCACTTCCCTGCGGCTGGCCTGACGCCACCGTGCCCAGGGGAAGAGGCGCCGCCACCCAGGTGCCATCCGGCGGCGACCCGCAGCGAGCGGGTCGCCGCCGGTTCCGTTTCGACCTCTGTCCGTTTTTATGCTACAATTGTCAAAGTATCTTCCGGAGCAGCACCGCAGCCGCTTCGGCATCCTGCCCTGCCCGCTTGCTGGCAGCATGGCCGCGGCACCTCCCCATGCCGAGACACCCACCCTTCCAAAGAGAACAGCGTGAGCGACACCCCCATCGACATCATCGGCGGCGGCCTGGCCGGCTGCGAGGCCGCCTGGGCCGTGGCCCGGCAGGGGCTTGCGGTCCGGCTCCACGAAATGAAACCCCTGCACTTCAGCCCGGCCCACACCCTGCCTCAGCTCGCCGAGCTGGTCTGCAGCAACTCGCTGCGCTCCGACGACCCCCACTCGGCGGTGGGGCTCTTGAAGGAAGAGATGCGGCGGCTGGGTTCGCTCCTCATGGAGGCGGCCGGGGCAACCCGGGTGCCGGCCGGCAAGGCACTGGCCGTGGACCGTGAACGGTTCGCGGCCTGGATCACCGAACGCATCGACACCCACCCCTTGATCCGCGTGGTGCGCGGCGAGGTGCGTGAGATCCCGCCGCCGGGTGCCACGCCGGTCATCCTTGCCACCGGGCCACTCACCTCATCATCGCTCGCCGCATCCCTTGCCGCCCTCACCGGTGCCGAGCAGCTTGCCTTCTACGACGCCATCGCCCCCATCGTCGATGCCGAGTCCCTCGACCGCTCCGCCATCTACCAGGCATCACGCTACGACGACGGCCCCGGAGACTATCTGAACTGCCCCATGGACCGCGACCAGTACCTGGCCTTCATCGCCGCCCTCAAGGAGGCCAAATGCGTGCCACTCAAATCTTTTGAAGAACAAAAGTATTTCGAAGGCTGTCTGCCCATCGAGGTCATGCTTGCCAGGGGCGACGACACCCTGCGCTTCGGGCCCATGAAGCCGGTGGGGCTGCCCGACCCGCGAACCGGCCGCGACCCCTACGCGGTGGTCCAGCTCCGCAAGGAAAACCTGGAGGGCACCACCTACAACATGGTGGGCTTCCAGACCAAGCTCACCTATTCGGAGCAGCAGCGAATCTTCCGGATGATCCCGGGGCTCGGGGCAGCCGTCTTTAGCCGGCTGGGCAGCATCCATCGCAACACCTTTGTCTGCGCCCCGGAGGTACTGTTCCCCACTCTCCAGTGCCAACGCCGGCCCGACCTGCTGCTGGCCGGCCAGCTCACCGGGGTGGAAGGATACGTGGAGTCCACCGCCATGGGGCTTTTGGCCGGCATCAACGCCGCCCGTCTGGCCCGGGGACTCGCGGCCGCAGTACCGCCGCCCGACACCGCCCATGGCGCCCTGATCAGCCATCTGACCCGGACCGAAGCCAAGCACTTCCAGCCGTCCAACATCAATTTCGGCCTCTTTCCCGCCCTGACCGGCAAAAAAATCCCCAAGAGGCTGCGAGGAGAACACCGTGCCAAAGAAGCCCTGGAGTCACTCAGCCGATGGCAAGCAGAACAGCAGCTCCCCGTTGCGTAAGCCCTCTCCCGGTTCGGCCGGCCTCACCCTGCTGGTGACGCTGGTGCTGGCCCTCTTTTCCTCGGCCCCGGCCCTGGCCTTGGCCTTGGCCGATCAGCCCGTCAGTGTGCGGTTGTCGGTGGCCTTCGACCTCGCCGCCTCCACCATGAACGCCACCGCCACCATCGACCTGCCCGCGGACACCCCCGCCTCCCTGTCGCTTGCCGGCCTCAGCGTCAGCGCCATGGAGATGGACGGCAAACCGCTTGCCGCCGACCGCGACAACCCCACCACCGTCACCATCGGGCCGGCGGCCACGGCCCGGAAGATCTCCATCACCTACAAAAAAACGACTCCCCCTGGCCCCATGGGCGACGGCGACAACCGCATCGCCGCCGACGGCATCACCCTCACCGGTCAGTGGCACCCGCGCCTGCTGGGCGGCGACTGCCGCTTCGAACTCTCTGCCCTGGTGCCGGATGACTTCACCGCCATCGCCGAGGCCGATCAGGTCGAAGAGCACGACAGCCCCAAGGGCCGGCGGTTCCTCTTCCGTTTCTCTCAACCGGTGGCGGCCATCCATCTGGTAGCCGGCCCCTACGAGCTAACGACCACTCCCTTTGGCGACGGCCGGGAACTCAACACATACTTCTTCCCGGAAGACCGGGAACTGGTCGCCCGCTACCGCGACCAGACCCTCGAATACCTGGCCCGCTACCAGAAACTGCTGGGCGACTTTCCCTACCGCCACTTCGCGGTGGTGGAAAACCGGCTGCCCACCGGCTACGCCATGCCCACCTTCACCCTGCTGGGCCAGGCGGTGGTGCGGCTGCCCTTCATCACCGCCACCTCGCTGGGCCACGAAGTGCTTCACCAGTGGTTCGGCAACGGCATCCAGGTGAACTATGCCGGAGGCAACTGGTGCGAAGGTTTGGTCACCTATCTCGCCGACCAGACCTTTGCCGCCGAAAAGGGTGAGGGCGTCGAGTTCCGCAAGGAGCAGTTGGTTAAATACCAGAGCTACGTGCCCGCGAACAACAGTTTCGCCCTCAAGGATTTCATGGACAGTGACGGCGGGACCACCGACCGCGATCGCCAGCATCGGCGGGCGGTGGGTTACAACAAGGCGAGCATGCTCTTTCACATGCTGCGCCTGCAGGTGGGCGACGGCCCCTTCTTCGCCGGCCTGCGCGACTTCTACCAGCGGCTCCGCTACCGCCCCGCCGGCTGGGACGATCTCGAGACGAGCTTCGAAACCGCGGCCCACCAAGAGCTTGGCCCCTTCTTCCGCCAGTGGCTTGACCGCGCCGACCTGCCTGCACTTACCATCGACGCGCCGCGCAACGCCGAAAACGACGGCCAGCCGGAACTCCGCTTCACCCTCACCCAACACACCGCCACCCCTTACCACCTCACCGTGCCGGTGACGGTGACAAGCGAGGGCGGAACAATCCGCAAGGACATCGAGGTGACCGACAAGCAAACCGAGGTGGCCATCCCGCTCACCGCCCCGGCCGAAAAGGTGGTGGTCGACGCCAACTACGACCTCATGCGGCGCCTGGAACCTGAAGAGCAGCCGCCGGTATGGTCGCGCTTTATCGGGGCGGCAAAACGCCTGGCCGTGGTGGCGAACCAGGCGGCGGCGGAACGTTTCAAGCCGCTCACCGATACGCTTGCCGCCGACGGCTGCACGGTGAAAGAGGCCGGGGCGGTGACCGACAGCGACGTGGCCGGGGCCAGTGTCCTCTTGCTTGGCGCCTCCACCGTATCGCGGTCACTTTTCGCCCAACCGGCCCATCCGGCCGAGGGCTTCACCGTCGATGTCCGCGCCAATCCCCTCAACCGCCAGGAGGTGGCCGTACTCGTCTCCGCCGCCGACCAGGCCCAGGTGGCGGCGGCAGCGGCAAAGCTCCGCCATTACGGCAAATACGGCTTCCTCCATTTTATTGACGGCCGCATGGAAAGCAAGCGGATCCCCACCAGCGACCAGGGGTTGCAGGCCACCGTGGACGAACCGCCGCAGGCGGTGATCACCGCCGACACCACCTCCTTTGCCACGATCATCGACCGGTTGTTGCCAGCCCAGGTGGTCTACGTGGGCGAGGGCCACACCTCTTACGAGGACCACCTCCTGCAACTGCGGGTGATCCGTGCCCTTTACAGCCGCGATCCCGATCTCGCCATCGGCATGGAGATGTTCAACCGCAGCGCCCAGCCCGCTCTCGACGACTACATCGCCCAGCGCATCGACGAGGCCACCATGCTCCGGCGCACCCATTACTTCGAAAACTGGGGCTATGACTATCGGCTCTACCAGGACATCATCCGTTTCGCCCGCCGCCACCACCTGCCGATCGTCGCCCTCAACCAGGAGAAGGCCATCGTCAGCAAGGTGTTCAAGGACGGCACCACCGCCTCGTTAAGCGCCGAGGAGCGTGAGCAACTGCCCCCGGACCGAGATCTCGACATGCCGGGTTACCGCGACCGGATTCGTTCGGTGTTCAACATGCACAGCGCACCGTCACCGGAACGCTTCAAGGGCTTTTTCCAGGCCCAGGCCCTGTGGGACGAAACCATGGCCGCTACCATTGCCGCTACCCTCTCTGCCCACCCCGGCCAGCACATGGTGGTTTTGGCCGGGGTCGGCCACGTGGCCAAGGCCAACGCCATCCCCCCCCGGGTGGTCCGCCGGCTGCCCGGGGTCAAGCAGGCGGTGGTGGCCAACATCGCGGCAACAGACGCCGACCCCGAGCGGGTGGACTACGCCTTTTTCCTCGCCCCGGCCCAGCTGCCGCCGGCTCCGATCATGGGGGTGGTCCTCGCCGACACCGACCAGGGCATCAAGGTGGAGGAACTCTCGCCTCACGGTCGGGCCAAGGACGTGGGGGTGCGCCCGGACGACCTGATCCTGGCCCTGGACGGCGAGCCGGTCAAAACGGTGGCTGATCTCAAGGTTTTCATGGTTGCCAAGAAAAAAGGCGATACGGTGCGGGTTACCATCAAACGGCCCCGCACCATCTTGCCGGACGAGGAACTGGTGAAGGAGATTCCGCTGTAAGGCGACCCTTCCGGAAAGGAGGGGGGGGAAAGCGTTCTTCCGGAACGATTTTTCGGTTGGCGTAAGAAGAGGAGCCGACCTGCGACCCACCCTGCCGACGCCTCTTTATATCCGTGGCCTGGACATGGAACGCGTATAGGCGCTCCGCTCCAGGCCATGTTTTTTCAGCAGGCGGGTAAAGGTCCGGCGTTCTTTGCGGGCCATGGCCGCGGCTTCGGAGATATTCCCCTGGCTCCTGCTGAGCACGAAGTGAAGATATCCCTTCTCGAACTGATCGATGATCTTTGATTTCTCCTCGTTGAAACTGCCAACATACTCACGGCTGAGCTCCGGGTCGCGACCCTCTTCTTTTCTGCCTCTGACACCTTTGACCTTTTCCCTGCCGGGCAAAAGGCAGAACTTGTGAATACGGTTCTCCAGTTCCCGGATGTTGCCAGGCCAGCTGTACGATTCCATTTCCCGGAGGAAATCGTCTGGCAACTCCTTCACGTCAAGCCCGTGGTTCAGGGATATCTTCGCTAAAAAATGGTTCGCCAAGATGCGGATATCACCGACCCTTGCCCGCAACGGCGGCAGCGCAATGCGGATGACGTCGATCCGGTAGAGCAGGTCGCGGCGGAACTTCCCGGCATCGGCGAGCTTTGCCAGATCACGGTTGCTGGCACAGATGACCCTGGTATCGACCTTCTTGGTGCGCGTGCTGCCAAGGGCCTTTATCTCCTTTTCCTGCAGGAACCGCAGCAGCGCCACTTGCGCCTTGGGGGACAGACTGTCGATTTCGTCCAAAAACAGGGTGCCACCGTCCGCCGCTTCGACGAGTCCCGCCCTGCTCTCATGGGCGCCGGTGAACGCTCCCTTGGCATGCCCATACAGTTCACTGAGCAACAGGTCATCGCTGAATGCACCGCAGGTGGTCGAAATAAACGGCTTGTCCCGCCGCGGGCTCAGGTAGTGGATTGCCCGGGTGGCCAGCTCCTTGCCGGTGCCGGTTTCGCCGTAGATGTAGACGCCGATGTCGTACGGGGCAATGTCGCGGATCTGCGCCACGGTTTCCTTGAAGCAGGCAGATTCCCCGATGAGGTTCCGGGCAATATAGTTATCGCCGACCAGACGATTGTAGTCACGGTTCGAGAGGGTCATCTTTCCGGCAGAGATCAGTTTTTACCTGGAACAACCGACCATCCAGGCGGGGGACGAACGGTATGTTTACGGAACTGCGGAACAACCGCCTCGCCACGGACGTGACCACGAGAATCGCCCCGCAAAATCGACCACGAGAATCATTCTAAGAAAAAACAGGTTTCAAAACCAACAAAAAAATCTTCAAAGAGTTAGGAACCAACCGTCCCGCTCCGGAAATCAACACCAATCGACTACTTACAGCCGCCCTCCCACACCGCAAAAACCTATCAAAAAATCCGCCTCAACGACCTGCGTCTCCCCCATGGGGCGTTCGCGCCATGGGGCCACCCCGCCCCACCTGTCGTTTTCCCATGTAATCCCGAGCACTTCCCATTCACCGACCCCGAAACTGAGGCGCCGCCACCCCGGCCGCCACCCCCGCGATGGGGCGGAAGCCCCCAACCCACAGCACTCTTTTTCGCATAAAAATGGAATGATAGCGGCATGTTATCACGGGGCCCACCCACCTGGCATGGAAGCTGCTTTCCCCAGCAAAGCGGAGGTTACTTATATGGCTATATGTGAGACACGCGATCAGGTGCGGACCGTGGCAGAAGAAATTCGCTTGTACCTATCCAAACATCCGGAGTCAGCGGACACCCTTGAGGGGGTAGCCAACTGGTGGTTGCTGCGGCATCGGGTAGAAAGCGCCATCGAAGTGGTCAGCAACGCCCTCAACTACCTAATTGAAACTGGCTTTGTCGAAAAACTCGAGGGACACGGCCACCGCATCATCTACCGCCGGGTTCCCCCCACGTTGCCCCCCACCGAGAGCAAGACGCTCGGTGACGCAAAGTCAACCCAGGAGGCCAAGGCCATTTCCCACCAAACCACAGGAAGGAAAATGTCATGAGCGAAAGTATTCAGAAAAAACTAGGACGGGTCCGGCCGCCGAGAGTTCACATTACCTATGACGTTGAAACCGGCGGCGCGATTGAAATGAAGGAATTGCCATTCATTGTGGGCATCCTTGCCAACCTGTCGGGCAAACCCAAAGAGGAGCTGCCCTTGATCAAGGACAGGAAGATGGTGGAAATCGACCGGGACAACTTTGACGAGGTGATGGCCGGGATCAGGCCACGCTGCACCCTGCGCGTCGCCAACGCGCTGGTGGCGGCCGCGCCGACGGAAGCCGCCCCGACGGATGCCGGCAAGGAAGGCGAAGACAAGGGCAAGGGCAAGGCCGCGAAGGGGACGCCGGCCGCCGCCGCCCCGGAGCCACCGATGATGAACGTCGAACTCATCTTTCTGAAGATGGACGACTTTCTGCCGCTCAACATCGTGCAGATGATCCCGGACCTCAAGAAAATCTATGAGAAACGCTCCTACCACCGGGACATGCTGGCCAAACTCGACGGCAACGACCCGCTGGACAAGATCCTCAACGAAATCCTTGCCACCCCCGACCTCCAGAACGAACTGAAAGACGGGTACGGCAAGGCTGCCGACAGGGCAGGCGTTGAGGTCAAGGGTGTGCTTGAGCGGCTGCTCTACGAAGGCGGGATGGTGCTCGACGAATCGCAGCGGGAGTATGCCTTGACCATTATCGGCCAGTTCGTCGAGGACATCGTCAACAAACCCGCCGATGAACTGGCCAAGGGGTCCACCGCCCTGCTCAACGAAGGAATCGCCGCCATCGATGTGGCCATCAGCAACCAGCTGAATCTGGTCATGCACGACCCTGAGTTCCAGACCGTTGAGGCGACCTGGCGGGGACTGCACTATCTGGTGTCGCGGACCGAGACCGGTGAGCTGTTGAAGCTGAAGGTGCTGAACGTCACCAAGGGCGAGCTTCTCAAGGACATGCAGAAGGCGGTGGAATTCGACCAAAGCGCCATCTTCAAGCTGGTCTACGAAAGCGAATACGGCACCTATGGCGGCAATCCCTACAGCCTTCTGCTCGGCGATTACGAGTTCGGCCGCCACCCGGACGATCTGGATTTTCTGGAAAAAATTTCAGGCGTTGCCGCTGCAGCGCACGCCCCCTTCGTGGCGGCGGCCTATGCCCGCCTCTTCGACATGGAGGAATTCTTCAGTCTGGCCAAGCCCAGGGATCTTTCCAAGATCTTTGAGAGCAAGGAGCTGATCCGCTGGCAGGAGTTCCGGAAGTCGGAGGACTCGCGATACGTCACCCTCACCATGCCCCGGGTGCTGCTGCGCCTGCCCTACGGCCCGGACACCGTTCCCACCGAGGGCATCAACTTCACCGAAGATGTCAGCGGCGTTGACGCCAAAAAATTTCTCTGGGGCAACCCGGCCTTCATCCTTGGCGAGCGGATCACCAACGCCTTTGCCCTGTACGGCTGGACCGCTGCGATCCGTGGTGTCGAGGGGGGCGGCCTGGTGGAGGGCCTGCCGGCATACACCTTCAAGACCAAGGACGGTGACATCGAACTGACCTGCCCCACCCAGGTCAACATCACCGACCGCCGGGAAAAGGAACTCAACGACCTGGGCTTCATGGCCATCTGTCACTGCAAGGGGAGCAACAAGGCGGCCTTCTTCGGCGGCCAGACCACCAACCTGCCCAAGAAGTACAATACCGACGCGGCCAACGCCAATGCCAGAATCTCGGCGATGCTGCCGTACATCCTGGCCGCCTCGCGTTTCGCCCACTACATCAAGGCAATCATGCGGGAGAAGGTGGGCAGCTTTTTGACCCGCGGCAATGTCGAGGACTACCTGACCACCTGGATTGCCAACTACATCCTGCTCGACGACTCGGCCTCCCAGACCATCAAGGCCAAGTTCCCATTGCGCGATGCCAGCATCAAGGTCGTCGATGTGCCGGGGCGTCCCGGCTCCTACCGGGCAACGGTGTTCCTGAAACCCCATTTCCAGATGGAGGAGTTGACCACCTCCATCCGGCTGGTGGCGGAACTGCCGGCGGCATAACGCAGCGGAGCCGACCGTAACCGGAACAACATCCTTATCTCATTACCACCAAGGGAGACCGTCATGGATTTAGTATTACTGCAACCAGGAGATGCGAACATTGTCGGCGACGACAATCTGGTGGATGACACCTGGCGCCAGAGTGGCCTGAAGCTTGAAAAATGTATCGAACTGGTTTCGGTGCACCACGGCGTCAAGCAGCAGATCACCACCAATGTCAGCAACTCGGCCAGAACCTCGGGCCGACCGAACATCAGCGACTTCACCTGCGTGAAGTACGTGGACAGCTCCTCGCCGTACCTCTACGACTACTGCCTGCGGGCGCAGCCCATTGGCGTGGCTGACAAGAAGACCAAGATCTTTATCCTGCGAAACGCCAACACCCAGACGGCCAACCTGATCACCTTTGAACTCACCGACGCCATCATCAGCCATATCGAGTTCCAGTCACATCCTGACGATATGCCCACCGAACAGATCATGCTGAACTTTACCGAGATCACCTGGACCTACACGGCCCAGAAGACCGATGCCACGGCGGGCGGCAACATCTCCTGCAGCTGGAGTGTGGCCAAGAACCGGCCGTTGCCGTAAGCAAGGCCGCGGAGGCCGACGAACAGAACGCGCAGCGATCGACTGATTGACAACGGTGGCCGGCCTCCCACCGTCTCGCTGCTCCCCTTGAGCGTCACCTTTCATAGCCGGCGGATTTGCCATGCTCGCGTTGTTTGATCGCCTCGACCAGCGGGAACTGCCGGATGTCAAGCAATCGGTCCTGGACGAACTCCGACGCATTCTGTCCGCCAGGGTCTACACAGAGGACATCCGCCAGGAAAGGACCATTCTCAACTACGGCATCCCCAATATTGTCGAAACCGACCAGGACAACCTGGCCCACCAGGAAAAGATGGCGCGCCAGATCCGCAGCGCCATCGAGGCGTATGAGCCGCGCCTGAAAACGATCCGAATCGAATGGGTTGGATCCCCGCCGGACACGCCGCACCTCTACGTTGTCATCAGCGGCCAGCTTGCCGCCGGCGAAGAGGACGAGCCGTTGCGGCTGATCCTGGACTACTCGGAAATCAAAGGGAATTAGGCAATGTATGCATCGGATATCCCAGATGCCCATGAGTATTTCCGACGGGAACTGAACTACCTGCGCCGCCGGGCGCTGGAGTTCGCCAGGGACTACCCTACCGTTGCCGCCGAACTCCAGCTCAGCCAGACTAAGTCGGCCGATCCCCACGTCGAACAGCTGATCCAGTCCTTTGCCTTTCTCACCGGCAGAATCCACCGGGCCCTGGACAACGAATACGCCGAAATCCCCAACGGCATCCTGGAATCCCTCCACCCTCACCTGGCGGCCCCGGTCCCGTCCATGGCCATTGTCCAGGCGCAGGTAAAGGCGGACGGCACCAACTTCAGCAACGGCTACCGCCTGGCCAAGCAGCGAACCGCATACGCCCCCTTTGGCGCCGACGGCACGGTTACCGTGCCGTGCCGCTTCCGGACCTGCAACGACCTCGACCTCTGGCCGCTCGCGGTGGCGGAAGCCGACTTCGTGCCCACCAACCATTTTCCCTTTCTGGCCGGGCGGCCGGAGGTCCAGTCGGTACTGCGGGTGAAGATCGTCACCCAGGGCAGCGACCCGCTGTCCGATTATCCGCTCAGGAGTCTGCGCTTCTACATCAACAACGACGAGTTGTCGGCGCACCGGCTGTATCGCCTCCTGCACCTCGACCTGTGCGGGATAGAAGTCCGAGGCGAGGCCGCGGCGTCACGGTATTCGCTGTCCCCGGGCGCCCTGGAGTTCATCGGCTTTGACCAGGAGCACGCCGTCCTGCCGGCCGACGAGTCGGTGCACCCCGGCTACCGCCTCCTCCAGGAGTACTTCCTGTTCCCCGAAAAATTCCTCTTCTTCGAACTCAACTCCTTGCGGACCGAGGGCATCAGCCGTGAAATGGAACTGCTGTTCTTGTTCTCCAGCCAGGCGCAGCGGTTTACCCAGCTCACCGCCAAGACCCTGCAGCTCAACTGCCTGCCCATCATCAACCTGTTCAGTTCGGATATCGAGCCTATTCCCCTGGACCACCGGCAGTACGAGTACCATGTCCGGGCGGACGTCAAGAATCACCGCTGGAATGAAATCTACGCCCTAACCGAGCTGGAAGCCGTCGCCCCAAAAGGGAAACCCCGCAAACTCACGGCGTTCTACAGCCACACCGGCGCCGCGGCCGGCGACCAGGGATATTACTGGATCTCCAGGCGGGAGAACAGTCAGTCGCAGAGCATTGCCGGCACCGAGTACTACGTCTCCTTCCACGACAACCACTTTGAGCCGGACCGGCCGGCCGACGAGGTGATCGCCGGCAAGGCGCTGTGCACCAACCGCCGTCTGCCGGAACGGTTGAGCGCCGGGCAATACCTGCTCCTCGAAGGGCCGGGGCCGGTGGATGCCTTCAAACTCGTCAGTCAGCCCACCAGACACCTGTCCCCCCAACTGCACGGCGTCTCCCCCTGGAATCTGGTTTCGGACCTGAAGGTCAACCATCTGTCGCTGGGCAATGCCCAGGAGTGTCTGCCGGCCCTCAAAACGATCCTGGCCCTCCATGCCGGAGATACCTCGGCGGCCAACAGCAAGATGATCGAGAGCATCGCCCGCATGGAATGCCAGCGGGTGGTCCGCCAAGTCGGCCGGGACGCCTGGCGCGGCTACTGCCGGGGGACCAGCATAACCCTCACCATCGACGAATCCATTTGCGAAGGGGGCAACGTGCTGCTGTTCGGCGAGGTGCTCCAACGATTTTTTTCACTGTACGCAACGATTAATTCCTTTACCCAGATGGCGCTGAAAACCAAGCAGCGCAAGGGAGTGATTAAGGAATGGCAACCGCTGGCTGGCGGACAGGCACTCCTCTGATCGACGAGATCGGCAGCGACTGTCAACGCTTCGACTTCTATCAACTGGTCAGGCTCCTGCTCATGGGCTCTCCTCGGGAGGCGGGCCTGGACCCCCTCGGACGCCTTGACCGGACGGTGCGGTTCCGCGCCGATACCCGCCAGGATTTCCCGCCTGCCGAGGTGACCGGCTACGTCGCCCCGCGGGAGGGCGAGCGGCCCGCCGAGCTGAGTCTGTCGTCCTTTTGTCTCGACAACCGCTCCGGGCCCTTGCCGGAACCCTATCGGGAACTGCTCCTGGAGAGGACGGCCAGCCGGGACCATGCCATGGCCGACTTTCTCTCCATCTTCAATCACCGGCTGAACGCCCTGCGCTTTCTGGCGAGAGGGAAACGCAGCGTCACCATGCAGGACCGGCCGCCCGAGCAAACCCCGCAGACCCGGGCCCTGCTCAACCTCATTGGCCTGGGCACCCCGCATCTGCTGGAACAACTGCCCCTCACCGTGGCCCAGCTGATGGCCTTTGCGGGCCTGCTTGCCAATCCGCGCCGGAGCCTGGCGGTGGTGCGCACCGTGGTCGCCTCCTATCTGGGGGCCGAGGTCACCATCCGTCAGTTCACCGGCCACTGGAACCGGCTCAAGGAAGCAAACTGCACCCGCATC
The DNA here is from genome assembly GCA_002414225.1 of Desulfobulbaceae bacterium UBA5121. Lineage (GTDB taxonomy): Bacteria > Desulfobacterota > Desulfobulbia > Desulfobulbales > UBA5123 > UBA5123. Next base: position 272,836 of record DHYV01000024.1, on the reverse strand, counting down.
GGCGTGGGCGGCCGGAACCAATGCCTGGGCAAGGACACCATCCTCGGCAACCGGATCTGGGACCAGCACCGGCTGATCACCTTGGAAATCGGGCCGGTTTCATACGAAAAAATGGCCGACCTGCAAGTGGGCACGACGGGGTACCGCCGCCTCAGGCAACTGCTCGCCTATCTGCTCAACCGGCAGTGCGACTGCCGGGTGGTGATCAAGGTCGCCACGGAGCAGATCCCGGCCTCGGTGCTGGGTCGCCGGCCGGACAACGGCTCCACGCCGGCCGCCCCCCTGTATCTTGGCCGGACCAGCTGGCTGCGGCGTCAGGCCGCCCCCGAGGCGGCAGGCATCGACAGCCAGCTCACCTACGTGCTGACCCTGGAGTCGGGCGAGGGGAAAACCCCATGACCAAGCACATCGGCCAAACCCACGTCCAGCATGCCGACTACCGCACCGAACCGGACAACCGCCCCCGGTGCCGGCTTGACTGTACCCTTTACCAGGCCACCGGCCCTGCCATTGGTGACGACTATCTGCGCCTCGAGTCGTTTCAGGGCCAGGACGGAATCTCCCAGCCCTTTGAGTACCAGCTGCAGTTCAAGGCCAACGACACGGTGCGACGACAGGATCTGGAGCTGGATTTTTCCGCCGTCATCGGACAGCTGGCGGTGGTCCGCCTGGGCGTCCCCTCCCCCGCCCTGCCCGCCTCCGAGCCCGGGGAATGGCTCGAACGCCAGTGGCAGTTCACCTACTTCACCGGCATGGTCACCAACTTTTCCATGGCCGAGCCGGGCAGCTACCGCGCCACCTTGAAGCCCTTTCTGTGGAAGCTGAACCTGGCCAACGACTACCAGATCTATGGCCGGGGCGCGGACAAAGGGGCAATCAGCATTGCCGAAACGATCCAGCAGGTACTGGAGCGCCACCAGATCCGGTACCGGATGGAGTTCCCGGGTTCGAGCAACCCGGCCACGACCAGGAAGCAGAACTGGCTGCAGGCCGGGGAAAGCGACTTCCAGTTCCTCTCCACCCTGCTCGACATGGCCTTGATCTATTACTTTTTCGAGCACGACGCCTCCGGCCACACCCTGGTGCTCAGCAACACCACCACCTCCTACCAGGAACTCTACCGGGACGGGACGCCGCTCGCGCTTCGCTATACCTTCACCCAGACCGACGGCAACAGCCTGGACCAGGACGACCTGGTCACCTCCTACCTCTACGAACAGTCATTGAATACCTCGCTGGTCAGGTCCACCGTGGTCCGGACCGAGGCGGCCTGGGAAGAGAACAAGGTGGCGCGCTTCAGTATATACAACGGCCTGGAGGAAAAGGTTGAGCAAGGAACCCCTCTTGCCTTCCACCGCTACGACATCTGGCAGTACGGCGGCAGCCAGGAGCATGCCCAGACCCATGCCAAGATGGCCTGCAGCAGTGCCGCGGCCGCCTCCTCCAAGTTCTCCGGGAGCAGCACCTGCGAACTGCTCAAACCGGGCTTCAAGTTTACCCTGGTCAACGGCGTCCCCCTGGCGCGGCCCGAACTGGAAGGGACAGGCTTCGTGGTGACCCAGGTCCAACACCAATGCCAGGACAGCGGCCCCTACCAGAACTCCTTCGAGGCAACCGAACCCGCCGAGCTGATCACCCCCTTCCAACTCCGCAACACCCACCAGGGGATGATCATCGGCCGGGTCAGCACCCCGCCCGCCGAGCCGGCCGACTGGCGGTACTATGCCAAAAACAGCTTCAACTGGGACCAGCAGACCTGCCAGGACAGCGCCAGCCAGGATCCTGCCCTCCAGGCCAAGGGGATCTGGGTGGCGCTCTCCACCGACGGACCGCAGGCGCCGCCGGTGTGGATCAAGCTGGCCCAACACATGCAAACGGTGCCGGAACCGGGGGCCACGGTGCTGGTCAGTCGCTCCAGCGACGAATCCCAGTTGCCGGAAATCCAGTCCATCATCCAGGCCAACGGCAGCCAGGTCATCATGCCCGCCGGCTGGACCGCCAACACCAACGTCGGCAACGGTTACTCGACCAGCTACGGCGACGGCAAGCGGATCAGCTACGGCAAGGAGTCGACTCCGGACCTGCCGACGGCGGAAGGCATCGTGGAGGACCAGTACAAGAGCGGCGACTACAAGGACGTGAGCTTCAGCCAGGGGGCAAGCTACAGCTACTCCACGGCCGAAACCGGCAAGAGCGGCCTGCTGAGCCGCAGCGAATCCTTCGGCAGCACTTACAGCAAGCATCACGGCGCGGTGAGCGACAGCTATTCGGACATCGGCCTGAGCACCAGCACCTCTACCATCGGCGCCAGCATCAGCCGCTCCACCATGACCACCAGCGACAGCACCTCGGCCATCGGCGCCAGCACCAACTCGTCGGCCATCGGCGCCAGCAACAGCAACTCGGCGGTGGGGGCCAGCAACAATAACTCCGCCACCGGCGTCAGCGTCAACGTCGCGGTCACCGGCGAGAACGACAATCTCTCCGCCACCGGCGTAAGCAACAACGTCTCGGTCACCGGTTCGAGCAAAAACCTCAACGTGGTCGGGCTTTCCACCGATATCACGGTGATGGGCGGCGGCATCAAAGCCTTCTTCGGCAACCAGCCGATTGACCTGACGGCAAAGCCTTCCACCTTCGAGGCGACCTTCAAATCCGGCGACGTGGAGATGGTCGGCACCATAACCATGACCATGTAGGGGCCACATGAAACTCGTCAAACCAACCAGACTGGGCGCGCTTCACAAGACGTACCGCTTCACGCGGCGGAACTGGTTCGCGGTCTCGCCCCTCTGCTTCTTCCGCCTGGATGCCGCCGCCGAGGTGCTGCCGGACTACCTCCAGTGGCCCAGGGTGATGAAGGCCCTGGGGGGCGGCCAGGTGCTGGACATGGCCATGCCCAAGCCTCGGGCCGAGGTGCTCCTCGCCGGTTCGGCTTACGCGCCGCAGGGCAGGCCGGTGACCCGCATGGAGGTGGGCTTTACGGTAGGCGATCTCGCCAAAACGATAACGGTCATCGGCGACCGGCACTGGCGGGTGGGCCCGCTCGCGTCCTACGTCGCCACCGAGCCGGCCCCCTTTGTGGAGATGCCGCTCGGCTGGGACCGGGCCTTTGGCGGCGCCGGCTTCAGTGCCAACCCCAGCGGCCAGGGGCATGTGGCGCGGCTCGACATGCTGGCGCCGAAAAATGCCTGCGTGCCGCTCGCCAACCTCGAATACCCGGACCAGGCCGTCACCCGTATTTCCCAGCGGCCCGAACCGGCCGGCTTCGGACCGCTGGACCTCACCCTGCCCGCGCGGCGTGAAAAGGCCGGCACCTATGACCAGGCATGGCTTGCCAACGACCACCCCGGCTATCCGCGGGATATCGACTGGACCTTCTTCAACTGCGCCCCTGCCGACCAGCAGCGCGACGGTTTCTTCACCGGCGGCGAACCCTTTGCCATCGGCGGCATGCATCCGGCTCAACCGTTGCTCCAGGGCCGGTTGCCGGCGGTCCGCGCCCGGGCCTTTGTCCGCCGGCCGGAAGCCGCCACGCCCTTTACCGAGATCGAAACCCGGCTCGACACGGTCTGGTTCTTCCCGGACCAGGAACTGGGGGTGCTCATCTTCCGCGGCCGGACCGAGGTCGAAGACAGCGACGGCCTCGATGTCGACTGCCTCATGCTGGCCTACGAGAACCTGGCCGATGCCCCCAGGAGCCTCGACCACTACCAAGAGGTAATGACCCTCCGCACCGACCCGGCAACGGCCCAGGCCCATGTCTTCAACGAATCGCAGTTGAGCCCGCAGAAAACCGCCCAACAGCTCCGGCAGGAGCAGGAAGAGCAGGCGGCGGCCGAACGCGAGGCCCTGGCCAACAAACAGCGCCTCATCGACCAGGCGGTGACCGAGGTCTTTGCCAAGAGCGGCATGGCGGTGCCGAAAGACTTCGTCATCCCCAAGGCCGAGCCCGATCCCCTGGGCGTCATTCCGCCCGCTGCCCAGGCCCGGGGGGATTTCGACCTTTCCGGCATCCTCGCCAAGGCCAAGGCGGCGGCCGACCAGGCCAAGGCCGACGGCGAAGCACGGCTCAAGAAACTTAAAGAACAACAGCAGCAGCTCGCAGCCCAGGTCGGACCGCAGGCTCCGGAGCCGCCTGCCGCGCAACTGGCCCGGCAGCAGGAAACGTCCCGCGCCAAGGCGCTGGGAATCCCCACCGGACCCGACGTGGCCGAGGCCGTCAAGCTTGCCGGCAACCGCATCGATGCGGCCAAAGGCGCCGAGATCGAACAGGGGCTTGTCGCGGCCCAGGCCCTGCGCCGCCGGGCGCGGCAGGTGGCGCCGCAGCCAACCGCACCGGCCGAGGAACTGCTGCCCGAGTGCCGCCGCGCCCTCGGCGATCTGGTCCGGGAACTTCTCAGCAAGGGCGAAAGCCTGGCCTGCCGGGATCTGGCCGGCGCAGAGCTGGCCGGAGTCGATTTCTCCGGCCTGGACCTCCACGAAATCATGCTCGAACAGGCGGATGTAAGCGGCTGCTCCTTCCGGAACGCCAATCTGACCGGCGCCGTGTTCACCGGGGCGCGGCTCGATGGCGCCGATTTCGCGGGCGCCAACCTCAGCCAGGCCAACTTCTCGTCGACCTCGGGCGAGGCGGCAGACTTCTCCGCCTGTGACTTAAGCCACGCGTTCTTCATCAACGCCCGGCTCTACCGCTGCCGGTTCCCCGGCACGCGGTTCGCCAACACCACGGTGATGCAGGCCCGACTCGACGGCGCGGATTTCTCCGACTGCGAGTTTGCCGAAACCATGTTCGTCGAAACCAGGATCAGGGAAAGTGACTGGCAGCGGAGCCAGCTTCAAAAATGCATGCTGATCAACACCGACGTCGGCCGCGCCACCTTTACCGAGTCCCGCCTCCACCGCTGCGCCCTGCTGAACATCCAGGCCGAGGAAACCGATTTTTCCCGTGCCCAGATGCAAACCGTGCAGGCGGGCGGCAACTCGAGCTTCCGCTGCGCCATGCTCCGCGAGCTCGACGCCAGGGAGTGCGGCTTCCGCAAGGCGGATTTCACCGACTCGTGCCTCACCGGCGCGGTGGTGGCCAAGACCGACCTGGGCGAAACCCGGCTCACCCGGGCTGAGCTCGCCGGCGCCTGCCTCTACCGCTCGATTTTGATGAGCGCCGACTTGGGCCAGGCCAACCTGCGCGGCACCGACTGTTTCGAAGCCCTCCTCCGCAAGGCGGATTTCACCGGCGCCAACCTCAAGAAGGCCAATCTCTACAACGCCGACCTGAGCGAGACGGTCTTCACCGACAGCTGCCTCGACGGCGCCAACCTTCTCAACCCCGGAGCTTCGCACGCCGCATGATCTCACCCGACGAAATCAGCCACGCCATGGCCATGAGCCGACCGATTATCGGTGAGAACCTCACCGGCCTCGACCTCCGGGGCCAGGAGCTCACCGGCGCGGTCTTTCAGGAGTGCGACTTCACCGGCATGGCGCTGGTCGACGCGGGGCTTGCCCGGGCCACCTTCATCAACTGCCGCCTGGCGGGCTGCGACTTCACCGCCGCCCGCCTCACCGGCGCCAACTTTGTCCAGTGCCAGATGGCGACCGCCCTTTTCAGCACGGCCACCATCGAAAACGTGAGTTTCAGCCAGTGCGATCTCAGCCAAAGCCGCTGGCAGCAACAGAAGCTCAACAAGTGCTTCCTGGTCGAAAGCGACCTCACCGACGCGCTTTTCGCAAAAGTCCAGTTCGACACCGTGGCCATGCTTAAATCCGTCTTCACCGGCGCCGTCCTCTCCGATGCCGCCCTCTACAACGCCGCCTGGACGGACACCGATTTCACCTCCGTGCAACTGGACAGGGTACAGGCCGAACTCGCCCTGCTGTTGAACTGTAGCTTCCGCGCCATGGATCTCCGCGGCTTCCGGCTGCCCCGCTGTAACTTCACCGGCAGCGATTTGAGCGGTGCCGACCTGCGGGATGCGGAACTCACCGAGTCCAACTTCAGCCGGACCACCCTGGCCGCGACCCGCTTCACCAGGGTCCAGGCCGAGCGGGCGCTGTTCATCGAATCGCGGATCAGCGACGCCGACTTCAGGGAGGCGGGGCTCGCCAGCGCCAACTTCCAGGCCGCCGAGATCCGGGCCAGCAGCTTTGCCCGGGCCCGGCTCGACAAGGCCTGGTTTGCCAAGAGCAGCTGTGAGCAGGTGCGCTTTGCCGGCGCATCGCTGCCGCTCGCCGACTTTTCCCACGCGAGGCTCAGCGGCTGCGACTTTTCCCGGAGCGATCTCACCATGACCAACTTCCACCTCTGCCAGAGCGACAAGAAGACCTGGCATGGCGCCAACCGGGCAACGGCCCGAGAGACGAATGAACGACTGGCCACGGCCCAGCGGGTGGCCATTGCCGCGGGAGTACTCTGATGCAGGCACAGACGGTTGTTTCACTCAGGCAATATCAGGACGAGGGCCACACCCGACTTTCTCAGGGGGTGGTCACCGGCGCCGAGGCGGAGGGCCTCTTCACGGTCGACCACGCCACCCGGGCCCGACAGGCCTTCTCCTGCCTGATCACCCCGGAGCCGGGGGACACGGTGCTCACGGCCCGGCCGGAATCGGCCAAGGAAGCCTTCATCCTGGCCATCCTGAGTCGGCCGCAACCGCGACAGGCCCGCCTCGCCCTGCCCGAAAACGAGGCCCTCTGCCTCCATGGCAAAAGGCTCAGCCTGCTCGGCCAGGAGTCGGTGGACATCGCCTCCCTGGGGGAACTCTCACTGTCGGCGGTGCTGGGCGTACTGTCGCTTACCAGCCGGAACATCTTCCAGACGGCGAGCGAATCGCTGATCCAGAACGCCAGGAACCATATCGGCCGGGTCCACAACTTCGCCATGACCGCCAAACAACTGCTCCGGCTGCACGGCCGGCAGCAGATCATCACCGCTGACCAAGATGTGCGCATCGATGGCGAGCGGATCAATATGGGGTGAACCATGTTTGCCAACACGCAACTCTCCGCCATGAGCCTGGGTTTCCCGGATGCCTGCAAGACCCCGACGCCGGCCGGGCCGATTCCGATCCCGTACCCCAACATCGCCACCTCGATAATGGCGATTCCCAACATCTTCAACCAGTTCATCACCGCCATGCCGATCCACAACCTGCTCACCACCGTGCCGATCACCAACGGCGACGAGGCCGGGGTCGCCGGCGGGGTGGTTTCCCAGGTGTTCATCAACCCGGCGCGCCACCTGTTGGGCAGTTTCAAGGTCTTCAACAGCTGCGCGCCGGCCACCAAGATGTTGAGCCCCACCGGCCAGAACGGCACGGCCAACAACGTGCCCGGCGTCACCCTGTCGCCGAGTCAGGTCAAGGTGATGGTCCTGACCTGAAGAACGAGAGGAAGCATATGCGCCCCTGCCGACGAAGAAACATAGCCCTGATCGCCCTCCTGCTGGGGGTGGCGCTGCCGCTTTCCGGCTGCGGCATCAGCGACATGTACAAACAGTTGTCGCCCTGGTACCGCGCCAATCAGGTTCAGGCCATCACCCTGCTCTGTTCCGACACCATGAACGACGATACCCCCATGGCCGTGGACGTTCTCTTCGTCTACAACGACATCCTCGCCAACCAGCTGCTAGGCCAGACCGCCAGCCAGTGGTTCGCCGCCAAGGCGCAGTACCGGCTGAAGTATGGCACGGACATGGACATCGTGGCCATGGAACTGGTGCCCAACCTCTCCTACGTCAAGGTCCAACTGCCGGCCAAGGCCCGGCTGGCGGTCAAGGTGATCCTGTTTGCCAACTACATGACCCCCAGCGGCCAGTATCCGGTGGATCTGAGCACCTTCCAGGCGCCCACGGTTTCCCTGGAGCAGAAGGAAGTCCTATTTTCCGAAAAATGACCGGCAAGGGCAAAGGGGGCAGCATTCCCCCCAAGAAGGCTCTCTCCCGCGCCGCCAAACCAACCTCAAGGAACCACGGCCATGCAAACGGAAAATCAACCGGCGTATCCCATCCAGTGGTGGCAGGGCATGCTGCTTGCCCCGGAGCACTTTCAGCAGAACCACATCTACTGGGAGCAGCAGCGCCTCGGCCAGCTCGCCAACCTCCAGCCCTATTACTGGGGCGTATCGGAATTGAAACTCAACCAGAGCGCGCTTCAGGAAGGCAGGATCCGAATCGAACGGCTGCGGGCGGTGATGCCGGACGGACTGGGTATCGACTATCAGGCGCAGCTCGAACCCGCCCTCGAGCTTGACCTGAACCAGGACAAGGCGTTCAACGACGCGGGCCAGGCCCTGGTCCACCTGGCAGTACCGGTGCGGACCGAAAGCGCGGCCAGCACCTCGGCCCCCATCCAACGTTTCGACTCCATCGACACCGGCCTGGTGGCGGATGAAAACACCGGCGAGAAGAGCGTCACCATCAAACGCCTCAAGCCACGGCTGGAACTCAAGGCAACCGCCCAGCCGGAATCACAGTTCGTGGCCCTGCCGCTGCTCAAGGTCAAACGGGGGGCGGATGGCAGCTTCACGCTGGTGCGCCACTTCCCCCCCCTCCTCCAGGCCGGGGGGGCGAATTTTCTCGAAAAGGCATCCCTCTCCGAGCTGCTGGGCAGGATGCTGGCCGGCATCCGCCACAAGGCAATCCAGCTCGCCGGGATAGCGGAAAAACAGGGCGACCAGTCCGGCTTCGGGATCAGTATCCAGCAGCGCCACACCATCCATTGCCTGGCCAAGGAACTGCCCCGGCTCGAAATCATGGTCACCTCGCAATGCGCCCACCCCTACGACCTCTACCTGGCCCTGGCCGGAATGGTGGGCCAGATGGCGGACTTGAAGGACCGGCTGGTACCGCCGCTGTTGCGCCCCTATGACCATCTGAATCCGGGGCCGGGCTTTTTCGAGGCCATCGGCTACATCAGCAAGATCGCGGACGGCATCAATCTGTCGTTCACCACGGTTTCCTTCGCACGCGAGGAAAACGGTGACTTCAGTCTCGTGCTCGACCAGCCATGGGCGGCGCCGACCATGACCATTGAACTCCAGGGGGGGCCCAACCAGAAACCCTCACAGCTGACGGAGTGGCTGGAACAGTGCCGGATCGCTTCGAGCGGGGTCATGAAATCGCTGGCGACCCACCGGCACCTGGGCGTGGCCCGCCAGGTGATCCAGAAGGACGTGGAACTCGATATCGGTCCGTCGCCCGGCGGGGTTCTGGTGCGGATCACCAATGACCCGAAACTGATTTTGAAAGATCAAAAACTGGTCGTCGCCTGCACCGACGAGACGATGAAAGCCGGCAACTCACCCAGGTCCGTGGTTTTGCACTGGCCGCATCAACAAAAGAACCATGGCTGACCGTCGTTCCCACAAATTCCTGCTGGCCAGTTTCACGGCATTCTATTGCCGGACCGCCGCCATTAAAAAGGCGGCGGCCAGCGGCAACTACGGGACGGTCCTGCCCGACCTGACCGATCTTGCCAACACCGAGACGGGCCAGATCGCCGGGGCCGACCTTGCCTACCGGGTCAGCTGTTCCCTGCGGGATTTCCTGGAAAAACAGGCCCGGACGATTCGCAACATCCGCACCGACGCCGAGATTGCCGCCTACCGGGAGGCCCAATACCTGATGGCGGTGCTGGCCGACGAGATCTTCATCCTGGAATTGGAGTGGCCTGGTCGCGACTTCTGGGAAAACAACCTGCTGGAGAAATATTTCTTCAAGAGCTGCTCCAGCGCCACCACCTTTTTCCGGCGCCTGGATCTCCTGCTCGACAGGGAGGTCAAGGAAAGCCTCCACGAGGAGTTGGCCATCGTTTACCTGATGTGCCTGCGGCTGGGCTTTTCCGGCCAGTACCGTGATCAGCCGGGTCGGAAAGCAATCGCCGCCTATCAACAAAAGCTCCTGCGGTTCATCGGCTACGAAGGGGCAGAGGACGCCTTTGCCAGCAAGATCTGCCAGCAGGCATACGATCACAGCCTCAACCCCCTGCACAAACAACGGCTGTCGTCGCTGATCAGCTGGAGACGGGCCGGCAGCGTGGCGGTCCTCGCCTATCTGCTTGCCTCCTATCTGGCCTGGGAAATAACCGTTTTGCCACTGCGCTAGCCTCTGACCACTGGGATGGATTCCATGACAGCGATACAACCGATACTCCAAAACATCAGGATCTGGTTCGATGGGCTCGGCCCCTTCACGTGGTGGCAGGCGCTGCTCACGGTCGTCCTCTTCCTGGTGCTCGCCGCTGTCACCCTTTTTGTCCTCTGGCGGCTCTATGCCTTTGCCGCCGCATTACTCGCCAGCAAGCAGGCGAAAGAGACGGCTGAAGACGCCGCGGCCGACGACACCGACAAGACGCACCCCAAACCGACGCTCACCGACTCCCTCGCCAGGGCGATACAGGCCGTGCGTTATCTCACCACCTGGCGCGAGTGGCGTTACCAGATCCCGTGGTATCTGGTCCTGGGCGATGAGCAGAGCGGCAAGACCAGCCTCCTCCAGGCGGTTCGCTCGGGCCGCCGCCAACAGCTGCTGCTCAAGGAAAAGAGGCTCGCGGTCAACAACACCGGCTGGCATTTCTTCAATCAGGGGGTGGTCATCGACATCGCCGGCAAGTGCGCCACCACCCGGGAGAACAGCAGAGACGTCATTGCCTGGAACAGGGTGCTGATCGCGCTTGAACACCACCGTCCCCAGCGGCCCGTTGACGGCATCATCCTCACCGTCTCGGCCGAAGACCTGCTGACGGCAAAGGCGCCCAGGCGGATGCAACAGCTGGCCGACATGCTCTATCCGCGCCTCTGGCAGGTGCAAAAGCAGTTCGGTTTTGCCCTGCCGATCTACGTGATCGTCACCAAGGCGGATCTGATTACCGGCTTCCAATCTTTCTGGCAGGCCCACAGCGCCAGACGGCGCGAAGAGATCTTCGGCTGGTCGAGCCCCTATACCCTGGAGACGGCCTTTTCGCCGGACTGGATCACCACCGCCTTTGGCGCCATTGCCGACGCCCTCGGGCAGACCCAGATCAAAACCGCGGCCCAGTGCCGGCAAATGGCGGATGCCGACGGCTTCTTCCTCTTCCCCCAGGCCCTGGCCCATCTCGAGGAGCCGCTCAAGGAACTGCTCAGCCGCCTGTTCGAGCCAAGCGCCTTTCATGCCGCGTTCCAGCTGCGGGGGCTCTACTTCAGCGGTTCCCTGCCGGTGGCGGACGGCAAGGCCGACACGTCCCCATGGGAGGTGGCCTTTGCCGATCAGCTCTTCAGCCGGAAGATCTTTGCCGAGCCCAACCTTGCCCAGCCCATTCAACAGGTGGTCTTCTCCCGCACCCGCCTGATCCGCCGGGCCCAGATCGCCGCCCTGGCGCTCTTCGTCATCGGCTGCGCCTGGCTGGCCCATGACACGGTCAAACTCAACGAGCAGGTAACCGCCATCGCTGGCACCCTGCAGGTCTTGGAAAAGAGCAGCAGCATCCCTGTCTCCGGCCAGCAGGTCTTTGATCTGCTGACCACCACCGCCCAGATCAAGGCAAACCCGAAATTCTTCTCCATGCCGGTTTCCTGGTTCGGCAACACCGAGGACAAGATCAGCCAGGAGATCGCGGACACGTCTTTTGAAAAGGTCATCTTCCCGACCATCGACGCCCAGCTGCTGACAAAGGCAGAGGCGCTCAACGCCGCCATGACGCAGCCGAGCGATGATGCCGGCCGCCAGCTCGAAGACCTTCTCAACCGCCTCATCGAATACCAGCTCAACCTGAACCGCTTTGCCCGTCTGTCCGTGACCAGCCGCCGGGAAAGGAAGACGGAGCGCATCGACACCTTCATCCAACTGCTGCACTATCTCTACCCCACCCTCCAGTGGTCTTCCCTCAAAAAAAACGGCCAGCACCGCCTGGCCTTGCGGAAGGTGGCCTACACGCCGCTGATCCTCACCCGCACCCCCCTGACGGCACAGGTCATCGGCCAGCGACTCCAACATCTCCAGCAGACGGCCCTGGCCGCATTCCAACAGCAGGTGCAGCTCCCCCAGGAGATTGTCGCGGCCGCCGCCTGGGTTGGCGCTCCGGACCAGGATCTGCAACCGGGCCAGGCCCTTGCCGCCGTGGAGGCGATAAACGGCTGGCAGAACCGGCTCACCCGCGATTGGCTCGCGCCGAGCAGCGGCAAAAATCCCTGCCAGCAGCTCGACGAGCAGTTCCAGCGGCTCGGCCAGGTCATGACCGAAACCAACGACCTGCCGGCCTTTGACGCCGGGGCCTGCTCGGCCGAGATCAAGCAGACCCTGCTGGGCCTGGAACTGCCTCCCTACGGCAAACTCTTCGAGGACCAGGACCGCCTGAGCCTGCAAAAGGCAGTGCAGTCTGACCTGGCCGTCTTTCAAAAACTCGCCGCCCTGGGCTTTATGCGGGCCACCACCGGCGCCGGACAACTCACCGCGGCGATTCCCGCCTCCTGGGACATGCTCAAACTCCAGCAGGCCCTGGGCTATTACCGGGAGTTCGAGCCCATCGCGACCTCCGCCCAAAACCTCAAGGCCAGCGCGGACCAACCATCTCTCGCCCTGGAAATTGCCCGAAGACAACTTGCGAACGCCATGGCCGGCGCGGTCACCCAGGCCCAGCAGGCAGGGGGGCAGGGAACCGGCAACACGGCCCTGTGGCCGGTGGCGACCGCCGAGTCGATTCTCAACAGCCGGGTCACCAATCTGGTACAGGTGCAGGATCAGCTGGAGGAACTGCTGCATCTCTTTGCCCAACTCAAATTCACCGAGAGTTACGACCAGCTGCAGAAAACAGCGCAGTCCTTTGCCGAGGACCTGCTCCACCGGCTTTCGTCCCTGGCCGCCGACGAGCGGCTGTACCTGGCCGTGCCGCACCCCCAATGGCAGAAGAGCACCTACTCCCAGGCGCTGTTCGGGCTGAACAATACGGCCCAGATAACCGCCTATCTCACCAGCCAGCGAAAACGGACCTTCCACCTGGCATCCCTCTACGCCAACCCCCTGGTGGCGTTCCTGCTCAACACGGGCAACGCCAGTGCCGACCTGCAGTCGTCGGACCTCCAGCAATGGCAGGAAACCCTGACCGAAATCGATCGCTACCAGAAGAAGGATCCGACCAGTTCGCTTGCCGTGCTCGAAAACTATTTCAACGCCAAGCTGGTGGAAGCCGTGCCGGGGCTCTGCGACGGAAGCGCTGCCGATACCACGGCCCCGCCGACGGGCATCGATCTCTATGCCGCGGCCCAGCGCAACATCGCCGACACCGTCGACAACCACTGCCACAAGGGGCGCCAGGACTACATCGCCTCGACCTACCAGGGACTCGCCAGTCAGTTCAACAGCCAACTGGCCGGCCGCTACCCCTTTGCCGCTGACGGCACACCCACCTCCGGCGAGGTTTCCATCATCGTGGTGCGCAACTTTTTCGAGCAATACGGCGCCACGATCGAACCGCTGCTGACCAAGCTCAATCAGGACACCAGCGGCCGCAAGAACACCTTGCAGGTCATCACCTTCCTGCGCCGGCTCCAGAAGGTGGCCGACTTCTTCGACGGCAACCTGATAACCGATGCAAGCCAGTGGATTCAGCCCATTGCGGTCAAAACCACCTTCCGGATGTTCCCCGAAGACTCCCAGAGCGGTGACCAGATCATCCGATGGCGGCTCACCAACGGCGCCGAAGCCGCCGACTACCCCGGCAAGAGCACGCCGCTCACCTGGCAGTTCGGCCAGAAGCTCGCCCTGAGCCTCCAGTGGGCCACCTCGTCGAGTTACCGGCCCATGCCGAAGGAGAACAGCGCCCTGCCCACCATCACGGACCAGGGCGTCATCGCCCAATTTGCCTACCATGGCCAGTGGAGCCTGCTGCGGCTGCTCAGAGGTCATAACGGCCATCCGCCCCGCCCCAACGTGGCCACCCCGCAGCAGGCGGTGCTCAAATTCGTGGTGCCGCTGCGCCTGGCCACCATCGCCGGACAGAGCGGCGGCCTGAAGTCTTCTGGCGGCCAAAGCCAGCAGAGCCCACAGTGCCTGGTGTACCTGGGCCTGGATCTTTCGGTCACCGACCCCAAAACCCAGCAAGCGGTTCCGCTCACCGTGCCCGCCAATTTCCCAAGCTTTGCGCCAACACTGACCACGGGGACAAAATGATGCAACCCGCCAATCAGCAGCAACTCGACGACTTCATCGCCAGCCGCCTGGGCATCCCCCTGAGCCGGTTCCTGGAGCCCACCGTCGACGCGCCGCCTACCGGCCACTCGGTCCGGCGCAACGGCGTCTATCTGGCCATCCGGGAGGCCCGCCGGGAGGACGACGCCACCCTGCCCCAGGGGGTCTGGGTCCACGAGCTGAAAAGGGCCGACTGGGCCAAGGTCAGCGAAATCGCCAAGAAGGCCCTGAGCAAGAAATGCAAGGATCTCCAGCTCGCCGTCTGGCTCCTGGAAGCGGAGATCCACCAGCACGGTTTCAGGGCCATCGCCCCCTGCATGATCCTCTTGCAGAACCTCTGCGAAAAGTTCTGGGAGGATCTCCATCCCCGGATCGAAAACGGCGACCTCGAGTTCCGCACCAACCCCATTGTCTGGGCCGACGAAAAACTCCTGCCGGCCCTCCGCCTGGTTCCCCTCACCGCCACCGATACCGCCGGCAACGCCTTGACCTGGAACGACTGGGAAATGGCCCAACGCTATGAGGCGATCCGCTCCAAGCTGGGCGCCAAGGCCCCTCCCAGCGAAGGGGCGACGGTCCACGAGTTTGCCACCCGGGCGGCGGCCACCGCCAAGGAGTTTTACCTCGGCCTCTGGGAGGAACTCGACGAGGGGCTGGCGAGCATTGCCGACCTTAACGCGGCCCTTGACCGGTTGTGCGGCGACGAGGCGCCTCGACTCAGCGAGATGACCATGCTGCTCGAAGACATCCTCGCCTTCAGCGAAGCCGAACTCGCCAAGCGGGGCATCTGGTTTGCAGAGGAAGGGGACCCGGAACCCGAGGGCCCGGGAGAGGAGACGCCGCCGGGCCCGGAAGGGGGGGGCGGGGGGAGCGGAGGCGGACCGATCCGCAGCCGGGCCGAGGCCTATGCCCGGCTGAACGAGGCGGCGGAGTTCCTGAAACGCATCGAGCCTCACAGCCCCACCCCCTATCTGGTCAAAAGGGCCATCGAGTGGGGCAACATGAACACCACCGAGTTGTACCGGGAGCTCTTTGTCCACTTCCAGGGCAACCTCAACATCTTTGAACTCCTCGGCATCGAGGAGGATGGGAAATCGTCATGATCGCGCGCAACGATACCTTGCCAACCGGGCCGGAACACGACACCCCGGCTCCCTGTCCAGCGGCCGCCGCCACCGGCACGGCCTCATTCACCCCCATGGCCGAGTCCGCACTCTGGGAACTCCAGGAGGCAATGCTCGCCCGGGAGCCGTGTTTGCCGGCCGAGGTTGAAGGGCCGCAACTGGCCGAGGCCTATGCTGCCATGGCCATGGCCTTCTGGCGGGACTGCCGGGCCGCCGGCCGGCTCGATCCCGGCCAGCCCCTCTGCGTTCTGGCCCTTGGCAGTGGCCACGGCACCTTTGTCTGGCAGTTGCTGGTCAAGCTGCTGCCGCGGCTCAAAGGTTCGGAGTTCGCCGCCATGGGGCTCCGCTGCCAGCTCTGCGACGCCTCGGCAGCCCGGCTGGCAGCCCTTGCCCGGCACCCGGAGATGGCGGAACTCTGCCGGCAGGGGTTGGTGGAACTGGTCCACTGGGACGGGGTGACGGCCATGCCACCGGCCGGCAAGGTACGGAGCCTGCAGCCCAATCCGCCGCTGGTGCTGGCCAACGATTTCTTCGGCCGGCTCCGCCAGGAGTGGTACCAGATCTTTTTCGGCAAGCTCTTTCCCATCGAGGTCGCCCTGGCGGAGAGCACGGCCGATGGCCAGGAGGCAGCGGATGCGCCGCCGCGCCTCCACCCCTTTGCCGACCTCGACCTCCTGGTCCGCTGCGGGGAAAAGGAAGAGGAGCTTGACGCTGCCCAGCCGCACCAGGCCCTCCGCCGCCACTACCGCGAACGGCTGGACAACACGGTGCTCACCCTGCCCACGGGCGCCCTCAGCTGCCTCCACCGCCTCCAGACCCGCTTCCATGGCCGGCTGCTCCTCATGGCCACGGATTACGGCCACGATCACGAAGGACAACTCCGGAGCCGGGGCCTGCCCGAATTTGCCGGCCCGGGCGCCTTCGCGCTGCCGGTGAACTTCCACGCCCTCACCATGACGGTGAACGGTTGGGGGGGCTGCGCGCTGCGCCACCAGCCGCAGGCAAACGGCAGGATCTTCTGGGCAGCGGTCTGCGGCCTGGAACGGGAGAGACTTGCCAACAGCCGCCGGGCCTTTGGCGAAAAACTGGTCCCCTTTGCCGACCACCATCCCGGTCCGCTGGTCCGGCTGCTCGCGGATCGGCCGGAACAACTCGCCCCGGGAATGATGCTCCTCCTGCTGCGGCAGGGCGGCCATGACCCGGAAACGCTGCGACTCCTTCTCCCCTCGCTGCTGGCCCACCGTGACGACCTGGGCCCGGAGGAGCGGCTCGACTGGCTGGATGCACTCAAGCAATGCTGGCAGCACTACTGGCCGACCACGGATGCGGACGACCTCTCCTTCGACCTCGGCCTGCTGGCCATGGATCTGGGGGCCTGGGGGCTTGCGGCCCGGTGTTTCGAGACCGTCCTCAGCCTCTTTGGCGAGCATCCCGACAGCCTGTACAACCTGGCCCTGGCCCTGACCCAGGCGGGGGAAACCCGCCGTCCCCTGGCCCTGGCCCGCCAGGCCCAGGGGATCGATTCGACAAGCGAGGATCTCACCGCAATGCTCGGGCTGTTGGAGGAGCAGCAAAAATCCTGGGCCAAACACCCCTGGTATGCCCGCACCCTGAGCCGGGACGGCCAGCTGCGGCTGGTGCCCATGGCCGAACAGCACGCCCCGGCCTTCTGGTACCAGTACCGCGATCCCACCATCGGCATCCTGACCCGGCTGCCGGACTTTGCAGACGGCGGCGAACTCTGCGACTGGATCAGGGAGCAGGGTGAGCGGCGCGACCATGCCCTCTGCGCCGTTCTTCACCAGGAGTACGGCTTCGTGGGGTCGGTGGCCATGAGCTGGCAGGCAGAGCGCGGCTTCTTCTACTTCTGGATCGGCGCCGATTACCAGGGGAGGGGCTTCGGCCAGCAGGCGGCAAAGCTCCTCTTCGCCATGCTGGCCCGGACGGTGGGCATCGAGGCGGTCTACACCTCGGCCTACTGGCACAACCATCGTTCCCGCCAGGCCCTGACGGAACTCGGTTTTGCCACCCTGCCTTTTAAGGCGACCGAGCCGGACGAGGATCTGGTCTTCTACCGGCTCGGCAGGGAGGAGACGGCCGAGGCGACGGTCCATGAAGAGTTGCAGGCCCTGCTTGCGGATACGGATTCGCCCATCGTGCTGCTGGAAGCTAGGACAAGGGACAGACCTCCTTCAGGCACAGGAATAAAGAAATAAATCTGCCCCGCTTTTACTTTTAACCATTTTTTCATAGAAGGATAAGTTAACCACTTCATCATATCGAAAGGAGCCGACATGAGTTCTAGTGAAGGAACAAAAGGTATCAATCCTCAACACGACCAAGTGTTTCGAGGCGAATTACCAAAAACAAATCCATATGGCGCGATTGGCGACCCGATCAGTTCCTCTGGACCACGTGCAATGGCCATTCATAGGCAAACTACAGGCAAAAAGTTCCCAACAGAAGTAAACTCAACATCTTTCGATGCTTTAGTGTCTAGAGGTGGACGTACAATTGCCGAGGGACGGACTCAGACATTCCCGATTATGGGTGGACAAAGAATTGAAACGGTTACTCGACATCGTTCTGGTAGCCTTACAGGTACTCATACAACTCCAGGGCAAGATAACCCACGGGAACATCGCGCATATCATTATTCAGCAACAGATAGAGTAATGTATTCAACGAAAAATAGTGCAAGGGCAGAAGTTGTCGCTCGACAACAGAAAGGCTTGTAAGGGGAAAAATGGGTCAGGCTTGACACTTGGGCATTCTTGGGATGCCACTTACAGAAAACACCCAATTGTCAAGCCTGCCCCTCAGTGCACTCGGTGCTGTATCAACTGATTTCACAGAGGAATTCCCATGAACAAAAAAGGTGGTCCCAAAGGCCGTGTCGATCCGTTTCGTCCCTTGTTGATCAATGATGATCGGATGGGGTCGGACCAAGCTAATTGCCTGAAAGGAAAGCTATTAATCCTCAAAAAGACACGATTTTTGCCCCAATATCGGCGTTTTCAGGGGCCAAATAAGCTGATAGTTTGGTCCGACCTCATCGACAATCGATTCTGGACCGCTTTTTTATTGTGTTGGATGGGGTCGGACCAAGCTAATTGCCTGAAAGGAAAGCGATTACCCCTCAATAAGCCACGATTTTTGCCCCAATATCGACATTTTCAGGGGCAAAATGGGCGGTTTTTCTGAAGAGCAGTCATGGCCAGGGCGAATCGGCACTATATCCCAGGACAGATTTGGCACATCAC
Source organism: Desulfobulbaceae bacterium UBA5121 (assembly GCA_002414225.1). Lineage (GTDB taxonomy): Bacteria > Desulfobacterota > Desulfobulbia > Desulfobulbales > UBA5123 > UBA5123. The sequence continues at coordinate 254,288 of DHYV01000024.1, read as the reverse complement.
CCACCGCTGCCATAAGAGGGATTTTCTCCTCAAGCTGGCGAAAGACCGGCGAGGGTGGGCAAGGTGGTTGCGCGAAGCCAAGGTGCGCTACGGCTTGTCGGTTCTCAACTTCATCGTCACCTCCAACCACATCCATCTTCTGGTGTTGGATGATGCAGGCGAGGATGCCATCCCCAGGTCCATGCAGTTGATCGCGGGTCGAACAGGCCAGGAGTACAACCTCAGGAAGAAACGAAAAGGCGCATTTTGGGAAGATCGCTATCACGCCACCGCCATCGAGGCCGAGAGCCACTTGCTTCGTTGCCTGGTTTACGTTGACCTGAACATGGTACGTGCCGGCGTGGTGCGTCATCCCTCGCAATGGCCCGGCAGTGGATACCACGAGATCCGCTCACCGCGAAGGAAGTGTGCCGTCATTGCGTATGACAAACTGGCGGAAAAAGCTGGATTTCAGTCCTACGAAACATTCAGGGAAGCCCACGAGGAGTGGCTCAACGAAACTCTCGACCTCGGCCACAAACATCCAGCTCGCCAGAAGGAATGGACCGAAAGCATCGCGGTTGGAAGTGAAAGGTATACCCTTTGGATACAAGAGAGGCTGGGGATTCGTGGCAAAGGACGGACGATTATGACCAGCGATAATGGCGCTTTTCAACTGCGAGAGCCGGCGCCCCCGTATATTGATGATTTTGGCCTCAAAAACGAGCATATTGGGACCTAAAACAGCTATTTCTGGAATATTTATCCCGACATTTCAAGCTGACAGCTTGGCCCGACCCCATCAAAAACAATGACGGATGGGGTTTTACGGATGGGGTCGGACCAAGCTAATTACCTGAATGACTCGCTCGCCTTGCATGCCACCGCAGGAGGATGAACGATGAGCCGCAGATCCGGGTCGTCCAAACCGCCCACCCGCCCACGCCCCTGGATTCCCTCCGGCAGTGGCGGCACCACGCATAACAAGTTCGCGCAGGAATCCATCGCGGCGCGGCAGCGGCAACTGCAACCTCCGTCGCACACCCCTGCGCCCAGCCGCGCCGCGGCACAGCAACCACAGCCTCTGCCACAGGTCCAACCACCCAGCCGCGCAAAGGAAAACTGGCGGCGGGCCTTTAAAGCGGCGACGGAACTGACCACCGGCCCCAAGCTGTCCGGAGAGGCGGGGCCACCACCGAACGCCGCCCCGAACGCGGTCTACCAGCGCAAGAATAAGGCTGGCGAGGTCATCCAGAACACGATTTACAACCAAGCCGGACAGACCATCGCCCAGGTGGACTTCAAGCAACACGGCTCCGCGCCGCCCGGCCATAGCCACCGCACGGCGACCCCCGGGGATATCGCTTCCGCGCATTCTGGCAGTGGTGGCTCGGATGTGCACTACCCCCCAGACATTACCCCCGCCAGATGGCGTAAGAAGTAGGCAGCCCAGACAACGGGTTCAGCGGCATTCCCCAGGCGGCGACCTGTTCATCGCGCCGTTGGCCACGCAACGAGGAAAAGGGGCAGTTCTCTTTTCAGAGACAGCATTTACCAAAGGCGGCACCAGGGTCAGGAGTATGCTGGGGCGCAAAAAGTACGGCGGCCAGGACACCACCTCCCCTGCGCATCGCGACGCGGGCGCAGGCGCCCGCCAGCCAGACCGATGATCTGAGCCGCCAGACCCTGCTGGCCATGAAGGGGAGCGGGCAACGCGCTTTGAGCAACCCCCGCCTGCCGGTGTTCAGACCAAAGAAGCCCTAGGGACCGATTCGGAGGGAGACCCGCAGTTTCGGGCCAGACGACGGTTTTTCAAAACAATTGGGAAATACCCCCAGAGGAGGAACGTTATGCGACGTGGAGGCAGAGGCCGAGGAGGCGGGATGATTGGCAGGGGCGGGATGATTGGCGGCGGACGCGGGGGTGGCGGCCGGGGTGGCGGGGGACGCGGCGGGCGGGGTGGCATCGGGGCGCAGATCACCACCCGGGGCGGACTCAACGCCGTTCATCCGAGCACCCTCCAGATCCGGAGCAGAGGCCAACTGCGTAGCCTGAGAAACCCCGGCCAGTTTGTGACCTTCCGCGGGCGGCCGGACCTGCAGGTCCACATCCACGGCCGCAGAATCCATCAGGTTCCGGGCCCTAATCAACGCAGACGGCTGGGGGATCAACGGTCCCTCTCCCCGACGACCAAGAGAATCCTGTTCCCAAGGAGAGGCGGCGGTCGCGGTGGCCGGGGTGGCGGTGGCGGCGGTGGTCGCGGTGGCGGTGGCCGGGGTGGCGGCCGGGGTGGCGGCGTCCTGATCTAACCAGAGGCCACGCCGGGCGGGCGGGGCGTACCAGGCGCCCCCGCCCGCCATCCCCGAAGCCGCAGTCCGAACCGGCGGCAACGCCTGACCACCTGCCCGGCGGGTGCGACATCGCACCGGGCGACAGACGACCAACCAACGAGGATACCCCCCATGGGCAAGGGCTCTTACAACTCCTACAAAAAACAGTACAGCGGCAGAAAGTATCAAATCGACCATTTCCCGCCGAACTCGGCGTACAAGGGGACTCCTTACGAGAAAAGACTCTCCTACGGGCAACGGCCGGCCTTCCCGCTGAGCGTGAGAAGACACCAGTTCAAAAAGGGCCGGGGCGGCTTCGGGCTCCACGCCTCCAGCACCGGCAACACCTTTGTCTCCAAACGCTACAACGCGAAGCTCCGCCTGATGATGCAGCGAGGTGATTTCTTTGGCGCCATGAAGACGGATCTGATCGACAAACTGAACGTCATCAGGGGGAGCAAGCGGGAGAACACCTACAAACGCCACCTCTACCGTGGCGTAAAATACGCGCGGAAGCAGGGGCTGATCGACGAAACGCAGCAGTACGATTTGAAGTTCAACTACCTCGACAAATAGGAACGAAAGGGGGACAGGGCTGTTTTGAGCACCGAAACGAAAGAATAGCCCCGCCCCCTTTCCACTCTTTCACCCCAAAGCCGCCGGAGAGGTCATGAACGAAGGCCGAAAGTCACCTGTCAGGAGCAAATCCCCTATCGCCCAATCTCAACGGGACCTGGTTACCGCCAAGATGGCCGTCACAGCTCCACCGGGTTCCCTGACGGGAGGTCTTGGGCAAGTCGAACGCACCGGCAAAAACACCGCCTGGGCAAAAGGCGTTCAGCCACAGGACACCAGCGTGCCCAAGTATGCCTCCAGAAAAGAATACCTGGAAACGCATCACGCGGACCATCCCTTTGCCAAGGATTTCATGCAACGGCACGTCGGGAGCACGCCCCCGGAAGACAAGCGTGGCCTTTCGTGCGCCGAGGGGCACAGCCTCATCGAATCCCATAAAATTCTTGAAACCGCCGGGCAGGAAGCGGCCCAAGGGAACCTCGAAACTTTCAAGGCGTCCTTGATCCCAAAAATACCAGAGCCGACGTTCACCAAAAATACCAAGAGAACGCACAAAGTCAGAATGCTTAACGCGTTTGAGAAAAAGGTAAGAGCCCGGGAAACCGACCTGAACAAAATGGCCAAGGACTTGACCGGCATGGACTCCTGGGAGGAGTATGCGCGAAAAGAAGCCGGGTTCATGGCCTGGAACGATATCCAGCAACACGGGAAGTTAAGCGATATTCGGCACGACCTGAAGAGTGACGTTTCTCCGGGGGAACAGATGTCGCCGTGTGTGAAATGCCGGACCGAAATCGTTGAGAAGATGAGGAAGTAAGGATACCCACGAACCGCCTCCGATCATTTTGGCAGGAAGCGTCCGAGGGGCGGCGTGATATCCTGAAGATGTTGCCTCGTTCTGAGGCTAATCGCGGCTGAGTTGCAAGGACAGGGACACCGACGATGCCGGTAATCTATCAGACCTTCTCCCAGGGCGATGCCGATTTCAGGACCGCCATCGTTCATGAAAGCGGCCGGGCCGATCTCCTGGTCTATCTGGTCACCAGCCGGGGCTGGGCCAACGGCGAGGGCAACTGGTTCATCACCCGGAACTACGAGGAAAAAAGCCTGAAACTCTACTTCGGCGACATCGGTCAGGCCCAGTTCACCGTCTGCTTTGTCACCGCCCGGTCGCGGGCCGGCTGGCAGCGGGCCCATCGGCTGCGGGGCAGACTGCGGTAGGCGGCCGCGGCAGGAGCGTTTGGCAATGCAACATCGAATCATTGTTCTGATAACCGTCGCCCTGCTCTGGAGCCCGGCCGCGACGCTCTCCGCGCTTGCCGCCGACGCCGCGGCCCAAGCGCCGCAGGCCGCAGCCGCCCCGCCGGCCCAGGCCGGGGCGCCGGCGGACGCCGGCGCCCCGGCCGAGCCGGCCAAGGACAAGCCGTTGCCCTTCGGCCAACTGGCGCTGGTGGCCGTGCCGCCGGAAAAGAGCCAGTTCAGCCTGCAAGTGGGCATGAGCGAACACCAGGAGGCCCTTGCCCCCCTGGCCGCCCGCCTTGCCGCCAACGGCTACCCCACACGGACCATCGAGGTGGAAGACTCGGGGCAGCAGCAGTGGTTCGTTCTGGCGGCCGGCCTCTACCCGACCCTGGAGGAGGCGAAAACCGCCCGCTATTCGCTCCGGACCCGGCTCGCGCTGCCGGGCAGGATCATCATCCTGCCGCCCAAGGAGGATAAAAAGTGAAAAAGGTCCCCAACCGCCCCCGCCGGGGAGAGGTGGAGATCACCAGGCTCGACGGCCGGCGGCAGCGCTACGTCCTGGCCCGCACCTTTACCGCCGAGCTTGCGCCCCGACGCGGCCCCCGGCAGTTCAGCGAGCCTTCCCCCCGCGAGCCCCGGCTGCCCGGCATCATCGATCCCCTGCCCACCCGCGTCCAGACCATCCTCTATCACCGGCTGGAACCGGAGGAACAGGCCTGTCTCAACGGCGCCGCCGACCTCCTCGACGGTCATCTCCCCACAAACCGCGCCGCGCTCAACCCGCTTCGCAAAAAATAGCAGCCCACCCGCCTTCCCTCTTCAAACCACCGCCCTGTTGCCGGCTGCTCTTTCCGCACGCACGCCAACCGCAATCCTGCACATTCCGGACATTTGTGCTACACTCGGGAAAACGTCCCTGCCGGCCTGGCCGCTGTTGACGGCAGCGCGGTATACAACGAAAATACTCTCCAAAGTACCGAACGGTATTCCAAGCCGGGGCAGGCGCCGCTGTCAGCTCCCGGCCAGGGGGCGAGGGAAATGTTCAATAAACGCATCCTGCCCATCCTGGGGCGCCTCCAGCAACGGGAGGGGGTCATCCTGGTCATCATCGCGGCCGCGGTGGGCGCGGGCACCGGGCTCGCGGCGGTTTTCTTCATCCGGCTGATCGCCTTCATCCAGCTCACCGCCTACGGCCAGTCGGAACATTTCTTCCCGCTGCTCGGCCCCTGGTCCTTCATCCTCATCCCGGTTCTCGGCTCCTTCATCGTCGGCCCCATTGTCGCCCACTGGGCCGTGGAGGCCAAGGGCCACGGCGTTCCCGAGGTGATGCAGGCCATGGTGCTCAGGGGGGGCCGAATCCGCCCCCGGGTGGTGCTGGCCAAGATTATCGCCTCGGCGGTCTGTATCGGCACCGGCGGCTCCGCCGGCCGCGAGGGCCCCATCATCCAGGTGGGCTCCGCCCTGGGCTCCTCGGTGGGCCAGGTGCTCGGCCTCTCCACGGAACGGATCAAGAATCTGGTGGCCTGCGGCGCGGCGGCGGGGATCGCCGCCACCTTCAACGCCCCCATCGCCGGCGTCGCTTTTGCCTCGGAAATCCTGATGTGCGAATTCCAGGTGACCCAGTTCGGCAACGTGCTCATCGCCTCGGTGGCGGCCAGCGTGGTGAGCCAGATGTTCCTGGGCGCCAAGCCCGCCTTCGTGATCCCGAGCTACGCCATCCACTCCTACTGGGAAATCGGTCTCTACTTCGTGCTGGGGCTGCTGGCCGCCGCGGTGGGGGTGATGTTCATCGTCATGCTGGACGCCATGGAGGAGTTCTTCCAGCGCTGGCGGCTGCCGCAGCTGCTCAAACCCGTGGTGGGCGCCCTGCTGCTCGGCACCACCGGCTTTCTCTACTTCCACGCCGCCGGGCATCTCGATTTCACCGCCGACAAGTACCGGCTGGGCATGCCGCTCATCGAAAACATCCCCCATGTCTACGGCTCGGGCTTCACCTTCATCGAAAAGGTGCTGCTGGGCGAGAAACCCTTCTACCTCCTCGCCCTGCTCATCTTCTTAAAACCCCTGGCCACCTCGCTCACCCTGGGTTCGGGCAACTCGGGCGGCGTCTTCGCCCCGTCGCTGTTCACCGGCGCGGTGCTGGGCGGGGCCTTCGGCCACTTCGCCGGGCACTTCTTCCCCGGCATCGCAAGCTCCCCCGGCTCCTACGCCCTGGTGGGCATGGCCGCCGTCTTCGCCTCGGCGGCGCGCGCTCCCTTCACCTCCATCCTCATCGTCTTCGAGATGAGCAACGACTACCACCTCATCCTGCCGCTGATGACGGCGGGCATGGTCGCCTCCTTCTTCTCGCAGCTGTTCTATCCCGAGTCCATCTACACCGTCAAACTGGCCAAGAAGGGCATCCGCTTCGAGCAGGGGCGGGACACGGACGTGATGCAGAGCATTCTGGTGGAGGAGGTGATGAACAAAACCCCGGTTACCGTCTCGAAAAACCAGTCGGTGGCCGACCTGCTCGCCGCCTTTCACACGAGCGGCCGCAACGGCCTGGCGGTGATGGACGAGCGCGGGGAACTCTACGGAATGGTGACGGTGAACGACATCGAACGGCGGCTGCCGGGCAAGGAGGGCAAATCGGGTGAAACCCGGGTGGCGGCCGTGGCCACCGAGCAGCCGATAACGGTCTTCCCCGACGAACAGGTATGGCACGCCATCCGCAAGATGGCGGCCCGGGATCTGGCGCGGTTGCCGGTGGTGGATCGGAACGACGAAAAGAAGCTGGTGGGGGTGATCAGCCGCAACGACATCATGCACGCCTACGACGTGGCCATTGTCCGCAAGCAGCACGCCCAGCAGGCGCGGGACCGCATGGCAATCCGCAACGTCACCGAAATGGAGTTCATGGAGATCTGCATCCTGCCCGACAACCCCTGCGCCAACAAGTCGCTGGCGGACATCCACCTGCCCCACGGCGCCAACATGATCTCCCTGGAACGCCAGGACGGCACCCTCTACATCCCCCACGGCGGCACCAGGCTTCTGCCCGGCGATACGGTCACCGTTCTGGCCAGGATCAGCCGCAAGCAGGAGGTGCAGAGGATCTTCGGCATCGGCTAGCCCGCAACCGACCCGGCCGGTGCCGACGCGGCGGCGAATTTTCTTTTGAAGTACCGGCCCGGGTGGAATATCTTTTTGGGGAAGAGGTTCTGCGCACCACCCGGCACGGAGGCGGCTGGGATACGGTTCCGACAACCGCGCCCGCTCCGTCCCAGCAAGGAACAGACAGATGAAAGGCTCAAAAACAACACTGCTTCTGACCATCGCGGCCTGGGTTTGCATCCCAGGCCTCCTCCTCTATTGGATGGAGATGGACACCCGGACGGCGGAAAAACGCCTGGCGTTCAGCACCGCCAAGGCATTCTTCCAGCAGGTGGTGATTACCCGCCGTTGGAACGCCGCCCACGGCGGGGTCTATGTCCCTACCACCCCTCAGACGCCCCCCAACCAATACCTCCTCCCCCGGGAGCGGGTGATCACCACCGTCGACGGCCGCCAGCTCACCAAGGTCACCCCTTCTCACATGACCCGTCAGATGGCGGAGCTGGCCAGGAAACTCGGGGGTGACATCCAGTTCCACCTCACCAGCCTCAAGCCCATTCGGCCTGAGAACAGGCCAACCCCGTGGGAGGAGCGGTGGCTCAAGTCCTTCGAACAGGGGGTGAAGGAGCAGGGCGAATTCTTCAATGACGGGCAGACCGTCTGGTTCCGCTACATGGCGCCGCTGACCGTCAACCGCGACTGTCTCTCTTGCCACGCCGAGCATGGCTACAAGCAGGGGGACATCCGGGGTGGCTTGAGCGTCTTGGTCCCCTATCCGCCGCACACCCACCTCCACCTCATTGTCGGCTACGGCGCCCTGGTGGCCACCGGCGTGCTCTTCATCCTCGTCGGCTTCGCCGCTTATGAGCGGAAACGGCGGCTGTTCGAAGCCACTTTCAACAGCCCCGTGCCCACCTGCGTCACCGGCAAGAATTACACGATCCTGATGGCAAACGAATCGTACTGGTCCGAGTTCGGCGCCCATTCCGACCGCGTCACCACGATGAAATGCTACCAACACCGGCCCGGCAAATCCTGCCACACCGAGCATTGCCCCCTGGCCCGGATCATGGCCGGATCGAGCGGTTACACTTACGAGGACATCAAGGGCAAGGAAGGCGCGGAACGGCATTTCATCATCACCGCCAAGCCGTTGCTCGATGCCAAGGGAAGGGTGGAGGGAATCGTCGAGAGTTTCCAGGAAATAACCGACCGCAAGCGGGCTGAAGAGGCTCTGGCGACATCCAATCGCAAGCTCGAAACCCTGAGCAACACCGACGGCTTGACCGGGATAGCCAACCGGCGCCATTTCGACGAGGTGTTGGCCCGTGAATACGCGAGACACGCCCGCTCGGGCGCCAGCCTCTCCCTGATTCTATTGGATATCGATCATTTCAAGGCGTTCAACGACCTGTACGGCCATGTCGCCGGCGACGAATGCCTCCAGCGGGTCGCCAGGGTGATCGCCGATTGCGCCATCCGTCCCGCCGACCTGGCAGCCCGCTATGGCGGCGAGGAATTCGCCTGCATCCTGCCGGAGACGGAACGCTCCGGCGCGCTGGACGTCGCCGAAAAAATCCGGCAACGGATCATGGCCTGCGCCATTCCCCACCAGGGGTCGGCGGTGGCCGACCACGTCACCGCGAGCCTCGGGGTGGCGACGGTGACCTGTACCGACCAGAGTTCGGCGGTTGAGGTGGTGAGTCAGGTCGATGAACTGCTCTACCGCGCCAAGTCCTCCGGCCGCAACCGGGTGGAGGCCAGTGTTCCCCCCCTTGAAGGGAAAGAAAAACTGAAGCGCCAGCTGGTGTGGCTCTCCTGGAAAGATTCCTTCAACTGCGGCCATGAGCTGATCGACTCCCAACACCAGACACTCTTCCGCATAACCAACGAACTGCTCGGCGCGATTCTTGTCGAACGGCCGGTCAAGGCGGTTGACGCAATCGTCGACCGGCTCATCGCCGAGGCCCGCCAACATTTTAAGGATGAGGAAGGTGTTCTTGCGGCAGCCGGTTTCCCGGGCATCGAGCAGCATGCGGCCGAACACGGCAGGCTCCTCGCCAAGGGACGGGAACTCGCCGAGCAGTACCGGCAATCAACCCTCACGGTGGGCGATGTTTTCCAGTTCCTGGCCTACGAAGTGATTATGCGGCATATGCTCGAAGCGGACCGGGAATACGCGTCGTTCATCAACGCGGCGCCCTCGACCGAGCCCGATCCGAAACCGTGAGCGCCGGCCGGCAACGGTGTGCCTCCTCCGAATGGACGGCACCTGCCCTGCGGCACCGGGCGTGGAAGGCGGGACGTCCCGGAAACGATCGGGGTCAGCTCGGCGATGATGCCGCCGACCACTGGTAGCCGGCGGCATCGACCGCTGCCCGGTTGGCCAGCACCATGGTTTCCGATGGTCCCAGCAGCCAACCGTCCAGGGCCACGGAACACCAGCCGTCCTCCCCGCGCACCGTCTCTACCCACGCACCTGCTTGTCTCGCCGCCGGGGCATCCGGGTCGGTCTGCGCCACCACCTGCAGCCCGTCAGTGCCGGTAAGCCGGCAATCGACGGCCACCTTGCCGCCCCGGACTTCGACGCCGTGGGGGTTGACCACCACCAGGACTTCCTGATCGTCAAAAACCCGCGACCAGGCGATAAGTTCGCCACTGCCGGCAAAGACAAAGGGGGAGCCGAGGCAGGAAATCTGCCGCTGGTACTGGCGGCCACGCCGCAGGGGCTTGAAATCCCGGCGAACGGCGGCCAGTTGGCTGATCCGTCGGTAGAGCGGGTGGCCGGGGTTGAAGACATGCCAGCCCGCCGTGCCGTGGGGGCCGAAACCGGGCAGGGCCGTGTCCACCTCGGCCTGGGTGCCGGCCCAACCCGAGGCCAGGGGATGCTCGGGGCCGAACATCGCCTCGCGCAACAGGCAGTCGTGGCCGCCCCAGTTGCTCAGATACTGTCGCTGGTCCGGCTCGGCACCGCTTGCCAACCCCTGTTCGGTGCCGTAGTAGAGGCAGGGGATGCCCAGGGTGAAAAGCTGGACGGCGGCCACCGCCGCTCCCTGATGGGTACTGGCGGCATCGGCGGCCAACCGCACCTTGGGGCCGAAAACATGGTCATGGTCATTGCTGATCCCGAGATGCTGCGATCCCCAATTGCGGTGCGACCCCATGCCGGCGTCATAGGGGTTGAAGCCGGCGAAAAAGGTGGTTGCCGGCGCGAGTCCCTTGCCGACGTTGCAGGTGATCTCCCGCTGTTCGCCGATATCGAGGCAGGCGTTGAGGTTCCGCCCGGTGATATCAAGATAACGGTCCTGGGCGCTGTTGCCGCCCGCCACCTCCGCCACCAGGAAGAAATCGTCCTTGCCGAGCGCCTCGGCGTACTCCTTGACGGCGTTGCAGAAGGTGCGCGCCTGTTCGAAGGTGACGTGCTTGAGGGTGTCGATCCGGAAGCCGTCGATATCGGCAAGGGCGATCCAGTAGTGATAGGCGAGCACCAGGCCGCCCAGGGTGACATCGTCAAAGAGGTTGAACTTGCGCAGGCTGCAGAAATCGGTCCGTTTGTGTTCGGCACCCTCATCGTTGATGTCCCCTGCCCCGAGATCACCGCTGCCGGCCCGCAGGTAATGGCGGGCGCCCTGCAACTCCCGGGGCCAGACCGCGTCGTCGCGGCCCAGCGTCTGATCGGTGGAAAAAATCGACGCCCCGTAGCCGTTGCGCTGCCATATCGGGCTATAGCCGTCCCAACGGTAAGGGGGCTGGAAGATGTTGCCGACCCCGGTGTCGTAGAGCCAGTTGCAGCCCGAGTGGTTGAAGATCACATCCAGCACCACCCGCATGCCGTAGCGCGCCGAATGCGCTTCCTCCACCAGCTCGATCAGGTCACGCCGGGTTCCGAACCGTGGGTCGATGTCGAGAAAGTCCTGCACCCCATAGCCGTGATAGGTGTTCTCCTCCACCCGCTGCCGGAATATCGGACCGAGCCACAGGGTGGTCACCCCGAGTTCGGCAAGATAGGGGAGCTTGGAACGTATCCCGGCGATGGTGCCGCCCTGAAAACGCTCGGCGCCCGACTGCTGCCAGCGGTCCCAGCGCCAGCCCGCCCCCCGCAGCTCACGCACCCTGGCCAGGCCCGCCGCGGTACTGAGATCGGCGTTGAGCAGCCGGTCGGACCGCTCGCGGCCGTTGGAGAAACGGTCGGGCAGCAGAAAATAGAAGATCTCGTCCCGCCAGTCGCCGGGCGATGGATGGATCCGGTCCCGTTGCGGCCAGTTTTGCAGGGCCTCGGCAAGGCTGCGGGGGGGATCGGCGTTGACAATGGCATTGATGTTGCTCATGGCTGCACCTCCGGGAAACATTCCGAGACGGGATCGGTGGGCCATTGCAAGAAATGGCCCACCGACCGCTTCCTGTATAGCTGCGCTCCGATGAAAAAGGCTTCAGTCGTCGGGCGGCGGCGCTCTTTTCCGCTGGCCGCGCACGCAACCGCCGGCTTTCACGACCGACCGGGAACGGCCGACGCAAGGGACCGACGGCGACCGTCTAACAAACATTTACCCCACGGCAAACAGCGTAGCGGACCCCGCCGAGCCCGGCAAGAACTATTTCCGCGCCACCGCAGGGACCGGCCGCCAGAGGAAGGGAGGTCTGGAAATCAACGGAATGGGGAGGGATAAAGAGGCACCGCGGAGGTACCGGCCGGCACCGTTTAGGCCGCCACCGCGGCACCTTTCGCGGCCTCGACCGCGGACGCGCCGGCCTGCGAGGTGAAGCCGGCCAGATAACGGGCGCCCTTTTCCGCCTCCTCGCCGATCCGGCGGATATTGCTGCTCTGCTCCAGGTGGTGGACCATCTGCCGGGGCGACAGCACCCCCCGGGTGCCGGCCCGCAGCAGGGCGCCCTTCAGGTGTCCGTAGGCCGCTACCAGTTCGGCAAGTCCCTGGCCGCATACCGCCACCGAAAAGCCTTGCGCCTCGTGGTCCGCCAACGCCACCAGCTTCACCGCCGTCCTCTTGAAACGGGCGACCTCGGCGGCGAGTTCCGGATCCGCCACCGCCTCGATCTCGCTCTGCACCTTGGCCACCTCCACGGCCAGTTCGGCCATGATCGTGTAGTAGCCGCTCACCCGCAGGGCAGTGGGCAACACCGCGTCGAGTTCCGGGGGGAGGTTGCCGCGCTGGGTGGCGGTGCTGAACTCGGTGGCCGCGTCCACCAGGGTATCGAGCACCGTCTTGTCGTCCAACAGCTTGGCGCTGGCCCCTCCCTCGCTGCTGATCGCCCCGCGGGCCATTCGCCGGGCAATGGCGCCCACCCGGGCAAGCTCCATGGCCAGGGCGTGCATGGCCATCACCGGGGTCGAAACCACGTTCTTGTCCAGGTAGCGGGGCCGGGCCTCGTCTTCCTCATGGCTGCGGAACAGGCCGCCGAGCATCCGAACCAGTCTCCGGTTGAAGGGCAGCAGGAGCAGCACCCCGACAACGTTGAACATAGTATGGTAGAGGGCGAGCAGGGTGGCCGGATCGGAGTGCACCGGCAGGTGGCGGAGCAGCACATCAAGATGCGCGAAGAGCACCGGCAGGAGAAGGAAGGCCACCAGCCCGGTGATGAGGTTGAAGACCACGTGGGCGGCCGCCACCCGCTTGGCGTTGGAAGTGGCGCCCAGGGCGGCGATGGCCGCGGTGGAAGTGGTGCCGACGTTGGCGCCGATCACCATGGCCGCCGCCGCCTCAAGGGGAATCACCCCGCCCGAGGCGGCGGTGAGGGTGAGGGCCAGGGCGGCACTCGACGACTGCATGAGGAAGGTGAGCAGAAAACCCATGCCGACAAAGAGCAGCATCTCCCACATGCCGTTGCCGGCGACGGCATCGAGGTGGATGGAGTTGCCCAGGCCGGCAAAGGCGAACTTCAACTGGTCGATGCCGAGAAAGAAGAGGCCGAAACCGGCCAGCGCCTCGCCGACGGCGCCATACCGTTTGCCGCTGCCCGCCACCCGCATCACCATTCCGATCCCCAGCATGGGCAGGGCCAGGGCCTTGATGTCGACATCGAGGCCGATCATCGCCACCAGCCAAGCGGTCATGGTGGTACCGATATTGCTCCCGTATACCAGGATTATCGCCTGGGAAAGGGTCATCAGGCCGGCGTTGACAAAACCAATGGAGGCCACCACCAGGGCGCTCGAGGCATGCACCAGAGCGGTGATCAGCGCTCCGGAAAGGAGCCCGCGCAGCACAGTACTGGTGGAGCGGGCGATGATGGTGCGAAGGGCGTTGCCGGCCGCGAGCCTGAGACCGTCGGTCATCAGCCGCATGCCCAGCAGGAAAAGTCCCAACCCGCCCAGCAGACCGCTCAACATATGGAAATTCACGCCTTTGCTCCTTCGCTCCGCCTAGCGCTGACTTTCCCGGTACCAGAAGGCGGCCACCAGCCCCCAGCCGATGTTGAGCAGCAGGACCATTTCCGGGGCCAGGGAGCCGAGAGGAATCCCGAAGAGACTCTTATCCATGCCGGGAACGAACTTGAGAAAAATCATCAGGGTCGGCGGCAGGCTGAAGAGGACGCCCCGCCAGAAGGTCTGCTCCTTCAAGAGCGGCAGGGCGAAGAGCAGCCCCCAGATCCCCCCCCAGACCAGGCGGGGATAGAGCCAGGTGGCGGAGAGCCGGGGCGTAAGGTCGATGCCGTGAAAGCCCGTCACCCCGAAGTGGCCGAGAAGCTGGATACCGATACACTGAAGCAGGGCGGCGATGAGCCCTGCCGCCAGGGCGCCGCTGATGTTCTTCACCATGGGAAATGAAATCCTCTTCGCGGGTTGAATTCGACCGACCGGCGGGCCAGGGCTAGCGGCCAGCCTTGTAGGGATAGACCCGGGCGGGGTCGCGGAAGTACTCCCTGGTGCTGCGCACCACCACCGGGCTCAGACAGAGGAGGCCGATGAGGTTGGGCCAGGCCATGAGGGCGTTGAAGATATCTGAGATGCTCCACACCGTGTCGAGTTCCACCGCCGCCCCAACCGGCAGCAGCAGGCAGTAGAAGACCCGGTAGGGCAGGATCATCTTCGGCCCGAAGAGGTACTCCACCGACCGGTCGCCATAATAGGACCAACTGATGGCGGTGGAGAAGGCAAAGAGCACCAGGCCGAAGGTAACCACGTAGCCGCCCTGGACCGGCAGCCCCATGTTGAAGGCACGGGAAGTGAGATCGGCGCCGGTAAGGCCCGAGGTGTACGCCCGGGTGAGCACGATGACCAGGGCGGTCATGGTGCAGATGACGATGGTGTCGATGAAGGGGCCGAGCATGGCCACCAGCCCCTCGCGAACCGGCTCTTCGGTCTGGGCGGCGCCGTGGGCGATGGGCGCGCTGCCCAGGCCCGCCTCGTTGGAAAAGACGCCGCGCGCCACCCCCATGCGGATGGCCTGGGACACCGCAGCCCCGGCAAAGCCCCCCGAGGCGGCGCTGCCGCTCATGGCGTCGTGGAAGATCAGTCCCAGGGCAGCCGGCACGGCCTCGATGTTGCGGACGATGACGATGAGCGCCCCGAGGACGTAGAAGATACACATGAAGGGCACCAGGGCGCTCGCCACCTGGCCGATACGCTTGATGCCGCCGACGATGACCAGAAAGACCAGTACCCCGATCACCAGGCCGGTGGCGAGTTTGGGGATGCCGAAGGCGGTATGGAGGGGTTCCGCCACCGAGTTGGCCTGCACCATGTTCCCGATGCCGAAGGAGGCGGTGGCGGCGAAAAAGGCAAAAAGCCAGCCCAGCCACTTCTGGCCCAGTCCCCGCTCCAGGTAGTGCATGGGACCGGCACTCACCGAGCCGTCCTCGTGGATCAGGCGAAACTTGAGCGACAGGAGGCACTCGCAGTATTTAAGGGCCATGCCGAAGACGGCGGTTACCCACATCCAGAACACCGCTCCGGGCCCGCCCATGGCCACGGCGGTGCCCACCCCGGCGATGTTGCCGGTGCCGATGGTGGCTGAAAGCGCCGCGCTGAGGGCCTGGAAATGGGTGATCTCGCCAGGGTCGTCCGGGTTGTCGAACTTGCCGGAGATGAGGTTCCAGGCATAGAGGAAGCGACGTGCCTGGATAGCGCGCACCAGCAGGGTCATCAACACTCCGGTGCCCACCAGCAGCACAATGGTCACCGGCCCCCAGACAACGGCACTAATACATCCCAACAGATCGCCCATGCTCCCCCCCATGCCTTGGTCAACGGCGCCCCAACGCGCCCTATCCTATCAATTCCATTGAAATAAACCGGAAACTGCCAAGAACGCAAGGAGGAAGAGGGGGGAACGAGAAAAAAGGTGGCCACGGGCGGCTCGATCTCTTTCACTCCGACCTCGTCGGCCGCCACCTCGAACTGGACGCCGATCTCCCCGCGCAGCTCGGCAAAGGTGCGGTAATGCCGTGCCTGGTCGACGAGGAAGTTGGGGTATTGGCGGATGATGCGGCAACGCAGCCGTTACCGACCGCGGGTCAAGCAAGGGAGAAGGCTTTCCCGCCGGAGCCCCCCCGGGTCGCGGCCAGCGTCCCTACCTTTCCGGGCCGGAACGCCGGCCTTCCCGGAGGCAAAAGCGATGCCTCGCGGCTAAAAACGGTCGATGATCACCACCTCGTCGAGGCCCAACTGCCCGCCCCGGAGCCAAGGGGGCTTGATCCCCTTGCCGATGGCCACGAACATGGCGATGACGTGGTCGGCGGGCAACCTGATGAGTTCGCCAACCGCCTCGAAATCAAACCCGTCCATGGGGCAGGAATCGTAGCCCATGGCCTTTGCGGCCAGCATCAGGGTCTGGGCGGCGATCCCGCAGGACCGCATGGCCTCGTCGCGCTGCACCGGCTCCTTGCCCCGGTAGTACTGGTCGATGGCCGGCAGGAGGAAGTCCTGCACCTCCTTGGGGGTATTGCGCCAGTAACGGGCCGGCTCACGCTGCCAGGCGTTGAGATCCGCGCAGAGGATGACCAGCAGCGAGGCATCGGTGACCTGGGCCTGCCCCCAGGCCGCCTCACGGAGCCGCTGCCGGTGTGCCGGGTCGCGGGCCACCACGAATCGCCAGTTCTGGATGTTGAAGGCGGTGGGTGAGAGTAAGGCAAGCGAGAGCAGCCGGTTGACTTCGGCGTCGCTCATCCGGTGGTCGGGGTCGAAATGCTTGACGGCACGGCGGGACTCGATGGCGGTAATGGCATCCATAGGATGTACTCCTCTGCGAAAAATTGGTAAGTAGGGACGGCGTGCCAATCCGGCGCAAACCGCCTGACAACGGGCCGCCATACCCAAAACGAACGTCCGCCGGTTGACTGCGGCCGGCAACGGGATACAATGATCTTGCATCAACCGGCCTGTCGCCACCCGGCCCGGGCCACGGCCGCGGCCCGAATCCCCTCCCCCCCGCACCGCCCAAAAGGAGGCCCCCTCATATGGAAAAGGTACAGGACATGTTGCTCGGCCTGAACTGGACAGGCTATGCCAAGACCGGCCTGCGAATCGTGCTGATCGTCGCCCTTGCCTGGTTTGCCACCAAGCTGGCGCAGGGCCTGCTCCTCCGGTTCCAGCGCCAGCTGCTCGCCACCGGCGAGGCGGAGGGCGAACCGCCCTCGGAATCCTCCAAGCGGGTGGAAACCCTGATGCGGCTGCTCAGACAGGCCATCCTCCTTGCCCTGTGGGGCACGGTGGCTCTGGTGGTGCTGATGGAACTCGGGGTTGAAATCGGTCCCATCCTGGCCAGCGCCGGCATTGTCGGCCTGGCGGTTGGCTTCGGTGCCCAGAATTTGGTCCGGGACGTGATCTCCGGCTTTTTCATCATCCTTGAAAACCAAATCCGGGTGGGTGACGTGGCGGTGATCAACGGCACCGGCGGCCTGGTGGAGAGGATCAACTTCCGCACCACCGTGCTCCGCGACGTGGGCGGCGTGGTTCACGTCTTTCCCAACGGCACGGTGAACACCCTGAGCAATCTGACCAACGAGTGGTCGGCCTACGTCTTTGACATCGGGGTCGCCTACAAGGAAAACACCGACCGGGTGGTGGAGGTGATGGCGCAGGTGGGCGCGGAACTGCACCGGGATCCCAAATACGGCAAGCTGATGCTGGCCGAGCCGGAAATCTTCGGGGTGGACAAGCTCGACGATTCGGCGGTGATCATCAAGGGCCGGATCAAGACCAGCCCCATCCGCCAGTGGGAGGTGGGCCGGGAGTTCCTGCGGCGGCTGAAACTCGCCTTCGACCACCACGGCATCGAGATCCCCTATCCGCACCGGACCCTCTACATGGGTGAAGCGAGCCAGCCCTTTGACCTGCGGCTGCGGGAAAGGCTCCAGCAGGAGGTTCAAAACGGCTGAGGCCCTCCGCCCGGCAGCGAGTTCCTTTTCCATCTTCGCCAGGGACGCCCGCCGGTTTGGCGGAATTCAGTGCCCGTCGCGGTAACCGAACCGCTTTTCGTGGATCTCTTGCGAAACGCCAGGGCCTGGTCGATGAACTTGTTGTATCTCTCCGGGCCGGCCTGCCCCCGCATGCCGTAGCCCGGACCACAGCCGCCCGTCATCACGAATTCCGAGGCATAAACGTCGGGTGCCACGGATGGCGGCAGCGGTTTCCGGGCGCGTTCATGTCTTTCTGTGCCACAACCGACAACATCCTGTCAAACGATACGACTCTTTTCATGCCTGGCCGGAAGTCGCGCCGGGGGGGCCCGGACAAATTTCCAATTGACGCCCCTCGGCGCTCTTGCTTTACTGAAATGAGTCGCTGACAAGGCATGAAGCCGAGCTGCCCGGAAGCGCCCGCCCAGACTGGGCTTCCCTGCACCCCAACCGCAAACGGCCGGCGGCGGAACCCGCCCCGCCGAAAGATGACAGCCGCCAGAGCCATGACCGACAACCCGGCCTTCACCGCAGTCCTCCAGGAAACCCGGCGCCTGCTCGCCTTTCACCGTGCCCTCGGCATCGACGCCTACCCGGCAACCGCCGCGCTGCGATCATTCCTCGCCGCGCCGCTCCCCGGGCGAGCGGCAGCGCCACCGGCCGCCCGCCCCGGCCTCCGGTCACCGGCCGAGCCACCTTCCGAGCCACCGCCGACCCTGACGGCGACCGACACAACCCTCGACGCCATCCGCGCCGACCTCGGCGACTGCCGCCGCTGCGGACTGGCCGCCGGCCGCGGCAACATCGTCTTTGGCAGCGGCGCGGCCGGGGCCGATCTCCTTATCGTCGGCGAATGGCCCGACCAGGACGAAGACCGCAGCGGGCTGCCCTTTCAGGGCGAAGCAGGCAACCTCCTCGACCGAATGCTGGCCGCCATCGGCCTTGGCCGCGACCGGGTCTACCTCACCAATATCGTCAAGTGCCGGCCCGAGGCCGACAATGCCCCGCAGCCCCAGGAGATCAAGGCGTGTCAGCCCTTTCTGTCCCGCCAGATCGCGGTGGTCGCCCCCAAGGTGATCTGCGCCATGGGGCCGCTGGCGAGCCAGGCCCTGCTCCACAGCCGTGAGCCGTTGAGCAGGCTGCGCGGCCGGTTCCACTCCTTCCACGGCATCGACCTCATGCCCACCTTTCATCCGGCCTTTCTCATCGCCAACCCGGAGCTGAAACGCGCCACCTGGCATGACCTGCAGTTGATCCAGAAACGGTGCGAGGAGCGCCGCTGACGCGGCAACTTTAGCCATGGCAAGGAGTACTTCGCGATTGTTTTCCACCCCGTCCGCCAATAGATTGGGCAGTTTTACCGCCGTTTATCGCCAGCCGCCACCAGCGGTGCGCCGTCCCGCCGCGCCGCGCCCCCACCGGAGACCAGAGTGCGCGACGTCTCAATCCTCATAGTCGACGACACCGAGACCGCCCGAAACGTGGTCAAGACCACCCTGCTCAACCACCTGGGCACGGAGACCGTCCTCACCGCCGCCGATGGCCGGGAGGCACTGCGGGTCATCAGCCGACAGCGGGTGGACATCATCATCTCCGACTGGAACATGCCGGTGATGAACGGTGAAGAGTTCCTCTACGAGGTGCGGCAGAACGAGGCTACCCTCAAGACCCCCTTCATCATGATGACCAGCAACGAGGACCGGGACTTCATCGTCACCGCCATCCAGCTGGGGGTGACCAACTACATCATCAAACCATTCACGCCCAACGAACTCATCGAAAAGATCCGTTCCGCCTGGAGTTCCCACTGGCGACGGCGCGAAGACCGCCACGCCTACCTCCCCAAGCACGTGGTCAAGGTCATGGTCGATGACCAGACGCTGCCTGGCCAGTTCCTCGACATCAGCCAGACCGGCGGCCTGATCCAGCTGGCGAGCCACCCGGCGCTCACCCTGTTCAAGATCTGCGAACTCCGCCTGGAACTCATCGACCCGGGCGGGGTCGACACCAACACCACGGTAATCGACGCCCTCTACGGCATGGTCGTCCGGCTGGAGGCGGTGAACAGCTTCCACCCCGCCGACCGGATGTGCCGCATGGCGCTCTACTTCAACCCCGGCACCATGCGCAAGGACGTAACGGCGCAACTGGCAAAGTTCATCAAATGGCTGGCCGGCAGGACGCCGGAGTTGATCGGGAAGGAAGGATAAGGGGAAAAGACGACGGGATCAGAGGGATTCGGGAGTGAAGGGGACCACTTGGTCAATGGTATCGGCCCCGGCCATCAGCATGACCAGCCGGTCGATGCCCAAGGCGATTCCGGCGGCAGACTCCAGGTCGGCCAGAGCGGCGAGAAAGGGCTCCGGCATGGGTCCAGGCTCCCGCCCCGATGCTTCCATGGCGGCCCGATCGCTTACAAAACGATGCCGCTGCTCCACCGGGTCGGTGAGTTCCGAAAAGCCGTTGGCGAGTTCGAGGCCCGCGATATAGATCTCGAAGCGTTCGGCCACCGTTGGGTCGCCGGGCTTGAGCCGGGCAAGCGCCCCCAGTTCGGCGGGGTAATCGTAGAGAAAGGTGGGCCGGCCGCGCCCCAGCCGCGGCTCGATCTCCCGCACCAACACCTCGTCAAACCGATCCGCGCCCAGGGCCTCGGCCACGCCGCACGCCGCGTAACGACGGAAGGCCTCGGCCACGGTGAGCCGCTCCCATGGACCGGCAAGCACAACCTCTTGGCCCGCCACCGCGATACTTCCCCCCAGGCCGAGCCGCTCGGCAAGAAACCGGAACAGCTCCTCGCACTCGGTCATCAGGGCATGGTAGTCGCAGCCCAGCCGGTACCACTCCAGCATGGTGAACTCGGGCAGGTGGCGACGCCCCCGCTCATAGCGGCGGAAACACTTGCAGATCTGGAAGATACGCGGGAGTCCTGCGGCGAGCAGCCGCTTCATGCACAGTTCGGGCGAGGTCTGGAGAAACCAGTCGCCGGCCGGCTCGGCCTCAATGTGGAGTTCGGGAGCAGGGGCGGGAACCCGGACCGGGGTATCTACTTCGAGATAGCCCCGGTCAACGAAAAAGGCACGGATGGCCTGGATGAGGGCGGCCCGCCGCCAGAGGGTGTGGGCGGGGGCCATGGCGACGATCAGGACTTGACCCGGGTGACGTATTCACCGGAGCGGGTGTCGATCTGGATCTTCTCGCCCTCCTCGATAAAGGGCGGCACCTGCAGCACGTAGCCCGTCTCCACGGTAACCGGCTTGGTATCGGTGCCGGAGGTATCCCCCTTCACCCAGGGGTCCGCCTTGGTGACGGTAAGCTCCACAAAGGTGGGCGGGGTGATGCCGATGGGCCGGCCATCGAAGAGGAGCACCTCCACCTCCATGTTGTCGATGAGGAAGTTGGTGGTTTCGGCGAGCATCGCCCGCAGGATGCCGAGCTGCTCGTAGCTCTGAGTATCCATGAAGTGGAACTCGTCGCCCTGGGCGTAGAGGAACTGCATGGTCCGCTCCTCGAGGGGAGCCTTTTCGAACTTGTCGTTGGAACGGAAGGTACGCTCGAAGCCGTTCCCGGTGATCATGTTGCGGAGTTTGCAACGGTAGAGGGCCTGGCCCTTGCCGGGTTTGGAAAACTCGAAGTCGGTGATGATGTAAGGTTCCTTGTCGATGCTGATCTTCAGTCCCTTTCGCAGATCGGAGGCGCTGTACATGGATGGAAATCTCCCTGGCTGGTGGTCGCGGGTGCATGTCGGCCGGCCCTGACGCGGCTCGCGCCGGGCCGGTGCCCTGCTATGTACCCCATGACCGACGGTTTTTCAAGCCTTAAGCTTCAACCCTACTCACCCGCCTTCACCTCCCGCTTGCTGATCGCCTCGGCCTTGATCCGGTCGAGGAGTTCGCCAAGTACCGGCTTGACGTTTTCCCGGATGTCACCGGCCACGATGATGAAGAGCAGATCGTCGCCAGGCTTGAAGCGGCCGTGCTTGGCAAAGATCTCAATGTCGAAGATACCCGGCCGCCGGAGATACTCCTCGCGCAGCTCCTGGATCCGCTTCTGGTTCGGGGTGACCTCGAGCGCCACCACCGCCGCCTTGTCGGCCCGCGACCAGGCCCGCACCACGCCGTTGTGCACCAGGACCATGCCGACGTTCTCGGCAAAGCCGGGGATTTCCTTCATCTGGGCAATCGCCTTCGAAATATCCATACCCGCCAAGTACCTCCAGAGTGCGTGGCCGCCCGGAACCCTTCGTCCGCAACGGCAAGCAGTTGAGTTGTAGTTGTTGCCTGTTGGCAACGGCGACAAACAAGACCGGTGGTGGGCAAACCGTTCGCCCCTCACCCAACGTCTCATATTTGCCGCTTTTCCTCAACCCCCTTCAACTCTCTTCCCGCTGCGTTGCCGCTCCAGGCCGACCTCGCTGGCGCGGCAAAATTTCTCCCATAAAATCACCATAAATAATTTACACTATTTGCTTTCCCTGCCAGCGTCCGCCGTCGCCCCCGGCAGGCGCGCACCGACCCGTCGCCCGTCGCAATGCGGCCTCGTCAGGCCAACATGCCGGCGGTGCGGATAAAATCGAGCACCCGGTCGAGCCCATCTTCCTTTTTCAGGTTGGTGAAGACAAAGGGGCGCTCGCCCCGCATCCGGGCGGCGTCGCGATCCATCACCCCGAGATCGGCGCCCACCAAGGGCGCCAGATCGGTCTTGTTGATCACCAGGAGGTCGGAGCGGGTGATGCCCGGCCCGCCCTTGCGGGGGATCTTGTCGCCGGCCGAGACATCGATCACGTAGATGGCCAGGTCGGCCAGTTCCGGACTGAAGGTGGCGCTCAGGTTATCACCGCCGCTCTCGATGATCACGCAGTCGAGATCCGGGAAACGGCGCCGCAGCTCGCCCACGGCGTTGAGGTTCATGGAGGCGTCCTCGCGGATGGCGGTGTGAGGGCAGCCGCCGGTCTCCACCCCGATGATCCGCTCCGGCGGCAGGGCCTGGTTGCGGGTGAGGAACTCGGCATCCTCACGGGTGTAGATATCGTTGGTGACCACCGCGATACTGTGGGTGTCGCGCAGGTGCTTGCAGATGGCGGCGATGAGCGCCGTCTTGCCGGAACCCACCGGACCGCCGATGCCCAGTTGCAGGGGATTTTTCTTGCCCATCTCTCTTCTTCCTCAGCTTGTTGGTGTTCGATCTATCGCTTACGAGCGGAACAGTCTTGTATGCTGGGTTTCGTGGCCGCAACTGGCGATGGCCTGGCCAGTGGTCACCCCGCCCAGCTCCTCGTCGCCGAGGGCGAGCGCCGTTGCCACCAATGCCGGAATCCGGCCGCCCAGTTCGAAGAGCAAGCGCTGGCCGGCGGTCTGCCCCAGGGGCACGAGCTTCACCGCCGCCGCCACCTGGTTTTCGAGCCAGGCCCAAAGATAACCGCTGGCGGCATCCTCCACCCCGAGGTGCCAGGCCACGGCGGCCATGGCGAAGAGGGCGGCAAAGGCGAACGGCCGCTGCGGCAGGGCCTGGCGCGCCACCACCCCCAGGTCCACCAGGAGCCGGGCCAGGGCCTCGCCCATCAGGGCGTCTTCCTGGCGCAGCTCACGGGTCTGCCTTGAGGTGAGCAGAAAACGGTTCCAATAATCGAACCGCTTCCGCTCCCCCTGCTGCCAGGCGCGGTGCAGGCGCGCCAGCACCGGCAGGTCGAGCCGCCCCAGGCTCGTATCGAGGAGGCCGCCGAGCCAATCCCTGGTATCAGCCTCATTGGCGAGCCACCCCGCCTCCACCGCCCACTCCATGCCCTGGGAATAGGCAAAGCCGCCCACCGGCAGGGTGGGACTGGCGAGCTGCATGAGCCGCGGCAGTTGCACCGGCATGGCGTCGCCCGCCCGATCAGTCGTGGTGGTGGTGATTGCCGCCGCCATGGTAGGCGCCCTCCTCCGGCGCAAAGGGGCCGTAGCCGGCCCGCACCAAGCCCCCCAGTCCCCGCACCATCTCGTCCAGCACATGGTCGCGGAGATAACTGATCCGGCCCGGCTCGATGCGCACCGCCACGTGGCGGTTGCCGAGATGATAGGCGATGCGGGCCAGCAGGAGCGGATCCTCCACCTGGACCACGGAAATCTCCTCGTCCGCCGCCTCCACCCGGACCCGTTCGCCCGAGTCGGCGAGGAGCAGGTCGCGGTGGCGGAGCACCGTGCCCCGGGGCAGGAAGAGCCCCGCCTCGCGGCCGCTGGCGAGCCGCACCCGCTGCCGCGCCTTTTCCCGCAGGGCAAAGGGCAGCACCAGCCGGTCGGCGGCTTCCCCCCCGCCCGCCCGCTCCACCGCCACCAGGCTCAACGGGGGCGTCCCCGCCATGGCCGCTTGGCCGCCGTTATCCAGCATGATCCTTCCTCCTTAGAAAAGAAAATAGCGCTGCGCCATGGGCAGCAGCCGGGCCGGCTCGCAGACCAGCAGCTCGCCGTCTGCCCGCACCTCGTAGGTCTGGGAATCCACCTCGATCACCGGCCGGTAGTGGTTGTGGACCATGTCCGCCTTGGCCACCGTGCGGGTGCCGGCGACCGGCAGCAGCCGCTTACTGAGCCCCAGCCGGCGGCCGATGTCCGCCTCCATGGCCGCCCCGGACACAAAGCTCACCGCCAGGGGGTGCATGGCCGAGCCAAAGGCGCCGAACATGGGCCGGTAATGCACCGGCTGCGGGGTGGGGATGGAGGCGTTGGGATCCCCCATGGGAGCGGCGACGATCATGCCCCCCTTGACGACCAGGGCGGGCTTCACCCCGAAGAAGGCCGGCTTCCATAGCACCAGGTCGGCGAGCTTGCCCGGCTCCACCGACCCCACCTCGCTGGCGATGCCGTGGGCGATGGCCGGGTTGATGGTGTACTTGGCGACAAAGCGCCTGGCGCGGAAGTTGTCGTTGCCGCTGCCACTATCCTCGGCGAGCGGGCCGCGTTGCACCTTCATCTTGTGGGCCGTCTGCCAGGTGCGGATGATCACCTCGCCCACCCGGCCCATGGCCTGGGAGTCGGAGGCGATCATGCTGAAGGCGCCCAGGTCGTGGAGGATATCCTCGGCGGCGATGGTCTCCCGCCGGATCCGCGATTCGGCAAAAGCCACGTCCTCGGGGATGGCGGCGTCGAGGTGGTGGCAGACCATGAGCATATCGAGATGCTCCTCCACCGTGTTCACCGTGTAGGGCCGGGTGGGGTTGGTGGAGGAGGGCAGGACGTTGGCGGCCCCGCAGGCCTTGATGATGTCCGGGGCGTGGCCGCCGCCGGCCCCCTCGGTGTGGTAGGCGTGGATGGTCCGCCCCTTGAAGGCGGCCAGGGTGTTCTCGACAAAGCCCGATTCGTTCAGGGTGTCGGTGTGGATGGCCACCTGCACGTCGTAGCGCTCGGCCACCCCCAGGCAGGTGTCGATGGCCGCCGGGGTGGTGCCCCAGTCCTCGTGGAGCTTGAGCCCCATGGCGCCGGCCGCCACCTGCTCGACCAGGGGCCCCGGCTGGCTGGCGTTGCCCTTGCCCAGCAGGCCGAAGTTGAGCGGCAGGCTGTCCAGCGCCTTCAGCATCTGGCCCAGGTACCAGGGGCCCGGGGTGCAGGTGGTGGCGTTGGTGCCGGCGGCCGGGCCGGTGCCGCCGCCGATCATGGTGGTGACCCCGGACATCAGCGCCTCTTCGGCCTGCTGCGGGCAGATGAAGTGGATATGGGCGTCGATGCCGCCGGCGGTGACGATGAGCCCCTCGCCGGCGATGATCTCGGTGCCGGCGCCGATGACGATCCCCACCCCGGGCTGGGTGTCGGGGTTGCCGGCCTTGCCGATGGCCTGGATGCGGCCGTTCTTGAGACCGATGTCCGCCTTGACGATCCCCCAGTGGTCGAGGATCAGGGCGTTGGTGATTACCGTGTCCGCCACCCGGCCACTCCCCTCCTGGCCCTGGCCCATGCCGTCGCGGATCACCTTGCCGCCGCCGAACTTGACCTCCTCGCCGTAGACGGTGTGGTCTTGCTCCACCTCGATTACCAGCTCGGTGTCGGCCAGCCGCATCCGGTCGCCCACCGTGGGGCCGTACATCTCAACGTATGCCCTGCGTTCCATCAAACTCATCGCTCCTCCTCCCCAAGCGGCCCCATCACCTTGCCGTTGAAACCGAAGACCAGCCGGTTGCCGCCGTAGGGGATCAGCTCCACCTCCCGCCGCTGGCCCGGCTCGAAGCGCACCGCGGTGCCGNNGGTGCCGTCGGGAAAGGTGGCCTCCACCTGCACCTCGGGGATCATCTCGGCCACCCCCTCCATCACCTCGGCGCGGGAGAGCAGGGTGGCGCCGTACTCCATCAGCTCGGCGACCATGCGGCCGTCGCGGGCCCCCTCCATGACCGCGGCCGAGATATAGGCCACCGCCTCCGGGTAGTTGAGCCTGAGGCCGCGCGCCTTGCGCCGTTCGGCGAGCAGGGCGGCGGTAAAGAGCAGGAGCTTGTCCTTTTCCCGCGGCGAAAGTTCCATTGGTCGATCCTCCTTAAACTCATTTTCCATCCGGGAAGCGCCGTCTCCCAGATGGCGGTGTCAGCTGTTGGCTGTTAGCGGTTGGCTGAGGGCAAATCGCTTGCTTTTGCACGGTTTCGCCAACGGCCGACTGCTTTCCCGACGGACACTGGCTAACGAAAACTAAATCGTCGGTCAGGTGCGCCAGATCCGGGGCACGCAGGCGGCGCGGCCGAGCACTGCCGGCCGCAGCACCTCCCAGGCGCGGACGAAACAGGCCAGGGCGACAAAGGCGTCGTAGCCCAGAAACCGGCAGACCAGCACCCCGTCGAGGAGGCTCACCCCGAAGAGCGAGCCGGCCGGCGCCGCTACCGCCGCCCGCACCATCTCCACCAGACCGGACTCGGCGGTGGTGCAGTAAAGGGTGCCGGTCACCGGCCGGCCGGCCAGACCCCAGGCGCCGGCCAGGGCCGGGTCGCCGCCCAGAAAGCAGGCGGGCTCGGTGACCAGGGGCTGATCGTTGCGCCGGATCGAAAGCCGCTGGCCGAGCCTGCCCCGGGTGAATGGCGCCCGGCTCGCCGGCAGCCCAAGGCAGATGATCTCCCAGCCGAGGAAACTCGCCCCGTCGACAAGCTCCACCCGGGTTGAGATCTCGGCCTTGGCCCCGTCGTAGACGATGGTTTCCTGGGGCAGGTACTCCACCGCCCCGCCGTCGGCCACCCGGATCTCGACCTCCTGGCGGGCGACGGCGCCGGCCGAACGGTAAAACTTGCCCGCCCCCGGCGTGGTCACCAGGCCGTGGCCGCGCGGCCCGGCCGCGATCTCAAGACGCAGGGAGTCGCCGCCCACAATACCGCCCGGGGGATGGATGACGCAGACGTGACAGACCCCGTCGCCCTCGGGATAGAAGGGCTTCTGCACGGTGAGCGGGCCTGAGTGGCGGCGGCCCAGGAGCACGGTGCCCCGGCCGGTGCGGCCGAAACGGAGCGCCAGCTCCGCCCGCCAGCCCTTCTCGGCCGTGGCCACCGGGTCGCTGTCCCGTGCCGCTGTTGCTGTCCGCACCCGTCGTCCTCCGCGCCCTACACGGTGAGATGGCTGTTGACCAGCTCGTCGGTGAGCGCGTCCATCTCGCCGCCGGCCACCAGCCGCCCCTTGTCCATGATCCGGAAGGAGCTTGCGGTGCGCCGGGCGAACTTCAACTTCTGCTCGACCAAGAGCACAGTGAGGCCGCGTTCCCGGTTGAGGGTCTGGATGATCTCGCCGATCTCCTGGATGATGTTGGGCTGAATGCCCTCGGTGGGCTCGTCCAGGATCAGCAGCTTGGGGTCGGTGGCCAGGGCCCGGCCGATGGCGAGCTGCTGCTGCTGGCCGCCGGAAAGATCGCCGCCCCGGCGCTGGAGCATCTTTTTAAGCACCGGGAAGAGGGCGAAGATCTCCTCGGGGATCTCGTCGCTCTTGTCGCGGCGGGCAAAGAGCCCGGTGCGCAGGTTCTCCTCCACGGTGAGCTGGGAGAAGATCTCGCGGCCCTGGGGCACGTAGCCGATGCCCAGGTGGGCCCGCTCCGCCGCCGGCCGGCCGGCCAGGGGCGCGTCCTCGAAATCGATCCTGCCGTCACGCACCGGCAAGAGCCCCATCACCGCCTTGAGCAGGGTGGTCTTGCCCACGCCGTTGCGGCCCATGAGGCAGACGCAGTCGCCCTTGCCCACCGTGAAATCGATATCCCAGAGGATGTGGCTTTCGCCGTAGAACTGATTGACTTCCTTCATCTCGAGCATCGCTTACTCTCCCAGATAGACCTCGACCACCCGCGGGTCGTTCTGCACCTTGTCCATGCTGCCCTCGGCAAGCACCCGCCCCTCGTGGAGCACGGTGACCCGCTGGGCGATGGAACGGACGAATGCCATGTCGTGCTCCACCACCACCACGGTGTGCTCGCCGGCAAGCGAGCGGAGCAGTTCGGCTGAGCGCTCCACCTCGCGCGGCGTCATGCCGGCCACCGGCTCGTCCACCAGGAGCAGCCGGGGCCGCTGCATGAGCAGCATGCCGATCTCAAGCCACTGCTTCTGGCCGTGGGAAAGGGTGCCGGCCAGGAGATGCCGCTGGTCGGCAAGGCCGATGAGTGCGAGCACCTCGTCGATGCGATCCCGCTCCTCACCACCCAGGCGATAAAAGAGGCTGGGCCAGACCCGCTTGTCGCTGTTCATGGCCAGCTCCAGGTTCTCGAACGGGGTGTGGCTCTCAAAGACCGTGGGCCGCTGGAACTTGCGGCCGATCCCCAGGGCGGCGATCTCCGCCTCGTTGCGGCCGACGAGGCTCAACTGCTGGCCGAAATGGACCGTGCCGCTGTCGGGCCGGGTCTTGCCGGTGATGATGTCGAGCATGGTGGTCTTGCCGGCGCCGTTGGGCCCGATGATGCAGTGCAGCGACCCGTCGTCCACGTAGAGGGAGAGATCGTTCAGGGCCTTGAAGCCGTCGAAACTGACGGTCACCGCTTCCAGATAGAGGAGGGTCCGGTGGGAGACATCCACCAGATCCCGGTCATCAAGGTAGACGTACGTAGCTTCGAGTGCCATCTTCCGATTCCTTGGTCTTGGTGGTCCATTTTTTAAACACCCCGCCCAGGCCGACGATGCCCTGGGGCAGGAAGAGGGTGGTGGCGATGAACAGCGCGCCGAGAAAATAGAGCCAGAGGTCGGGATAGCTCACCGTGAACCAGCTCTTGGCGCCGTTGATCACCAGGGCGCCGAGCAGGGCGCCCACCAGGGTGCCCCGGCCGCCCACCGCCACCCAGATCGCCATCTCGATGGAGTTGGCCGGCTGCATCTCGCTGGGGTTGATGATCCCCACCTGGGTGACGTAGAGGGCGCCGGCCACGGCGCAGATCACCGCGGAGAGCACCCAGACGAAGAGCTTGTAGTGGATGCTGCGGTAGCCGCAGAAGAGCACCCGCCCCTCGGCGTCGCGGATGGCGGTGAGCACCCGGCCCAGGAGCGAGCCGGTGATGAACCGGCAGAGCAGGAAGCAGCCGATGAGGGCCGCGCCGCTCACCACGCAGAGGCCGAGCTTCACCGTGGGCTCCTGGAGCGAAAAGCCCAGCAGGTGCTTGAAATCGGTAAGGCCGTTGTTGCCGCCGAAGCCGGTCTCGTTGCGGAAGAAGAGCAGCATCATGGCGTAGGTCATGGCCTGGGTGAGGATGGAGAAATAGACCCCGGTGATCCGCGACCGGAAGGAGAAGAAACCGATCAGCAGGGCCAGCAGGGCCGGCACCAGCACGACCATCAGCAGGGCGAACCAGAAGTGGTCGAAACCCAGCCAGTACCAGGGCAGCTCCTTCCAGTCGAGAAAGACCATGAAGTCGGGCAGGTTGCTCTTGTAAACCCCCTGACCGGCCATGGCCCGCATCAGGTGCATGCCCATGGCGTAGCCGCCCAGGGCGAAGAAGACGCCGTGGCCGAGGCTGAGAATACCGGTGTAGCCCCAGATCAGGTCCATGGCCAGGGCCACCATGGCGTAGCAGAAGAACTTGCCGAGCAGGATGACCAGGTAGTCGGGCAGGTGCAGGAAGGAGCCGGCCGGCACCACCTGGTTGAGCAGCGGCACCCCCACCAGGATGACCAGACCGGCGGCCAGGGTGGCGGCCCAGGCCCGGTTGGACTGGATGTCGCGAAGTTGCGTGAACATATCTTTTCTCCCTTGGCTTGACGGGCGCGGCCCGGTTCAGGCCACCCGCCCCCGGGGGGCGAAGAGCCCCTGGGGCCGCCGTTGGATGACCAGGATGATCAGGGCCAGCATGACGATCTTGCCGAGCACGGCGCCGGTATGGGGTTCGAGCAGCTTGTTGACCACCCCGAGCCCCATGGCGCCGAAGATGGTGCCGGCGATCTTGCCCACCCCGCCCAGGACCACCACCATGAAGGAATCGACGATATAGCCCTGGCCCAGCTCCGGGCCGACGTTGCCGATCTGGGAAAGGGCCACCCCGCCCAGGCCGGCGATTCCCGAGCCCAGGCCGAAGGTCCACATGTCCACCCGGCCGGTGCGGATGCCCATGCTGGCGGCCATTGCCCGGTTCTGGGTGACGGCGCGGACCTTGAGCCCCAGGCTGGTGCGGTTCAAGAGGTACCAGACAAAGGCCACCGTCAGCACCACGAAGCCGATGATGGCGACGCGGTTGTAGGTGAGGAGGAGCCCGGCCACCGGCTCGGTGCCGCCGGCGAGCCAGGCCGGGTTGGCCACCTCGACGTTCTGGGCGCCGAAGAGCAGCCGCACGGTCTGGATGAGCAGCAGGCTGATGCCCCAGGTGGCGAGCAGGGTTTCCAGGGGCCGGCCGTAGAGGAAGCGGATCACGCTCCGTTCCATGGCGATTCCCGTGGCCCCGGCCGCCGCGAAGGCCACCGGCACCGCCGCCGCCAGGTACCAGGTTTCAAGCCCCGGCAGGTGGGAGTGAAAGAAATTCTGGGTGAGGTAGGTGGCGTAGGCCCCCACCATCAGCAGTTCGCCGTGAGCCATGTTGATCACCCCCATGAGGCCGAAGGTGATGGCAAGCCCCAGGGCGGCGAGCAGCAGGACGCTGCCCAGGCTGAGCCCGTAAAAAAAATTCTGGGCGCTGCGGACCAGCAGCACATGACGCTCGATAGCCGTGATCCCGGCCTTGGCAGCGGCCACGCTCCTGGCATCCCCGTTCACGGGGCGACCCGCCTCGTCCACCCGCACCAGCTCCTTGAGCAGGGGCAGGAAGGCGGGATTGCCCGAGCCGGCCACCTTGGTCACGGCGGCGACCCGCACCTCCTGGTCACCACTGTTCATATCGACCAGGGCCAGGGCCAGGGTGAGGGCGTCGCGCACCGCGGGCACGGTTTCCCGGCCCAGGACGGCGCGAAGCAGTTCGGCCGCCTCGGGCCGTGGCGCCTTGGCCATGGCCCGGGCCGCCTCCAGACGCTGGGCCGGATCCTTGGCCACCAGTTGCAGCACCGCCTCCGCCCGATCGATGGCGCGGCGCACCCGGTTGTTGATCACCGGCGCGTCGAGTCCGTCCCGTTCGCCGGCAAAGGGTTCGCCGGTATCGGCATAATGCAGGGTATCGTCGGTGCCGACGATGATCGCCCTACCGTCGGGCGCGGCCAGCAGCCGCCGTTCCTCGAGGGCGCGGATGGCCGCCAGGGCTCGTTCGTCACCCAGATCGGCCAGAGCCTTGAGGGAATCGATGATGGCGCTGCGGCTCTGGCCCGCCAGGCCGTTCACCGCCTCGTCGAAGCCGGGCTGGGCACTGGCCGCCCGCCCCAGCCCCAACAGGGCCGCCGCCAGGAGGAGTACGAGAATAATCTTATTTGATTTCATGGCATTCCCAATCGGGTCGACTTGTCTCGGCCAGCCGCGCCCCGCCCAGCAGGTTTCCGTCCGGCCGCAATGGCGACCGGACGGAAACGCGGGACAGAAACGGGGGTTGCGACCGACGGGGTGTTACCTGTAGGTGGGCGCAGTGCAGTTGCCGCAAACCCAGGGATAGGTCCAGTCGGCGACCTTCCTGGCGCTGTCAGGCAGGTAGGGACTCCAGGCCTGGGCCCGGATTGGCCCCTTGGTGTGCCAGACCACGTCGAACTGGCCGTCTTTGCGGATCTCGCCGATGAGCACCGGCTTGTGGAGGTGGTGGTTCTTGGCGTCCATGACGATCTCATAACCGGAGGGCGACTTGACACTCTGGTAGCCCATGGCCTGGCGCACCGCGTCCACGTTGGTGGTGCCGGCCTGGCGCACCGCCTGGGCCCACATCTTGATGCCGATGTAGGTGGCCTCCATGGGGTCGTTGGTCACCCGCTTGTCACCGCCGGGAAGTTTGTTCTTCTTCACGTAGGCGCGCCATTTCTTGATGAAGGCCTTATTTTCCGGGGTGTTGACGGTCATGAAGTAGTTCCAGGCGGCAAGGTGCCCGACCAAGGGCGCGGTGTCGATGCCCCGCAGCTCTTCCTCGCCAACCGAGAAGGCGACCACCGGCAGGTTCTCGGCCTTGACCCCCTGGTTGGCCAGCTCCTTGTAGAAGGGGACGTTGGAATCGCCGTTGATGGTGGAGATCACCGCGGTGCGCTTGCCGACGGCAAATTTCTTGATCTGACTGACGATGGTCTGATAGTCGCTGTGGCCGAAGGGGGTGTAGGTCTCCATGATGTCGGCGTCGGCGATTTTCTTGCTGTGCAGGAAGGCGCGGAGGATCTTGTTGGTGGTGCGGGGATAGACATAGTCAGTGCCCAGGAGCACGAACCGCCTGGCACCGCCGCCGTCCTCGCTCATCAGGTACTCCACCGCCGGAATCGCCTGCTGGTTGGGCGCCGCGCCGGTGTAGAAGACGTTGCGGGAACACTCCTCGCCCTCGTACTGAACGGGATAGAAGAGCAGGGCATTCTGCTCCTCGAACACCGGCAACACCGACTTGCGGGACACCGAGGTCCAGCAGCCGAAGGTGACCGCCACCTTGTCCTTTTCGATGAGTTCGCGGGCCTTTTCGGCAAAGAGCGGCCAGTTGGAGGCGGGGTCCACCACCACCGGTTCGATCTTCTTGCCCAGCAGGCCACCGCTGGCGTTGATCTCCTCGATGGTCATCAGCGCCACGTCCTTCAACGAGGTCTCGCTGATGGCCATGGTGCCGGACAGGGAATGCAGGATTCCCACCTTGATGGTGTCGGCGGCAGAGGCCATGGTGGAAACCACCACCATTCCCGCCGTGACGACCAGCGTCGTGAAACGCCGTAAAAATGGTTTTTGCGCCGATTGCATGACTTTTTCCCTCTTCTCTCCTGAATTTTTTTCATGGAGAGGGGCCCACAGATTGTCGGAACAACCTCCCCTCCCCGAAATTCGCGCATCCCCCGGGCCCGGAAAACCACGCGGCACATACAGGAAAGCCATTCAAAAGCCATGCCATCAGTTTCGAAACAAAACAAACACCCTAAAATCACAAGACAAAATCATTCCTGTGGTAAAAATTACCCCCCAACAGAAGAGCAAAAATATACAAATTTGTTGTAAAATTAAAATGCGCGAAAATGTTAGCTGACAAAAAAGAAAGGTAAGAGACGGATAAAAGCGCCGCCCCCACCCTCAGCATCCGTCGCCTTCATCTGCCGCATAAATACGGCCTCGGCCACCCGACACGTTCCGCGACAACCACGCTTCACGCCGTGCCTTATTATTACCAGCCGCGGCCCACCGCAGACGCCGGCCCACCCCAAAAACTCCCCCGCAGGGGAGCGCACGGGCCATGCATCCAGAGGACGGGAGACGTGATGTCCACCTCGCCCCAAATCGAAAAAACTACAAAAACGTAACATGCCCGCCAAGGCGCCCATCCTTGCACCATGGCATCCGCGAAGAAATCCCTTGCACGAACCTGGAAAAAGGGATTTACAATATATTTCGGAATAGGTATCAACAACACAGTTGCCCCCTTAATGCGTCAGGGACAAAAGAACTCCCCCCTGCCCCCTACGGGAGAGGACACCATGAGATCATTCGTGTTCTCCACGAACAGCCTCGGCAGCCTCCGCTCCGGCCTGCTCACCCTCTTCGCCGTCCTGGCGGCCCTGGCGCCCTGGCTGCCCCCTGAAGAGGCGGCCCTTGCCACCGCTCCCGCTTCCCCCCGACCCATCACTCTCGTCATCCTGCCGTGCAGCACCGTCATCAAAACCCATATTGCGGCCCAGCCCCTGGTCGCCTACCTGGAAAACGAACTCGGCCGCCGGGTCAACCTCCTCGTCCCCAATTCCCTTGAAGAAGTCACCCGGCTGGTTCAACGCAGAGAAACGGATTTCGTTTTCCAGCCACCCCACGTCTACGTCCTGCTGGCCAAACATTACGCCGGGCAGCAACTGCTCCAGGCCCTTACCCCCGAAGGCACCACCGCGCAGCACGGCGTCTTCGTCACCCGCCGCGGCAGCGGCATCAAGAGCATCCGGGATCTCCGCAACAAGAAGGTCCTGTTCGGCATGCCCTTCTCCACCGCCAAATGGATCGCGGCCAAGAAAATACTGCAGGCAGAAGGGCTCGACGTCGACAAGGATCTCTCGGGCTACGCCCACCTGGGCAGCTGCGAGGCCATAGCCCTCGGCGTCTTCCTGGGTCAGGGGGATGCCGGGGTAATCTGTGATTACTCCCTTGCCGAACTCAACGCCTCGGCCGGCTCGCGCACCGACGAGGTGCCGCCGGGCGCCCTGGTGGCCTTCGGCACCACCCGGACCCTCCCCTCATGGGTGTTTGCCGCGCACAAGGAGGTCGCCAAAGACACGGTCGCCGCCGTCTTTGCCGCCCTCACCAAACTGGACAACAAACAACCGCTCCAGGCAAAAATCCTGACAGCACTCGAGACGGCGGGCTTCAAAACGACGCGGGATAGCGACTACGACGGCCTCCGCGAATACATGAAATCTCCCTGAGCGACGCGATGCGCCTGAGCGGAAACTGCAAAATCAGATGCAAACTGATCCTGCTGACCACCGCCTTGGTCACCGCAGCCCACCTTTCCACCGGTTTTTTCATCGCAGCCCACACCGACCGAGCCCTTCACAACGAGCAGGACCACCAGGCCAGCGCGACGGCCAAGAATCTGGCCCGCCTCTGCGCCGCGCCCCTGCTCGACGAAGACCTCCTGGCTCTTCGCGATCTCATCCGCTCCACCATGGAGCAAGGGCGTTTCACCCGGGCCATGATCATCGACAACGACGGCAAGGTGCTTATGCACAACGACATCGCCCTGGTCGGCTACATGGTTGCCGACCATCGATTCCGCCTGGCCGCCATCTCGGCAACGCCGCTGATCAGTCCCCATTATTACGATAAAACCGGCGACCTTATAGCGGACGTCAGCGCGCCGGTAATGGTTGCCGACAAACGAATCGCCACGGTGATGATAAGCTGCTCGCACCAGGCCATCAGCGCCGCGGCGGCTGACCTAAGGCGACACATCCTCACCATCATGGCCATTGGCATCGCGGCGGGCATCGTCTGCGCCGTCCTCCTCGCCGCTTACATCACCGCCCCCCTGCGGGAACTGATCCACTCCGCCGGGGTGATCGCAGAAGGCACCTTCACCGGCGTCCGCCTGCCCGCCAAGGGCAACGACGAAATCGCCATTCTCACCAGAACCTTCAACAAGATGATAGAAAAAATCGAAAGGATGGTCTGCACCGACCTGCTGACCGGGGTCGCCAACCGCCTGATGTTCCAGCGCCGACTCACGGAGGAATTCAGCCGAAGCCTGCGCCACCAGCGGCCGCTGGCGCTGCTGATGATCGATGTTGATTACTTCAAGGCCGTCAACGACCTTCACGGTCACCAGGTCGGAGACTCGGTGCTCCAAGAGATAGCGTCCCTGCTCAGCCGGAGTGTCCGCGCCGGCGACTTCGTCGCCCGTTACGGCGGGGAGGAGTTTGCCGTCATCGCCCCCGACACCGGCGCCCCGACGGCGGCCATCCTTGCCGAACGCATCCGCCACAACGTTGCCGAACACCCGTTCCCCATCAAAACCGCTGGCGCCGCGCCAGGTCTCGCCCGGTTACTCAACAACCCAATCCACCGGTTAACGGTGAGCGTCGGCGTCGCCAACCTTGCCGAACCCATTGACTCGGAGGACAAACTCATCGAAACGGCGGACCTGCTCCTTCTTGCCGCCAAGAGGGATGGCCGCAACCGGGTCAGCGCGGCTGCGGGACCAGCGACCGGCGCCACGCCTCCTCCCGGGACCGAGGCTCAGGACAGACTTTTCCCGACCACCTCATAGACATCCCTGGAGAGGGAAACTGCGGCAAGAATTCGCTGCAGCTGCCCCCGCATCAGTTCCCGGCGCCCCCCGTCGTAACGCCGCCACCGGCTCAACGCCCCGGCCATCCGCGCCGCCACCTGAGGGTTGATGGCGTCAAGCCTCAGCACCTGATCGGCAAGGAATACATAGCCGCCGCCGTCGGCGGCATGGAAGCGGACGGGATTTCCCGAGGCAAAGGCTCCGATCACGGCCCGCACCTTATTGGGGTTCCTGATCGAAAAGGCCGGGTGATCGAGAAGCGCCCGCACCGAATCCAAGGTGCCGGGCAGGGGGGCCGTGGCCTGGATCGCGAACCACTTGTCGAGCACCAGGGGATCGTTGCGCCACCGCGCATAGAAGTCGTCCAAGACCTCATGCCGGTAAGGGTTTTCGCTGTGCGCCAACACCCGCAGGCCGGCCAGGGCGTCGGTCATGTTGTCGGCGCCCCGATACTGATTCAAGGCCAGTTGGTGGCCGCTCTGGTCGGGAAGGGCAGAGAGATAGGAAAGAGCGACATTGCGCAACCGGCGGCGGCCGGCCGCCTCGGCCGTCCGCCGGTACGGTCCGTCATCATCGCGGTTGGAACGGTAGACCCCGAGCAGCTCCCCGCGCAGGGCGCGGGCCAGCTCCCTCCGAACAAAGTCGCGGGCCGCGTGGATGGCCTCCGGATCGATCACCGCCATCTGCTCGGCCAGGTATTCCTCGCCGGGCAGGGTGAGCAGTTGCGCCGCGTATGTCTTGTCGGTCAGCCGGCCATCGGCCAGCACGGCCCCAAAGGCGTCGACCAGCCCCCCGGCCAGGGCAAGCTGCCGCCCGGCCCGGGCATCCTCCACCAGGGCGAGCAGCAATCGGGTCGCGTAACGCTGCCCGGCCTCCCAGCGACTGAAGGGATCCCGGTCGTGAGCCAGGAGGAACCGCAGCTCCTGGTCGGAGTGGTCGCAGTCCAAGGTCACCGGCGCCGAAAAGTTACGCAACAGCGACAACACCGGTCGCGCCTCCACCCCGGTGAAGCGGAAGACCTGACGCGGCTCACGCAGCTCAAGCACCCGGGTGGTCGCCCCGGGCCCGGGCTCCCCGGCCAGGGTGAGGGGCAGATCCTCTCCCGCCAGGCCGATCATCCCCACCGCCAGCGGAATATGCATGGGACGCTTCTCGCACTGCCCCGGTGTTGCGGGGCAGTGCTGCGCCACGGTGAGGGTGCAGGTGCGGGCGGCGCCTTCGTATTCACTCCGCACCTCCAGCCGCGGGGTGCCCGCCTGGCTGTACCAGAGCTTGAACTGGTCGAGATCCGCGCCGTTGGCGTCGGCCATGGCGGCGACGAAATCATCACAGGTCACCGCCTGGCCGTCGTGACGCTCAACATAACAGTCCATGCCGCGCCGGAACCCCTCCTCGCCCAGCAGGGTATGGAGCATACGCACCACCTCGGCGCCCTTCTCGTAAACGGTCACCGTGTAGAAGTTGTTGATCTCGATGTAGGAATCGGGCCGCACCGGGTGGGCCATGGGGCCCGAGTCCTCGGGGAACTGACGGCCGCGCAGCACCCGCACGTCGTTGATCCGCTGCACCGCCGCCGAGCCCATGGCGCCGGAGAACTGCTGGTCGCGGAAAACGGTGAGCCCCTCCTTCAGACTCAGCTGAAACCAG
This sequence comes from Desulfobulbaceae bacterium UBA5121, assembly GCA_002414225.1. Taxonomy (GTDB): domain Bacteria; phylum Desulfobacterota; class Desulfobulbia; order Desulfobulbales; family UBA5123; genus UBA5123. The sequence continues at coordinate 216,819 of DHYV01000024.1, read as the reverse complement.
TCCCGACAGGTCACCCGGTTCCCGGTCCAGTTGTGGAAGTACTCGTGGGCCACCACCGCCTCAATCCCGTCGTAGTCGTCGTCGGTGGCGGTTTCCGGGCGGGCGAGGATGCACTTGGAATTGAAGATGTTGAGCCCCTTGTTTTCCATGGCCCCCATGTTGAAATCATCCACCGCCACGATCATGTAGCGGTCGAGATCGTATTCGAGGCCGAAAGTTTCCTCGTCCCAGCGCATCGCATTTTTAAGCGACCGCATGGCGTGTTCGCACTTGTCCAGGTTGTGGTGCTGCACGTAGATCTCAAGCTGTACCGCGCGCCCCGAACGGGTGACGAAGGAGTCACTCACCCGGCCCAGGTCGCCTGCCACCAGGGCGAAGAGATAAGACGGCTTGGGATAGGGATCCTCCCAGGTGGCGAAGTGTCGGCCGCCATCGAGTTCACCGCTGGCAATCAGATTGCCGTTGGAGAGCAGCACCGGATAGCGGCCGCGATGAGCGACGATGGTGGTGGTGTAACGGGCCATGACGTCCGGCCGATCCGGGAAGAAGGTGATCTTGCGAAAGCCTTCCGCCTCGCACTGGGTGCAGAAGTTGCCACTGGAACGGTAGAGCCCTTCGAGCGAGGTGTTGACCTGGGGCCGCAGACGGGTCGTGATCTCCAGGGTGAAGGCGGCCCCTGGCCCCGCGACGGTAAGCCCGGCGGCGTCCCGGCGGTACTCCTCCGGTGCCAGGGACCGGCCGTCGAGAAGGAACTCCACGAGTTCCAGCTCCTGCCCGAGAAGAACGATCGGCGTTGCGGCCGACACCCCGTCCCGCCGGCGGCAGGTGAGGGTGGCCCGCACCTCGCTCCACTCCTCGTCCAACTCGAAACGGAGCACCACCGTCTCCACCAGATAGGCGGGCGGCGCATAGTCTTTCAAAAAAATCGGCTCTTTGTTCTCCTGTTCGACCACGGCCGGACCTCCTCAAAAAAAAAGAGGCGCGGAACGCGCCTCGGCTGAAATGACAGCCTGGCTGCCATCCCAAAATCATTTTCCCGGATGGCAAGCTGCATGCGGAACTATCTGATTCGAAACGGTTTCACCAGTCGCACCACAACAACCGCCAACGTCTTGCCGCCCCTGAGCCAACAGCCTCCGAACGGCAACTATCCCCAGGGGGCAGGCGGCCGCCGACGCCCCCCTACCCGGCAGGAGCAGGGGCAGGGCGGTGCGCCGGCGAGGAAAGCCGCTCGTCGATCTTCTCGACCACCGGCACCACGAGCTGCTGGTTGGGTCGGAGGCTGGCGAAGTCGGTGTCGGCGTTGTACTTCCTGATCAGCCAGAACGGCACGTCGAACTTGTCGCTGCTCAACACCCAGATGTTATCACCCTTGCGGATCTGGTAGTTGCGCATCTCCCCGATGCGATAAGCGGCAAAGAAATCTTCCTCGATCTCCTTATGGTACTCGAAACGCTGCTCCTCGAAGCGTTGGCGATCCACCTTGGCCAGGGGGATCCTGAGCTGCTGGTTAAGTCGTAGCGTGATCCCGAAACGGAGGTGGTTCAGACGCCGCAGGTCGTGCGCCCGCACGCCCAACCACTCGGCGTAATGACCAAGGGTTTCCCCCGCCTCCACCCGGATAACGCCGTAGCGCTGGGCGCCACGGCCGGCAACCCGCTCCACCTTGAGATGACCGGTGACCACCAAGGGATTGACCACCACGGGCCGCGTCGACGCTTGTTCGGTGCCGGCCTCGGCGTTGGCGCCAGTGGCCGGCGCAGAGGTGTCGCCGGCACGACCAGCCCCATCAGCGGCAGCCGCCCGGTCAGGCACGCGGACCTCGGCCGTGGCGACCTGGACCGGTGGAGCCTCGGCCGGTGGCGCCGAAACCTCCGCCGGCGGAGCCACCTTGGCGGGAGTGGCCAGCCGCTCGGGCGACGGGGCGACGGCGGATGCGGGGTGGGCCGCAGCCACCGCCCGGGGGCGAGGTGCCTCATCGGCCACCTCCATGTGCTCCTCTTCGCCTGCCCCCGGAATACGCAGGTCTTGCCCCACATAAATGATGGCCCGGCGGTCCAGCCGGTTGGCCAGGATGAGCTTTTCCAGGGAAACGTTGTGGCGGCGGGCGATGTCACCGGCGGTATCTCCGGGCCGCACCTCGTAGAAACGGCTCGGCATCTGCCGGTCGCGGAACAGGCGGCCCGGCAGCCGGGCCGCCAGCCGGGCCATCTGGCCATTACGCGCCGGCAGCCGCAGCCGGTAGCCGGCCGGAACATACTTCTGGCCGTTAAAAAGAGGCTGCCGCAGAGCCGGATTGAGCCGGGCGATGGTTTCCTGATCGACTTTGAGCCGGGCGACCAAGTCGGCGAGCGGCACGAAGCCATCGAGCTTCAGCTCGTAAAACTGCTGGGGTTGCTCCAGTTCCAGGTCGCCGAAGTACTGCCGATAGTTCTTCGCCACCCTCCGGGCGGCCAGGAACTCCGAATAGAAATTGCGTGAGGCGAAGCGGAATAGGTGCCCATCGTACTCCTGAAAGATGGTCGGGTAATCTCCCTTGCTGCGGAGCGCGTTCTCCATGCCGTTGGCACCATGGTTATAAGCGGTGATCGCCAGCGGCCAACTGCCCAGCCGCTCGTAGTTTTCCTTGAGGAACAACGCCGCGGCCCGCGTGGCACAGAAGGGATCGCGCCGCTCGTCGACGGTGTAGTCGACCCGCATGAAGCGCTTGCCGGTGGAGCGGGTAAACTGCCAGATCCCGGCGGCGCCCAGCTTGCTGTATGCCTGAACATTGAAGGAAGATTCGACATGGGCCAGATAGGCAAGATCCTCGGGCAACCCCTCCCGGCGGAACTCTTGCTTGATCGCCGACAGATACGCGCCGGAACGGATCACGCCCTCACGGAAACGGTCCTTCTGGCCACGCTGCAGGCGAATGTTGTCGCTCGCCGCCCGAAGAACCGCAGCCGAAGGATGGTCGCCGAACAGCCCCAGAACCCGACGTTCTTCCTCGTTGCGGGGCGATTCGCCGGCGGCCAGACGCGCGAGGATGTCATGATACTTCTGCTTGGCTTCTTTCACCTGCTCCCGGTTGTGGTTGGCCGCACCAGGCTCGTCGTCGCCCTCCAGGTCGATCACCTGATAGACGACATCGAGGTTGTCGCTGTCATGGAGAATACCCTGACTGAGGGCGTACTGGCTGTAGACCTTTTCCCAAAAAGCGACATTGGGCTGCAGACAGTCATAGATGGGAAAGAGATCATCATCTGCTAGGGCGACACGCCCCGGCAACAGGCAGGAAATCAGAAAAAGGACGGACAGCAGGATGGATGGCAGACGGCGAAACCAAACACAGAGGGCCATGGGGGAGATTTCTCCGCAGGAGGTGTGAGGCAGCAACAGGGGGAGGGGCAACATGCCGCATTCCACACACTCCCCCCTCTAACTAACGAACCTCAACAACGCAAAAAAGTCAAGCGGTGGTCAGCGCAAGGCACCCGCGGATCTCAATTCATCGCCACAAACCGCGCGCCAGGAAGGACACCTTCACACGAGGCGGCGACCCGGTGAGCACTGCGGCCGGGCGGATGGCGCAGCCCCGTAAGCAGGCGAAAGCGACTAATCGTTACACCTAAACATCGCTAAGCACCATTAAGCCAAGACGGGCCAACCCCTTGTCAGGGACACCTGTCATTAGCAAAATACAACACCAAAACAAGATATTGCGGAAAATAAGCTCAGCTGTAATAATATAAACGACGGCTACAACCACAGGAGGCATAGCTCCATTTTTTGAGGATGACGTGAGCGCGAGGAACGAGAAAAACTGGCTGGAGGGCTCTCCGCAAGGTCCAGCCCCGGCGGACCGGCACCATCCCTTGGCGTGCGCGGTGTTCATTGCCGTCGTGGCGCTGCTGTCCCGCCCTGACCTTGCCGCGAGCAAGGTCAGGGGGCCCTGCAGCAGCTGCCACACCATGCACAGCTCCCAAAACGGGGGAGCCGTTTCGGACCGTGACGACGTGGCCTTTACCACCGCCTCCACCGAGAACTACACGGTTACCAGTCTTCTCAAGAACGCCTGTATCGGGTGCCACAGCTCGACGACCTCGGAAACCATCCTTGATCTGGGCAACGGCGTCAAGGTTCCCATTGTCTACAACACCGTTGCCCCGGACAAACCCCTGGCCGGTGGCAACTTCTACTGGGTGGAAGCCAACGGCGACGAATACGGCCACAACGTCAGGACCGTGGACAGCATCCTGGCCTCGGCACCCGACGGTCCGGACCCAACCTCTTGCGCCTACGGCGGCTGCCATCGTTCCCTCGCCGCGATCCAGATAGGCGGCGGTCCGACATACGCGAGCCACAAAATTACCGGCAACGGCTGCATCGCCTGCCACAACCCGTCCCATCACACCAACGACGAAGGGAACACGCTCGCTGGCGGCAGCAAGTACGTGGACGGATCCAACGGCGGCTACCGCTTCCTCAACAAGGCGGCCTACAACTATGTCGAGATCCCCCACCACAACCCGCCGGCAGTGGCCGGCATCGAATCGGCGGACTGGCAGCAGGAGCCCAGCGCCACCAGCCACAACGAATACCAGGACAACCCCAAGCCCTTGCTCCCCGGCCAGTACGGCACCACCCCGGAGGGGATCAGCGACTTCTGCGCCGGCTGCCACCGCCACTTCCACAGCTGGCCCGACAACGATTACCCCAACGGCGGCGACGGCGACAACCCCTGGCTGCGCCATCCGGCGGGCATCGCACTGCCGGCCACCGGCGAGTACGCCGCCTACACCATCTATGATCCCCAAGTGCCCGTAGCCCGTGCCGACTCTGCCACCCTGGAAGGGTTTACCGGACCGTCCGACGCGGTCACCCCGGGCGCGGACAAGGTCATGTGCCTCTCCTGCCATCGGGCGCACGGCAGCCCCCACAAGGACATGCTGCGCTGGACCTATGAGGAGATGGTCGCCGGCGGCGGCGGCTCCGGCGGCTGCTTCGTCTGCCACAGCACCAAGAGCTGACGGTCTGACCAAAGGCCCGCCCAGGCCAGTCGGCGGGCCGGGAGCGGCCACTCGCGACTGCGCGTCTTGACCCAGAACGGAAGCAACGAAAATTCCGGCGTCGATTCCGTGGTGGGGATAAGGTATTGCTTTTTATGCCCCACCCTGGCAAAGATAAAGTGTTCCTCTTTCTTCCCTTGGCCAAAAACAGAGGCGCACGCCCCATGCCCTGCATCCTCAGCCTCCCCCCTCTCTACCCGACAATCATCACCCCTTCCTCGAAACGATGAGCCCTGCCCAGAAAATCACCGTCCTGCTGGCCGACGACGAACCCCACATCCGCTTGCTGATGCGCAAGGTGATGACGTCGATGAACGCCGAAGTGGTGGCCGAGGCCGCCAACGGTAAGGAGGCGGTGCTCCTTTTCCGCCAGCATCGGCCGCATCTGGCCTTCCTCGACATCACCATGCCGGTCATGGACGGCAAAACAGCCCTCAAAACCATCCTCGACGAATTTCCCGGCGCCTGTATCATTATGCTCACCTCGCTGAGCGCCATGGAGACGGTCAAGGAGTGCCTGGAGGCCGGGGCAGCCAACTACCTCCGCAAGGACACGCCGATCAGCGATTTGAAGCGCTACATCAAGGAGAGCTGGGAAAACTTTCATGCTCCCTGAGTCACCCCAGCCGAAAAACAGGGGAAAGGCCCATGACCACCGCCAAGATCAGGTACAACCTGGCCCAGATGCTGGCCGAAATCAAGGAAGACGAAAAGGTGTTCGAGCACAAGCCCGACCTGTGGGCCTCCCAGGCCGACATCGACCGGATGGTGCGTGAGCGCCGGCAACGGAAACGGGAGAAGGCGCCATGACCGCCACCATCCGCAACCCCAACTTCCTCGCGGCCATCGAGCAGCGGCAGATGCTTCCCGTCAAGGAACTCTACCGTTTTCAGCCGCCGGAGGCTGACCACTACCAGCTCCTCCTTCACTTGATCCACAACGGCTTCATGCCGGCCGCTGAAGCCTGTCGCCTCTGGGCCGACAGCCTGGGCGGGGTGGCCTGGCTCGATCTGCGCGAAACCCTCTTCCAGCCCGACATCGTCGCCAAACTCCCGCCCGCCCAGGCCAAGAGACACAGCGCCGTCCCCATCTACCAGATGGGTGACCACATCACCGTGGCCATGGCCGACCCCAAGAACCGCGACCTCAACGCCTCCCTCGCCAAGATCCTCGCGACACCGGTGAGCCCGGTCTTTGCCCTGGAGGAGAGCATCCAGGACACCATCGAAATCCAGTACCACTCGGTGGACGAACTGGCCGGCCTCGCCAACCGTATCGACGCCGACCTCATGCCGCTGCGCAAGACGATCAGCCGCGACAAACTCGACGAACTGGCCGGCGAACAGTCGGTGGTGGAATTCGCCCGCTCGCTCATGCTGCTGGCCGTCAAGGAAGACGCCTCGGACATCCACATCGAGCCCTTCGAAGAGTACGTCTTGGTCCGCTTCCGCATCGACGGCATCCTCCACGAACGGCTGCGCCTGGCCGTGGAGATCTGGCCGCCGCTGCTCTCCCGGCTCAAGATTCTCGCCTCCATGGACATCACCGAACGCCGCCGCCCCCAGGACGGCCGCATCACCCTGGCACTGACCAACCGCAGCATCGCCTTCCGGGCCGCCAGCGTCCCCACCATCCACGGCGAAAAGGTGGCGCTGCGGCTACTGGGCCAGCTCCAGCGCCGCGACATCCCCCAGATGGAGAACCTCTTCTTCTCCGCCTCCGTCTACAACTGGGCCAACCAGCTGCTGGCCACCCCCAGCGGCGCCTTTTTCATCACCGGCCCCACCGGCTGCGGCAAGACCACCACCCTCTTCTCCGCGCTCCAGCGCATCAACACCCCGGAGAAGAACATCATGACCATCGAGGACCCGGTGGAGTACCGGCTGCGCGGCATCAGCCAGGTGCAGGTGAACCCGGCCATCGACGTCACCTTTGCCCGGGTGCTGCGCAGCCTGCTGCGCCAGGATCCGGACGTGATCCTCATCGGCGAGATCCGCGACCTGGAAACGGCCAAGATCGCCACCGAAGCGGCGCTTACCGGCCATCTGGTCTTCGCCACCCTCCACACCACCGACGCCATCCAGGCCGTCACCCGGCTGGTGGAAATCGGCGTCGAGCCCTTCCTGGTGGGCCCGTCCCTGATCGGCGTCATGTCCCAAAGGCTGGTCCGCAAACTCTGTCCGGTCTGCCGCGAAGCCTACCACCCCGACCGCGAACTCATGGATGAACTTTTCATCTGGGACGGCAGCCAGGAGCTTACGTTTTTCCGGGCCAAGGGCTGTCCGCGCTGCAAGTTCACCGGCTATACCGGCCGGTTGCCCCTGCACGAAATGGTGCTGGTGGACGAACTGCTGCGCAAGCTGGTGACCAGCAACGCCCCCATCGAAGAAATCAGGACGGCGGCCGACGCCAACGGCTATCAGACCATGCGGTACGACGGCATCAAGAAAGTGATCCGGGGGCTGACCTCACTTGAGGAGGTGAACCGGGTGGCGCCGCTCTCATGAAACGGCGGCGGCCAGGGGCGGGGCAAGGCACTGGGGAAGAGAAGCGAAGGGGGGGCGGCCGTCACGGCGCGGGCCAGGCCAGGGGAAAATCGACGAAAAAGACCGTGCCGTCGGCCTCGTTGCTGAGAAATGAAACCCGGCCCCCCAGGTAACGCTCGCTGAGCAGCCGCATCACATAGGTTCCCAGGCCCCAGCCCGCTCCCTTGGTGGAAAAGGAGCGCTGAAAGACCTGAAGTTGCACCGGCTGCGGCATGGCGCCGGGGTTGCGCACCGAAAAACGCACCTCTTCGCCCCGCCGCCGGCAGTCGACGGTCACCGTCTCGCCCGCCACCACCGCCTCCAGGCCATTTTGCACCATGCCGCCCACCACCCGCGCCAACAGCTCGGGGTCGGTGACGAACTCCACCGCCTCGGCCGCCGCCGCCAATTCGAGGCGACGGTCACGCCACTCGTCCCGCGCCGCATAGTCGTCGATCAGCCGCTCCAGAAACTCCCGGCCGTTGACCGGCTGCGGAGCGGGGACGAGTTCGTTGTTCTCCGCCGCCAGAACCTCCCGCTGGCCCTTGATTTCGTCGATGAGGCGACAGGCGAGTCGGTAGATGAACTCCACGGTTTCCTCCGAGCGATCGTCACCGGAGTGAAAGAGTTCGGCAAAGCCCCGCAGACCGCCGGCGGTGTTGAGGATGTCGTGGAAGAAGATCCTCTCCAGGTACCGGCGCCGTTTTTCGTCCCCGATGTCGGCGGCGACCACCACGGTGAACTCCTCGCCGGCCCGGACAAGGGGGGCGGCCCACACCCGCAGGTCGAGGGCGTCGCGGGGAGGCGTCCCCTCGCAGAGCAGGCGGCACTCCCGCCCCCGCTGTCCCTCCCCGTCGAGGCAGGCGGCGACGGCCTGGGAGATGCCGCATTGCCGACAGTATTCGGTGGTGCCGCAGCCGCCGGCGGTTTCCCGGGCATGCAGGCAACAGAATGCCTCGCCGGGCCGCTGGCCGATAAGGGCCGCGGGAGCGGCCACCCCCACGGCCTCCGCCAGGCGGCGGTTACCGTAGACGATCTGGCGCTGGCGGTTGAGGATCATGAAGAAGTCACGGCCGACATCGGTAACGACGCGCAACAGCTCTTCGTCGGCAAAAAGGACTTGCTGCCGCGCCACGCACGACGCCGTGGCCCGCTCGGCGGACAGAAAACAGGTTTCAAGCCCATCAACCACCATGACGCGTTCTCCTTCTCGACTCCCGCCGTCACGGTGCAACGGCGGGGAGTACGGCTAAAAATCCTCGAACTCCTCTTCATCAAACGGAATGACATCCTCGGGCTTTTCGGGCTTGCCGACCCTTTCCGACTTCTCGGCCTTCTCGGGTTTGCCGACCGTCGCCGCCGGCTTGGCCGGGGCGGCGGGCAGAGCCCGGGGGCGGGCGGGGACGGGGACGGGGACGGGGGCGACCACCGGACGGGACCGCCGCGCCGGGGTCGCCGTGCCGCGCTTAACGGCCTCCACCTGCTTGCCCACCAGGGCGGCGAGATCGACCACGTAAGACATCATCTCCTCGGCCATGCCCTGCAACTCCGAGGCGGCGGAGGCGGACTCCTCGGAGGTGGCGGCGTTGCGCTGGGTCACCTTGTCTATTTCGGTGATCGCCTGGCTGATCTGGTTGACGCCATCGGCCTGCTCGCCGGAGGCGGCGGTGATCTCCCCCACCAGATTCTGGGCCTTCTGGGCCCCTTCTGCCACCCGCTGGAAGGACTCGGCGGCCCCATCCACCATGGACGAGCCGTTCTTGATCTTGCCGGCGGTGTCTTCGAGCAGGTCGGCGGTGTTCCGGGCCGCCTCGGCGGCCCGCATGGCGAGACTGCGCACCTCGTCGGCCACCACCGCGAACCCCGCCCCGGCTTCGCCGGCCCGGGCCGCCTCCACCGCCGCGTTCAGGGCAAGCAGGTTGGTCTGGAAGGCAATGTCGTCGATGGTGCGAATGATCTTAGAAGTCTCCTCGCTGGCCGCCAGGGCCTCGCGCATGGAGGAGGTGAGCTGCCCCATGGCCTCGCCCGCCTCCGCCACCACCTTGGCCATTTCAGCCATCAGGGAATCGGCGTGCTTGGCGTTGTCGGCGTTCTGCCGGGTCATGGCGGAGGTTTCCTCCATGGCCGAGGAGGTTTCCTCGATGGCGGCGGCCTGGGCCGAATTGCCCTCGGCCAGCTCGACGCTGGAGGCGGCCACCTGGCCGGCGGCGTCACTGACCCGGGCGGAGGTGAGCGAAACGTTGTCGATCACCCGGTTGAGGGAGGCGTTGATGCTGCGGTTGACCAGATAGAAGGTAGGCAGAATGACCACCATGGCGGCGAGACAGACGATGAGGCTCACCAGGGTGGCGAGCCGGATCCTGCTATCAACGCGGCTGGACGCCTCCTGCTGCTCGGCCCGCACCGAAGCCTCGATTACATGGAGTTCTTCGGCGATGTGGCTGCCGACGCCGTCCAGTTGATCGTCCATGCGGGCAAAGGCGGCCTCGTCGCCGCGCCGCTCGATGAGCTGCACCAGATCCGTACGGATCAGCTCGACCAGCTTGGGGAAGCTGTCGTTCACCTCGGCGGCCAGCCGTTTTTCCTCCGGGGTGTCGGCCAGGCCCACCAGCTCGGCCAACCCCTTTTCCACAAAGGCGGCGTGCTCGTCCATGGCCTTCCGGCGATCGGGGTGAACCACGCCATCGCCCTTGTCGATGATGGAATCCATGGCCGCCAGCATCAGTTCGGAATGGGACAGCAGCAGCCGGCTGACCATCTGCAGGTGCCGGTCCCGCATGGAAGCCGTATTATTGGCGTCGGTAACGAGCTTGCCGGTCCACAGGGCGTTACCGACCATGATTGCCAGCGCCACCGTGAATCCCAGGGAGATGGCGAACAACTTTCGAGTCACTGTCCATTTCATGAGGGTATCCTTACTCCAGTAGAGATTTTCGTAAAATATCGCGGCGGCAGACAACGCGGGCGAAGAAGACGGCAGGCGCACCTTCTCCTACTGGATTTACTATCGAAAACGCCCTATTATCTCAACCATCCGACCCATTTTGCAAGAAAAGAGTTGACGGCGACGGCCGGACAGGCGTCGGGACGGCTTGCCGCCCCCCCCCGGAGGCCCCCTCCACCTTCATGGTCCGACGCTCCACGCCGCGCTGAACCGCCGGATGCGCGCCGCAACGATTATCGCGGGAAAAAACCTATAAACAATTGCGGATATCAGGTATCATTGCGGGCGACATCAAGGCGGCCTGGCCGCCCGGTTTCACCATCCACGAGGCAACATGGTCCAAGGTATCGAAAAAAGGGAATCCGTCCGGGCGCCCATGGGCACCACGGTGTCCTGGACAACGGACGGACAACAGTGGCACGAGGACAACTCGGAGAACGTCAGCACCACCGGCATGCTGCTCCGTACCGGGCAACCGGCCACGCCGGGCAGCACCGTCAAGCTCAGCTTCCGGCTCCCCAACCTCTCCTTCCAGGAACCGGTTCTGGCCGAGGCGGAGGTGGCCCGGGTGGTCCAACGAAACGGCAGGCAGATCGGCCTGGGACTTCGGTTCCTGACCCTCGGCTCCAACAACTACGAGGTGGTAAACGAATTCGTCTGCCGAATTCTCGGCCTGACCCTGGACGGCGCCATGGTCGATCGCCGCAGCGGGGCCGAAACCAGCTATTCCTTTGAGATGGAGAAGCTGCTCCGCCACTCCGAGGAACGAAAGATGGCCATGGCCACGCGCCGGCTCGCCGAACAGGATGCCAGAGTGCGACAGGCAGCCATCCGCCTCTGGCTCCGGCGCGGCCTCGGCCTCGGACTTCTGCTCCTGGGCCTCTTTGCGGCCAGCAGGGCTGCCGGTTTTTTCATCTCCCTGATCCATTCCCTTCCCCAGCCGCGATGACCGGCCCCGACACCCGCCACACCCACCTCGCCGCGCTGCGACAACGGATCGAAGCCTGCACCGAATGCAGCCTCTGCCACACCCGCGCCCGGGTGGTGCCCGGGGCGGGAAACGCCACCGCCCGGGTCTTCTTCATCGGCGAAGCGCCGGGCCGCAAGGAGGACGAAAGCGGTCTGCCCTTCGTGGGCGCGGCCGGCAGGGTGCTCGACGAGCTGCTTGCCGGGGTGGGGCTGACCCGGTCCGAGGTCTTCATCACCAGCATCCTCAAGTGCCGGCCGCCCGACAACCGCGACCCCCTGCCCGAGGAGGTCGCTGCCTGCCTGCCGTACCTGGCGGCCCAGGTGGAACTCATCCGGCCGAGACTCATCGCCACCCTGGGCCGCCACGCCCTTGCCATCTTCCGGACCGGGGTGACCATAGGGGAGATCCACGGCCAACCCTTTCGCGACAACGACTACACCATCCTGCCCCTCTACCACCCGGCCGCCGCCATTTACAACCGCAGGCTGCGGCCGGTCCTGGCCGACGATTTCGCAAAAATCCCCGACTTCCTCTGAAGAACGGCTTTTTTTCAGGCCGGACCATCATACTTTGCTGGACGCGGCCCGGCTTTTCCACTACATTGCCCGGAAAATACGTCCCTTTCGGGCCCCGAACCGATTCCTTTTGCACAACGAGACCGACATGGCCAAGGCAAAGAAGAAAAAAGCCCCCCAGCTCACCCCCGGCCAGGTCCGCCACCTGCGCGGCCTGGGCCACCACCTCAACCCCCTGGCCATGCTCGGCCGCGAGGGGATCACCGCCAATCTGATCAACGCGGTCGATGAGGTGCTCACGGCCCATGAGCTGGTCAAGGTGAAGATCCAGGAAAACTTCCCCGACGACCGCCACTCCGGCGCCGCCATGGTGGCCGAGGGCTGTGCCGCCGCCCTGGTGCAGGTGCTGGGGCGCACCTTCCTCATCTACCGCCCCAACCCTGACCTCCCCACCGAGCGGCGGGTTCTGCTGCCAGACAAGTAACACGCCATGCCGAACCAGACGGAACACTTACGTCAGCTGCTCGCTGGCCCCGACCTCCTGGCCATGCCCTGTTGCTTCGATGGGCTTTCCGCCCATCTGGTGGAGGAGGCGGGCTTTCCCCTTACCTTCATGAGCGGCTTTGCCGTTGCCGCGGCCCGACTGGGGCTGCCCGACACCGGCCTGATCTCCTACGGCGAGATGGCCGACCAGGGCGTGAACATCTGCAGCCGGGTGCGCATCCCGGTAATCGGCGACGGCGACACGGGTTACGGCAACGCCATCAACGTCAAACGGACCGTCGCGGGGTACCGCCAGGCCGGTTTCGCAGGGGTGATGATCGAGGACCAGATGGCGCCCAAGCGCTGCGGCCATACCCGCGGCAAACAAGTGGTGGAACGAAGTGAGGCGCTGGCCCGCATCCGGGCGGCGGTGGACGCCCGGGAGACGGGAGGCGACATCATCATCCTGGCCCGCACTGATGCCCGCGCCACCCACGGCCTTGACGAGGCGCTGTGGCGCGCCCGGGCATTCGTGGATCTTGGCGCGGACATCGTCTTTGTCGAGGCCCCCCGGTCCGAGTCCGAAATGCGCCGCTGCTGCCGCGAGGTGCCGGGACCGCAGCTTGCCAACATGCTCGAACAGGGCGCCACTCCGCTGCTGCCACCGGAACGATTGCAGGACATGGGCTACAAGATCGCCGCCTACCCGCTGACGCTCCTGAGCAGCGCGGCGCGGGCCATGCGAGAGGCCCTGGCCGAGCTCAAGGCGGGCCGCCATCCCGAACGGCTCCTTTCCTTCGCTGAGCTGAAAACCGTGGTGGGCTTTGACGACTACTACGCCCAAGAGGCGCACTACGCCACGCCGGACGACAACCCCGGCCGGGAGAAAGAATGAGTCGCGACGAACTCTACGCCTCCGGCAGGGTCCGGGAAGATTTTCGTTTTTCCGAAGGGGTGGCCGAGGTCTTTGACGACATGCTGGCCCGCTCGGTGCCGGGCTACGCCCGGGTTACCGAGATGACCGCCCAGCTGCTGGCCAGGTTTTTAAAAACAAATGACCGGGTCTACGACCTGGGCTGCTCCACCGGTTCGACCCTGCTCGAACTCTGCCGCCGGCTCGAGCCGCTGGCCCTGCACTTCACCGGCATCGACAACTCGTCGGCCATGATCGCCAAGGCGCGGCGCAAGGCGGAGATGTACGGCAAAGGAGAACGCATCGACTTTATCGAGCAGGACATCACCGAGGCGGAAATGGCCGGCGCCGGGGCGGTGCTGCTCAACTACACCCTGCAGTTCATCCGCCCGCTCCTCCGGCCGCTGTTTCTCGAAAAAGTCTACCAGGGGCTGCGGCCTGGCGGCGTAGTGGTGGTGAGTGAGAAGATCATCACCCCCGACCCGTTGCTCAACCGCGCCTTCATCGACTTCTACCTCGACTTCAAACGCGAGCAGGGCTACTCCGAAATCGAGATCAGCCGCAAACGCGAAGCACTCGAAAACGTGCTCATCCCCTTCTCCCTAGACGAAAACCGCGAGCTGCTGCGCCGTGCCGGCTTTACGAGCTTCGAAACCTTCAGCCAGTGGTTCAACTTCGCCTCCTTCGTGGCGGTGAAGTAGTTCATATCGGCGGAGCGATGAAGACCAGAATCCGCATATCGGTGCGGGCCCGCACCCCGTGCGGTTCGGCGATGGCCGACAGCAGGATGTCGCCGGTTTTGGCCGGCATGGCGGCATTGTCCGCCCCCAGAAACTCCCCCTCCCCCTCGATGACCACGATGGCAAGTTCGCCCTCGATGTCGTGGGAATGGACCGGAAAGAGCTGGCCCGCCTTGAGGTTGAAGTTCAGGCTTTTGAAGTAGGGGGAGTTGTGCACCAGATGCCTGGTGAACCCCTTGTCGCTGAACTCGCGACTTGCCGACAGGGAAAACGTTTTCATCGCCTTTCCTCCTCAATCCATCCTGGTTACCGGTTCCGCAGCGCGCGACTCCGCCGCCCCTTTAGAGCCAGCATGCCATGGCGCCAGCCGGTCCGCCTTGACCTGCGTCAAGGCGGACCGGCTTTCTCTTTCGCGCATGGCGCTATCAGATTGTCAGGCAAGTCAAACGGCACGCTCCCGCCCGCAGGCGCAACCGTGCCGTCTCTATCGCCGGACAGGGTTACGCGCGGCCGATGCTGACGTCGTTTGCGGAATGAAAATATTCGCTTTCCCTGGCAAAGTGCTCCACCAGACGAAGTAGTTCCACCAACCGCTGGTCAGAATTACTCACCGGTTCACACTCTTCGCACATGGGATCTTCGCAGGGCTGACGGGAATACAACCAGTAGTGAATGGCGCCCATCAGCAGGCCGTCTGAGATGTCCCAGAGATCGGCGTCCTGGTGCCGGTCGGCAATCTGGTTGGCGAGTTCCACGGCCTCACGGGCCGCCTCGTCATAAGGATCGGGATGTTCTTCCATGGGGATGATATGTTCGCCTCGCGTTGTCAATCCGCCGCCGGCAGGTCGCCCGGACGACGGCGTGCTTCCTCCTAGTCGTTCTCTCTATAAACCGCTTCGTCGCACTCCGCAACCCCTCTTGCACTCTCCACCGCAAGCACCCAGCGCCATCCTGCCCACGGCGGCTTCGGCCCGCGAAAAAGCGCCGAGTCCGCAGCCGCCGCGCACCGCCCGGCGGCCGGACCAAGCCGCCGACCACGGGAAGGCGTGCTCCGGGTCGCGGTCAGGCTAGCGGACGGTCACCCCTGCTGCGGCGAATTTGTTTCACCACGCCCCGAGCCCTCGCCCGAAACATCAGCGCAGCCCGCCACCCGTCTCCCCCCGCCCATGCGCCACCCCCGAACGCCAAGCGCCACCCCGACCCCAAGCAACCGGACGGCGCGAAAGGCGATGGCACCCGCGCCAACCAGACAGGAACCGATGGCGACCCTGGCCAAGGTTTCACCCTTCATCGCCCCACTCCTCGGCTATTGTTAAGATGTTGCCGCACGCCGGGCCCTCTCCACGAGGCCCTTGGTGCCCCAAGTGTACCCCCCACCCTGCCGCCGAGGCAAGGGCATGTCTTCAGCCCGGAACGAAATGGAGGGCACCGAGAACCTCCTGCCCATGGCGGCCCGGCTACCGCCGCCACCTCTCGCCCGCCACGCGCGCCACCATTTTACATTTTTGGAAAACACCACCTTCCCACGCCCTTCCCACCATCCTGCCAGCGGCCCCGGCACCCCCCCGCAACAAGAATTTACTCCGGAATAACGGGCAATTTCACCCACCCGCCCCGGCCACCCGACCGACCTCACCAGCAATACATTTTTGAAACATTTATGTGAGTAGCCATTTTGCGAATAAAACCATTTTTCACATTATTGTCACAGTCGAACGTGCCAAGCACTGCCCAAAAACATCGGTGATATTTTTTTATATAAACAAAATTAAGATGATACATGCACACAAGACAACACAAAATCAACCAGGCACACCTTTTGCTGTCACCCCAAGGCAACGTATGCTGCCAACGCTTTTTCACTCAACCCAAATAGAGGAACAGAGAGGAGGTTCCAACAATGAAAAAGATTGAGGTAATCATCAAGCCGTTCAAACTCGACGAGCTGAAAAACGCGCTCAACGAGATCGGCGTACAGGGCATGACCATCAGCGAGGTCAAGGGGTTTGGCCGACAAAAGGGCCACACCGAGATCTATCGAGGCGCCGAGTACGTGGTCGACTTCATCCCCAAGGTCAAGGTGGAGATCGTGCTCCAGGCAGAACAGGTGGACAAGGTGATCGACACCATCATCAGCAGCACCCGCACCGGCAAGATCGGCGACGGAAAGATCTTCGTACTGCCGGTGGAATCGGTTTGCCGTATCAGAACCGGCGAAAAAGGCAAGGAAGCAATCTAACGAGAAGCACCGAGAACCCAAAACGCGCTTGGCGCAAAACACCAAACGCTCCATCCCTTCCAAAAATTTTCCGTCCCATCCATATCGAGGAAATGGGGGCGGAGGAGAACGACATGAAAAAGACCATTTTGGTATTTCTGCTACTGTGTAGCTTTCTGTGCGGTGCGGTACCAATGACGTTGGCAGATGACCTTGCAACGCCAAAACCTGCCGAGACAACAACGGTTGCACCAACGGCGCCACCTGAGGCGACGGTGTCCCCGATCAACGACCCGTCAGGTTCCCACACCGGCGGGGCGGCGGATGTGATCAACGCCACGGCGGGAGCCCCCTCCGCCGAGGAGCTGAAGACCCTCGGCGACAAGGAGCCTCTGGCCGCTAAGCTCGCCGACGTCATCGGCCATAACCGCATAGCCATCAACACGGTTTGGACCCTGATCTGCGGCTTTCTGGTCATGTTCATGCAGGCCGGATTCGCCATGGCCGAAACCGGCTTCACCCGGGCCAAGAACGCAGGCCACACCATGGCCATGAACTTTATGGTCTACGCCATCGGCATGTTTGCCTACTGGATTTGCGGCTTTGCCATTCAGATGGGCGGCGTCGGCGGGGTCGCGTCACTGGGCGGCGGCGGGGTGCTGAACGGCGAGTTTGTGATCCACCTCTTCGGCAAGGACTTCGGACTTTTCGGGACCAAGGGTTTCTTCCTTTCCGGAGTCACCTATGATGCCGTGGTCTACTCGATCTTCCTTTTCCAGATGGTATTCATGGACACCACGGCCACCATTCCCACTGGGTCAATGGCGGAACGCTGGACGTTCAAATCGTTTGTCATCTACGGTTTCTTCATCGCCGGTCTGGTTTACCCCCTGTATGCCAACTGGGTGTGGGGCGGTGGCTGGCTCTCGGCCCTGGGGAGCAACTTCGGCCTTGGCCATGGCCATGTCGACTTCGCCGGTTCCTCGGTGGTGCACATGACTGGTGGCGTAGCCGCCCTTGCCGGCGCCATCGTCCTGGGACCGAGGCTGGGCAAATTCCGCGCCGACGGCAAACCCAACGCCATGCCGGGTCACCACATTCCCATGGCGCTGACCGGATGCTTCATCCTTGCCTTTGGCTGGTTCGGCTTCAACGCCGGCTCCACCCTCGCCGGCGGCGATCTGCGCATCGGCGTGGTTGCAACCAACACCATGCTGGCCTCGGCGACTGGCGCCCTTTCCGCCATGGCCTATATGTGGATGGCCTACGACCAGCCTGATATCTCCATGATCGCCAATGGCTTCCTGGCGGGCCTGGTGGCCATTACCGCCCCCTGCGCCTTTGTAAACTCGATTTCCGCCGCCATCATCGGCGCCATCGCCGGAATCCTGCTCTGCGGCAGCGTCTTCTTTGTGGAGCGGGTTCTGAAGGTTGACGACCCGGTAGGCGCGATCTCCGTCCACGGAGTCTGCGGTGCCTGGGGCGTACTGGCTCTCGGCCTCTTCGCGGACGGCACATACGGCGACGGACTCAACGGCGTGAGCGGCACGGTCAAGGGACTGTTCTACGGCGATGCCTCCCAGTTCATAGCCCAGCTGGTAGGAACCGTGACCAACATCGTCTTTGTCTTCGTGGTGATGTACGTCTTCTTCAAGATTCTCGACAAAATCGTCCCCCTTCGTGTTTCCAGAGAGATGGAACTGGAAGGCCTTGATCAGGGTGAAGTGGCGGTTACCGCCTACCCTGAGTTCAATCTCGTCAAGACCCACAGATGATTCTCTGTTGATCCGATGTGACAGCCAAGTCGGCGCTCCCACCTTTCCACACCCAAAAGGCAGTGGGCGCCGACTTGGCGGGCAAAACCGACAAACGCCGTACCGGCGGCACAGGGCCGACAAGATCAGCGACGCAAGATCTTCGTCCCCTGCCGCCGGATACGGTCGGCAGGATCAAAACCGACGATAGAAGGGCTAAGGAAACGATCCACCGCCATCTCTTAGACTTAAAAAAGCACCGAACACACTTACTGCAAATTTCAAGAAGGAGAGAACAAATGAAGAAAAAAATTCTACTGACGGGAGCACTGCTTGCCCTAGTGGCGCTGCCGGCTATCGCCGGCGCGGCAGACGATACAGCACCCACCGTGATAAGCAACGCCGCGGCGGTCAAAGGCGTACAGACCAACCTGGACTATGTCTGGACTCTGATCGCCGCAGCCCTGGTCTTCTTCATGCAGGCAGGCTTCGCCTGTGTGGAAACGGGCTTCACCCGCGCCAAGAACGCGGTCAACATTATGATGAAAAACCTGATGGACTTCGCCATGGGCTCGCTCTTCTTCTGGGCCATCGGCTTCGGCCTGATGTTTGGCGCCACGCAGACCGGCTGGTTCGGCACCGACGGCTTCTTCCTGAGCGACTTCCATATGGGCGGCGACCCCTGGGTGCTCGCCTTCTGGATGTTCCAGTGCGTCTTCGCCGCCACCGCCGCGACAATAGTCTCCGGCGCCATGGCGGAACGGACCAAGTTCACCAGTTACCTGATCTACAGCGCCACCCTCTGCGCCTTCATTTACCCGGTATTCGGCAGCTGGGCCTGGGGCGGCCTCTTCCACGGCGGCGGCTGGCTTGAGAAGATGGGCTTCATCGACTTTGCCGGCTCAACCGTGGTGCATTCCATCGGTGGCTGGGCCTCGCTCGCCGGCTGCCTGGTCCTCGGTCCCCGGATTGGCAAGTACGGCAAGAACGGCGAGGTCAAGGCCATCCCCGGTCACAACATTCCCCTGGCCGCGGTGGGTGTTTTCATTCTCTGGATCGGCTGGTTCGGCTTCAACCCCGGCTCCACCACCGCCGGCAACACCGATATCGCCATGATCTTCGTCAACACCAATCTGGCCGCCTGCGCAGGCTGCGTGGCCGGGATGATTACCTCCTGGGTGATCTTCAAGAAGCCTGATATCGGCATGAGCCTGAACGGCGCCCTGGCCGGTCTGGTCGGCATCACCGCCGGCTGCGCCAACGTCAGCCCCGTCAGTTCCATCGCCATCGGCGCCATCGCCGGCGTCCTGGTGGTGATTTCGGTTATCGCCATCGACCGGATGCATATCGACGATCCCGTCGGCGCGGTTTCCGTTCATGGCGTCTGCGGCGCCTGGGGCACCCTGGCTGCCGGACTCTTCAACAGCAGCGGCGTAACCGCCAAGATCGTCACCACCCAGCTGATCGGCATCGGTGCCGCCTTTGCCTGGGGCTTCGGCTGCGCCTTCATCCTCTTCAAGATCCTCAAGGCCACCGTTGGCCTGCGGGTCACCGCTGAGGAGGAAATCGAGGGTCTTGACTTCGGCGAGCATGGCTCCCACGCCTACGCCGACTTCCTGACCAAGTAAGCAACAGAGCAACACCCCACCTCCCCGGCCCGGCAGGTCCTCCGGGGCCTGCCGGGCCAACCCGCTCCAAACGGCTGACAGAGGCGCACCACCATGACAAAACGGCTCATTGTCTTCCAGCACGGGCCATGGGACGGCATGGGCAGGTTGCTGGCCGCCACCGCCCGCAAGACCAGAGTCAAGTTGGATGTCATTGAGGTCTGGCACCAACCGATTCCAGACCTCACCCCGTACAACGGCCTTATCGTTCTGGGCGGCAGCGCCAATGTCGACCAGGAACAGCAGTATCCGTTTTTGCGCAGCGAAAAGGAGGCCATCGCTGCCTCGATCCGTGATGACCGCCCCTACCTGGGGTTTTGCCTGGGCCACCAGTTGCTGGCCGCGTCCCTGGGCGCCAAGGTCGGCACCAACATCGCCGCCAGCATCGGTTTTGTCCGCGGCTACCTGACCCACGACGGTCGTTGTCACCAGCTCTTCCGCGGTTTCGAAAAAACCTTGCCGCTCTTCAAGTGGCACACCCATGCCGTGCAGGAGCCCCTCCCCAAGGCGCTTCAGGTACTTGCCACCTCGGCGGAGTGCACGGTGGAGGCGATCTCGGTGGAGGATCGGCCACATCTGGTGGGGCTGCAGTTCGACAACTACGCCGCCGACCCTGCCGATGTGGCCGCCTGGCTTGCCAAGGATGAACGCTGGCTGGGCTCGCTGAACAACGGCGGCATCAACGTTGCCGACGTCCTGGCCGGAGCCCAAAAATACTGCGTCACCCTGCAATCCGACTTCGAGCGACTTTTTACCAACTTTCTTGGCTTCACCTGATCCGGCGGCACCCGACGCCGCCTCACCCCAGCGAGGGGGCACCCCAATGAACGCCGACCGCACCAACATCTTCGCTCTCCTCCTCCAGGACGGCCCCTTTGCCGTCGACAGGCGTCCGCCTCGGCTGGCCCCCTTTTCCCGGGCGACCAAGGATTGGTCACGCACCCTTGCCGACCACCACCTCGCCACCATCTACCGGGTGATGCGCAATCAGATCCATGAACTGCTCCAGGTTCGCTCCCTGGCCGAGGTTCCCGCCCTGCTTAGAGATCACGACCGCCGGGCGGCGGTGACCCACCGGGCTTACCGGTTGCTGGCCAACATGTTCGGCATCACCGGCAACGACCGGGAGGTAATCGCCCACATCAACACCTTCTCCCGCACCGCCGACGGGGTGATCCGCTACCTGCAGAGCAAGGTGCTGGCCAACTACGCGTCCTATATCGAACTGACCAACGAGATTGACGCCACCAGCTGCCCGGTGGAGCTGCTTCTCACCCTGTTCGACGACCGCTATCACCGCAAGGCGCGCTTCGAAGCCCAGCGCAAGCTGGTTCTCATGCAGCTCGCCGCCGCCATCGACCAGCGCGAACGGGAAACGGACATGGAGAGCAAGTTCTCCCGCTTCCTCGACTTCCTGAACGAACACGTCTGGAGCCCGGACATCAAGATCGGCGAGCTTGAAACGGTGTTCCTGCTCAGTGAACACGATCAAGAAACCTTTGCCTGCCGAGCGGTGCAGGTCATCGGCCGCGCCGAGGCCAAGGGCTACCGCTGGACAACGGGCCGCAAACTCACCCTGCTCAAGCGACGGCGCTTCCGCCCCAACGGCAAGGAAATCCCCATCTACGTCACGGTCCGCAAAAAGACCGCCGAAACCAAGGTGCTCAAACTGATCCGCAAGAACGAGGAAAATCCAGCCGTGGCGGTGGACGACGAACTGGGGCTCATGGGGGTGGTTGACTCCATGCTCGAAGTGAAGCTCTTTCACCGGCACCTGAGCGACAGCGCGGCCCGCGCCGGCTCGCTCCTCACCCTGGAAGAGGTTTCGGACAGCCTGAAGGGAGGCAAACATCAGAGTGGCAACGTCGGCAGCTCGCCCCAGACCCCGATGTGCAAATTCTTCGCCCGCATGGGCGGCATGCGGGTGGAGTTCATCCTGCACACCAACCGCAGCTATCTGGACTACATGTACCGGCGAGATGTCTCCCATGACGAATACGAGGCCAAACGGATCCTCGATTCCGGGGTGGCGGAGCTGCTCTTTCCGCCCGACATCTACCACCTGGAACTTGAAAACAAACGGCAGGACATCCTGCGCTGGATGCGCCGCCGCATCGAGGAAACCTGAGCAAAAAAAGAGGAGCACGCACGCCATGCCGGCACTAATCGACAGCACCCTGCGGGAAGGCGAACAGAGTGTGGGAGTGGGTTTCAGCCCCGCGTCACGCCTTGAGATCGTCCGCCTGCTCGCGGCCCTGGGAATCGAAGAAATCGAGCTGGGGATAGCCGCCCCGCGCAACCGGTCCCAACTTGCGGAGCTGCTCGGCCGCTGCCGCCCCCCCCAGACACCCAGGGGGGCGCCCCGGCTCGCCCTCTGGTGCCGGTGCCGGGCCGAGGACATTGCCCTGGCCGCCGAACTCCGCCCCGACGTCCTGTCGCTTTCCATCCCGACCTCGGACCTGCACCTCACCCGCCGGCTCGGCCAAAGCAGAGAATGGGCCGCGGCGACCCTCCCGCAGGCCATAACCCTGGCCCGCCAACTGGGCATCGGTTCGGTATCGGTGGGCTTCGAGGACGCAAGCCGCGCCGAACCGCACTTTCTTGAGGAATTGGCCCGGTTGGTGCACCGGGCGGGAGGGGAACGGCTGCGACTTGCCGATACCGTCGGGATCTTGAGCCCGGCGAAAATGGCCGATCTGGTGCGCCGGCTGCTCCGGGTGACCCCGCTTGCGGTGGGAGTACACGCCCACAACGACTTCGGCATGGCCACCGCCAATACGGTGGCCGCCTTCGAGGCCGGGGCAGAGTGGGGGGATGCGGCCGTGTTGGGCCTTGGCGAGCGGGCCGGCATGGCCCGACTCGAAGAGGTGGCGGGCTATCTCACCCTGGGCAGCCAGGAAAACGGCTACCGGACCCAGATGCTCAAACCGCTCTGCGCCACGGTGGCCCGGGCCGCCGGCCGGGCCATCGCCGCCAACCATCCGGTGGTGGGAGAGGCGGTCTTTACCTGCGAAACAGGGCTCCACCTCCAGGGCCTGCTCCGTGACCCCGCCACCTACGAGCCCTTTGCCCCGGAACGGGTGGGCAGCGCCCGGCGGCTGCTCTTCGGCGCTAAAACCGGACGCCGGGCGGTTGAGGAAGCGCTCCGGGCGAACGACCAGATGGTGGGCGAGGCGGGAGTGGAAACCCTGGTCAGCGCCATACGCGGCCTGGCAACGGCCCAGCCGCCGCTCACCACCGCCGAACTTGTCGAGCTGGGGCTCTCTCACCCCCTGCCGCCGGGCCGGCCCGAACAGGTTACTCCCTGGCCGTGATATTGGCGAGCAACCCTTCCACAAAGCCACGGATCTCGTCCCGCACCCGCCGGTAGTGGCCCAGGGCCTCATCCTCGCCGGCCGCGCCGGCGGCCAACCTGGGAGGATCGTTGAAGGCCCGGTGCAGCCGGCGGCCACCACCGGCAAAGTAGGGACACTCTTCGTTGGCATGGTCACAGAGGGTAACCACATAGTCATAGCGCTGCTCAGGCAACTCTTCGATGAGCTTGGAGCACTGGCCGCCGATATCGACCCCGGCTTCCCGCATCACCTGAATGGCGCGGGGATCCACCGCCTCCTTGGCAAGGCCGGCGGAGTAAACCGACACCACGCCGCCGGCGAACATCCTTGCCCACCCCTCGGCCATCTGACTCCGACAGGCATTGCCCGTGCAGAGAAAAAGAATTGACTTCCTATCAACGGGTTCCATTACCGCCCCCTCCATATCATCGTTATTGTCGCCCCCCCCGGACGGGGGGGGGAATACGGCGCGCCGGCGGCACCAGTCGGTCACCGGTTCCTTCCCAGACTACACCATGACACGCCCGAAACAAAGATGATACCGCCGCAAAAGCAACCATGCCGGCAAGATACCGCGGGGCTTCAGCAAGACGTTGACACCGCCTCGCCCTGAAAACAAAGACTGCTGTCTGCCTCAGACGGCCCGGCCCCCAAAGTATCGCCGCCTGAAAAAGAGGGCGACATGGACCAGGCCAATGAGCACCGGCACCTCCACCAGCGGCCCGATCACCGCCGCGAACGCCTCGCCCGAGTCGATACCGAAGACGGCGATGGCCACGGCGATGGCCAGCTCGAAGTTGTTTGAGGCTGCGGTAAAGGACAGCGTCGCCGCCTGCTCGTAGGTGGCTCCGACCCCCCTGGCCATCCAGAACGATACCAGGAACATGACCAGGAAATACACGGTGAGCGGCACCGCGATCCGAACCACGTCAAGGGGCAGACGGACGATGTAATCGCCCTTGAGCGAAAACATCACCACGATGGTAAAGAGCAGAAAGACCAGGGTGAGGGGGCTGATCAGAGGGACGAACTTTTCCCGGTACCACGCCTCCCCCTTGCTCCGGATACCGACGAAACGACTGGCCATGCCGGCCAAGAAGGGAATGCCGAGATAGATAAAGACCGACTGGGCGATGGCCCCCACGGAGATATCGACCACCCCCCCTTGCAACCCCAGCCACACCGGCAGCACGGTGACGAAGAGATAGGCATAGCCCGAGAAGAAGACCACCTGAAAAAGGGAGTTGAAGGCAACGAGCCCGGCGCAGTATTCCCTGTCGCCATCGGCAAGATCGTTCCAGACGATGACCATGGCGATGCAGCGCGCCAGACCGATGAGGATCAACCCCACCATGTACTCGTGATAGCCGGAGAGGAAGACCACGGCCAGACCGAACATCAGGAGCGGCCCCACCAGCCAGTTCTGCGCCAGTGACAGGGCGAGCACCCGGCCATTGCGGAACACCCGGTGGAGTTCTTCGTACCGCACCTTGGCGAGGGGCGGGTACATCATCAGGACGAGACCAACGGCGATGGGAATATTGGTGGTGCCCACCTGGCAGGCGTTGATTACCTCCCGCACGCCGGGGTAGAGACAGCCCATCGCCACCCCGGCAAACATGGCAAGAAAGATCCACAGCGTCAAAAAACGATCGAGAAAAGAGAGGCGCTTTACCGCGTCTGCCATACCGATTCCTCCGGGCTCCCGGGCGACATCGCCTTCAACAACAGCCGGCCACCCGGCAG
Source organism: Desulfobulbaceae bacterium UBA5121 (assembly GCA_002414225.1). Lineage (GTDB taxonomy): Bacteria > Desulfobacterota > Desulfobulbia > Desulfobulbales > UBA5123 > UBA5123. The sequence continues at coordinate 191,958 of DHYV01000024.1, read as the reverse complement.
ACCGCCTGACGAATCAGCCCCTGGGGGATCGTTTCATACACCCCCTCCAGGCGAACAAGGACACGGCACTGTTCCTGCCGGCCGGTCAGGTCGCCGCACGTCTGGCAGCAGCTTGTAGCAACCATGGTTTGCGGCAGAATCTCTTCCAGCGGCACGCCGTTGACCAAAATGGTGTTGGATCGATCAATTTCGTCGACCCCGAGCAGGGTTTCCTGGAAAACGATCGCCACTCCCTTGGCGGCGCACTCCCCACGCAGCTGCGCCACGGCCCGCCGGAGTTCCTCCCCTGTTTCGCCACAGCGCTGACAGGTCGCCCCCGCGACCTCTAGATGGAACCACTCGATGACGACGGTCTGCATGCCAAACCCTCCAGTTGGGGCGAAACGGCGCGACCGGAAGCCATGCCGCGCCGACCCTCGTTGCTCTTACCCGGAGCGGAGCGCCAGTTCGGCTCGCCGTGCGCCGGAGCCATTTATCAGATAATCAGGTTGAACAGAAAGCCCACCAGCAGGATGCCCGCCGCCACCACCGACGCGAAAACAGCGATCAGCTGCACCTTGAGCACCTTGCGCAGGATCACCATCTCCGGAAAAGAAAGGCCGATCACCGACATCATGAAGGCAAGTGCCGTTCCCAGGGCCGCCCCCTTTTCAAGCAGGGCCTGGAGAATGGGCACGACGCCGGCGGCATTGGCATACATGGGTACGCCAAGAAGAACCGCGGCCGGCACCGACCACCACGCCTTCTTTCCCATGATCGCGGCCAGCATCCCTTCCGGCACGTAGCCATGAATCAGTGCCCCAACCAGAATGCCGCCCACCACGTAGGGCCAGACCTTGCCAACAATGTCCCGAACCGCCTCGCGACCGTAAAGCAGGCGGCTTGTCCAGGTATGGCGCACCTCAGGAGCCTCCGGAGCGGCCAGCACCTGGCGCACCCATCCTTCGACATAGCGCTCCATGCCGAGCCGGCCGATAACCCAACCAGCCACCATGGCCACGATCAGGCCGGTGGCAAGGTAAAGGGCGGCAATCTTCCAGCCCAGCAGGCCATAGAGGAGCACCAAGGCGACCTCGTTGACCATGGGTGCGGCAATGAGGAACGAAAAGGTCACCCCCAGTGGCACCCCGGCGGTGACGAACCCGATGAAAAGCGGCACCGCCGAACAGGAACAGAAGGGGGTGGCCACACCGAGAAGCGCGGCCAGGACATTGCCCACCGACTCCCGACTGCCGGCCAGGATACGCCTGGTCCGAGAAGGGGTAAAAAAGGAGCGGATGACGCCTACCGCAAAGACCACCAGCGCCAGCAGGAGCAGCACCTTGGGGGTGTCGTAAAGGAAGAAGCACGTCGCCTCGCCCAGGTGGGTATCAGGAGAGAACGACAGGAGATCAAAGGTGACAAAACGGGAAAAGGGCAGGAGCTGCCGGTAGACAGCATACCAGACGGCGATCGCGAGGCAACCACCTCCCCAGACACTGACCGGGGAAAGCGGGGGCGGCCCGGGGGCGGCCTCGGGCCGCGGCGGCGGCGGATTAAATCCGGGAAGGGGCTGCATGGGGTGTCGACTCCAGTAAACGTAAATGGAAAACTACATTGCCAAATACGAATATAGAACTGGGCTCGACTTCTGTCAACCCCTCTCAGGACGTTCTCCGCAGAAAAGAACCAAAGAGGAAGAAACGCGCCGGAAACAGAGGTGGTTACGATTTGCCGGCGGGAGGCCGTGCGGTTGCGCCGCCACAGAGAGCATGGCGGTCGATGGCAGGAAGCTTGGCCAGGGTGGCCTGGATTTCGGGATCGTCGCCGAGCCAGCCATGGAGACTGGCGAGCATGAACTCGCCATAGCGATTTTCAGCTGCCAGGCGGTAGTTGACCCACAGCCCTTCCTTGCGGCTCGCCACCAGGCCGGCCTCCTCCAACACCTTAAGATGTTTGGAAACCGTGGGCTGGGCCAACCCCAGAGCCTCACGCAGCTCACAGACGCACATCTCGCCGCCCTCGAGCATCTTGAGAATTTTCACCCGGCTGGGATCCGACAAGGCCTTCATGGTTTTGACAAACGAACGCAACATGGCAACGCCCCATACCGACGATCTCGCCCAGCCGCCCCCCCTTGGAGGGCCTCCCTCATCAACGGCCGAACCTGTATAACAGCAACAACCCTGCCAGCACGAGCATGGGGCCGTTGGCAAAATAGATCACATAGACGGCGGAATAACGGCCGCCAAGGGCTTCCTTGAGGCGTCCCCGATTGAAAATCCGTGGCACCCAGAACCCCACCGACACCATGGTGCCGAACAGAATCAACAGCACGGCTACCGCGGAAAGCATCTCCTCCCCCTGGCGCCCCCCGCCGGGAAGGCAAAAAAACAAAAAAAAACCACTCTTTCTAAGATGTTGACGGGAAGATTACCGCAAAAGCCCCCCATCGTCAACCCTTCAAGAGTCACCAGGGCCGGATAAAGGTGCAACGCCCGCTGGCGATAATTTGCGCCGCCTCCCCGCCCATCCTCGTCTCCCAAGTTGATCGAGAAGGTCCGACCTTGTCCACATTGTCAAATTCGCCAGGAATGGCGGCGATGGAGATACCGTTACGGAGATACCGTTGCGGGATGTCGGCCACCCCGTTGCCCCGCCGCCCCCCCCCGCGCGACTCTTCATGCCCCGGAGCCGCAGAAGGCAGGAGGTGAGAGCTTTAAAGAGTATTTCCCGACTGCCCAGCCCACAGCAGACAACGCGCACGGCACCTTGCACAGGCCAGGCAAAACCTTCGCCCTCGGTCAATTCATCTCCGCTGCCATCACCCCGAATCAATACACTGGCGGCTTCAAGGCGAACTTTTTGATCCGATAACCGATCTGCCGCTGCGTAAGCCCCAGCTCGCGAGCCGCCCGCGCCTGCACCCAACCATGCCGCCGCAACGCATCTTCAACCTGCTGGCGCTCAAGGTCTTGAAGGGATTTACCGGCCTGCGGGAAAGAAAGCGGGGCAGGGTCGCCGGCAGGAGACAACGGCGTGGTCGGCCGCGGAAGCGACGGCGCGGCTTCCGGTTCCGCCAGCATGTAGGAAGGAAGATCGACCATCCGCACCACCTCTGCGTCTGCCATGATCACCAACCGTTCCACCAAATTCTGCAGCTCCCTTACGTTCCCGGGCCACTCGTAGCGATGGAAGAAGTCGAGCACCTCGCGACTGAGCCGCATCTGGCGATCATTGCGACGATTGCTTTCCCGCAAGAAGAAATCAAGCAGCAGCGGCACATCCTCGCGCCGCTCGGCAAGCGACGGCAGAACAATGGGAACGACGTTGAGGCGATAGAAGAGATCGGCCCGGAAATTGCCCTCTTCCACCGCGTCCACCAGACTGCGGTTGGTGGCGGCGATAACCCGCACGTCCACGGTGAGGGTCTGCACGCCGCCCAGCCGCTCGAACTGCTGCTCCTGCAGAACCCGCAGCAGCTTGGCCTGAAGGTTCAGAGGCAGTTCGCCGATTTCGTCAAGGAAAAGGGTGCCGCCGTCGGCCAGCTCGAAACGCCCCTTCTTGGCGGCGGTGGCCCCGGTGAAGGCTCCCTTCTCGTGGCCGAGCAACTCGCTTTCAAGCAGGGTCTCCGGAAGCGCGGCACAGTTGATTTTGACAAAGGGTTTGCCGCCACGCCGGCTCGCCTGGTGAATGGCGCGGGCCACCAACTCCTTGCCGGTTCCCGACTCGCCGAGGATGAGCGCCGTGGCCCGACTGGGAGCCACCTTTTCAATGGCGCGGAACACGTCCTGCATGGCCTTGCTCTGGCCAATGATATTACGGTAGCTGTACCGATTGTGGAGCTCGGCCTTGAGCGACAGGTTTTCTTCGCGCAGCACCGCCTCTTTCCGGTCGATGGCCCGCTGAAGGTCAAGAAACTGGGCGATGAGGGTGGCGAGAACCGACAAAAAGCGCACGTCCTCTTCAAACGAGATCTCCGGCCCGAAAAGACGATCCACCGAGAGCACCCCCACCGGCTGCTTGGCCAGCAGCACCGGCACGCCGATGAAGGAGATCCGCATCTTGTCGATGTCCTTGCGCGCCCCAGTCCGGTTGAGGAACAGGGGCTCACTGTGGACATCGGGAACCACGAAGGGCGAACCACTTCGAAATACCTTGCCGATAACCCCCTCGTCCACCCGGTAAACGCCCCGCTCCACCTCAGCGGGCGTCAGGCCGCAGGACGCCCGGATCACCAGCCGGCTTCCGGAATCGTCCAACAACACCAGAGTACCCCGCTCCATGCGCAGGGTGACATGGAGAATGCGCAGGATCTCCGCCAAGGTGGTGTCCAGATCCACCGCCAAGCCGATCAACTGGGCAATCTCATAGAGCGCCTGCAGCTCCAGGGCCACGATCCCTTCGCCCCCGCCCCTCTTGCTCTGTTCCATAGCCTGATAATCCTTGCAGAAAAAGTCGATGCCGTTGCAGCCCGCCACGCGGCGGCGGGCCCTATCTCGCCTGGCGGCCGCTATTGCCGCCAGACACTATTCCCTAAATTAAGCAATATTCATTCCATACCGCCGAGCAACCCGCAATCGCCTACCAGACAAGGGCCAACGCCTCCGATCCAGACTGAGTCGCGTCCTGCCATATCCAAAAAATTACACATATGACAGAAAAACAAAACCTATTATTACAAATACGTTATTTCATAAAAATCAAGAGACGCCCATGACAAAATGGTGCCCGCCGCTTCACTTTTGTAAACCTTGCGACAAAAAGGGCTCCCGGGCATACCGACCCAAACCGATGCCACGGCTCGCCCAAACACTCAGTAACCACCCGAAACAAAAGAAATAAATAATTTTTCCTCCTAATGGCACCGCCCTTGCACTGACCACGGCACAACCGGCGGTCGTCGCCGGCCAAAATGCGAACAGGCGCCGAGCCGGGCACCACCCCTGCCCGGCTCGGCGCGAACAACTATCGCTCTATTGGACAAATCCAACGCTTAAGGAGGAACAACAATGCGCAAGGTAGCTATTTACGGCAAGGGCGGAATCGGCAAATCCACCACCACCCAGAACACGGTGGCTGGCCTCGTCGAAATGGGCCGCAAGGTCATGGTGGTGGGTTGCGACCCCAAGGCGGACTCCACCCGCCTGCTGCTGGGCGGCTTGGCCCAGAAATCGGTACTCGACACCCTGCGGGAAGAGGGTGAGGACGTGGAACTTGACGATATCCGCAAGGAAGGCTACGGCGGCACCCTCTGCGTTGAGTCCGGCGGCCCCGAGCCGGGTGTGGGCTGCGCCGGCCGCGGCATCATCACCTCCATCAACATGCTCGAATCCCTGGGCGCCTACGAAGAGAGCGTCGGCCTCGACTATGCCTTCTACGACGTTCTCGGCGACGTGGTCTGCGGCGGTTTCGCCATGCCCATCCGCGACGGCAAGGCCGAAGAAATCTACATCGTCTGCTCCGGCGAGATGATGGCCATGTACGCCGCCAACAACATCAGCAAGGGTATCGTCAAGTTCGCCCAGTCCGGTAACGTTCGCCTGGGAGGGCTCATCTGCAACTCCCGTAACGTGGACAACGAGAAGGAGATGATCGAGGAGTTCGCCAAGAAGCTCGGCACCCAGATGATCTACTTCGTCCCCCGCCACAACGACGTGCAGCGCGCCGAGATCAACCGGAAGACCGTTATCGAGTGGAAGCCCGATGCCGAGCAGGCCGACGAGTACCGGGGTCTGGCCAAGGCCATCGACGGGAACAAGATGTTCGTGGTCCCCACCCCGCTGGCCATCGAGGAGCTCGAGAAGCTGCTCATGGACTACGGCCTGATGAACTAAAAAAAGCGCAACTGGGCGGCCGGCAACCAAGCGGTTCGCCAAAAGCCAAACGCCACCCCTGACCGCCAAAAAGCTAACAGCTCAAAAAACACTGGAGAAAACAACATGTTGACTATGATCAGAGCAATCGTCCGGCCGGAAAAAGCAGACGCCGTCCTCGCCGCCCTCATGGACGCGGGCTTTCCCGCCGTCACCAAGTACTCGGTAGCCGGCCGCGGCAAGCAGCGCGGTATCAAGATCGGCGAGGTCACCTACGACGAGATCCCCAAGACCATGCTGATGAGCGTGGTGAAACCCGAGGACAAGGACTTCGTCATCGAGACCATCATGAACACCGCCCGCACCAAGGGCAAGGGCGCCTTCGGCGACGGCAAGATCTTCGTCACCGACGTTGAGGAATCCTACACCATCAGCTCCGGAGTCAAGGAGAACGGCGAGGAAGCCAAGGAGGCATAATCATGAAGGAAGTTATCGCCGTGGTGCGAATCAACATGATGAACCAAACCAAGCAGGCCCTCACCGACGCCGGCATCGATGCCTTCTTCGCCCATGAGGCCCAGGGCCGCGGCAAAGGCTTTGTCAACCCTGCCATCCTCAAGGGTGTTGAAAAGGGGTACGAAGAGGCGGCCTCCCTGCTCGGCGAGAAAGGCAAGCTCTATGCCAAGCGGATGGTAACCGCAGTGGTGGAAGACAAACTTGTCGACGACGTGGTCAAGGCCATCATCGCGGTCAACCAAACCGGCAAGCCCGGCGACGGCAAGATCTTCGTCCTGCCCATGGGCGACGCCGTCCGCGTCCGTACCGGCGAGAAGGGCGCCAAGGCAATCGCCTAATCCATCAAGGAGAGTAGAACAATGGCAACAACGACCAAGAAAAAACTGGTGCAGTGGGATCCCACCGACGTCAAGGCGGAGCTGCTCAAGAAGTATCCGCCCAAGGTGGCCCGCAAACGCGCCAAGCAGATAATGATCAACGAGGCCCTGGAGAACGAAACGCCGGAAATCATGGCCAACGTCCGGACCATCCCGGGCATCATCACCATGCGCGGCTGCACCTATGCCGGCTGCAAGGGCGTTATCATGGGCCCGACCCGTGACATCGTCAACATCACCCACGGCCCCATCGGCTGCGGCTTCTACTCCTGGCTCACCCGCCGCAACCAGACCGATGCCGGTCCGGACGGCGAGAACTACATGACCTATTGCTTCTCCACCGACATGCAGGACCAGGACATCATCTTCGGCGGCGAAAAAAAGCTGCGCAAGGCGGTGCGGGAGGCATACGATCTCTTCCACCCCAAGTCCATCGCCATCTTCGCCACCTGCCCGGTGGGGCTGATCGGTGACGACATCCACGCCGTGGCCGCCCAGATGAAGGAAGAGTTCGGCGACTGCAACGTCTACGCCTTCTCCTGCGAGGGCTACAAGGGTGTTTCCCAGTCCGCCGGTCACCACATCGCCAACAACCAGGTCTTCCGGCATCTGGTGGGCCTGAACGACGAAGAGAAGCCGGGCAAGTTCAAGATCAACCTGCTGGGCGAGTACAACATCGGCGGTGACGGCTTCGAGATCGACCGCATCCTCAAGAAATGCGGCATCACCAACATCTCGACCTTCTCCGGCAACTCCACCTACGACCAGTTCTGTTCGGCCCACACCGCGGACCTGAACTGCGTCATGTGCCACCGCTCCATCAACTACGTGGCCGACATGATGGAGGAGAAGTTCGGCATCCCCTGGATCAAGGTGAACTTCATCGGCGCCGAGGCCACGGCCAAGTCGTTGCGCAAGATCGCCGAGTACTTCGGCGACAAGAAACTCATCGACACCGTGGAGAAGGTAATCGCCGAGGAGATGCCGGCAGTCGCCGCAGTGGCGGAAGACGTCAAGAGCCGTACGGCCGGCAAGACCGCCATGCTCTTCGTGGGCGGCTCCCGTGCCCACCACTACCAGGAACTGTTCACCGAGATGGGGATGAAGACCATCTCGGCCGGCTACGAGTTCGCCCACCGCGACGACTACGAAGGCCGCCAGGTCATCCCGAGCCTGGTGCTCGACGCCGACAGCCGCAACATCGAGGAGCTGGAGGTGGAGGCGGACCCCACCCGCTTCAAGCCGCGCAAAAGCGCCAAAGATCTCGAGAAACTCGAAAAGGCCGGCTTCCAGTTCAAGCACTACGACGGCCTCAACCCGGACATGGACAAGGGGACGCTGATCATCGACGACCTCAATCAGTACGAGGCCGAGAAGCTCGTCGAACTCATGCAGCCCGACATCTTCTGCGCCGGCATCAAGGAGAAGTTCTCCATCCAGAAGCTGGGCGTGCCCATGAAGCAGCTCCACAGCTACGACTCGGGCGGCCCCTACGCCGGGTTCAAGGGCGCCATCAACTTCTACCAGGAGATCGACCGCCTGGTGGGCAGCAAGGTCTGGAGCTACATGAAAGCGCCCTGGCAGGAGAACCCGCAGCTCTCCGGCACCTACGTGTGGGAGTAACCGCTCCGGCGCCAAGGCATCAGCTTTACGTTTTAAGTGTTAGGTTAAAAAACCCAACACAACCGGCGACTTAACACTTAAAACGTAATCTCCCAAAACTGCAGTAATCAAAACACTCCCGTCAGAGGTTCGACCAATGCTACTACGACATACACCAAAGGAAATCAGCGAGCGGAGCGCCTTGACCATTAATCCGGCCAAGACCTGCCAGCCCATCGGGGCCATGTACGCCGCCCTGGGCATCCACGGCTGCCTGCCCCACAGCCACGGCTCCCAGGGATGCTGCGCCTACCATCGCTCCACCCTGACCCGGCACTACAAGGAACCGATCTCGGCGGCCACCAGTTCGTTCACCGAAGGCGCTTCGGTGTTCGGCGGCCAGGCCAACATGATGCAGGCGATCAGCAACATCTTCGCGGTCTACGAACCGGAAATCATCGCCGTGCATACCACCTGTCTTTCCGAGACCATCGGCGAGGATCTCAAGCAGATCCGCAAGAAGGCCATCACCGAGGGAAAATTCCCCAAGGGCAAGTACATGATAAGTGCTTCGACCCCGAGCTACGTGGGGTCGCACGTCACCGGTTTTGCCAACATGGTCACCGCCATGACCGAGCTGGCGGAATCCACCGGCAAAAAGAACGGCAAGGTCAACATCATCCCCGGCTGGGTCGAGCCCGCCGACATGGAGGAGATCAAGCGCCTCGCCGCCCTGGTCGGGGTCAAATCCATCCTCTTCCCGGACACCTCGGGAGTGCTCAACGGCCCGCTTTCCGGTGAGTACAAGATGTTCCCGGACGGGGGCACCACCATCGCCGAACTGAAGGCCACCGGGGATGCCGTCGGCACCCTGGCGCTGGGCGAGTGGTGTTCTGCCGATGCGGCCCGCGAACTGGACAAGAAACACAAGGTGCCCTGCAAGGTGCTCGACATGCCCTTCGGCCTCAAGGCCACCGACCGCTTCATCGATGCCCTGCGCACCGTGGCCGGCGTCACCGTCCCCGACGAGATCGGCTTGGAGCGCGGCCAGCTGGTGGATCTGATCTCCGACATGCACCAGTACCTCTACCACAAGAAGGTGGCCCTGGTGGGCGACCCGGATCAGCTGATCAGCATGACCGAGTTTCTGGTTTCCATGGACATGTACCCCGTGCATATCGTCACCGGCACGCCGGGCAAAAAATTCGAACGCCGCATCAAGGAACTCACCGCCGGCCTGCCCTATCAGGTCAACGTCAAGGCCAAGGGCGACATGTTCATGCTCCACCAGTGGATCAAGAACGAGCCGGTGGACCTCCTCATCGGCAACACCTACTGCAAGTACATCGCCCGCGACGAGGACATTCCCTTCGTCCGCTGGGGATTCCCCATCCTCGACCGCCAGGGGCATCAGTACTTCCCCACCGTCGGCTACAAGGGAGCACTGCGGTTGCTTGAGAAGATCCTCACCGTTCTGCTCGACCGCAAGGACCGGGATTCCCCGGAACAGACCTTCGAACTGGTCCTGTAATCGACCTGCGCCAATGCCCTGCGGCGGGGGAAATCCCCCCCCCCCCCCCNNAAACCCCCGGGGGGGGGAAACCCCCCCGCCGCAGGGCCCTTCTCACTTATTTAACGTATTTGAGGCAGCCGCATGACGGTGATTCCATTTCCCCAGACCGCAAGCCCCTGCAAGGCATGCGCCACCGCCCCCCGGCGGCAACGGCTGCAGCTGCCGGTTGCCTCCCGCGACTTTGCCCGCAGCCGTTTCGCACCGGCCGGCAAACCCATGCCCGCCCTGCTTCCGGTCGAGGCCATGGCCTGGCTCGACGGCGCGTTCAGCCAGGAGGCCGAGATCGAGACGGTGGAGTTATCCGGACCAGGCGATCCCCTGGCCGCCCCCGGCCCGAGCCTGGACACCTTACAGTTACTTAAAGAAAAGTATCCCGAGCTGCCGGTGCGGCTCACCACCCTGGGCATCGGCGGAAGCCTCCTGGCCGAATCACTGGCCGGCCAGGGCCTTAAAGCGGTCACCGTCAAGGTGGATACGGTTGACCCGACCACGGCCGAGCGGCTTTTCAGCTGGATCCGGCCATCGACCAGGACCGTGCCCCTCCCCAAGGCGGCCGCCATCCTGGTGGACGAACAGGCCAAGGCGGTTGCCGCCTTCACCAAGGCGGGCATGGCGGTGACGGTGCGCACCACCCTCTACCCGGGCATCAACGACGGCGAGGTCGAGGCCATCGCCGTCGCCATGGCCCGACAGGGGGCGGTGGCAATGGACCTGGTGCCCTTTGTGCCGCCGGCCAAGGAAAACGACTTCCCGCCAGCGGCCGACCAGGAACTGCTGGCCCGGGCCGGGGCCCTGGCAGGCGGCCACCTGGCCATTGTCAAAGAGACCATGAACCTGGTCACCATGAGCCCCCACGGCGCCACCGGCGCAGGCCCGGCGCGTCTTCCCAGGCCCAGCGCCGAACGGCCCAACGTGGCCGTGGTAAGCTCCAACGGCATGGAGGTCGACCTCCACCTGGGTCACGCCATCCGGGTACTGGTATACGGCCCCCGGGAAGACGGCCTGGCCTGCCTGCTCGGCACCAGGCCGGCCCCGGAACCCGGCAGCGGCGCTTCCCGCTGGGAAACCCTGGCCGAGACGCTCACCGACTGCTTCTGCCTGCTTACCGCGAGCGCCGGCAATGCTCCCCGCCAAATCCTCGCCGACCACGGTATTACCGTGCTGATCACCGAGGGCGACATCGAAGGCACGGTGGACGTCCTTTACGGCGGCGGCAAGAAAGGAAAAAAAAATCGCTGACCGCGGGCCATTGCGACGCCTGAATTGATTTGTTTCCTGAACCCCAACATTTAAAATTTTCCTTCGGAGGTTACCCCCATGGCCACCCCACAACGACAAATCCTCGTCTGCCAGAGTTTCCGCGTTGCCGGCGACAAGAAGGGCATCTGCCATAAACAGACCGACGGCTTTCTCCAGTACCTTGAGGAAGAGATCCTCGACCGCGGCCTCGACTGCCTGGTCACCGCCACCACCTGCCTAAAACAGTGCGAATCCGGACCGATCATGGTGGTGCACCCCGAGAACTGGTGGTTCAAGGGGGTGGACAGCGAAGAGGCCATCGACACCATTCTCGACGGCATCGAGGACGGCTCCCCTGCCGCCGACTATCTCATCGGCTGAACGAGACGCGCAACCATGCCCGCCGCCATCCGCGCCGCCAGACCCGACGACATTGCCGCCCTCACCGCCCTGCTCCGCCAGCTCTTTGCCATCGAGGCGGACTTCGCCTTTGACGAGGAACGCCAGCAGCGGGGACTGGCCATGTTGATCGACGACCGGCGCGCCGCGGTGCTGGTCGCCGAACTCGACGGCCGGGTGGTCGGCATGTGCACCGGACAACTCACCATTTCCACGGCCGAAGGAGGACCGGCACTCCTGGTCGAAGACGTAGTTGTCGACCAGGAGTACCGGTGCCGTGGCCTCGGCCCCCGTCTGCTCGCGGGCCTGGCCGAGTGGGCCGCCACCCGTGGCGCCCACCGGCTGCAGCTGCTCGCCGACCGCAACAATCAGGCAGGACTCGCCTTCTACGAAAGGCTCGGATGGCGGCGTACCGAACTCGTCTGCCTGCGCAAGCGACAGGGGTGACGCCCCCCGTAAACCCAACCGGCAAAAATGAGGTATCTCATGATCACCATGGCGATCACCGACTGGCGGCAATACCTGAAAGAAGGGGAGCAGTATCTGCAGACGGCGCTGGGGGCAGCAACCCGGCGGCCCGAGGTCTTCACCCCGGAAATCCTTTACAACCTTACCGGCATGGCCATCGAGAAGCTGATCATGGGCTTCCTGATGAGCCGCGGCGATCTGGCGGAGAACCACACCATGGCCGATCTCCTCCGCGCCCTGGGACGCCATGCCGAGGTACCGGCGGAGCTTGTTCAAGATCTGCTCTACCTGGACTCATTCCAGGAAATCTGTGACCTCGCCACCTACCGCCGACGGCCGCCCACCCCGGAGGAGTCCCGCCGGATCCTCGCCATCGGCCAGGCCGTGCGGCAGTTCATCGCCAGCCGCACCACCCACTGACGCCTACCGACCGCCCCATGAATTCCCAGCCGCCCACCCCGCCACCCGGCCTTGCCTATCTGCTTCTCAAAAACTCCCTGAAACTCTTCGGGAAACCATGGCGACAACTGCCGCCCGAGGAGCAGGAGGCCGCCCGCCGGGAAGCCGAGGAGGAATACCGTCTCCAGCAGCTCGTCATGCAGACCGAAGAAGCGGCCGGGGTCTTCGTCGCCCCCACCCTCCCGGCACAGGCAATCGGCATGATCCGGCAGCGTTTTGCCGACCAGGAATCCTTTGGTCGGGAGATGGCGGCCCACGGACTGAACGAGGCAACGCTCCGTCAGGCCATCGCCGAGGAGCTGCGCGTCGAGGCCGCCCTGAGCATCGTCGGCCAGCGGGGCGGCACCCCGGACGAGGAAGAGGTCGCGGCCTTCTACCAGAAAGACCCGGCACGGTTCCACATCCCGGAACGCCGAGCAGCCCGTCACATCCTGATCACCATCAACGACGACTTCCCCGACAACAGCCGGCAGCGAGCCCGAAGCCGCATCGAAGAAGTCCACGACCAGCTTATCGCCGGTCCAGACCGCTTTGCCGAACTTGTGCAACGTTACTCAGAGTGCCCATCGGCCCTCCAGGGTGGCGCCCTCGGCGAGGTGGAACAGGGCAAGCTGCCCCCACCCCTTGACCAGGCCCTGTTCTCCCTTGGCCAGGGCCAATGCAGCCCCGTTGTCGAAAGTCACCTGGGCTTCCACATCGTGCTCTGCGCCTCTATCATGCCTGCCCGCCATCTTTCCCGCCAGGAGGCCGCGGCGCAAATCCGACGACTCCTGACCCGCAGACGGCAACAGCGCGCCCAACGGGAATGGCTTTCCCGGCTCACCGCTCAACAGCCGTAGCCCTCGCCCCCCCCCGGCGCAAAGGTCCACGCCTGCCGGGCCGGCCGGCCCACGAAAAAAGGCCCGGTCACATCCGACAAAATGGATGACCGGGCCCTTTCACATCGTCGCGCCCCGAAGCGGGCGCCGTATCACTTGGTGTTGGCGATGAAGCTCTTCACCCCGTGGCTCGCGAGCGCCCGGCTTGCTGCCCGGGCCGCGGCATAGTCGTCGTAGCGGCCGCCCACCAGTCGATAGACCGTGTTCCCTTTCTCGACGAGCACATAGGAAAAGGCCGGGAAACCGGCCTGCCGCAGGGCGGCGACCTTCTTTTCGGCAAGCTCCCGGGTCGCCACACTGCCCACGTGGACGGTAAACTTGCCGCTGGGCTCGTCACTCTTCTTCTCGACGACCAGCTCGGCAGACACGCCGGACACCCGAGGTGCGGTGGCCACGGGCGCCGGCGCATGCGCCGGTGCCGCAGCAGAGGTCACGACCGGGGCCGGGGCGGCCGGCGGCGTCGGGTGAGCGGGTACGGCCGCCGGGGCCTTCGCCGCTGCAACCGGCGCAGCATGCGCAGGCGGCGGCGCCGGGACGGCGGCTTCCTCCTCGCCGGGCAGCTTCTCCTCCGTGACCTCCGACGGCTGGGACCGGGCACTGCCCGCGCCGGAACCCGCCGCTTCCTTCTCCATGGTGCTCAACAGGGCAAGTACCGTCTTGTCGTTGGCTCCAGAGGAATGCTGCTGGGCAGCGGCTGCCGGCTTGGCCGATTCGGTGGATTTGGCGGATTTGGCTGGCTTGGCCGACTTGCCCGGTTTGGCTTGTTTGGCGGGCTCGGCATGGGCCGCCGCGGCGGCGGGCTCCCCTGCATCGTCCTCGACGGCGCCGTTGCCCTTCTGCGACGTGTTGACGATAAAATTGTTGATCCCCATGTTGGAAAGGATATCGCTCGCTCTTTCGGCTTGCCGCCTGTCGTCATACCGTCCGGCCAACACCCGGTAGACGAGCTTGCCCGTTTTCGTGGTGGAGGTATAGAAGAAGGCAGGCAATTTGGCCTCCCGCAGCCGCGAAACCATGGTGGAAGCGAGCATGGGCCCGCTGTACGATCCGGCATGCACCGAGTACCGCCCCTCCGGGGCCTTGTCGTGCGCGCCGACGACCGTTGGCACCTTCACCAGGTCGGAGCCCTTGGCCGCAGCAACCACCGGGTGCTTCAAGGCCGCCAGCTGGAACTGCCAATCCTGCGGATCAAAGGGCAACACCCGCTGCAGGACATGCGCGCCCTGGTAAGTTTCGGCTACCACCGGGTCGCCGTATGCCTTCTGGTGCCAGAGCGCCGCCCCGAGCCGGGCGTCCAGTTCATCCGGGGCCAGGCAGCCGACAAAGCCGCCGTTGACGGCGCTGGGGCCGGAGGACTCCATGCCGGCCACCACCTCGAACATCTCGCCGTCCATGATCCGCTTCCGGATCTTCTCGGCCTTTTCATAGGTGTCCACCAGGATCTGCCGGAAGCAGAACTGGTCGCTCAACGATTTGCGCGGGTCGATGGCCGGCTCGGTGCTCACCTTCTTCAGCTTTTCCACCAGGGACTGGTCCTTGTGCCCGAGGAGCTGGGCACGCCGGATATAGAGCCAGGCATCGTCGTACCCCTTCTGCCGGTAGGAGATCACCGCCAGGTAGTAATAGGCGTTGGCCAGGGTGGGGTTGCCGGAGAGAACCTCGAGAAAGAGCTTCTTGGCCTCATCCTGTCGTTCCGTGGCGAAGTAGAGAACCCCCAGTTCCAACCGGGGGAAGACTTCCTTGGGATGAAGCCGCACCGCTTCCTTGAGGACGTTGATGGCCTCGTCGGGGAAACCGGCCAGGTAGAGGACGGTGGAAAGGCTCCGGTAGACGTCGGAGCCGTGGTAGCCCGCCGCAATGGCCTTGCGGTACTCGGTGATGGCCGAGAAGGGATCACCGCTGCGGGCCAGCTGCTCGCCGCGCAGCACGTGGGTGATGCCGACATTGGCCGGTGCCGCCGCATCCCCGGCAGCGGGCACGGCATCCTCGGCCCGGCAGGGAACGGCAACCAGGAAAGCGACAACGAAAACGGAACAGATCAGACGCAATACTCTATCCATGGCCCATCACAACAGTAAATATGGTTTTCCTCGAGACACGAGAGGCCGTGAACCCGCCCTCCCGGCAGGCACCGTCAGGAAGCCGCTTCCGTCCCGCCCTTGACCACCTCGATGCGCTGCTCGGCAGGCGACATCACCGGGTCCGGAACCACGGCAATGGTTACATTATACCGTCTTTCCAGCTCAAGCAAGTCTTCCCGCTTCCGGTTGAGCAGGTACTGGGCCACGGCCAGGGGAAACTGGCATTCCACCCGAGTGACGTTCTTCTGGGTGACGCAGGTCTGGATGTTGCGCAGATAGACCAGGGCCTGGGTTTCCACCGAGCGCACCACCCCCCGCCCCTGACAGTGCGGACAGACGAGATAGCTGCCCTGCTGGACCGGAGCGGCCATCTTCTGGCGGGAGATCTGCATCAGGCCGAACTTGGAGATGCGCGAGAAGTCCACCTTGGCCTTGTCGCGCTTCATGCTGTTCCGGAGGTTCTTTTCCACCTCGCGGATGTGGCGGGAGTCGCGCATGTCGATGAAGTCAACGACGATGAGCCCGCCCAAGTCACGCAACTGGAGCTGTCGGCCGATCTCCTCGGCCGCCTCCATGTTGGCGAGAAAGATGGTCTCCTCGAAATTCTTGTCCTTGGCGGTGCGGCCGGAGTTGACATCGATGGACACCAGCGCCTCGGTGGGACTGATGACGATGGAGCCGCCCGACGGCAGGGTCACTACGGGCTGGTAGATCTGCTCGATCTGCTCCTCCACCTGATAAAGGTTGAAGATGGGCCGCGAGCCCCGGTGGAGCTTTACCTTGGTCTGGTTGCGCTGCTTGGCCGGCAGGAGTTCCATGAAGGTGTTCACCTGCTCGAAAGCCTCCTCGGTATCAACCAGGATCTCTTGGATGTCCGGGGTGAAATGGTCGCGCAGGAAACGGGAGATGACGTTCTGCTCCTTATAGACCAGGGCCGGGGCAGGCAGGGCTTGGCCACGGCTCTTGATCTCGGCCCAGAGGTTGAGCAGATACTTGAGATCCTGGGCAAGCGCGGTCTTGGTGATTTCGTTGCTGGCGGTCCGCACGATATAGCCGATCCCGTCCGGAATCTTGAGGCTGTTCATGATCTCCCGCAGCCGCCGCCGCTGCTCCTCGTCGTCGATCTTGCGCGAGATGCCGGCGGAGTCACTTCCCGGCATCAGCACCAGATAGCGGCCGGGCAGCGAAAGATAGGTGGTCATGTTGGCGCCCTTGTTGCCGGTGGCCTCCTTGACCACCTCCACCAGCACGTCCTGGCCCTTGCGGATCACGTCCTGGATGCGGAGGTCCTTCCAGTGGGTGGCCCCATCCACCTCCTTGCAGTAGTACTCGGGATGGATGTCGCCAAAGGGCAGGAAGCCGTTCTTGCCGGTGCCGATCTCGACGAAGGCCGCCTGGAGATTGGGCTCCACCGCGGCGATGCGGCCCTTATAGATATTACCCTTGTTCTGGGCGCGAACCATGGTTTCGATATGGAAGGCCTCGACCTTGCCATTTTCGAGGAGCACCACCCGGCATTCCTCGGGCTCCTCACTGTTGATGAGAAGCTTGCGGGTGGCAGAACTGGCCGGCACCTCGACGACAGCGTCAGCCTCTTCTTCCTGCTTGGCCGCCTTGACACGGCCACCGCGGCCCCGCCGGGAACGGGACTCGGCCTTCTTCTTTTCCTCGCCCTTCTTGGCGCCACCGGGCCGATCGGCCTGGTCGGCCGGGGCCTCGGCGGCCACCTCGCCCTCGCCGGCCTCGTCACTTTCGCCGCCGGCCTCAACGGCCTCCGCATCGGCCTCGACCACCGCGGCGGCAGCGGCGGCCTTCTTGCGAGCGGCGCTGGAACGGCGCCGCCGCCGGGCCGCCCCGGACCGCGACGACCGCTTCGGCTTGGCGTCGCCCTCCTGTTTCTGTGCCAGGGCCGCAGACGCCGGCGCCCCATCCTTCTGCTCCGCCACCGCAACAAGGGCCGGAGACTCTTTCGGTTGCTGTTCTTCGTTCATGATCTTCCTTTTTTTGCAGGAACGCCCCGCCATCCGCCGACCGGGAGAGAGGAAAACTCAATCGATATCCCGGCGCCGGAGGGCGCGTGGCCATTGTTCTGTTTACCCTGGCTCCACGAGGGACGACGCCAACCGGCCACCAAGGCCGATGCCGCCGCGTCCCCGAGGAAAAAGGGCGGTAAACGCTTCCCGGGCGGACACTACCGCCGCTGTCGGCCGAATATGCCGGCAGCGGCGGTGGTGCCCGCCTGGTAATATCTCTTGCCGAGATGCTCGCTCTCCCGCACCACCCCTTCGGCCACCAGCCGCGCCAGGGCGGCATGGGTGAGGGACGGCTCGAAGTTGAGCGCCTCGCTCACGTCACCGTCGGTACAGGGTCGGCGTCGGAGCATCTCGACGATTTCCGCCGTATCCACCGGCCGGAAGGAATGGTGCTCCCGGCGGGCGAAGTTGGCAATGATTTCCACCCGACCCGGCAACCGTCCGGCAATTGCTTCCAGTTCGGAACGGCTGAGGGGCCTGGCAAAAGATTCCAGCGGCGGCCGGACCACGGTGTTGAGCTGTACCCGCGCCGGGGCGATGGCCGCCACCGCCCGGCAGAGGGCGTCGATGTCCTCCGGGCCGTCGTTGACCCCCTTGGCGAGCAGGATCTCGAGCCAGACCTCGCCGGCAAACTCCCGGCCGAACCGGGTGAGGCCGGAGACGATGGCCTCGAGGGGGATGCAGCCGGCGGGCCGGTTGATTCGGCGGTAACTTTCCTCCCGGGCCGCGTCCAGGGAGGGAATGACCAGATCGGCGGCCAGCAGGTCCCGCCGCACCTCGGCGAGATGGAGCAGCGACCCGTTGGTGAGCACCGCCACCGGCTTGGCAACCTTTTGTTTGATATGACGGATCACCGCGCCGATGCCGCTATGCAGGGTCGGCTCGCCACTGGCGGTGACGGTAAAAACGTCCAGTTCGGCGGCCGCCGGATCGGCGAGCTGGGCGTCGATCTCGTCGATGATCTCGGCGGTTGGAAAGTCCTCCCGCCGCTCGCAGGTCAAGCGGGCGGTACGCCCCACCTCGCAGTAGATACAGTTGAAATTACAGACCTTGTCCGGAATCAGATCAATGCCTTGCGACAGCCCCAGGCGGCGGGAATTGACAGGGCCAAAGAGATATTTCATGGGGCAGTTTTAAGGATTTCGACGGTCAATAAAAAGGAGGGTGACGGCTCGCGCGGCGCGGGGAACGAGCGTGGCGGCAAAGGGTACACCGACTCGTAACCGAACTAATTTAAACAATTTACTGTAATTAGCAAGGCAATTATGACGGGCGCGCCAAAACTCCCCGGCGAACCGGGCAGCCAGAAAAACGCTTTCATTCCGAACCGTTCCCCCGAAGACGCCGGCAGCCGGCCGAACCGCGTCGAGGCGGAGCCGGTCCACGCCACCCCGTGGGGCATCTTTTTTGATTACCACCGCAGGCCGGCGACCTGATAAAATGTCCGGCAACCGCCGCGCCGGCAAGGGAGAACGCCCGGCGAAGCATTTTGCCTTGACACCTCCAAGCTGCAAGCGTAGATTCAATATTTTCAATAAAATCGCCAACCGGCCCGCGACGGCGGATCCCTGCTCGCGGCCGACGAAGCCAACTGAACAACGCCAGCGTTTTTTTTGCGAAGGGAAACCACATGCGAAGCGATGCCATCAAGAAAGGATTGGAAAGGGCGCCCCACCGCTCCCTGCTCAAGGCAATGGGCTACACCGACGAGGAGCTGCACCGCCCCCTGGTGGGCGTGGTGCATGCCCATAACGAGATCATCCCCGGCCACGTCCACCTCGACAAGATCTGCGAGGCGGTGAAGACCGGGGTCCGCATTGCCGGCGGCACCCCCGTCTCCTTCGCCACCATCGGCGTCTGCGACGGCATTGCCATGAACCACTCCGGCATGAAGTACTCGCTCGCCAGCCGCGAGATCGTCGCCGACTCGGTGGAAATCATGGCCAACGCCCACCCCTTCGACGCCCTGGTGCTGATCCCCAACTGCGACAAGGTGGTGCCGGGGATGCTGATGGCCATGCTGCGGGTCAACATCCCGGCGGTAATGGTAAGCGGCGGCCCCATGCTCACCGGCCGCTTCCGGGGCAAGGACGTCCATCTGATCAGCGTCTTCGAAGGCGTGGGCAGGGTGAAGGCCAACACCATGACCCTGGAGGAACTTGAGGAACTGGAGGAGGCCGCCTGCCCGGGCTGCGGCTCCTGCGCCGGCATGTTCACCGCCAACTCCATGAACTGCCTCACCGAGGCCTTGGGCCTCGGGCTGCCGGGCAACGGCACCATTCCGGCGGTTTCCGCCGCCCGTCTCCGACTCGCCAAGCAGGCCGGCATGGCGGTGATGCACCTGCTCGCGGAAAACATCCGGCCCCGGGACATTGCCACCCGTGAGGCATTTGAAAACGCCATGGCGGTGGACATGGCTCTGGGCTGTTCCACCAACACCGTTCTCCACGTGCCGGCCGTGGCCCGGGAGGCAGGGGTAGACCTGCCCCTCGCCCTCTTCAACGAGGTGAGCCAGCGCACCCCCCACCTCTGCAGCCTCATCCCCGGCGGCCCCCACAGCATGCAACAGCTCGACGAGGCCGGCGGCATTGCGGCGGTGATGGGCGAACTCACCAACCTCGCGGACTCGCTTCACCTCGACGTGATGACCGCCAACGGCAAGACCCTGCGGGAAAACCTGGAGGGCAGGGCAGTGCGCAACGCCGAGGTGATCCGGCCGGTGGACGACGCCTACCACGAGGTGGGCGGCATCGCCATCCTTTATGGCAACCTGGCACCGGACGGGGCGGCGGTGAAACAGTCGGCGGTGGCCGACGAGATGCTCGAACACGCCGGCCCGGCCAGGGTTTTCGACTCCGAGGAGGAGGCCCAGGCGGCCATCCTCGCCGGCCAGATCAAGCCCGGCGACGTGGTGATCATCCGCTACTGCGGCCCCAAGGGCGGCCCCGGCATGCCGGAGATGCTCTCCCCCACCGCCTCCATCATCGGCATGGGCCTGGGCAAGAGCGTGGCGCTGCTCACCGACGGCCGTTTCAGCGGCGGCACCCAGGGCGCCTGCATCGGCCATGTCTCGCCCGAGGCGGCCGAAGGCGGTCCCATCGCCCTGGTGGAAGAAGGCGACCGCATCGAAATCGACATCCCCAACCACTCCCTCAAGCTGGCCGTGGCCGAAGAGGAACTGGAGCGCCGCCGTGCCGCCTGGCAACCCCGTCCCCCCAAGATCACCACCGGCTACGCTGCCCGCTATGCCCGCCAAGTCACCTCGGGCAGCACCGGCGCGGTGCTCAAAGACGAATAACCGGACCGGTCGGAGAAGGCGATGACCAACGGACCCAAGATTGCCGCGGCGCTCCCCCACCGCCGCTACCTGCGGGCCATGGCCGCGGGGCTCTTCGGCGCCCTGGCGCTCTCTGCCGGCGTCGGCCAGCTGGCCCAGGCCGCCGAACGGCCCTGGGAAATAACCGCCGACCGCCTTACCCGCTTCCGGGATCCGGACATCGTCATCGCCGAAGGCCACGTGGTCCTGCGGCCGGCCAAGGACAGCGCGGGCGAGGAGCTGGTGATCAAGGCCGACTGGATCCGCTACGACGTCAACCTGGGCCAGGTTAAGGCCCGCGGCAACCTGTCGCTCCAAACCGCCACCGAGGAAGCGGTGGGAGACATGGCCCGACTGGATCTCAACGACCGCACCGGCGTCCTGCAGCAGGGCACCCTCTCCTTTGCCCATCAGGACTACACCATCCGGGTGGCCGGCGACGAAATCATCAAGACCGGCGAGGCGACCTACGAAATCAAGCAGAGCCGGATCACCACCTGCCAGGCGCAACCGGGCGAGAGTCCGCCATGGCAGATCGCGAGCGATGACGTCCGGGTCAAGAAAGACGGCATGGCGGTACTCAAGTCGGCCACCCTGCGCATCAAGGATACCCCGGCCCTCTTCACCCCGTATCTCACCTTCCCGGTGAAGACCAAACGGGAAAGCGGCTTCCTGATGCCCGAGTTCTCCACCAGCAGCCGCGACGGCGTCGGGGTGGTGGCGCCCTACTTCATCGATATCTCCCCCAGCACCGACATCACCCTCTATCCCGGATATCTCGACAAGCGAGGGCTCTACTCCGGGGCCGAGTTCCGCTACGTGGAGGATTCCCTCTCCCGAGGCCTGTTCGGCCTCACCTACCTGCACGACGGCCTGGAGGAAACCAAGGATGACGAGTTCAACTCCGACGGCGTGCTCCGCACCACCGTCAACCGCTACTGGTTGCGGGGCAAGGCGAACCAGGACTTCGGCAACCGGCTCACCGGCAAGCTTGATCTCGACTTTGTCTCTGACCAGGATTTCCTGGAAGAGTTCAACAAGGGGGTCAACGGTTTCGAAGCGGGCAACGACCAGGCCGAAACCATGTTCAACCGTGGTTTCCAAGAGGAGAGCGTCCACCAGCGCAACTCCACCCTGCAGCTGACCAAGATCTGGGACTCGTCGGTGCTGGTCGGCAGCCTCAACGTGGTACAGGACGTGGCCGATCCGGCCCCGGCCGAATCCCCGGCCCAGACCCTGCCCCGCATCCAGTACAACGGCCGCTACCCCTTCGAGGGCACCCGGCTCAGCGCCACCTGGGAAAGCGAGTACATCGACTACTGGCGCGACGAGGGGGTGGGCTTCCAGCGCGCCGACGTCCATCCGCGCCTGATCTGGTCCATCCCCCACGGCATCTTCGAAGGCAACGTCAGCGCCGGGCTCAGGGAAACCGTCTATCAGGTGGACGTCAACGGCGACCCGGCCCGCTTCCAGTGGAACGAAAGCCCCACCCAGAACCGCACCGTGCAGGACTACGGCTTCACCGTGGCGAGCCCCTGGGTGCGCAATTACGACCTGCACATCGGGCCCATGCGCTCGCTTACCCACACCACGCGGCCCCAGGTGACCTACAGCTACATCCCCGGCGTCGATCAACACACCCTGCCCCAGATCGACGGTGTCGACCGGATCGACGCGGCCAACCAGATCACCTATGCCTGGAACAACTACTTCCGGGCCACCGAGGCCACGGCCGACGGCAAGAGCGCGGAGCGGGAACTGGGCCGCATCAACCTGACCCAGACCTACAACATCCTCGAAGACCGGCGGGATCTGCTCACCGCCGGTGACGAACGCCACCCCTTCTCCGACATGCTCCTCAAACTCGATCTCAACCCCTCGGCCCGCCTGCACCTCGCCTACGACAGCGCCTGGAGTGTCTACGACCGGGGCAACACCTACTACCAGGCCCAGGTCGATTACGCCGCCGATCCGGACAACACCCTGTCAACGGTCTACACCTACCAGCAGAACCCGACCGTGCGGGAGCCATTCTTTTTCACCGATACGGCCGCCGAGTCGGAACGCAAGCTCACCCTGGGGCTCCGTTCGCGCCTCACCACCAGCATCAGCCTCCGGGCGACAGTGGACCAGCGCTGGCTCAAAGGCGACAACAACATCGACGAATCCCTTGAACTCGCCTACAAGCCCTCCTGCTGGGGCACGGCGCTGCTGTTCAGCAAAACCGACGACGACAGCCGCGTCGCCCTCCTGTTCTCCCTCACCGGCATCGGCAACCTGGCTTCCCTGGGCTTCAACCAGGACAACGGCATGAACTATGACCTCTTTTGATGTCTTCAACGGCGACGCCGACGGCATCTGCGCCCTCCACCAGCTACGACTCTCGGAACCACGCGAGGCCCGCCTGATCACCGGCGTGAAACGCGATATCGAGCTGCTCAAAAAAATCGAGGCGCAGCGGAACGCCCGGATCACGGTTCTCGATGTCTCCCTGGAGAGCAACCGCGAACCCCTCACCCGGCTGCTTGGTGCCGGCTGCACCGTCTTCTACGCCGACCACCACTTTGCCGGCGACATCCCGACGACCCCGCAGCTCGCCGCCCATATCGATCCGAGTCCCGACGTCTGCACCTCGCTGATCATCGACCGGCTGCTTGCCGGCCGCTACCGGCCCTGGGCCGTGGCCGCCGCCTTTGGCGACAACCTCCACGAGGCGGCCCAGCGGGCCGCCGCCCCCCTGGGCCTTGCGGCAGGGGCACTCGCCACCCTGCGGGAACTCGGCGAGCTGCTCAACTACAACGGCTACGGCCGCACCGTGGCCGACCTCCACGTGCCTCCCGACCAGCTCTACCAGTCGGTGCACGCCTACGAGGATCCCTTTGCCTTCTGCGCCGACTCCGACATCCTCGCCCGCCTCCGGCAGGGCTTTGCCGACGACATGGCCCGCGCCCGCCGCTGCGAACCTTTGCGGGACACCGCCTGCGGCCGCGTCTACCGCTTCCCGGCCGAGCCATGGGGGCGGCGGGTGGCCGGAGTCTTCAGCAACGAAAGGGCGCGGGAGCGTCAGGAGCTGGCCCATGCCCTGCTGGTGGACAACGGGGATGCCACCTTCACGGTAAGCGTGCGGGCGCCGCTCACAAACCGCCAGGGCGCCGACACCCTCTGCCGCCGCTTCCCCTCCGGCGGCGGCCGGGCCGGGGCGGCCGGCGTCAACCGGCTGCCGGCGGACCAGATTGAAACCTTCCTGCACTCTTTTGAAGAGGTGTTCACGTCATGACCCAGCGTTGGCCCCGTTTCCTTCTCCTCGCCTGCCTGTTCGTGCTGCTGGCCCCACCGGTCGTGATGGCCGAGGATCCACAACCGCTTGCCGCCGATCTGGTCAGCGACGGCCAGCCCATCGATCTCACGAGCCCCCGCTACCAGGGGCTCTTCAAGGAGCTGCGACTCGCCTACGGCTTCAGCCCCGGGGAGATCGACCGGATCTTCAAGGGGGTTTCCATCCGCAAACGGGTGCTGGAACTCATGGACCGGCAGTGGGAAGCCAAGCCCTATTTCCAGTACTTTCCCCGCTTCGTGACCCCGGCGGCGATCTCCGAGGGCCAAAAAAAGCTCCAGGACAACGCCGCGGTGCTCGACGAGGTGGAGCGACAGCTGGGGGTGGACCGGGCCGTGGTGGTGGCCATCTGGGGAGTTGAAACCCACTACGGCAAGAACGAAGGATCCTTCAACCTCTTCCAGACCCTCAACACCATGTTCGACGCCTACCCCCGGCGCCGCCCCTTTTACCGCAAACAGCTCATCCACTTCCTGCTCCTCTGCCGCAACAACGGCGTCGATCCCCTGAGCGTCAACGGTTCCTACGGTGGCGCCTTTGGCCAGACCCAGTTCATCCCGTCGAGTTTCCGGGAGTACGCCGTGGACTTTGACCACGACGGCCGCCGGGACGTCTGGCAGTCGGTGCCCGACGTGCTCGGCAGCATCGCCAACTACCTCCGCCACTTCGGCTGGACCCTCGGCGCGCCCATCTACCACGAACTGGGCAACACCCTCAAGGACCAGCGCCTCATCGACGCCTACAACAAGGGCCGCGACGGCAAGGTTTCCCGCGAGCTGGTGGCCGAGATCCAGGGCATCGAGCTGCCGCCGTCACCGGGCGACAAGCCGCTCACCATCGTCGGCCTTGAAGAGGCGGACGGCTCCATGCGTTACGTGGCCGGCTACCCCAACTTCCAGGCCATCACCGCCTGGAACCACTCCAACCGCTACGCCATGGCGGTGGCCGAGCTGGCCGAGCGGCTCCGCTAAACCGCGACCGCCCGCGGCAGGCAACAAAAAAGGCCGTCCCCTCGCCGGGGACAGCCTCTTTTGTCTCTATGCAACCTGCCGATCTCTATCGTCCCGGCTCCCGGGCGTTTCCCCCGCGTTAGCGGAACGAAAGCTTTTTCCTCCCCCGGGCTCCCGGCTCCCTCCGTGACCGGAGCCTAGAACCCCATCTCCTCGAGCATCTTGTTCACCGCATCCTGGTCGAGCACTCCGCCCTCCTCGGCGGCCGCCGGGACGTTGATCTTGTTGATGTAGGCATCCACGTCCTCCTGGGCGAGCCGCTTGCTTTCCTCCACGGTGATCTCGGGCTTTTCCTCCTTGCGCTTGAGCTGAGAGCCGAAGGAGACGACGATGGCGAGCAGCTGCACCTGGAAGTCCCCCAGCAGCTTGATGATCTTCAAGATCTGCTGGCCGGAGAGATCCTGGAAACTCAATGCTTCGGTGATCTTGGAGACATCGGCGCAGATGTTGCTCGCGATACCGAAGGCCGACTCGATCTTGGCAAAGATGTCGGCCTGGTCCTCACGGCTCATCACGCTGCCGCACACCGGCACGGACGCCGCCGGCGCGGCGAGCCGGTCGGTGGCGGCCAGGCACTGTTCGAGGATGCCGGCCAGTTCGCCGATCCGCGGGTCGCTCACTCCGGCCGTGGCGACCGGCGCCTCGACCACCGGCGCCGCGACCGCCACCTCTTCGGTGGCCGGCGCCTCGATGGGAAGGTTGCCGTCGAGGAAGATCTCGGCCTGGCCGGCGTCCATCTTCTTGAGCAGGTTCTGGATCTTCGGTTCGGAACAGGCGGCGAGCAGGGACTGCAGCACACCGGAGAGCGGCACGGTGAAAAAATTGTCGCCGTCCGGCTCCATGCCGCTCACCTGCCGGTTCATCTCGGCAAGGAAGGTTTCAGTGACAAAGAGCTGCTCGGCCTGCTGGCGGGCCTTGGTGATGTGACCCTTGACCGTCTCGTTGGTGCACAACTCGTAGATTGTCTGAAAGATCACGTCCTTGGAGAATAGGTACCGCCGCCCTGGCTCCGGCGCGGCGGCCGCGACCGGCGCCGGGGCGACGGCCGCGCCATCGGCGGCCTGCATGCCGACAATGAGGTCCAGTGCCTGGCCTATCATGGCCTGCAGGTCCGCCACCGGCACCGAGGAGCCAGCCGCCGCCTCCCCCCCGGCCGCCTCCCCGCCCATCGCGGTCTGGAAGGCGGCATGGTCTTTCAGAAAGGAGAGCAGCGCCTTGACACTGTCGGTCTGGGACTGGATGCTCTCGACGCTGTCCATGATCTCCATGGTGGCGGATTCCGTCATGCTGACGATATCCTTCAGCTGGCTCTTGGCATCCTCGATCTTTTCACCCGCTTCGTCCAGGGAGGCCCGCTTCATGCGGCGGTCTTCCATGGGAATGCGGACCATGGTGACGGAAAGGCTCTTGGCCAGGGCGCCGATGTCCCTGTAGAGATCGCCGGAAACTTCCTTGTAGAAGTTGTCGCCGGTGCCTGGCGGCGGCGGTGCCGCTGCCGCCTCGGCCTGCTTCTCCACCTCGACGATGCGCTCCACCATCCGGGTGGCGCGGCTCTCCGCCCCCCCCAGCACGGTGATGTTGTAGACAGCGTCCTCGGCGGTAATGCGGAAAAAGCCGCTGCTGACCTCGAGGTTGACCTCTGGTTTCTTGCCCCCCATACTGTCTCGCTCCAAACTGAGTGTTGCGCGCCGCCCCCCCTCTCGCCGCCGACGCACCGGAGGAGAATCCTCTCCCCTTTCCCTTCGGAAAAATCACCGATTCCTTTACTTTTTTCTTGTCAACAGAGCTTTTCGGCCGTCCCCTTCAACCGATCCAGCCACAGAAGCGGACCCCAACCTCGTAGCGGCCCGGCACCGAACGACTCGCCTGCTGGTGGGTAACCACCCCGATCATCTCCAGGGTGGCGGTGTCGTTGCCGTCGCCGGTGACCACCCACTGGCCCTGCTCGTTGGTCCAGCCCGAGAACTCCACCACCAGCGCCAAAGGGCAGTCTTCATCGACGGGATCGGCCGAGAGAAACCGGAGCCCGCCGCCACTGATATCGAGGATCACCCCCTCCCGCTCCGCCGAACGGTGGGACAGGTCCGCCAGGTACCGATAACAGACCCGGTAGCTGCGGATGAGCCGGTCGTAACGCCGCCGCTCCGTTCCCTGTCTGCCCCTTCCGTCGGACATGCCGGTTTCCTCCCGGTAAAAAAATCGGCCGCACAAACACCAATCTCATAGTGCCTTGTTTTTAAATAAAAAATCAACACATACCGGCCAAAAAGAACAACCCGGGGCCGCTGTCGCCCTTTACCGGCCAAAAGGCGAGGTGGCTCTTGTGGGAAGCGCCGGAGCCTGATATAGTTGGTTCCCGATCGGAAGCGGCCCTTTCGCCCCCTGACGGCGGACTTGTCCCCTGGCGGCTCCGCCCCTCGCCAGCAAACACCGCGGCGGACGGGCCGAGGAGGGGGCGTTGGCCGCCCCGACATGCCCGCCGGCCCCGGGCCATGATCCCGACATCCAAACCAGGCGATCACCCCATGCATGCCGTACACGTCCACCAGCTTTCCCTCTTTCTCGGCGAGAGCGAGGCCCTTGCCGATATCTCCTGTTGCATCCAGGAGGGCGAGTTCGTAGCCGTGCTCGGTCCCAACGGGGCCGGCAAATCGACCTTCCTCAAGGTTCTTCTGGGGTTGCTGGAGCCGTCACGCGGCAGCGTGCGGGTTCTCGACCGGCCGCCGCGCCAGGTGGAGCCGCAGTGGATCGGCTACGTGCCCCAGGCCAAAACCCTGGACCGCGGCTTTCCGGCCATCGCCACCGAGCTGGTGGTCACGGGCTTGCACCGCAGTTGGGTGCGACGGCTGCGGGACTCCGACCGGGAGGCGGCCCTGGCCGCCCTTACCCTGGTGGGAGCCGCCCACCTGGCCGAACGGCCGCTGGGCTCGCTTTCCGGCGGCGAGCTGCAACGGATCTACCTGGCCCGGGCACTGGCCCGCAAACCACGCCTGATCCTGCTCGACGAGCCGGCCACCGGCATCGACGCGGTGGGGGAAACCGACTTCTACCGACTTCTCGACCACTACCGGCTGGCCAACAAGGCCACCATCCTGATGGTCACCCACGACTGGGAGGTGGCCTCGCATCATGCCTGCCGGGTGATGGTGCTCAACCACCGCCTCATCGGCTTCGGCGAACCGGGGGAGGCGATGTGCGAAGAATGCCTCCGGAACGCATACGGGCCCAACAAACCTTCTGCCGGTATCGCCGATCTGCGGGAGCGCCGCCGTGCTTGACGCCCTGACCCTGCCCTTCATGCAACGCGCCCTCGTCGCCGGGCTGATGGTGGCCTTTCTCGCCTCCTACTACGGCGTTTTCGTGGTCCAGCGGGGCCTCGGCTTCCTGGGCAACGGCCTCGCCCATGCCGCCTTTGGCGGGGTGGCCCTGGGCCTGCTCCTCAACCAGGAGCCGCTGTGGATCGCCGTCCCCTTCACGGTGCTGGTGAGTGTGGCGATCATCTGGGTGCGCCACCGCACGACACTCGCCACCGACACGGTGATCGGCGTTTTCTTCGCCGTTTCCATGGCCGCTGGCATCATCTTCCTGTCGCTCAAGAAAGACTACACCGCCGATGCCTTCTCCTATCTCTTCGGCTCCATTCTGGCCATCACCACCACCGACCTGTGGGTCACCGGCGGGGTGGTAGTACTCGCCCTGCTGGTACAACCGCTGTGGGGCCGCTGGGCCTACGCCACCTTCGACCGGGAGCTGGCGTTGAGCGACCGGGTGCCGGTGATCTTCGACGAGTACCTTCTGGCGGTGCTGATGGCGGTCACCGTGGTGGTGGCGGTGAAGGTGGTGGGCATCGTCCTGATCTCCGCCTTCCTGGTCATTCCCGCCGCCGCCGCCCGCATGCTCGCCGGCCGCTTCGCCACCATGACCCGGCTCTCCGTGCTCTTCGGCATGACCAGCACCTGTGCCGGGCTTGCCGTCTCCTACTGGCTCGACCTGCCCAGTGGTGCGGTCATCGTCCTCATTCAGGCGGCGATCTTCCTGCTGGCGCTTCTCCCCCCCCTCCTCAGCAAACTCAGCCACCGCGCCTGAAGAAGCCCGCGGCGCGGCTCACCGGGGTTGCGGCGAAGAAGGCCGCTCCACCGCGGGCCGAACCGGCACCACGGCCTCCTGGGGCTGGAAGTCGACGGCACGGAGGTTGATCTGGAACCGTTCCCTGATCCGCTCCAGCGACACCAGTTTCACCTGCCGGGCCGACGGCGTGAGAAAGGACTGCAGCCGTCGCTCGAGGATCCGCGGATCGACCTCGTTTTCAATGGCGATGATTCCCTCGACGATGATCTTCTGCAGCACCAGTTCCTGTTCGGTGCGTTCCCGAACCAGATTGGCAAAGGGGACGAAAAAGAAGCTCGACAGGACAACGCCGTAGAGCGTCGAGGTGAGGGCCACCGGCACGGTGGCCAGGATGGTGACCGTATCCCCAACCCCGCCCAGCATCCCGATCAGCCCGACCACGCTGCCGGCCAGACCGAAGGAGGGGAGCAGGTGGGAGATGGAGAGCAGGATCCGCTCCGACTCCTCCCGCCGCAGCCGGAAGAAGTACATCTCGGTGCCCAGGCTCTCCCGGATGTGCTGCACCGGGATACCGTCCACCAGGAAGCCCAGTGCCCGGCGCAGGAAGTAGATGGAGGTTTCCGCCTCGTCCTCCTGGAGCGAGAGCTGACCGTTGAGGCGGCTCTTCACCGACAGGTCCACCAGAATCTCGACGATGTCCTCGGGACGCTTCAACGGCGTCCGGTAGGAACGGAGCAGCACCGCGATGACGATCTTGAGCCGGGCTATGGGGTAGCTGAGCAGGGTGGCCCCGGCCGTGCCGCCCACCACGATGAGCAGGCCGGCGAGATTGAAGTAGAGGGCGACGTTGCCGTGCGCCGAAAAACCCACCGCCATGATGGCGAGACAGCAGAAGAGGCCGGCCAGGTTCTTACGATTGAGATTCATATTGTCGGTTCCTCGCCGCGCGGCAATGGTTTGGCGGCGGTTTCCTTGGTGATGACGATCTCCACCCGCCGGTTGGCGGCCCGATGCCCGGCGCTGTCATTGGCGTGGAGGGGATGGTAATAGGAGTCACCGCTCACCGTGAATCGCTCGCCGGAAAGCCCCATCTCCTCGATGAGGAAGCGAGCCACCCCACACGCCCGGGCGGACGAGAGTTCCCAGTTGGTGGGGAAGGTGTCCGAATGGATGGGGGTGGAATCGGTGTGACCGATGACGTTGACGCGATAGGAGTTCTGGCCGAGCAGTTCCGCTACCCGGCGAAGCGCCTCGCGGGCGGTGGGCTTCAGCTCCGCCTGGCCCCGATCGAAAAAGAGATCGCCGGTGAGCACGATGCGCACCGCCCGGTCCGGCACCAGATCGATGTCGGCGATTTCGGCCCCCAGCCGCCCCTGGATCATCTTGCCCAGGTCGTAGACCCTGGCCATGGACGGAGACGAGCCGTCCGCTGAAACGAGTCCCGAGCCGCCCCCACCGAGCACGCCGGGGCCAGCCACGGCGTCGTCGCCCACCGCCGAGGTCGTGGCCGCGGCCCGCCCCTCGCCCGCCGCGCCGGGGCGCAGGGAAAAGGGGCGGTGAGCGGACTGGTAGACATAGAGGACCACGAAGAGGATGAACATGGTCATCATCAGGTCTGACCACGACACCGCCCAGTGGGGCTCCCGGGGCATCCGCGACCGCTGGAAGAGTTCACCGCCCTCCTCCGGGGCAAGCCAGGCCGGTGGCCCCCAGGACCCGGCGGGGTCAACGGCGGCCGAGGGCGGCGGGGCGGAGGGAGGGACGGAGCGGCCGGAAGGAACCGGGTCCGGGGGGGGAATAGTTTTGGTCATGACCCTTGCCGCACGGCGTCTCTTGAAGAAGATGAATAGGAAGTATTGCCATCAAGACGCCATATAACCAGATATCGCCGCCGCCGGCAAGGGAAGCGGCTACTTGATGAAGGGCAGCAGCGCCTTGAACTCCGGGGTGCCGGCCCGGCCCAGCCAGTCGTAGATGATCATCTCGGTGTTGGCCACCACCCCGCCGATGCCGCTGATGCGCGCCAGGCCGGTTTCCCGGTTGCGCGCCGCCCGCGAGGAGACGGCATCGGCCGGCACCCAGACTCGGTAGCCGGCGGCCCGCGCCCCCAGCACGGTCTGGTAGATGCAGATATGGGTTTCCACCCCGCAGACCACCAGGGTGTCGGCCGCCGGTGCCGTTTCCCGCACCGCCTGCGCCACGGCGGCATTGCCGAAACAGTCGAATTCGAGCTTGTCGAGCGGGGTGACGGCGCCCAGTTCGGCGGTCACCTCGGACAGCAGGGGGCCGATTCTGGCCACGTACTGGGTGGTGGCGATGACGGGCACCCCCAGAATGGTGGCCGCCTTGACGAGCAGGGCGGCATTGCGCACCACCTCGTCGCGGCCGTCGATGAACCGCATGAGGTTTTCCTGGATATCGACCACCAGCAGCGCCGAACGGCCGGGGGAAAGGTGGGAGAGTTCTCCGGACATCGCTATTCTCCTTGCGCGAAAAGTATGATAAACAGTTGCCACCGCCTCATGGCCCGCCGCCATTATACGGCAAAAGTCGACAGCCGCGCCCGCGGAAGTGAAAAAATCCACCGCACCTTCAGGCCCCGGGCCGGCGGCAACGGTTGCCGGCCCGCTTCACCGCACCTCAGGGGAGGAGACACGTGCCAACCTACTATCGCATCGCCCCGCTGCTCGCCAACCAACCCCTCGGTGCCACCGTGGAGGTCCGCGGCTGGGTCCGCACCCGCCGCGACGCCAAGGGCGATTTTTCCTTTCTGGAGATCAACGACGGCTCGACCCCGGCGAACCTGCAGGTAATCGCCGAGGCACGGCTCGACAACTTCGCAAACGAGGTCAGGCGCCTCACCGCCGGCTGCGCGGTAGAGGTCGTCGGCACCCTGGTCGCCTCGCCCGCCAAGGGGCAGGCCGTGGAACTCAAGGCCGAGGCGGTGAACGTCCGCGGCTGGGCCGATCCGGAGCACTATCCCCTCCAGAAGAAGCGCCACTCCTTCGAATACCTGCGCACCATTCCCCACCTGCGACCGCGCACCAACAGCCTTGGCGCCGTGGCCCGGCTGCGCGGCGCCCTCTCGTTCGCCATCCACCGCTTCTTCAACCAGCGCGGTTTCGTCCACATCCACACCCCGATCATCACCACCAGCGACTGCGAGGGGGCCGGCGAGATGTTCACCGTCACCAGCCTTGATCTCGAGCATCTGCCCCGCACCGCCGACGGACGGGTGGACAAAACCCGCGATTTCTTCGGCCAGCCGGCAAGCCTCACGGTGAGCGGCCAGCTGGAGGCCGAGGTCTACGCCCTGGCGCTCGGCAACGTCTACACCTTCGGCCCCACCTTCCGGGCCGAGAACTCCAACACCAGCCGGCATCTCGCCGAATTCTGGATGATCGAGCCGGAGATGGCCTTCTGCGACCTGGCCGGCGACATCGACCTGGCCGAGGCCCTGCTCCGCCAGCTCATCGGCGAGGTGATCGACGCGCACCCTGCCGACCTCGACCTCTTCTGCCGCTACGTCGACAAAACGCTTGCCCAGCGCCTGGACGCGGTGGCCAACCGGGAGTTTGCCCGCATCACCTATACCGAGGCCGTGGCACGGCTCGAAAGGAGCGGCCGCTCCTTCGAGTTCCCGGTGAGCTGGGGAGCGGACCTGCAGTCGGAACACGAGCGCTATCTCACCGACGAGGTCTTCAAGGGGCCGGTGGTGGTCACCGATTATCCAAAGCGAATCAAGCCGTTCTACATGCGGGCCAACGACGACGGCACTACGGTGGCGGCCATGGACATCCTGGTACCGGGGATCGGCGAGATCGTCGGCGGCAGCCAGCGCGAGGAGCGATTCGACCAGCTCGCCGCCCGCATGGACGAGATGGGCATCGACCGTGAGCAGTACGGCTGGTACCTGGACCTGCGCCGTTACGGCTCGGCACCCCACAGCGGCTTTGGCCTCGGCTTCGAGCGGCTGGTCCAGTTCGTCACCGGCATGGCCAATATCCGCGAGGTGATTCCCTTTCCCCGCACCCCGGGGTCGGCCGCCCGCTGACACGCTGTGGCTTGACAGGCAGCCGCCAAGGGGGCTATTGTCTTTTGGATATAAATTTTACCGGCCAGAGGCCGCCCTTCGACCGCAATCGGCCGGGGCCGCCCAGGGCGGCCGTTTTCCCTCCGACGGACAACATCCCAATGACGGCACCACTGCAAGGCTACCGGGCCATCGACCCCCGCTATCTCCTTGCCGACAACCTGTCGACCAGCTTCGACATCTACATCATTCAGCGCCATAACGGCCGGCTCACCCCGGTGCTGCTGATCGGCCGCGAAACCCCCATCTTCTCGGTACGGGACACCCTGGCCGCCAAGGCCAATATCATCGGCCAGCTCTACATCAAGGATGAGGAGTGCACCGACTTCCAGCAGTTCATGGAGGAGTCCCTCCAGGTGCTCATCGCCGACCACGCCCTGTCGGCGGCCCGCAAGTCGCAGGTCGTCTACGACTGCGCCCGCAACGTCCTCCGCGACGTCTTCGACGATCCCCGCTCCGGAACCAACCTGGCCCGCACCAAGAGGGTCACCAACAACATGGTCGACTTCATCCTCGAAAACGAGCACTCCATCATCGGACTGCTCCAACTGGGATCGCACGATTACTACACCTTTTCCCACTGCGTCAACGTCGCCGTGTTCAGCCTCGGGCTGTGGCTGATGATGGGCCGGGGCGATGACTTCGACCTGCGGGACTTCACCCTGGGCTGCATCCTCCACGACGTCGGCAAGACGACCATCGCGGGCCATATCCTCAAGAAACCGGGCCGGCTCACCGCCGCCGAATTCACGGAAATCAAGAAACACCCGCGCAACGGCTACGAGCTGATGCGCAACTGCCTGCCGCCCATCGCTCTCGACGTGATTCTCCACCACCACGAGAAGGACAACGGCGACGGCTACCCCGACGGACTCACCGGCGACATGATCTCGGACCACGCCAAGGTGGCCGCCATCGCCGACGTCTACGATGCCCTGACCACCAACCGGCCTTACTGTACGGCGCGGCCGCCGTTCAAGGCCATCCTCACCATGAAGGAGGAGATGGTGGGCCACTTCGAGCAGGAAAAATTTCTCAAATTCATCCGTTTCCTGGGCGGCGACCGGGAATAGAGCCGCGGCACCGACGCTCTGGCCGCCCCAACGGCCGGCACGAAAAAAAGGATCGACCAGTGCTGAAAAAATTCCTGACCTTCATCGCCGTGGTGGCGATGGCGGGCGCCCTTGGCCTGGGCTTTTTGTCGCTTTACCTCGACAAGGCGATCAAAAACGGTGTCGAACGGCTTGGCCCCAAACTCACCGGCACCACGGTTCGGCTTGCCGGCGTGGCCATCTCGCCGCTTTCAGGGCGGGGTGAGATCACCGGCCTTACGATCGGCAACCCGCCGGGCTTCCGTACCGACGCCGCCATCCGCATCGGCAAACTGCGACTTGCCGTGGTGCCGTGCTCGCTGCTGAGCGACCGCATCGAGATCAAACGGATCGTGATCAACAACCCCGAGATCACCCTGGAAAAAACGCTGCACGGCAGCAACCTCGACCGGATCATGGCCAACATCCAGGACTTCACCGGCACCGCCGGCAGGGCAGCGCCGGCAAAGCCTGGCAGTGGTCGGCAGCTGATCATCGACGACCTGCTGATCACCAACGGCACCGTCCGCCTCAGCGCCACCGTGCTTGAGGGCCGGGCCGTTACCGTGCCCCTGCCCACCATCCACCTCCGGGAGATTGGCAGAAAATCCGGGGGGGCTTCCCCCGGCGAGGTGACAAGGGAGGCTTTCGCCGCCGTGGCGCATCAGGTGAAGAATGCGGTGGCTGCCTCGGCCGGCGGGGCGAAGAAGGTCGTGACCACCCTGGGAAGCAGGGCAAGGGAGGGGGTGCGCGGCTTCATAAGGGAAGTGGAAAGCATCCTGCCGGGCGGCAAAAGATAACGGCCTGCCACTCGGGCCACGCGACAACACACGGAGAAGAAGACTGAATGGACACGGATATCGATTTTCGCCAGGTGGTGCACGCCCTTTCCGACACCCTCGATCTGGTGGGGGTGGACGAGATCCAGCACGGCAAGCGGGTCGCCTTCATGGCCCGGGAATGCGGCCGTGCCATGGGGCTTGCCGAGCCCGACCTGGACCGCCTCTACCACGCCGCCCTGCTCCACGACTGCGGAGTTTCCTCCACCGCTGTCCACCGCCGGCTGGTCAACGAGATGGACTGGGAGGGTGCGGACGAACACTGCCAGCTGGGCGCCGCGCTCCTCGCCGGCCATGAACTCTTCGCCGACCTGGCCCCCCTGGTCCGTTACCACCATACCCATTGGGAAGACCTCGCCGGCGTGGCGGTGCCAGCAGAGGTGGCCCTGGCCAGCAACTGCATCTATCTCACCGACCGGGTGGACGCCCTCACCGCCAATCGCGACCGGAGCGAGCTGCTGCTGGCTCGCGACGACATCCGCAACACCATCAGCCGCCATCGGGACAGCTTTTTCGCCCCGCAACTGGTGGACATCTTCCTGCGGGTATCAACCAGCGAATTCTTCTGGCTCACCCTGGAGCCGCGCCACCTCGACCTCTATCTCGCCGAGATGACGCAGACGGCGCGGCCCCACCGGCTGACCCACGACTCCTTCCTCCGCATGGCCCGCATCTTCGCCACCATCGTCGACGCCAAGAGCCCCTTCACCGTCGAACACTCCCTGGGGGTAGCGCGGCTCGCCAAACGCCTCGGCAGATTATTAGGACTCAACGCCGGGGTTTGCCAGAAACTTGAGGTGGCCGGCCTCCTCCACGATCTCGGCAAGCTGCGGGTTCCCGACGAAATCCTCGAAAAGCCGGCGCCTCTGGACAGACGGGAGCGGGCGGTGATGATGCACCACAGCTTCGAGAGCTACCAGATCCTGCGCCGCATCAAGGGCTTTGCCGGCATTGCCGAAATGGCCGCCTTCCATCACGAAACCCTGGCCGGCGACGGCTATCCCTTTCACCTGACCGGCCCCAGGCTTTCCCTGGAGGCAAGGATCATCGCCGTGGCCGACATTTTCCAGGCCCTGGCCCAGAACCGCCCCTACCGCCCGGCCCTGGCCCCCACCGAGATCATGGCCATCCTCCACGGCCTGGCGGATACCAATCACCTGGACAACCGGGTGGTGGACGTGGTGGCCGACAACCTCGCCACCTGCTACGGAGAGGCGGCGGCCAGCCTTTGCGAGGGCTGCGGCCGGGCCGCGAGCCCCGCGGAACTGGACAACCGGGGTGGCCACGGCGTCCTCTGCCCCGAGTGCCGGAGCGAAGCGACGAGCTGCGGGTGCGCCGACTAGCCGGCCCCCCTCAACCCCCTTACCCGAACAGCCATCACCCCATGCGACCCTTTGCCCTGCCCCGTTGCCACCGCCTGCCCTTCCGCTCCCTGTGGCTGGCGCTCCTGCTGCCGCCGCTTCTGCTGCTCTTCGCCGCCGTTCCACCCGCGGCCTGCCTTGACCGCCACACCCCGGTGGTCGAGGCGGTGGCCAAGGCAGGGCCGGCGGTGGTCAACATCCGCACCGAACAGATCGTCCAGCGCCGCGCCACCCCCTTCTTCGGCTTCAGCGACCCCTTCTTCCAGCAGTTCTTCCGCGACTTCGGCGCCACCCGCACCTTCAAAACCCAGGCACTGGGCAGCGGAGTGATCATCGACCCGCGCGGCTACGTACTCACCAACGCCCATGTCATCGACAAGGCATCGCGGATTTTCGTGGCCCTGCCCGATCAGCGCCGGGAGCTGGAGGCGAGCCTGATCGGCAAGGCGCCCCGGGTGGATCTGGCAGTGATCAAGATCAACGCGAGCGGCACCTATCCGGCCCTGGCGCCGGCCCGCTCCGACGATCTGCTGCTGGGCGAGACGGTAATCGCCATCGGCAACCCCCTGGGGCTCGGCCACTCGGTGACCACCGGCATCGTCAGCGCGGCCCTGCGCCGGGTGGAGATCGACGCCAAACACACCTCCTACTTCATCCAGACCGACGCCCTGATCAACCCCGGCAACTCGGGTGGACCGCTCTTGAACATCAACGGCGACCTCATCGGCATCAACACCGCCATCATCCGGCAGGCCCAGGGAATCGGCTTTTCCATCCCCATCGACGTGGCCAAGCGCATCCTGCCGGCCCTCCTCGCCCACGGCAAAGTGCCACGCGCCTTCACCGGTCTCACCGTGGACGGGCTTGCCAAGCAGGAAACCGACGACCTGGGCGGCGGCGTGCTGGTGCAGCGGGTGGCGCCCAACTCACCGGCGGCCCAGGCCGGCCTGCGCTTCGGCGATGTGCTCACCGCCATGGACGGCGCCGACCTCGACTCCCCGGTGGACTTCTACTCGCAGCTTGAGACCTATGTCCCGGGCAACACCGTCAATCTGCGGGTACTGCGCGGCTTCGACACCCTCCGGCGCACCGTCACCCTGGCCACCCTGCCCGCCAACTACGCCCTCGACTACGCCGCCGCCACCTTCGGCTTTTCGGTGGAGGAACGGGGCGGCCTGGTGGCGGTGGCCGCGGTGACCCCGGGGGGGCCGGCGGACAAGATCGGCATCCACGCCGGCGATCTGGTGGCCGAGGTGGAGGACGAAAAGGTGAACAGCCTCAAGGACTACGACGCCCTGATGGTCGCCAAACTCGGCCAGACCCCGCTCCGCTTTCTCATCGTCCGCGGCCGTCGCGGCTACTACGTGAACCTGCCTTAGCTCCCGCCGCAAAAGGGGGCGCGCGGCCAGACCGCCGCCCCTCCTCCACCCCTCGCCACCAGCCTTCGACCGGAAAAAATTTTCATTGCAAAATTAAAACTTCATTATATTCTTAAATTATAAAATTCCATTTTCCTTCCTGTCCGGCCATCCCGGTTCGTCCGGCCCGGCCACCTCTTTGTCATGGAGGATACCGCCATGAAACACGTTGTCATCCTGGGCGCCGGCTTCGCCGGCCTGGAAGCGGCCATCTGCCTGCGCCGGAAAGACTATCGCGTCACCCTGGTCAGCGATCGCGACTTCTTCTTCGTCTCGCCCACCTCCATCTGGATTCCCACCCGTGAACTGGAGTTTGCCGCCAACTGCATCGACCTGAAGGAGCTGCAGGAGGTGCACGGCTTTGAACTGGTCATCGACCGGGTGAAGGCGATCCGGGCCCGGGACGGCGAGGTGGATCTGGCCAGTGGCGCCCGGCTCTCCGGCTACGACCATCTGGTGGTGGCCATGGGCATGGAGAAAATCGCCCTGCCCGGCATGGAGCACACCCTCTCCATCTGCGGGCCGCCGGAAAACTCGCTCAAGATCCGGGACCGCCTGGACGCCCTGGTGGCCAAGGCCGGCGGCAAGATCGCCATGGGCTTCGGCGGCAACCCCAAGGACAGCTCGGCGGTGCGAGGCGGCCCGGCCTTCGAGGTTCTCTTCAACGTCCATCACCTCCTCGTCAAGAATGGCCTCCGTGACCGCTTTGAACTCACCTTCTTCGCCCCCATGGCCAAACCCGGAGTGCGGCTGGGGGAAAAGGCCCTCTCCAAGATCGACACGTTTTTTTCACGGATGTCGATCCAGCGTCGGGTGGGGAAAAAAATTCTCCGCTTCGAGCCAGAAACGGTGATCTTTGAAGACGGCAGCCGCCTTAACGCCGACTTCATCATGTACATTCCCGGCGGCCGGGGCCATCAGGTGCTCATCGAATCGGACCTGCCCACCACCGAGGCTGGCTTCGTGCGGGTCGATGACCAATGCCGGGTGGTGTTCGAGGAGAATGCCGACTGCCCGGCCAGCGTCTATGCCATCGGCGACTCGGCCTCCCTGGAAGGCCCGGAGTGGCGGGCCAAACAGGGCCATATCGCCGAGGTGATGGCACGCACCGCCGCCTTCAACATCGTGGCCGCCGATTCCGGCCACAGCGAGCGCCGGGGCCACCGCGACCACCTGAACGTGCTCTGCGTCATGGACAGCGGCAACGGCGCCGCCTTCGTCTACCGGGACAACAACCACGGCGTGGTCCTGCCCATGCCCTTTCTGGGCCATGCCCTCAAGAAGGGCTGGCTCCGCTACTTCCGCTTGAGCAAACTGAACAGGATCCCCCGGCTTCCCGGCATGTAAGAAGCGCGGCAAGGGGACGCCGGACAGAAAAGACTGTACTTCCGCCTCGACCCTCCTGCATAATCCCTCAGTGCAGGCGCGACAATGCCAACCAAGGAGGTGCCCCATGTCGAGACGGATCGCCAAGGCCATTGGTTTCACCGCCTTGGCCCTGACCCTTTTCAGCCCCGCCCCCCCGCCGTCGCTGGCCCAGAGCCAGCAGCCGAATCAGGTGGGGAAGAATACGTTCTCCCCGGCGCAGATCTGGATACGCAAGCAACTCTTCAAGGGGCTGACGCCGGAACAAAAGGAAAAACGGGAACGGCGAATGCGAAAACGCCGCCGTCTGCGGGAAGCTGGCAAGGACCATCCCGTGGCGCACAAGAAAAACGGGAAAAAGGTCAAGAAGGGCAAAAAACAGCAGGTGCATGACAAGCAACCGCAAAACCCGAAAAGCGGCGGCACGACCAGCGACGGCAAGCAGCCGCCGCAAGGCGGTCAGAACAAGAAGTGACGGGCGGAGACGGAAATACGCCGATTCTGGCCCTGGCCCCAAGAGAAAAGCCCTCCCGGCGGGAGGGCTTTTCTCTTGGGGGGCCGGTCACCGACCCGGTGGGGAGAGGGGAGGCTTAGAAATCCTCGAACTCGCCGCCCTCCTCCTCGTCAAAGGGGATGACCTCGGCAGGCTTTTTGGCCGCCGCAGCCCTGCCGGCCGCCCCCACCGAGGCCGCCTTCGCCTTCGGGGCCGGCCTGGCGGCCGGTTTGGCCGGTTTGGCGGCGGGCGCCCCGCCGTCGGCCTTCGCCGCCTTATCCTTAGTATAGCCGGGCGGCAGACGCAGGGTGGTGTCGCCCTTACGAAGCGCGGACCGCCCGGCCTGAGAGCCGGCGCTCCGCGAGAAGCCGCCACCGGCCGGATCCCCTCCGGTCATGCCGGCCAGACAGGAGAGACTTTCCACCGCATCCAGGAGAATCCGCGTCTGGGCGTTCATCTC
The DNA here is from genome assembly GCA_002414225.1 of Desulfobulbaceae bacterium UBA5121. GTDB lineage: Bacteria > Desulfobacterota > Desulfobulbia > Desulfobulbales > UBA5123 > UBA5123. Next base: position 151,690 of record DHYV01000024.1, on the reverse strand, counting down.
CTCGGAAACGCTGGCCGCCTCCTCGGCATTGGCGGCAATGGTCTGGGTCACCGCACTCATCTCCTGCATGGTGATGTTGACCTGCTCCACCCCCTCAGTCTGCTCGGTGGAGGCGAGATCGATCTCGCTCATCAGGGCCGCCACCTTGCCCGTACTCTCGGCAACCCCGCCGAACTTCTCCTTGGTGCCCCCCACCAGTTCGACACCGCTCTTGATCCTGGCCACCGTCTCCTCGATGAGGCTGGCGGTGTTGCGGGATGCCTCGGCGGCCCGCATGGCGAGGCTCCGCACCTCGTCGGCCACCACCGCGAAACCCGCGCCCGCCTCGCCGGCCCGGGCCGCCTCCACCGCGGCGTTCAGGGCAAGCAGGTTGGTCTGGAAGGAGATGTCGTCAATGGTCTTGACGATCTTGAAGGTTTCCTCGCTGGCCTTGGCGATGGAATCCATGGAATCGGAGAGCTGCACCATGGAGTGCTGGGCCTCGCCGACGATGGCCGAGGTTTCCTTCATGATCCGGTCGGCGTGGGAAGAGTTGCCGGAGTTCTGCTTGACCTGGGCTGAAATCTCCGCCATGGAGGCGGAAGTTTCCTCCACCGAAGCGGCCTGCTGCGAGGCGCCTTCGGCAAGCCGCTGGCTGCCGCCACTCAACTCGCGGGAGGCGTTGGTGAGCTGCCCGGCACTTTCCCGCACCGACGCCACGGCCGCCATGAGCGGGGTGATAATGCGACGGGACACCAGCAGGGAGATCACCGCCATCAGGGCCACGCTCAACGCCAGCGAGACCCACAGCACCCGGCGCACCAGATTGATCCGGCTAATGGTTCGCGACGAGGTGTCGTTGAACATCGTCTTGGAACGGGCCAGCAACGACTTGACGTTCTCCTCAAAGGCATGCACCTCGTCCTTGAGAGCGGCAAGCATGGTGTTGCCCTGCTGCGGGGTAATGGAGGGGTCGCTCGCCAAGCGCTGGGCAGTCGCTTGAAATCCCTCGCGGTACCGCTGGAACGAGCCGGCCAGCATCTTGGCCTGCTCGCCGGTGGCGGCGTCGAGATCGTCGTCAGCGAGGATAAGGCGGGTGACCCGCTCGATTTCGGCGGCCTCGCCGTCGGCGACCTCGGCGAACTTCTGCAGATAGTCGTGCTGTTTGGCCGAGTCCCCGATGTTGAGCAGGAAATCCTTTTCATAGCGCCGCACCCCGAGCATGCCGGTCTGCAACGCCTCGAGCTCTTGGACAATGGGCGCGTCAGATTGCGTCATCATCCTGATGTTGGTTTCGTTGCTCCCCAGCTCCACGAGCGCCAGCACCCCCTGGACGATGAGCAACACCATCGCCACCGCAAACCCCTGGATCAGCAGCCGCCGAACGCTTGTCACCTTCATCTGCATACCTTCTCCATCAAACGATTAAAGCCATAGGCGATTCTCCGCCCCCACCGCCGCCGGCACCGGCCCGCGGACGGAGCGAACCCCAGCCGAACGCGGCGCCCGCGCAAGGCCCGCCGCGCTGAAAAACAACAAATCCTCGGGTACGTCTTTTAAGGTATGGAAATCTCCCCCGACCAACCCCATCCGCTCCGCCACCTGCCGGCAGGGGTTCGAAACGATCTGTTCCATTCGCTTACAGGCGGAAAAGGTGCGGAAGCCCCTTTGCCAGCCGGAAGGATTCCTTCACTATAGCAATATTTTTTATTACAGAAAAGAAAACCTTTACGGCGCCAACACCCCCCGGCGGCGAAGCGCCGCTGCCGCCGGGCCACCTTCGGCGGCAGCGGGCGGACCGCCCTGACACACCCGTCCCGTGCACCCTTTATCCTCTGAAACCCGATAATTTTATTTCATTTTTTCTCGTTGACAAATGCACTTGAACCATATATGCATCTACTTGATCGTGGGACGGGAAAGCCGTTAATTGCCTTGCCACCGGTCATGCAGGGAAACGATCGACCGCTTGGGGGCGGCACGATTCGCACCGACCGCCAACCTGCGTCAGATCTCTCCGGCACCCCGTGCACACTGCTGTCGCACCACCATCGTAGCAGAAGTCACACCGAACCGAGCAATGTTTTTGGGCATCCTGCCGCTCTGGCACCTTCCTCTGCCGGAAGGCCGGGGCAGCCGGAAGCGCCACGATGCAACAACCCCCGGGTCTTGCGGCCAGCCGGCACGACCGGGGCGACAACACTCCCCAGGACAGGAGCGCGGCATGGCAGAGGAAGGCGCAAATCCGCTGTTTGATGTCAACAGTCTCCCCACCCTCCCCGCCGTAGCCATGGAAGCCATCCGCCTCATGGAAGACGAGGAGGCGGATTTCAATTCCATCGGCCAGCTGCTCAAAAACGATCAGGTTCTCACCGGCCGTCTCCTTCACTACGCCAACGCCGCCCAAATGGGCCGCCGCCCCGCCGCCTCCGTCAACCAGGCCGTCTGCGTCCTCGGCCTCAACGGGGTGCGCGGCATCCTGCTCTCCGCCTCGATCTTCGACTGCTTTTCCGACCAGTTTCGCGAACGGCGCCAGGGGCTGCTCAACTTCTGGCTCCACTCGGTGGGGGTGGCGGTCACCGCCGAACGGCTGGCCCGCCGGCTGGGCTTTCCCGATCCGGACCTGGCCTACATCGCCGGACTCCTCCACGACCTCGGCAAACTCGTCTGCCACCTCCAGGCCCCGGAAAAGTTCGAACAGATCTGGCGGGAACTGGAGCGCCAGGGCTCTTACAGCACCCGCGGCTTTCTGCCCCTCGACATCGAGCGCAACATCCTCGATACCGACCACATCGAGGTAGGCAAACTTCTCGCCCGGGCCTGGGGGCTGCCGCAGTCACTGGCCCGGGTGATGTGGCAGCACCATCAGCCGGTCTTTGAAACCATTCTGCCGGACAACGAAAACCTCGCCCAGTTGATCCGTTTCGCCGACCTGCTCTGCATTACCCACAACGTGGGCTCCAGCTACTTTTTGCCCGCCGGCACATACTGCCACCAGCACTTCCATTTCGCCCTGGAAGCGATGATGCTCCAGCATCACCTGTCGGCCGAGGAGATCGACGCCCTGATGGACGGGGTCTTCACCAAGACCGAGGAGGTGGGGCGCACCCTGGGCTTCTGGGACGAGGCCGAATACCGCCGGCTCTTCAGCGCCGCCAACCGCAGCCTCGGCACCCTGAGCCTCCGACTCCACCAGGAGAACCAGTTGCTCGACGAAACCAACCGGGTGCTCAAGGCCGCCAGCACCATGAACCGCCGGTTGAGCCCCGGGCTGCCGCTGAGCGAGGCGGCCGGAGTGATTATCGCCGCATGCCACCGGGCCTTCGGCAAACGGCGGGCCTTTTGCGTGGTCCATGACCCGAATGAGCCGCTGATGGTGGGACGGCTCTTTGACGGCGGCACCGCCCATCCCCTGCGGATCCCCACCACGCCGACCGAACTCAAACAGTACGGCCGCCAGCGCAAGGCCGGAGTCATGGAGGCCCAGGCGCTCAAGCGCCTCGCCCGTCGGCTGCTCGATGCCGAGCCGGACAGGGAGTCAACAGGGACTTCGGGGCTGGTGGACATCGTCGCCGATTCCCAGTTCCTCGCCACCTTCTTCCTTCCCAACCGCCACTCCCACCTGGACAACTTCCCGGTCCTGGGCCAGCTGTTGCTCGACTTCAGCGACACCCCGCTGGTAGGCGAAAACGGCATCGAATCCCTCAGCCGCAACTTCGAAACCCTGGCCCGCACCGCGGCGAACGGCGTCGAACGGCTGCTGCTCGAAGCCGACCTCACCCGTCAGGCCCAGGCCCTGGCCAGGTCTTCTCGGCGCATGGAGGAGAGCCAGCGGCTCCTCTTCCACTCCCACCGCCTGGCCACGGTGGGCCGGCTCGCCGCCGGGGCCGCCCATGAGATCAACAACCCGCTCACCATTATCTCGCTCAACATCCAGATCCTCGAGCGCCTCCTCACCAAGCACCCGGACCCGGCGATCAGCGAACGGCTCCAGGTCATCGCCGGCCAGGGGGAACGCATCTCCAAAATCGTCCAGGATCTGATGAGCTTCGCCCGCCCCACCCAGCCCAAATTCGCGGCGGCGGCGGTGTCCGAAATCATGGCCCGGGTGCTGGCGGTGATCGGCGACCGGGTGTCGATGACCAAGATCAAGGTCCACAACCTGCTCACCGACGAGCTGCCGACGGTGATGGTGGATCCGCTCCAGATCGAACAGGTGTTCATGAACCTGCTGATCAACGCCAACCACGCCATGCCCGGCGGTGGCGAAATCACCCTCGCCGGCCGGGCCGTCAGCGGCATGGTGGAGGTGGAGATCACCGACACCGGCCACGGCATCAGCCACAAGAACCTCAACAAGATCTTCGATCCCTTCTTCACCACCAAGAAGGAAGGTGAAGGCACCGGCCTGGGGCTCGCGGTCTGCAACTCCATCGTCGAGCACAACGGCGGCGCCATGCGGGTGGCGAGCCGCGAAGGCGAGGGCACCGCCTTCACCGTCTCCCTGCCCCGGGACACCGCGAGCCGCCTCAGGGACATGCAGAAGGATCTGGAGCAGAAGGCGCCCCCCGTGGCCCCGATTCCGGACAAGAGCCGAATCCTGGTGGTGGACGACGAAGGGGCGATCAACGAAATGCTCCGCGACAGCCTCCGGATGGAGGGCTACGAGGCCGAGGGCGCCTACGACGGCGAGGAGGCCATCCGACGCCTCAAGGAAAAATCCTATCAGCTGGTGATCCTCGACATCCGCATGCCCCGTAAGGACGGACTGGAGGTGCTCGCCTTCATCAAGGAACAGTACCCCGACGTCAAGGTGCTGATCATCACCGCCCTGGCCACCAAGGAAGAGATCAAGAACACCGTCAAGCTCGGCGCCTACGCCTGCCTCAAAAAACCGTTCCGCCTCGAAACGGTGCTCGAAACGGTTCGCCGCGGGCTCAGCGGCGGCGGACGGAGCGACCAATGAGCCTGCCCGACGACGCGCCCGACCTGCTCACCATTGCCGATGTCGCCGGCCGCACCGGCCTTGAGGAAAGCCTGCTCCGCTTTTACGAATCCGAGTACTCCGACCGACTGCCGGCCAAGGTACTGCACGGCGACACCCTCTTCTTCACCGCCGAGGCGCCGGCCGCCTTCCGGGAAGTGCACCGTGTTCATGCCGCCGCCCCCGGCGGCCGCCCCGCCATCCCCCGCTACGGCCGGGTGATCGCCGTCACCTCGGGCAAGGGCGGGGTGGGCAAGAGCAACCTCGCCTTGAACCTCGGCATCGCGCTGCAGCGCCTGGGCAAGATGTGCGTGGTGGTGGACGGCGACCTGGGGCTTGCCAACATCCACCTGCTGGCCGGGCTCGCCAGCGGGCCCGGGGTGCTGGAGCTGCTGGAGCGGGGCCGGCCGGTGGCCGAGATCGTCGCGCCGGGCCCGGAGGGGATCGGGATCATCAGCGGCGGCAGCGGCATTCTGGCCCTGGCCGACAGCGACCCGGGCCAGCGACTGCGGCTGGTGCGGGCCCTGGCCGAGGTGGAACGGGCCGCCGAGGTGGTGCTCGTCGACACCGGTGCCGGCATGGGCCGGGGGGTGCGCGACCTGCTGCGGGCCGCCGACGAACTCCTCTTCGTGCTCACCCCGGACCTCACCTCGCTGGCCGACGCCTACGGCCTGCTCAAGGGGCTGCTCCAGGAGTCGCCGGCCATCCGCCACCGGCCGGTCTACTCGGTGGTCAACATGGCCGACACCCTCCAGCAGGCGGCCGGCGTGGCGCTGCGCTTCGACGAATGCGCCCGCCGCTTCCTCGACCGGGGGGTTGAAAACATCGGCTACGTGCTGCGCGACGCCACGGTGGGCGCGGCCACCGCCCGCCGCACCCCCTATACGGTCTTCCGGCCCGAGGCCAGGGTCAGCAAGCATACCCATAACCTGGCCGTGGCCCTGCTGCGCCAGGAACTGCCGGAACTCGCCATCAGCTCCGCCTTTGGCCGCTACCTCAAGATGCTCCAAGGATCGACGCCATGAACCTCTATGCCCCGGCCACCGCCGACCGAGCCACCACCACCTCATACTGGCCGCACGCCTTCGGCCTGCGGGCCAACCCCTTCCGCGAGGCCCTGGACAGCGACCTCTTCTTCCGCACCCGTCAGCACGAGGAGGCGCTGCTCAAGATCCGCATCGGCATCGAGGACGGGCACGGCCTCATCCTGTTAAGCGGGCTTTCCGGCACCGGCAAGAGCATGGTATCCCAGATGGTGCTCCGCGACCTGGCCCCGGGGCACGAAACCGCCCTGGTCTTTGTCTATCCGGGCATGGGACAGGGGCCGCTCCTGGAGGCGATCCTCGCCGAACTGGACGACGCCGCGCCGGGCCGCGCCACCCGCCAGCGCCTCGGCCGCCTCCAGGAAAAGGCGCTGGCCCTCCACCAGGAGGGACGCCGGCTGCTGGTGGTGATCGACGAGGCCCACTTCCTCAAGGCCGACGGCCTCCACCTGCTCCGCTCCCTCTCGAATCTCGAAACCGGCCGCCGGAAACTCGTCACCGTGCTGCTCATCGCCGAACCGTCCTTACGCAAACGGCTCGCCGCGCCGGGCTATGCCGCCCTCAGGGGCCGAATCACCTTCCCGGTGGAACTCACCCCGATGAGCGAGGAGGAGAGCGAACAGTACATCAAGTTCCGACTGCTCAAATGCGGCGGCAGCATCGACCTCCTCGACCAGGATACCTATGCCGCTGCGCATGCGGCGAGCGCCGGCATCCCGCGGGAACTGAACCGCCTCCTCCACAACGCCCTCATGGAAGCGCTGGCCGCCCGCCACCCCACCCTCAACCCGGCGCTCCTCCACCGCGCCGCCCACCGCCTGGGGCTGTGAGATGGGCACCATCAGCCGACTCCGTCTCGCCGATACCCTCGCCCCATCATCGGACACCGACCAGGGGGTCACCCCGGCGGAACTCGCGGTGCTCGCCGGCGACCCCGCCCCGGAACCGGCGACACCATCGGAAATCCCCGCTCCCGCCCCCAAGCCCCGCCGACAGGCCGGCCGTTAGACCGCCTGCCCAAACACCTGGGCTCCCCTCCCCGACCGTTTCCGCCACAGACCACAAAAAAAAACGGCCGGAGCCTGTCCCGTTCGGGGCGAGGCTCCGGCCGTCCGATTTTGGCCGGGCTGGAGGTGGTGAAGGGGCTTAGACGGTCAAGTCGTCGCGCACCACCTTGCGGGGGCCGCCGTGGCCGGCGGACCGCCAGTCGCGGATAGGGGCCAGGGCCAGCATCTGCTCCTTGCGGCCCAGGCTTTCGAGCTTGTCGTGCACGTACTGCCAGATGCAGGGCACGTCGCGGTGGATCTCGCAGCGACCGTCCTGGGAACCGCCGCAGGGGCCGTTCATCAGGCTCTTGGCGCAGCGGGCCACCGGGCAGAGGCCGCCGGTGAGGTGCAGCACGCAGTCACCGCAGCCGGCGCACTGCTCGACCCAGACGCCCTGGTCCATGGAGCCGCCGAAGAAGCTGGTGTTCACCGCCGGGTAGACGTTGACCATGGGGCGGAGGTTGGCGATGAAGTTCACGCCGACGCCACAGGCCATGGAGAGCACCGCGTCGTACTGTCCGTCCCATTTGTCCATGGAGTCGATGTACTCCTTGTCGCACTGGCGGACCAGCGAGCCTTCGATGATCTCGATGGGCTTGCCCTCTTTCTTGCGCCCCACCTTGATCAGGGAGGCGAGGATCTCCACCTCGCGCTCGCCGCCGGCGGAACAGACGGTAACGCAACCACGGCAGCCGAGGACCAGAACCCGCTTGGCGTCCTTGATCATGCCCAGAATTTCGTTGATCGGTTTACGCTCGGCAACAATCATTTCGCATCCCCCTTAATCGCGCTGGGCCCCAGGGCCTTGATCCGCTGGTCCATCTCCTGGGCCACGGCGACGAATTCCGGATGAAAGCCCCGCTCGAGGTGGAACATCTCGATGCGCTCCGGCTCGATGTCGAGTTCGGCCAGGGCCTTCTTTACCGCTCCCACCCGTTTGGCGGCCCGCTGGCTGCCCATGAGGTTGTGGCACTTGTCCGGCGGACAGGCCACCACGTAGACGCCGTCGGCGCCCTCCTCAAATGCCGCGAGCAGGCTGCTCACCCTGAGCTTGCCGCCGCAGACCAGCCGGTTGATGGTCACGCTGGCCGGGAAACCGTCCTTCCGCAGCCCCTCGGCGCCCTCGGCCAGGGTCTGCTGGGAGGTGTAATGGCAACAGAAAACCTGAATATTCGGTGTAAAGTCACTCATCTTACTTTCCGCCTCACTGCTTGGTACCGGAGGCGGCGATCAACCGCTCGTCCTCGGACTCGTTTAAGATGATCGCCTTGGCCGGGCACTCGGTAACACAGATGCCGCAGGCCCGGCACTCGCCGGCGTCGATGACCGCGACCCCCTGGTCGTCGATCTTGGGAATCCGCCAGGGGCAGACCCGCACGCAGGTCAGACAGGCGGCGCAGAGATCCCGCGCCACCCAGGCCACCTTGCCCTTGTCGCGCAGATCCTGCTCGGTGACGTAGCCCTCCTGGCGGGCGATCTGACGCAGGGCGGTCATGATGTCGGCGAACCGGACATCCTGGGGGCAGACGAAGACGCAGCTCTGACATTTGGAGCAGTGCCAGAGCAGGTTGCTCTTGAGCAGCCGGTCTTTCAAGCCCATGCGGATCATGTGGATCAACTTGCGGGGGTCGAAGTCCGGGATCGCCTGGCTCACCGGACAGGCACCGCTGCAGGCGCCACAGGAAAAACAGCGGCTGAGGTGCTCGCCACCGCGGGTGGCGGTCACCTGGGCGGCAAAGGCCGCGTTGATTTCTTTACTGGTCACTCCCATTATCGTTCCTCTTCTTCGAGCACTGGTGAAGGCGTCCGACGGGAAAGAGGCGCCGCCGGGCACCGTTCCGTCACCTCAAAAAATATAGCTCCTGCCTTGATCGCTCCGCGCGAGCCGATCCCTCTCCCGAAGGGGGCAAACCCCGGGTGGGCGGAGGGAAAGCGGCATGGCGGAAGGCTTTCGCGGCAGGCATAAAAACAACCGCAGCCGTTGATGCTACCCAAAGCAATCCGGTTTGTCAATACACAGAGCGCGGAGCGCAACGCGGCCCTGCGGCAGACGCCGGCCCGGACCTAAACCAGAAAGCGGAACTCACCCTTGCCGAGGAGATCCTGGAGGTGGAGCACGCCGCGCAGCCGGCCGGCGCCATCGGTCACCGCCAGAATGGTGATCTCGTGGCGCTGCATGAGGCTCAAGGCATCGGCGGCGAGCAGCTCGCCGTCGATGGTCTTGGGCGCCGGGGTCATCACCTCGGCAAGCGCCAACCCCGAGAGATCCCGATGCCGGGTCACCAGCCGCCGCACGTCGCCATCGGTGAGGATCCCGGCCACGCCGTCCTCCCCGGCCATCACCAGCACGGCGCCGAGGTTCTTGTCGTTCATCACCCCGATGGCGTCGATGAGATCGGCATCCAGGGGGACCATGGGCACCGCCGCGCCGGTGAGCATCACCTCGGCGACCTTCACCTTGAGCCGCTCGCCCAGGCTGCCGCCGGGGTGGTTGCGCAGGAAGTCGCTTTCCTTGAACTGCTTGCGGTCAAGGAGCACCACCGCCAGGGCATCGCCCATGGCCAGGCTCGCGGTGGTGCTGGCGGTGGGGGCGAGCCCCAGGGGGCATGCCTCGCGGGGAACCCCGACGTCGAGTACGGCGTCGGCGGCCACCGCGAGCGGCGAGGTGCGGTCGCCGGTCATGCCGATGATCCTGTTGCCCCGGTTCTTGAGGCTTGCCAAGAGCGGCCCGAGTTCGGCGGTCTTGCCGCTGTAGGAGATGGCGAGCACCACGTCGCGGGGGTCGACGATGCCAAGATCCCCGTGCACCGCCTCAACCGGGTGGAGGAAGAAGGAGGCGGTGCCGGTGGAGTTCAGGGTGGCGGCGATCTTCTGGCCGATGATCCCGGACTTGCCGATGCCGGTGAGGATGACCCGGGTGGGGCAGGCCATGATCAGCTCCACCGCCTTGGCGAATTCGCTGTCGAGCCGGGCCTCCACGGCAAGGATACCCTCCGCTTCGATGCGCAGCACCTCCCGGGCCTGTTCGATACACATAGCCTCTCCCGGCTTAAACGGCTCAGCCCAGGGCCAGCTTGTGGAATTCGCGGTCCGGGGCCACCGGGTAGTTGCCGGTGTAACAGGCGGTGCAGAACGACTTCTGCTTGCCGCCGGTGGCCTCGATGAGCCCCTCAAGGCTCAGGTAATAAAGGGTGTCGAGCCCCAGGTATTCCCGGATCTCGTCCACGGTCTGCGAGGAGGCGATGAGTTCGCCGCCCGAGGGGAAGTCGATGCCGTAGTAGCAGGGGTAACGGGTGGGCGGGCAGCTGATCACCATGTGCACCTCCTTGACCCCGGCGTCGCGCAGGGATTTCACCCGGCTGCGGCCGGTGGTGCCACGGATGATGGAGTCCTCGATGATGATCACCCGCTTGCCTTCCAGGAAGCTGCGGATGGGGTTGAGCTTGACCCGCACCGAAAAATCGCGCATGGACTGGGTGGGCTGGATAAAGGTGCGGCCCACGTAGTGGTTGCGGATAACCCCCATCTCCAGCGGAATGCCCGATGCCTGGGAGTAACCGATGGCCGCGTAGTTGCCGGAATCCGGGAAGGGCATGACGAAGTCGGCGTCGATCTTGCACTCGCGGGCCAGGATCTCGCCCATCCGCTTGCGGGAGGTGTAGACGTTGGCGCCGAAGATATCGCTGTCGGGCCGGGCGAAGTAGACCTGCTCGAAGATGCAGAAGCTCTGCGGCTCGGGGTTCTCCGGCATGATCGAGGTGAGGCCTTTTCCGTCGATGATCAGGATCTCGCCGGGGGCCACGTCGCGGACGTACTGCGCCTCGACGAGGTCGAGGGCGCAGGTTTCGGAGGCGACGATGTAGCCGCCGTTGTTGAGCTTGCCGAGGCAGAGGGGCCGGAACCCCTGGGGGTCGCGCACCGCCACCATCTTGTCGCGGGTGAGGAGCAGGATCGAGTAGGCGCCCTTGATCCTTTCGAAGGTGTCGGCGATGGCCTTGTCGAGCGGCTTGGCGTGGCCCCGGGCCAACAGATGCACCACCACCTCGCTGTCCATGGTGGACTGGAAGATGGAGCCCTGTTTTTCGAGTTCGTCGCGCAGGGTGCGAATGTTGACCAGATTGCCGTTATGGGCCACCGCCACGGTGCAGCCCTGGTGGGTGGCGGTGAAGGGCTGGGCGTTGACGATGTTGGACGCCCCGGTGGTGGAGTAGCGCACGTGGCCCACGGCCAGGTGGCCGGGCAGCCCCTGCAGGTTCTTCTCGCTGAAGACGTCGGGCACCAGCCCCATGCCCTTGTACTGGCGGACCTGCTCGCCGTCCGAGGCGACGATGCCCGCGCTTTCCTGCCCGCGATGCTGCAGGGCGTAAAGCCCGAAATATGTCAGTTTGGCCGCGTCCGGATGTCCGAAGATGCCACAGACGCCGCATTCCTCGCGCGGACGCAGGGCGGCCTCATCATAGCCCATAGCCGTTCCTCTCCCGAAGGGCGCCACCGCAAGCAAGTGCCCTCGTTGCAACCAGTTGGTTACAAATGCTTTTTTGATTTATTTGCCAGGGCCGCGCCGCCAACCAGCGCCGCCACTGCCCGCGCCGCCTCCCCCGCCGGGACAGGCAACACTGCGGATTGAAAAAGAGATCAATTTACCGTCTTTTCATGGAATAGGGAACACTTTTTTGCTCCGGCCGCCGAGGGGCGCGGCGGGTACCGCCAGCGGCGTCCCCGCCCCTCGCGCCGTCCCGCTCACCGTCCGGAAACGAGCGGTTCCGACGCGACGACGCCATCGGCGGCAGGGGCCGTTGCCGCTCTCCGCCTACCCTTTCTTGTTCTTGCCGGCGTGATCGCGCTGCCGATAGAAGTTCACCCAGGAAGAGGTTTCATTGAGGGACCAGTCGCGGGGCGGCACGAAGCCCTGGCGCATCTCGCCCTCGCGCCCCACCCTCTTGAGCCGCTCGTAGACCCGCACGAAGAGGCAGCGGCGCTTGCCGGGGTAGACCTCGCACCAGCCGTCCCGGCTCCCGCCGCAGGGACCGTTGAGCAGATTTTTCGCACAGCCCGACTGGGGACAGAGGAAGGCGAGTTCGGCCAGGGCGCAGTCGCCGCAGTTGCGGCAGCCGAAGGCAACGAATTTGAGCAGGTGTTCGCCGCGGGAGAGCCCGCCCCGCAGCCGGGTTTCGTCCAGGGCGAGGCAGCAGCCGCGCATGGTTTCATAGAGCGGCCCGTCGGGCGCAAAGGCGAGTTCATGGAGCAGGCGGGCGGCCCGGTAGGCAAGCTTCGGCGGGCCGGCCATGGGCCGCGGCCGGGGATCGGGCCGGTTGAGGCCGGTTGCCGGATCGGCCTCGAAATAGTAGAAGCCGTCGTCGAACCAGGAGGTGAGGTCGGCGAGGCACTCCCGCCACTGCGGGGCCAGACGCTCGGCCTCGCTCACCAGGAAATCAAAGTCTTCGTAGCGGATGCCCGGCCCGCCGATGTGGGCGCCGGCATAGCCCAGGCCCCGGAGCACGGCCAGGAGCCTGGCGCCGCGGACAAGCCGCGCCCGCTTGCCCCGGTCCGGGGCCTCGGCCTCCCGCTTCATCTCGGCGTAGAGGGAGTCGGGGATGGAGCAGCCCGGGATGCCGCCCCGGTACATGATCTCCACCACCGCCAGGTTGGGGATGAAGACATTGCCCAGCACCGGCACGTTGAGGCCGTTCTGGGCCATGTAGAGAAGGAGTTCGTGGAACTTGCGGCCGTTATAGCCCACCTGGGTGATGACGTAGTCGGCGCCGGCCGCCACCTTGCGGTGGAGCTTAAAGTACTGCATCATCTGCTCCGCCTCCAGCCGCTTGAAGGGCGACACCGCCACCCCCTTGACAAAGGAGGTGGGCGGCAGGGGCGGGCCGGCGCCCGGACGGGCATCGCCGCCCCGATTCATGGCCGAAAGCAGGTCCAGGGCCTGCACCGAACCGAGATCAAAGACCGGCTTGGGGTTGCCCCGATAGCCCTGCTGGGGGTAATCGCCGCTGATCACCAGCAGATCGTTCAGCCCCTCCCGGTCCCAGGCGTAGAGGAGGCTCTCCATCTGGTTGCGGTTCTTGTCCTTGCAGGAGAAGTGGATGATGACGTCAAGCCCGGTGGCCAGGATCTCGCCGCCGAGCACCTCGGGGGAGAGCGCCGGATGGCCGCCGGCGTTCTCGGTGATGCTCACCGCCTGGAGCCGGGGGTCGGCGGCAAGCTGCCGGGCCAGGGCCAGGGTGCGGCCGTACTCCCTGCCGCGGCCGCTGCGGCCGGGCACCAGCTCGAAGGTGAGGGTGAAACGGTCCGGGTTGAAAAGCGAACGCCGGAAGCGTGACGGGGTGATTTCGTCCATGACCTTTCTGTGCCGCGCCGGGCGGGGGCGGGGAAGGATGTTACCGGACCGGGCCTTGCCGCTTGCCAGGCCGGACCGGTTTCGGGTATGTAGAGTCAATACCCCTGAGCCATCAACAACCATAGCAGAGCGGCCGCCGGCGCACCACAGGAAAACAGGGCCGGCGCCCGAGCCGGGAGCCCGCCACCGTGACAGCCACCGATTCCTTCTGGCGCCGCACGAGCGCCGTCTTCGACCAGCGGGCCGCCGAATACGACGGCTGGTTCGAAGAGAGCCTCCTCTTCGAGATGGAACTCGAGGCCCTCTCGACCCTCGCCACCCCGCTTGCCCAGCCGCGGTTCGAGATCGGCGTGGGCCCGGGCCGTTTCGCCGCCGCCCTTGGGGTGCGGTTCGGCCTCGACCCGGCCTTTGCCCCCCTGCACCTCGCCCGCCGGCGGGGCGTCGGCGTCTGCCAGGGGATCGGCGAGGCACTCCCCCTGGCGGACCGCTCGATCGCCACCCTCTTTCTCCTCTTCACCCTCTGCTTCGTGGAGGCCCCCCCCGGGCTGCTCGCCGAATGCCACCGGGTACTCCGCCCCGGCGGCCATCTGGTGGTGGGCACCGTCCCGGCCACCTCAAGCTGGGGCGCGGCGCTCGCCGCCAAGCGCGAGGCAGGCAACCCCTACTACCGGCACGCCCGCTTCTACGCCCCGGCCACCGTGGCCGGCTGGATCGAGGAAGCCGGCTTCGCCGTCCGGGAATCACGCTCCACCCTGTACCCAGGCCCGACCGAACTCAAGGCGTTCGAGCCGTCCCGGCCAGGGCTCGACGCCGCGGCCGGCTTTGTGGTGCTGGTGGCGGAAAAAGGGTAGGCGCGCCCCGGCGGATCACCCCGGACGCGTCGCGGCGAACTCAGGGAGGGGGGAGAAGATCGAGCAAGGGGGGGGGGGACGAAAAAGCCGGGCCTGCCGCCCTTCAGCGGTCCAGCCAGTTCTGACGCTCTTTAAGGAATTCGGAGGCGAGGAAGGCGGAGCCGCCCACCAGGACGACGGCGACTGCCAGGGCCGGCAGCCAGCCCATGGAACGGCGCCGCCGGGGACGGGGCCGACGGTCGTAGAGTTCGGGCAAATCCCGGTGGCAAAAGCGGCACACCGTGGCCGAAGCCTTGATTTTTTCCCGGCAGAATGGACAGATACGAAGTTCCATGACCTACACCTTATAGCCTGCCGCCCCTTGCCTTGTCAAGCGGCATCGCCTAAAAACCCCATGGATCGACCGCCGCGGAACAGTTGCCCGTCACACAGCTTTATCCTTGACCATCCTGCCCGAGAAGGCTATTAATGAAATAATTCTTTGCTTTTATATCGAGTATTCGGGGAGTTCCCGGACCTTTTCGGCACAGCGCAACCAATCCGGCGCATCGTCCCACCGGGCACGTCGCCGCAACCATCGACAGGCCGCCACGGCCAGTCGCGACAAGGGAAAGACCCAATGGCAATGGTTCTTGCCGAACACGAACTCTTCAACGCCTGCCGGGTGCTGTTCGGCGCCGAACTGAACATCACCCGCGACTTCCTCGAATACCTCCAGTTTTCCGGCCTCAAGACCGCCTATCGAAAACGTGCCCTGGAAACCCACCCCGACCGGGTGGCCATCCTCGGCGGCGACGACGACGAGCGCCGCCACTCCGACCTCTTCCGCCAGGTGCAGTCGGCCTACGAAAATCTCTCCAGCTATCTCGACGCCCGGGAAAAGGGCGTGATCATCGTTCCCGGCGCGGCGCGGGCCGAGTCCCGCCGCAACCACGGCTTCAGCCGCCCGGCCCGCGCCGCCGGCAACACAACCAGCGCGCGCGGCTGGGACATCGACAACCTCTTCCAGGGCACCCTCCCGGAACGCGAGCTGCGCCTGGGCCATTTTCTCTACTACTCGGGCTACATCTCCTGGCGGCAGATCATCCAGGCCCTGATCTGGCAGCGCACCCAGCGGCCGCGGCTGGGCGAGATCGGTCGCCGCTTCGGCTGGCTCGACGACCAGGACATCCTCACCGTGCTCCGGTCCCGCCGGACGCCGGCCCCGTTCGGCCGCGCCGCCATCGACCTGGGGCTGCTCACCGAAAGGCAGGTGCAGACCCTGATCTGGCGCCAGAAGAGCCTGCAGCGCAAAATCGGCGAGTTCTTCCTCGAAGAGAAGATCCTCGCCTTCGAAGAGCTGGTGGCGCTGATCCGCGACCAACAGCTGCACAACGCCCGAGTGAACCAGACCGACCGCTTTTCGTCGTTCCGCTTCTAACCCCGCCGGTTGCCCCATGACCGTTTATCCATAAGACCCCGACATCCGACCGTTTTGTTTTACAACTACCTCATCTATCTCCTGGTCGTCATCTTCGTCCTGACGACCAATTCCGTGCCCGAGGCCCCGCCGCTCGCGGCCCGCACCGCGCTCCTCCTCTTTGCCCTCAAGGGGCTGCTCTACCTCCAGGCGGTCCGCCACGCCCACCGCCCCCGCCGGGTGACCCGCCCGCCGCAGTACTTTGCCGTGGAGCAGCGGCTCGCCATTCTCGCCATCGCAAGCCTTGCCGCCGACGTCTACCTGCTCGACTGCCAGTACTACCTCGCCAAGCTGCCCCTGGCCGCGCGCCTCCCCACCCTGGCCAATGCCGGCGGGGTGCTCCTCTTCTTCGGCTACCTGGCCGTGATGTGGGGGGCGGCCCGCAAGAGCTACGCCACGGCCTTCGGCCGCGGCTATTCGGCCTCGACCTTCATCGTCTCGAACCTCAAGGCCAACCTGCCGCTCATCCTGCCGTGGCTCATCCTGTCGCTGCTCGCCGACCTGCTCGAAAAATCGTCGCTGCCGGCGGTGCGTCACTTCCTCGCCTCGCCCTGGGGGGAGCCCGCGCTCTTCCTGTCGCTCTTCGTCGTCCTCGCCCTGGTGCTGCCGGCCCTGGTCACCCGCCTCTGGGGCTGCACCTCCATGCCGCCCGGCCCCATGCGGGAACGCATCGAGGCATTCTGCCGCAGCCAGCAGCTCGCCTACGCCGACATCCTCCTCTGGCCGCTCTTCGAGGGGAGGATGCTCACCGCCGGGGTCATGGGGCTCACCCGCCGCTTCCGCTACCTGCTCCTCACCCCGGGGCTCCTGCAGGCGACGACCCCCGAAGAGATCGACGCCGTGCTCGCCCACGAGATCGGCCACGTCAAGCGCCACCACCTGCAGCTCTATATCTTCTTCTTCATGGGCTTTCTCGTTTTCGCCGAACTCACCACCTACCCCACCCTCTACCTGCTGCTCAACTCGGACACCTTCTACCACCTCCTCCGCTTCTTCAACCGCGACCCGGCCCACGCCCTCAACTACGTCAGCGTGGTGCCGATGTTCGTGCTGATGATCGTCTACTTCCGCTTCGTCTTCGGCTTCTTCATGCGCAACTTCGAACGCCAGGCCGATCTGCACATCTTCACCGCCATGCGCGACAGCCGGCCCCTGGTGCAGGTACTCGAAAAGATCGCCTGGCTCTCCGGCAACATCCGCGACCTGCCCAGCTGGCACCATTTCGGGATCGGCGAACGGGTGGAATTCCTGACCCGCTGCCAGCACGACCCGCGGCTGGCGCAGCGCCACGACCGCAAGGTGCGGGGGGCGCTCGCCCTCTTCCTGCTCGCCCTGGCGGCGGGCGGGGTGATGATCTGGAAGATGCCCGCCGACCTGCTCGACGGCGCGCCGCGGGAGAAGTTCGCCCAGGCGGTGCTCGAACAGAAGATCCGCCAGGAGCCGGGCAAATACCTCTGGTACCAGATGCTGGGCGACCTCCAGCAGGAACGCCGCCGCTACCCCGAGGCGGTGGCGGCCTACCAGCACGCCCTCGCCCTGGCCCCGGACGACGCCGAACTCCTCAACAACTTCGCCTGGCTGCTCCTCACCGCCGAGGATTTAAGCGTCCGCGACCCGGCCAGGGCGCTGCCCATGGCCGAGAAGGCCGCGGGGCTGGCCCCGGCCGGCTACATCCTCGACACCCTGGCCCATGCCTACCGGGCCACCGGCGACCCCGAGCGGGCGTTGGCCACCGAACTCAGGGCGTTGGCCAACGACCCGGCCAACGCCGATTTTTACCGGGGCCAGATCGAGCAATTGCGGGGGCCGCCAGAGAAGTGAGGAGGATTTGATGTTGACCGGGGACACCATGAAGTTTATACTTTAAAGTATAAACTTCATAACTTGCCATGCCGTAAGGAGGGATACCCATGAAGGCCACCGCCAAGGATCTCCGGTTCCACGCCAAGGAACTCATTGACTCTGTTGTCAGGGGCGAGGAGGTCGTTATCACCTTCCGGGGCAAACCCTGCGCCAAGCTCGTTCCCTACCCTGATGCCGAAACCGAAACCGCCACCGTAGAGACCAACGAAGTGTTCGGGATGTGGAAGGACAACGAAGCGGTGACCGATGTCGAGGAATACGTCCGCAAGCGCAGAAAGGGGCGGTTCTGAAATGCTCATCGATACCGATGTCCTCATCTGGTACCTCAAGGGGAACGCCACAGCCTATCGGGTCATCGAAGAAACGCAAAATTTCTCGATCTCGGTGGTGACCTACATGGAACTCGTCCAGGGGATGCGCAACAAGCAGGAGCTCAACAGCCTCCGCAAGGCCCTGCGTCGCTGGAACACCCACCTTCTCCACATCTCCGACGAGATATCGGCCAAGGCGATGTTCTTTGTCGAACAGCATTTTTTGAGCCACTCGCTGGAACTCGCCGACGCCCTCATCGGTGCCACGGCGATTGCCCACGGCATTCACCTGCTCACCGGCAACGACAAACATTACAAGGTACTGCGGAATCTGCAGCTCAAACGGTTCCGACCTTGAACGCCGGCCGGGTCCACGAAAAAGATCCTGGCCCGGGCTGCATTATGAGGTTGAAATTCATGGCCCGATGCGGTATTTATCCCTCTGTCACGTGGGCGATTAACTCAGTGGTTAGAGTGCCATCTTCACACGGTGGAAGTCACAGGTTCAAATCCCGTATCGCCCACCACCTTCGATAATTCAAAAAGCCCCGGCGGATTCCCGCCGGGGCTTTTTTTGTCTCTTTGCCTCAATCTCTTTGTCTCATTGTAACTTCTCCGCTCAGTCACTCCCATTCCACCTCGCTTCACGCCCCCCTTGCGCACCTCTTGCAACATACAGTACACTATGATGTACAAAAAATCCTAGGAGGTGCATCATGCCCCGTCTCAAAGTAGATCAGGACATCCGACCCATGTCAGAATTCCGGTCCGGAATCGCCACGTTTGTCAAACAGGTCCATGAAACGAAACGGCCGTTGGTCATCACCCAGCACGGCAGAGGTGTGGCTGTGCTCCTCGATGTCGCGGAATACGAGGCCATGCAGGAGCGGATCGAACTCCTTGAAGAGATGCAAACGGCCATGGCCCAGATCGACGCCGGGGCCGGCGTGGACCACGACGTTGCCAAGGCCACGGTTCTGGGGTGCATCGGCGAATGAGGATTATATGGTCGCCGTTCGCGGTGGAGCGAGTTACGGAGATAGCCACCTATATCGCTCAGGATAACTCGACGGCAGCACGCCGATGGGTCGAGAACTTATTCGCCAAGGTCCGTCTATTAGAAACTTCGCCTCACAGCGGCCGGGTGGTTCCCGAATCCCGCCGGGAAGATATTCGCGAGCTTCTCTACGGCAACTACCGCGTTATCTACCACCTGGAGGGAAGCCGGCTTGCCGTGCTCACCGTGCGCCACGGCAAACAACTGCTGCCCATAGAAGAAATCGAGGTCTGACCACTGTGGCCGTGCAATCGCCCTGAGAACAGGAAAAAATTCGCCAAGAGATCCGCCGTCATCGATGTGAAGGTGTCAAGCCGCCCCCTGGCACTCGATGGAGGGGAAGTATTTACGGACATCGCACTTGAGCACGTAACGGTACCGCCGGGCGTAATGGGTGTAGCGGTTCACGGCGGCGTGGGTGCCCTTGTCCCGGCGGCAGGCGTAAGTATCGTGGATAAAGGTTCGGTCGAAAAGCGGCTCGATGACATTACAGAGCGCATGGTGGACCACCCGGTCCCGGTAGGGGGCGGCGCTGATCAGCCGCCGCTTGGGGTCGTTGATGAAAAAGTCGTGGTAGGGGCCGTGGCGGTAGGTGCCGGCCACGAGTTCCTGCTGGAGCCGGAGCAGCTCCCGCTCCAGGTTGAGGTTGAAACGGGCGCAGCCTGGCTTAAAGCGCTTGCCCTTCTGCGCCCGGCGGGCGGCGAGCAGCAGGTTGTCGAAAGCGGTGATTTGGGCGAAAAGATGGTTATGGCTTTTCATGCCGCGCGTACCTCAACCAGCCGCCCACCGAGACGCCGATCTCGTTGATGGCCCGGGCCGAGAATTCGTAGCCGTTGAGCGACAGCAGCTTGAGATCCTTGGCCAGCCGGACCAGATAACGGAGCTGTTCGAGCTTGATGTTGGCCCGCTGCAAGAGCCCGGCCTTGTTGCGGGTATAGGCAGCCTCCACCAGCAGGTCGAGGATATCGAGGAGCAGGCTCTCCAACCGGTCGCCGATGAGATATTTCTGGCTGAGGGGAAATTTTTCAAGCTTGGGAACCAGCCAGAGGAGATAGTCGTAGAGCCTGGTCACCGCGTCGACCTCGGTTGCCATCACCTCACCTTTTCAAAAAAAAAAATTCGCGGCCGGCTCCGCCGGCAACATCCTCCCCTTTTCCCTCCGTGCTCCAACATCCGGCCCTGCCTCGGACAGGCCAGAGGGTAAAAGGGTAAAAGTCCAAAGGGCTATGCCGAAGCCCTGGCGCAACGAAAGCCGATGTCGAAGTCCCCGTCGTCCGGGTCGCTCCTGGTGCGGGCGGCGCAGCGGGCATAATCCCGATCGCTGTCCCACGAGCCGCCGCGCAGGACCGGGAACTTATTTTCTTGCTTCTCATATAGCGCTTGGATCTTCTCCGAAATGACCTCCCGTTCTTTACCCCTTCCAGCTTTCTCCCAGGCCAGCCAGAAATCATGCAGCTCCGGATCAAAGGCAAAATCCGGTACTCGCTGACGACTGCCAAATTCATCCGCGGTCCACTCCCAGACATTCCCGGCCATGTCCACCACGCCGCTGGGGGTATGCCCCTTGGGGAAAACACCGACCGGTGTGGTTCTCTCCAGACCGCTCTCTCTCGTGTTACAGCGCCCCTCCTGCCACTGCCCCTGCCACGGGAACTCGTGCCCCTTCCCGCCACCCGAGGCGGCCAACTGCCACTGTCCCTCGTCAGGCAGGAAGTACTCGTGGCCATCGTTACGACTTTCGCCAAGCCACTTTACAAAGGCATCCGCCTCGTACCAGCTCACCCCCACCACCGGCGCATTGGGACAGTTCCACGGCCGGGTGTGCCAAAACCTGGGTTCCCGATACCCGGTATAATCGAGCCACTTCCTGCCCTCTTCACTCCAGAACCGCTCCTCGCCATAACCGCCCGTCTCGACGAACTCCTCGAACCACTGGTTGCTCACCGGACAGAGCCCGATTTCAAAACCCTCAACAACGACCTTGTTGCCTTCGATGACACATTCGCCGGCCGCAACCGGCACGAAATCACGCAGCACCTTACGAGGGTCGCCAAGCCAGCCCAAGGTTTCGCCGGCATCCACCCGGTTGGCAACCAAGGCGTCCGACCCCACCACCATGATCAATCGATCGCTGGCCAGCCTCACTACCTCCTTGTCCCGCCGATCCTGATGGATGTTACGCAGGGACTTGGCCGCCAACCGCCAGCGCAAAAACTCTCCTCCATCTTCCGCCTCCAAAACCCGCTGCACGATGCCATTGGCCATGCCGCCGTTCTGGATGCTGAGATAGCCAACATAGAGCTCGACCACCTCCTTGAAACGCTCGTCTTCCCAATACGGCTCGATGGCCTTATAGAAATCCAGCCGCTCCTGGTCGGCGATGGCCACGGCAGCCAAAAACTCCTGAAAGGAGAGGTGCCAGAAACGGTACTTGCCGTGCTCGCACTTGAGCAGGCCGCACTGCGGCTCGATCCGCTCAAACTCTCCCTCCAATCGCATCCGGTAATCCCGGTCGCTCTCCTTATCGCCACGGGAAAAAATGTCTTCGAGCAGGGCGATGGCTGGCAAGCGGTCGATGCCGTCCCGGAGCTTTTCATCTCGTTGCATGGTCAGGGCCAGAGAACGGAGGTAGACGCGAACCTTTTCAGGCTCACTGAACCTTCGATAGACCAGGTAATCGATGAACTTGAGGTAGAGTTCCGCCCGCTGGCCGGGCAACTCCTTGCCGTCCAGATAGAGCAGGCAGATGGCGCTGAGCATCAGCGGCGAGTCCTTCATGGCCTCGATACCGGGCTTGGTCCGCATCCCGTCGATGAGGTCATCGGCGGTGCGCCGGCAGGAGGCCGAATCCGACTCCATAACCGAACAGAACCATTTACGGACAAAGAGCCCCACCTGTTCGGGGTTGAGCCGCAAAACCTCCGCCACCCTTTCGCCAAAGCGATCGATCACCTCCCCTTCGAAACCGTGCGGCCGGCCGGTAAAAACCATTCTGCAACCGTTGTTCCGCAACCGAAAATCAGCCAACGAACGTACTATCAGATCACGACGCACCCGATCGATTTCATCGAGGCCGTCCACCAGAAAAACCGTGCGGCCGGCCCGGCAATAGCGGGTGACGGTTTCCAGGTCGAGGCCATTTCCCATCTGCCCGAAAAGCCAGGTCAAAATACGCTCGGCGGCGGCCGCGCCGGGCACCGGGAATTCGGCCGGGTCGAGTCCACGCAGATCCCGCATAAAAATCAGCACCGGCAATATTTCTTCACCCGCATCTCCCTTCTCAGGCCCGATCATTTGAAAACAGTAATGCCGCAACAGGGTGGTTTTACCGGAACCGGGCTGGCCCCTGACCAGCAGGGTGGGCGCGGTACGGACCAGTTCCTCGATATCGATGGGCGCGTCCTTCTCCCGCAACAAGCCGGCAGGGTCGTCCCCCTTCTCCCGCTTGCCGGCCGGTGGCTGGGTATAGAGCGGGATGTACAGTTCGGGAAGCTTGGCTTGGATGTTCCTGCCCTTTTCACGCAGCCGGTCGATGTCCATATGCCGGCAGTGCTCCGCAAGCCATTCGCCATATGCCTTTGGAAAAACAGGGGGCGGTTCCGGATCAAGGGACGGCGGGTCGGGTTCAGGCGGAACGCTTGGCGGCAGAGGCGACAGCGGCACCTCGTAACGGGGCAAGGGATCCTTTCCCCGGCCTTGCAGCCAGATGGCGTCCGGCAGCCAAGCGCCGTTGAGTTCGCTTCGGCGACGGGTTTCCACCACCACGGCATGCTCCTGCAACCGCAACAGGTTGTACTGCAACGGATAGCCCTGCTGCCATTCCCGGACCGGCGCCCCGAAGGTCCCGGCGCCGATGAGATACACTGCCTGGCCGCCAGGCTCCAGGGGGTAACGAAACTGCCCTGCTTCAGCCTTATGGATATGGCCGTGCAGGGCCAACGAGACCCCTGCCTGTTTCAAACGCTGCATAAAGCCGTGGTCGGTGATCCGGTCAGGGTCCGGACTCTGCAAGGGATGGTGGAACACGGCAACTTTTCGGCAGCCGGAAAAGACCGGATTGGTTCGCAGAGCATCCAGCGCCCTGGCGATGGCACCTGAATTGACAGAGGCACGGGCTTTGAAATGATGGTCCAGTTCCCAACAGGAATTCAGCTCCATAAAGAGGAGATTCAAGGCCGGAAGGTGGCGAATCACGGCCTGTTCCTCACAGCCAAGAGGATAGGGCCGTCCGGTCACCTGTTGGTAAAAACCCGCGAAATTTGCAAATCGTTGCGGGTATCCTTCAGGGTTTCTGACCCGGACAGCATCGTCACCCACAGGGATGAGGCATTCCTCACCGACCTTGCCGTCCACCTCATCCCGATCAACAAGATCATACCCCTTCTTTCTGGCAAGCTCCCAGTTGAGGTCATGGTTACCGGGCACCACGACGATCCGCCCGCCATCCAGACCGAATTCGTCTCGAATCGAGGCGATGAATTTCGCCGCTGCCTCGTATTCCTCGGCAACGGAGCAGGTGCCGACATCGCCCGAGATAACCAGCGCCTCCAACCGTCGACAGCCGAGTTCGTTCTGTAAATCTGCCGCCAGTTGGCTGGCCCAGCGTTCGGCGTCTTTCTGGGTGCCGAAGTGAAGGTCCGAAAGATGAAGGATGTCCATTAACACGCTCTCCTTTTGGGGATAACGAACTGTTTTCGCAAAATTCTAGGCCCGCCCCTTGGGACGGGACAAAACACCAAGCCGGAAAACCTCCTGTCATGATTCCCCGTCCCGTGGTACTTTACCTTCTCACGGCACCAACCGCACGCATTTGCCAGGTTCTTTTTATATTCATTCTCATTTTCACACCCATAATCAACAACCGACAAGGAACCCCGCCATGACCAACCAAGGTCTCGTCATCCTCTACACCGGCGACGGCAAGGGCAAGACCACCGCCGCGCTGGGCCAGGCGGTGCGCGCCGTGGGCCACGGGCTCAAGGTGTGCATCATCCAGTTCATCAAGGGCAAATGGGAAACCGGCGAGGCCCGGGCCATGGGAAAGCACCTCACCGAGCTGGTGGAGTTCCACACCCTGGGCACCGGATTTACCTGGAAGGAAGAGGAAGAGACGGTCCGCGAGGCGGGCCGCAAGGCATGGGAGTTCGCCAGGGAAGTGGTGACCAGCGACTGCTTCGACGTGGTGGTGCTCGACGAACTGACCTATCTGGTCAACTACCGGATCGTCGAGGAACTGGAGGTGGTGGACCTGCTCGGGAAACGCCCCTCGCGGCTGCACGTGGTGATCACCGGCCGGGGGGCGAGCCAGGGGCTCATCGGTGCCGCGGATCTGGCCACCGAGATGCGGATGATCAAGCACCCCTACGAAAACGGGGTCAAGGCGCAGAAGGGAGTGGAATTTTAAGGCATCGCCGCTGGAGTACGGAAATCAAGCCCGGAAAGATCCTCGCCGCGCGCGAGCGCCAGGCCGATGGCCAGGCCGAAATGCCAGGCCTCTTCCTGCTGCTCGCGGCAGTGGCCGAAGCGGCTGTACCAGCGCTTGAGGAGGGGCGAGCGCTCCGGGGCCTTGCCGGCGATCTTCAGGAAGACGCCGATGGTCCGCCACGGCTCGGGCTGGGGATGGGTGAAGACGATGAGGTTGGCGATCCGCGCCTCACAGGCGCGGAGCTTCTTGCGCAGGCCCTGCCAGTGCCAGCGCCAGTAACCCCGGCAGGAGATGAGCGGCAGCACCGGCCGGCCGGCGAGCAGCCGCCTGCCGTCCCGGTCGAGGAAGGCGAGCACCGGACCGCTGGGGTTGTACGACCAGGTGGGGCCGGCAAGGATGACGAGATCGAAGGGACCGCGGCTGTCGGCGGAGAGTTCTTCGATGGCCACCCGGGGCCGGAAACAGGTGGCGAGCATCATCCGCAGGGTGGAGCTGAAGGTGCCCACCGGGAAGCGCAGCGGCTCAACGGGCCGGAGCCGCTCCATCACCACCTCCGCGCCCCGGAACTTAAGGCCGTCGGCCAGCCGGTGGAGCAGGCCGATGGTCTGACCGCTGAACGAGTAGTAGAGCACCAGCACCCGTGGTTTCTCCGGCATCGCAGCGGTCATGGCCTTTCCTTCGTTCCCGTCCGGAACGCTTCTGCCCCGGATAAAGCTGTTCGCCGTCAGCCATTGGCCGTTGACGGAACCTTTTGCTCTGGTACGGTTTTGCCAATCGCTCACCGCCAACGGCCAACCGCGTTCCGGACGGAACACCTTGGCGCTCCCCGACGACAACCGGGCCGCCCGTCGGCCCGTCTCTTTATGGCAAAAAGCACCGGCCAACGCAATATTTTTTGGTGTCCATTCCTGGCGAATTCTGATAAACTTGCCGAAATAATTCACAAAGTTTCAAGCGATCCCAGACGGCAACCACTGCGGGCACGCCTTCCGCCCCCTCCCCTGTCACGGCCTCGATCACCATGCGCATCATAGCCTTTGGCGACATCCACATGAACCTGGGCGCCCTCGCCGCCATACCGGCCATTGCCGACGCCGACCTGCTGCTGATCACCGGCGACCTCACCAATTTCGGCGGCCGCCGCGAGGCCGAGCAGGTGCTGGCGGCGGTGCGGGCCGTAAACCCCAGGATCCTGGCCCTGGCCGGCAACCTGGACCGGCCCGAGGTCGACGACCTGCTCGCCGGCCAGGGCATCTCGCTCCATGGCCGGGGGGTGATCACCGACGGGGTGGGGATCTTCGGGGTGGGGGGCTCGAATCCCACCCCCTTTGCCACCCCCAACGAGTTCGCGGAAGCCGAACTCGCCACCCTGCTCGACCAAGGCTACGCCCAGGTGGCGACCGCGGCCCGGCGGATCCTGGTCTGCCATCCGCCGCCGGCGGACACCGCCACCGACCGGCTCGCCAACGGTGCCCATGTGGGCAGCCTGGCGGTGCGCGACTGCATCGAGCGACTGCAGCCCGCCCTCTGCCTCACCGGACATATCCACGAGGCGATGGCCGAGGACAGGATCGGCGCCACCCGGATCATCAACCCGGGCATGATCAGCGGGGGCGGCTGGGTGGAGGTGGATGCCTCGACCGATGGGATCACCGCCCGCCTCATGGCCTCGGCCTGAGCGACCCCGCCCCCTATTTCCGCACACGAGAGAAGCCATGGAGATCAAGACCCACGAGGTGATCATCGTCGGCGCCGGCCTGTCGGGCCTGGCCACCGCCCACTTCCTGCGCAAGGCGCGGCCTGACTGCGACCTGGTGCTGCTGGAGGGAGGAGACCGGCCGGGCGGCGCCATCCGCTCCTGCCACGACCACGGCTTCCTCGCCGAATGGGGGCCGCACGGCTTCCTCGACAACGTGGCGGAAAGCCGCGAACTCCTCGCCGACACCGGCCTGGACAGGGAGGCCCAGCGGGCGCCGCTCAAGAAATTCCTCCGCTACGTCTGCCACCACGGCTGCCTGGTGGCCCTGCCCCAGAACCCGCGCCAGCTCCTCTCCACCCCGCTGCTCTCAACGGCCGGCAAGCTTCGGCTGCTGGGCGACCTGTGGAAAAAACCCCTCGCCGACGAGCCCACCGTCGCCCAATGGGCCGCCCACCGTTTCGGCCGCGAGGTTCTGCCCCTGGTGGACGCGGCGGTGACCGGCACCTTTGCCGGCGATTTCGAGCGGCTCAGCATCGACGCGGTGATGCCCGGCGTCCGGGATCTCGAACAGCGCCACGGCTCGATCCTGCGGGGGCTCCGCCACAAGAAAAGGGAAAAGGGGGCGAGCGGGGGGGAGATGCCGGCCATGGTGAGCTTTCCCCAGGGCATGGAGCGGCTGGTGGAGGTGCTGGCCACGGGCCTGCCGGTGCGCACCGAAACCCCGGTGCGGGCGGTGCGGCGCGAGGCCGGCCAGTGGCGCGTCACCACCGAGAACGAGGAGCTGCGGGGGGCGGCCCTGGTCGTGGCCCTGCCGGTGAACCCCGCCCTGGCCCTGCTGCGGGAGCTTTCGGTGCCGCCGGTGGCCGGGCTTGCCGTGGCCCGCATCGCCAATGTCCTGCTGGGCTTTCCCAATCAGGTGGAGATCCCTTACGGCTTCGGCTACCTGGCCCCGGAACGGGAGAGGCGCTTCGCCCTTGGCGCCATGTTCTCCACCCACATGTTCCCGGGCCGGGCGCCGGCGGGCAGGGTGCTCATCGAGGTGCTGGTGGGCGGCCGCCGCCACCCCGGACGGATCGACCTGCCGGACGAAGAGATCGTCGCCCGGGTACTCGACGACCTCAAGGGGCTTCTGCCCCTCACCTCGCCGCCCTGCTTCCGCCGGGTGCTGCGGCCGTCAGCCGGCATCCCGCAACTCGAGGCCGACCACCCGGCGCTCTGCCGCTGGCGGCGCACCCTTGAAGAGAGCCTGCCCGGTCTCCACCTCTGCGGCTTTGGCTGGGACGGCATCGGCATGAACGACATGATCAAGGCGGCCAAGCGGCTCGCCACCGCCGTTGTCCAGGGCCGGCGGGGCGGCGATGAGGCGGCGCCGGTGAAGCCGGTCTACTTCTAGCGGCCTTGCCCCCCCGCTGCTTTTCGTCCGCGAGGCTCACCCCGCTTCCTGCCCGCGACAGCCGTTTATGCATACCAATGGGCGAGGGCGACGGGGCGTGACGCGAAACATCCCGGTCCCGGAATCCCGCAACGCGAACGAGAACAAGCCATGACCGACCCTTCTTCCTTGGCGCCGCTGGACATCCCCCTGGCGCGCGACCTCTTTCTCCGCACTCTTCTCCGCGAACTGGCCGGTATCCTGGAGGATGTCGTCGGCTACGAGGAGGCCACCGGCTACATCGGCCTGGTCGGGCAGAAGATCGGGCTCTGGCTCAATGAAACCTACCGCCGGGCCCTTGGCGTGGACAGGATGTCCCGCCGCCAGGTCGCCGGGGTACTGGTTGATCTGAAACAACGGATCCAGGGCGACTTTTTTCTCCGGCAGGAAGACGACGAGCAAATCGTCCTGGAAAGCACCTCCTGCCCCTTCGCGGAAAAGGTTCTCGACCGGCCCTCGATGTGCATGATGACCTCCAATGTCTTCGGGGTCATCGCCGCTGAGAACCTGGGCTATGCCAAGGTTTCGCTCACCGAAACCCTGGCGGCGCGCGCCCCCCGTTGTCTGGTCACCGTTTACCTCAAGCCCACCGCGGCGTCGCTGCTGGTACCCGGCCGCGAATATTTCCGGGATTAGGGGAAACCGCCGTGCCGGACCAGGACCGAATCATCAGAGAG
The DNA here is from genome assembly GCA_002414225.1 of Desulfobulbaceae bacterium UBA5121. Lineage (GTDB taxonomy): Bacteria > Desulfobacterota > Desulfobulbia > Desulfobulbales > UBA5123 > UBA5123. The sequence goes on along the minus strand of DHYV01000024.1, from coordinate 123,518 downwards.
TATTTTCAAGCCTTTACCGGGCCGCAGAAGGATGCCTGCCTTCTGCTCGACCCTGCCGGCGTCATCCTGGCGGCCAACCAGGCGGCGCTGCAGATGCTCGGCCCCGGCCCCGGCCGGGGCGGGACCAACATCGCCGACTGCTGCGAAGACAAGGGGGAAGCGGTCAGCCGGTACCTGGAAAACTGCTCCCGCACCAGCAGCCCGGTACCCGGCTCCCTCACCTGGCGCACCGCCGCCGGGACGAAGCTCAAAACGCCCTGCCGCGGCTTCCGGCTCAGTCTTCCTGCCGCGCCCCGGAACGACCTCATCGTCATCCAGGCATCACCCGAGGAAAGAAACGCCAACCGGTTCATCGTCCTCAACAGGACCATGGAAGAGCTGCGCGCCTCCCGGCATGAGCTTTTGCGCAAATCACAACGGCTTGAGCAGGAGGTCGAGGAGCGCCGCAGGGCCGAGGCCGTGCTCAAGGCGTCTCACGCCAGGCTGACGTCGATTCTCAACAGCATCGAGGCGGTGGTTTACGTAGCCGACATGGCGACTTACGAGGTGCTGTTCATCAACCACTACGGCCGGGAACTGCTCGGTGACGTCACCGGCCGCGTCTGCTGGCAGTCCCTCCAGGTAAACCAGACCGGCCCCTGCCCCTTCTGCACCAACCGCTATCTCCTCGACGACCACGGCCAGCCCGGGGCGCCCCATGTCTGGGAATTCCAGAACACCAAAACCCACCGCTGGTTCCACATCATCGATCGGGCCATCCGCTGGGTCGACGACCGGATCGTCCGCATCGAAATCGCCACCGACATCACGGCCCGCAGAGAGGCGGGGGAGAGAATCCGCCAGGACGAAGAGCGCGCCGCGGCCCTCCTCAACCTCTCGCAACTGGCCTGGACGTCCCGCGACGACCTGGCCCACCATGCCCTGAAGGAGGCGGTTCGCCTCACGGGCAGCAAGATCGGCTACCTCCACTTCATGCCCCCGGACCAGCAGACCATCGAATTCTCCAACCGGCCGAACACGGCCGGCAGGGAATGCGCCGCGGCCCCGGAAATGCATGCCCGCCCGAGGGAGGCGGGGCTCTGGGCGGACAGCGCCCGGCTGCGCAGGCCGGTGGTCCACAACGATTACCCGCCCGAGCCCGACGGCGGGGGCAACCCCGGGGGACACTCTGCCGCGCAGCGGCACATGAGCGTGCCGGTCTTCGAGGGGGAAGAGATCGTCGCCATCTGCGGGGTCGGCGACAAGGACGCCCCCTACGACGAGGCGGACATCCGACAGCTCACTCTCTACATGGGCCGCGTATGGTGCATCCTCCGCCAGAAGCAGAACGACATGGCGGTGCGCCAGGCCAAGGAGGAGTGGGAGCAAACCTTTCACGCCATTGACGAGGCCGTCTTCATCCACGACGCGCACATGACCGTGGTCCGGGCCAACCTGGCGGCCGGCCGGCTCTTTGGCGTGGCGCCGGAAAAACTGATCGGCAGGCGATGCCACGAACTCTTCCGTCAGGAACCGACGCCCTGCGACGGCTGTCCGGAACTCCTGGCCCGGGCGGACCGCCAGCCCCATACCCGTGAAATCCGCCACCCGAACCTCGACAAAATCTTTGCGGTCTCCTCCTCGCCGATCCCGGACGAACGGAGCGGCATCAACGGCTTTGTCTACATCGCCAAGGACATCACCGACCAGACGGCGCTCCAGGAACAACTCCGCCAGGCCCAGAAGATGGAAGCGGTGGGAACCCTGGCGGGAGGCATCGCCCATGATTTCAACAACATCCTCTCCCCCATCATCGGCTTTACCGAGCTTACCATGGAGCAGCTCGGGTCGGCGCACCCCACCGCCGCCGACCTCACCGAGGTTTTACGTGCGGCCCAGCGGGCCAAGGAACTCGTCAAACAGATCCTCACCTTCAGCCGGCAGTCCAGCCATGAACGGAAACCGCTGCAGATCCATCTGGTCATCAGAGAGGCCCTCAAGCTGCTCCGCGCCACGCTGCCGACTTCCATTGAAATCCGACAGCAGATCCCGGCCGATTGCGGCACCGTCCTCGCCGACCCCACCGAGATCCACCAGATCGTCATGAACCTCTGCACCAATGCCTACCACGCCATGCGGACGAGCGACGCCGGGGTGCTGCACGTTCACCTCTCCCGCCTGGCACTGGACGAATCAGATACCAAGACCTCCGTCCTGGGACTGGCCCCGGGGCCCTTCATCCGACTGACGGTGAGCGATACGGGCTGCGGCATGGATCACGCCACCCAGGAGAAGATCTTCGAACCCTATTTCACCACCAAGCCCCAGGGCGAAGGGACCGGCATGGGCCTGGCCATGGTACACGGCATCGTCAAATCCTGTGGCGGCCACATCACGGTGCACAGCGAACCCGACAAGGGGGCGCTCTTCCACCTCTACTTCCCGGCCATCCTCGAATCCCTCCCCGCCGAGGAGGGGGGGCTTGACCCCGCGCTGCCCGCCGGCCAGAACGAGCATATTCTCGTGGTGGACGACGAACGGGCGATCATGGAGCTGAACCGGCAGATCCTCCTGATGCTGGGGTACCGGGTCACCGGCTTCACCAGCAGCGAAGAGGCCCTGCGGGCCATCCGGGCCGACGCCCCTGCCTTCGACCTCCTCCTCACCGACATGGCCATGCCGAAAATAAACGGCCTGGATCTGATCAGGGAGGCTCAGCAGCGGCGACCGACCCTGCCGGTTATTCTCTGCACCGGCTTCAGCGAACGCATCAACGACGGCAGCGTCCACCGGCTCGGAATCCACGGCTATCTCCTCAAACCGATGTTGATCAAGGATCTCGCCGTGGCGGTGCGCGAAGCCCTGGACACGAAACCGGCCCGGCCCGGCGCGACAACCTCTTCCTGACCCCTCCGCCCCCTGCCGCGCGCAGCGCCATTGGCCCGCAAGGCATCAGCCGGGCCGGGCCTGTCGCCGGCCCCGCGAACTCGGCCCCCCAAAAAAACGAAAAGGGCCGGCGCTTCCATGAGGCGCCGGCCCTTTTTGACGAACGGATTTGGAACCAGGGGCGCGGATGGCGCCCTCCGGTGTTGCTTACAGCAGCTCTTTCTTCAACTTCTCGGAGAGATGCTCGATCTGGCCGCGGATGCTGCCGTTGCGGGCGATGGTTTCGGTGATCACCCGCACCGAGTGGACCACCGTGGAGTGGTCGCGGTTGAAAGCGCTGCCGATATCGCTCAACGCCTGCTCGGTGTGCTTGCGGGCCAGATACATGGCCACCTGACGGGGAAAGGTGACCGACTTCTTGCGCGACTTGGAGCGCAGCTCGCTCACCGGCACCTTGAACTGCTGGGCCACGAAGTCGCGCACCAGCTCGGAGGAGAGTTCCTGGCGGTGGCCGACGATGCTCCGCACCACCTCCCTGGCCATGGCCAGGTCCGGCTCGCACTTCAGCAGGCAGGACTTGGCCTTCAGGCCGATGACGGCGCTCTCGATGCGCCGCACGTCGCCGCGGATGCTCTCGGCCAGATAGATGACCACCTCGTCGCGCAAGAGCAGCTGGTGGTTGCGGGCCTTGCGCTTGATGATCACCACCCGGGTGTGAAGGTCCGGCGGGTTGATGGAGGTGACCAGGCCGGCGGAAAAACGGGAGCGCATGGACTCGTCGATGTTGGCGATATCCCGGGGCGCCACGCCGCCGGTGAGAACGATCACCTTGCCCCGCTCCATGAGGCTGTCGAAGACGTCGGCCAGCTCGGACTGGGTCTTGGTGCGGCCGGCCAGGGACTGGACGTCCTCCACCAGCAGCACGTCGCAGTGGCGCTGGTACTTCTCCTTGAACTGCTCCATGGCGTTGTTCTTGATGGAACGCACCATCTCGCCGGTCAGCTGCTGGGCGGTGAGGTAATGGAGGCGAAGCGACGGCGTGTGGGTGGTGACGTGATGGGCCACGGCATGGGCGAGGTGGCTCTTGCCGAGGCCGGTGCCGGCATCGATATAAACGCAGCGGCCCAGCGAGGTGTCGCCGCTGGCCAGGGCGAGACAGGCGGAATGGGCCAGGGCGTTGCTCTCCCCCACCATGAACTCGTCAAAGGTAAAGCGGGGGTGGAGGGTACGGCAGGTGGGCTGCTGCCGCTCCGGGATGTTGGGCAGCCGCAGCTGCTCGCGGGTTTCGTGGATAGTCGGCAGGTCGTGCCGATCACCACCCCGTTGCACCACGCAGCGGACTTCCATGCCCCCGTGGCCGCCGGCGGCCAGGGCCTCGCGAACCAGGGCCAGGTAATGTTCATTCACCCAGGAGGCAAAGAACTGGTCCGGGCAAAGCAGCTCCAGGTGGGTGTCATCGGTCTGGTTGGCGCGGATGGGATCTATCCACAGGGAATAGATACTCTCGGAAAGCGACTTCTTCAGGATCGACTTAACAGTATGCCACGGCATAGCGAGCTACGTATCCTTATTCTTAGAACAAATTGTATGGGCATTAAAAGAAGGGAGAGCCACCGTGCGGCGGTGCTGTTTAAGTAATGAAAAAGACCTCACCCTGTCAAAGGCGGTTTGGCCGGAATTTCCCCGCCGCCTCCCGTCCGCCCCCCCCCGCTCCAATCCGCACGCTGACGGGGGGTTGCACCTCTTCCCCCCGCAACCCCCCACCATCCGGGGGATCGCGAACCGCTCCGGAAACCGTCCTGATTCTGTTTGGTTAGCGGCAAAAAATGGTCTGCCGGAGGTAGTTAATCATTTCCTGAAACACTCGCTTCCTTTGTTTTTCTCCTTTTTCCTCCTTTTTTCTCCTCCGTGCCGCAACTCCCCGTTTTCCCAATACCAAAAAAAATACCAAACAATTACAATACTTTACAAAAGTATACATCTATTCCCGCAGCCTTGCGGCACTTTTCAGCCCCTCCTGCCCTGGTTAGGATTAAAAGCGGCTCCTGTTTGCTTTTGAATTTTTCCGGTTGACCTTTGCCGCCCCCTGGTCTATGGTCAGTAGCACTTTTATTGGAAAGGTATTACCGATGTTGAAACGATTCTCCATCTCGCTTGACGAACTGCTGCTGGCCAAATTCGATGATTTCATCCGGCTGCGGGCGTACAGCAACCGCTCCGAGGCCATCCGCGACCTCATCCGCAAGGCCCTTGTCAAAGAGGCATGGGAGGCGGACCGGGAGGTGGTGGGGGTCATCACCCTGGTCTACGACCACCACCGGGCGCTTCTCCAGGAGAAGATCACCGACCTGCAGCACGAGCTGCACCACCACATCATCTCCAGCATGCATGTCCACATGGACCACGACAACTGCCTGGAGGTCATCGTGGTCCGCGGCAAGGCGCAGCAGATCCAAAGCCTTGCCGAACGGCTTTGCGCCCTGCGCGGGGTCAAGGACGGCAACCTCAGCATGAGCAGTACTGGCGGTCATCTCCACTAGCAAGCAGCCGGCACGATTTTTTTTGTCCCTGCGGTAACACGAATTTTAAACTTGTAACATTATCACGAGGTCATTCCCATGCATCGCACCATCGCCAAATTCGTCCTCTGCATTGTTCTCCTCACCGCCAGCAACGCCCTGGCCCATTTTCAGGTTCTGATGCCCAGCCAGGACATCGTCACCCCCGGCGGCGACCGCACCATTGACTTCGATATCCGTTTCACCCACCCCATGGAATGGGGGCCGGTGATGAACATGGCCAAGCCGAGCCGCTTCGGCGTTCTCGCCAACGGCCGGGTCACCGATCTGCTGCCCTCCCTGCGGCCGGTGCGCGTCGATGGCCACGCCGCCTACACCTGCCGCTACACCTTCAAGGCCCCGGCCGACTATGTCTTCTTCATCAATCCGGCCCCCTACTGGGAGCCTGCCGAGAAAAAACTGATCATCCACTACACCAAGGTGGTGGTGGACGCCTTTGGCGCCGAATCGGGCTGGGATGCCCTAACCGGCCAGCCCGTTGAAATCGAGCCGCTGGTGCGGCCCTACGGCCTGTGGACCAACAACCTCTTCCGCGGCATCGTCCGCCACAACGGCAAACCGGTTCCCCATGCCGAGATCGAGGTGGAGTACTACAACGACGAGCAGACGGTGAAGGCGCCGGGAGATGCCTTTGTCACCCAGGTGATCAAGGCCGACAGCCAGGGCGTTTTCTCCTACGCCATGCCCCGTCAGGGATGGTGGGGGTTTGCCGCCCTGGTGGAGGGCAAGCCCCTGCCCGGCCCGAACGGCAAGCCGGTGGACGTGGAGCTGGGCGGCCTGATCTGGGTACGGGTCCAGGACATGAAGTAGATGCCCCGGGCTGAAACGACTCACTCGCCGATGGTGGCGTGGCTTGGCGTGAGCGTTGCAAAATGCGCACGCACCACATGGACGCGGAGTTTATCGCCGCTTTGGAGGGGGCTTTCGGCGCACGTGCATCCCGCCCGCAGACGAAATTTCTCGTTTACGGGCAGAAACGGAGTCGGATGCGCGGATTGGCCATTGACTGCTGGCAAATGCACTCGATGGGATACGGTTTTGCCAATGGCGAAACACCAACGGCCAACGGCTTTATCTTGCTAAGGATAGCCCGGACCCGCCGTTCCGCGGTTCCGGAAGAAAACGCTGGGAGGAAAAACATGCACATCGCAGACGGCGTGGTCTCGCTGCCGGTGCTCGCCGCCGGCAGCACCCTGGCGGTGGCCGGGGTGGCCGTGGGCCTCAGAAAGATCGACTACCGGCAGATCCCCCAGGTGGGGGTGCTCACCGCCGGATTCTTTGTCGCGAGCCTCATCCACCTGCCGGTGGGTCCGGCCCAGGTGCACCTGCTGATGAACGGCCTCACCGGCATCGTGCTCGGCTGGGCCGCCTTCCCGGCCCTGCTGGTGGCCCTCTTCCTGCAGTCGCTCCTCTTCGGCTATGGTGGCATCACCGTGCTCGGCATCAACACCCTCAACATGGCGCTGCCCGCGGTCTGCTGCCACTACCTCTTCCGCCGCCCCCTGGCCGGCAACCACCGGCGCCGGGCGACCTTCCTCATCGCCTTTGCCGCCGGGGCCGGCGGCGTGGCGATGAGCGGCACCCTGCTCGCCGCCACCCTCTATTTCTCCAACCGTGAATTTCTCGGGGTGGCCGCCGCCATCCTCGCCGCCCACCTGCCGGTGATGGTGGTGGAGGGGATTCTCACCGGCGGCGCGGTCCTCTTCCTCAAACGGGTCCAGCCCGAGATCTTCGAAAAAAATCCCCGCCGCCTCGACCCGTAAGGCGGCGGCTGCAGGAGGAAATCGGCGCCCCGGCCACGGGGCCGCCGTTTCCGCTCTTTCCGCAAACCTTCAGCCGGAGTTTTCCCATGCCCCTTGTCTCCCGTCCGCGTCGCCTCGCCCCCTGGCTCGCCCTTGCCCTCCTCCTGGTTGTCGCCACCACGGCCAGCGCCCACAAGATAATGCTCTTTGCCGTGGTGGAGGGCAACGCCGTCACCGGATACGCTTACGCGCCGGGCGGGGTACGCCTTCCCAACAACGTCATCACCGTTTTCGGACCAAACGACCAGCGGCTCGGCACCACCAAAACCGATGCCCAGGGCAACTTCACCTATGCACCCAAAAGCCGCTGCGACCTGCGCTTCGAACTCAACACCGGCGACGGCCATCTTGCCTCCTATACCATTCAGGCCGGCGAACTTCCTCCCACCCTGGCCGGCGGCCAGACGGCAACGTCGGCGACGCCCCCGGCCGCAGCGCCTGCCGCCGCGCCCCCGACCCCGCCGACCCAGCGGCATCAGGCCACCGCCCCCTGCCCCGGCGGGGTCGGGGCCCACTGCCCGCCCAACGCGCCCTGCCGGGCCGGCGTTAATGCCACGGTGGGCGACGAACAGCTCGCCACCATGGTGGACCGGGCGGTGAGCCGCCACGTCACCCCGCTCCGCGAACAGCTCGACGACTACGAGCAGAAGGTGCGGCTCCACGACGTGCTGGGCGGTATCGGCTACATCATCGGCCTCGCCGGCATGGCGGCCTATTGGCTGGCGAAAAGGGAAAAGGGCTGAAAGGGCCGGGAATCGGCGGAAAGACGGCAGGCTTTTCAGCCGGCCAGAAGCCGGGGGGCCAGGCGGCGGAGCACGTCGAGCAGCGCGTCGGCGACCCGGACGAGATCGTCGTCGGAGAGATGCAGGGTGACCGAAAAGCGCAGCCGGGCCGTCCCCTCGGGGACGGTGGGCGGCCGCACCGCCGTGGCGAATATCCCCTGTTTGAGGAGTTCCCCGGCCAGCGCCAAGGCAAGAGAACTCTCGCCCACCTCCACCGGCACGATCTGCGAAGGGCCGAGGTCGGCGACGAGCCCCCCCTGCCTGAGCCGGTCCTTGAAGCCCGCCACCCGCGCCCAGAGCGCCTGACGCAGGGAAGCATCGGCGCGAACCAGTTCCACCGCGGCAAGCGAGGCGCCGATCACCGCCGGCGGCAGGGCGGTTGAGTAGATGAAGCTCCGCGCCCGGTTGACCAGGTAGTCGATCATCTCGCGAGAACCGGCAATATAGGCTCCATAGCTGCCCAGGGCCTTGCCAAAGGTGCCCAGGGCCAGGTCCACCGCCTCCCCCACCCCGTCCGCCTCGATCACCCCGCCGCCATTGGCCCCGAACAGCCCGGTGGCATGCGCCTCGTCCACCAACAGCAGGAAATCGTAGCGTTCCTTCAATGCCGCGAACGCAACAAGCGGACAGCGGTCGCCGTCCATGCTGTAGATGGACTCCACCACCACCAGGGCCTGCCCCTTGCCGCGGTGCTTGGCAAGCAGCTCCTCGAGGTGGTCGGGGTCGTTGTGACGGAAGCGGTGCAGCCTGGCTCCGGAAAGGCGACAGCCGTCGTAGATGCTGGCGTGGTCGAGCCGATCGGCGAAAATTACGTCGCCCCGTCCCACCAGGGCCGGGATCACCCCGGCGTTGGCCATGAAGCCGGAGCCGAAGAGCAGCGCCGCCTCCTGGCCCTTGAGACCGGCAACCGCCTCCTCGAGCTGGTGGTGAAGGGCGAGATCGCCGCTCATCAGCCGGGCCGCGCCGGCACCGGCCCCCCACCCGTTAAGGGCGGCATGGCTTGCCGCGATCACCGCCGGATGGGCGGAAAGCGCCAGGTAGTCGTTTGAAGAGAGGTCGAGGAGGGGGGGAAGGTCGGGGGCGGCGGCAAGCTGAAGCCGGCCGTCGGCAAGCCGGACCACCGGCCGCAGCCGCCGCAACGTGCCTGCCGCGCGGCGGGCGGCAAGCCAGTCGGTCAGCCGTGCCATATCTTCCGGATCTCCGCCACCAGATGGTGGTCGGCCTCCGGCTGCCGGCCCCGCTGGGTGAGGTAGCCGCCGATCATCATGCCGTCGGCCCCGGCCAGAAGCGCTGAACTCAGGAAATCGGCCAGGGCGGTTTCTCGCCCCGCGGCCAGCCGAATGGGCACCTCTGGCAGGATGAGGCGGTAGAGGGCGATACTGCGCAGAATTTCGGCCACGGCGAGCGGCGGCGCATCGGCGAGCGGCGTGCCGGGCAGCGGGATGAGAACGTTCAGCGGCACGGAATCCACCCCGTACTCCCTCAGGGTGAGGGCCATGGAGATGCGGTCGGCCTCGCTCTCGCCCAGGCCGAAGATGCCGCCGGCGCAGACGTCGAGCCCGGCTTGGCGGGCGGCGACGATGGTGTCGAGCCGCTCATCGAAGGTGTGGGTGGAAACCACCTTGCCGAAGAACTCCCGGGAGGTTTCGAGATTATGGTGATAGCGGCTCAAGCCCGCGGCCCGCAGGCGGTCAAACTGCGGCCGGTCGAGAATGCCGAGCGAGGCGCAAACCTTGATGCCCACCCGCTCGCGGATGGCGCTCACCGCCTCGATCACCCGGTCGAGATCCCGGCCGCCGAGCCCCCGGCCGCTGGTGACGATGGAGAAGTGGTGGGCGCCGATGCGCCGGGCCTCGGTGGCCGCCGCCACCATGGTGTCGAGGTCGGTGAGGGGATAAACGGGGGTGTCGGTCCGGTAGTGGCCCGACTGGGTGCAGAAGCGGCAGTCCTCGCTGCAGCGACCCGACTTGGCGTTGATGATGCTGCAGAGCGCAAAGGCATCGCCCCGGTGGGCGAGCTTGGCGGCCAGGGCCCGGCGCATCAGCTCGGAGAGCGGCAGGCTGCGGAGTGCTTCGATGTCAGAGGAAAATTGCGTCATTTTCTTGCCTGGCTTCGACAGAAGGCGGTTGGCGGTGGCAAAACCTTGGCAGATGGTTCGGCGGACAGCCACGGACACATTGCCTTATTGGGGGGGGAGGACGACTCCCCAGCGTTGGCGCCGTGGGCGTTCGTCCGGGCGCCAAGCCGCGAAGGCGACCAAGCCGCTCCTGAGTTCGTGAGGTTTCGCCCGTGCCGCGAAGGCGCGAAAGAAGCCGCTTCGCTATATCGGCATATGCGGAGGGGCTTCTGACACTGCGGGCGCGGTGCTGGCGGAACCCCCGCAGGGCGTGACGTACCTTAAAGGGTTTGGGTCACGTCACGAATTCAGGTCATTTCTTGAGGCCGAAGATACCACCCTTGGCAAAGGCCGGCTGCCGGCTCGCCCGTCGGCTCGCGGAACGCTTGCGAGACGACCGGGCCGGCGGCGCGTCGCCGCCCTTCTTCTCTTCCACCACCACCTCGGCCGCTGGCGCGCCGCCCCCGGCTTCCTGGGCCATGGCGTGGAGCTGGCCCACCGCCTGGAAATAACTCTTCCGCTGCAGCCACTTGGGGAAATTGCCGTTGCCGGCGCAAACCGTGAAGGCCGGCAGATTCACCAGCAGGCCGGCCACCGCCTCGCGGGTGGCGCGCTTGATGTTGAGGCTGGCGAGGTTGTCGTCCAGCGCCGCCCGCAGCCGCCGGGAAAGGGCAAAGGCATCCTGCCCCTTGGGCGGCACGTCGCCCTGGATGCCCATCTCGGCCCAGGCCCAGGGGAGCAGCAGAACGGCGAAGAGCATCTCCTCGGGCAACTGCCCCTCCTCGCCGTGCAGCCGGTCCACCACCGCCAGCAGGTTGAACAACCGGGTCCGGCGCTCCTCGCCCGCATCGGGATCGGTGAGGCAGGGTTCGTAGAACGGGAAGAGCACGAAGAAAAGACCTGAATCCACGGCAAGCCGCGCCCAGGGGCTCGACGCGCCGCCGCGCAGATCCTTGAAGAATTCGTCGCGGATCCGGGAGTCGGGGCAGACGGAAAGCTTGTCGCGGTGACGCTTGATCGCTTCCCAGGTCTGCGCCTCAATGGTGAAGTCGCTGCGCGCCGCGTGGCGGATGGCACGCATCATCCGAACCGGGTCACGGATAATGCGCCGCTCGGGATCGCCGACGATCCGGATGATGCGGTTCTTGAGATCCTCGACCCCGCCCACGTAATCGATGACCGAGAAGTTTTCCACCTCATAGAACAGGGCGTTGATGGTCAGGTCGCGCCGGAAGGCGTCCTCGGCCGGCGTACCGAAGGTGTTGTTGGAGGCGAGCACCTGATCCTCGACCTGTTCCTCGCCGTTGCCGTTGCCGTTGCCGTTGAGATCGTATTCACTGCTGCAGCGGAAGGTGGAAACCTCGACGATCTTCCCGCCCCGGAAAAAGACCTGCACCAGGCGGAAACGGCGGCCGATGATGCGGCTGTTCTTGAAGAGCTTGCGCAGCTCGCCGGGATGGGCGTCGGTGCTGATGTCGAAATCCTTGGGCGTCTTGCCCAGGTAGATGTCGCGCACCCCGCCGCCCACCAGATACGCCGTATGGCCGGCGTCGCGCAGCCGATAGAGAACCTTGAGGGCCTCCCGGTCGATACTCTGGCGGGAAACCGGGTGTTCGGCCCGGGGGATGATCAGCGGGTCGGGGTATTGCCTTTCTGTCATACCGTTTTCTGCGTTGAGGGACATGATGTCAGCCAGAGCGGTGCGCCAGCGGGGGAAGAGAAGCTCGCCAGGGGGGGCCGGATCGCCGCGCCGCCGGCGCAAGGCGATGTCAGGCGGCCATCCCCCCAGTGGCCATCAGGACCGGTAAGGGGCGTTCGGTTCCTTGTAGACCGCCTCCGCCTCGGAGACGAACTGATCAAAAACCTCTTTGACGGTGAGAATATCCTTGATCTTGTATACGTTTTCACCGGTGAAGAAGAGGCCGTTCTCGAAATCGCCATCGCATGCCTTGATCAGCCGGTCGCTGATGCAGTAGAAGTGGTCGCACTTCTTGAGGCACTTGTACTGGCACTCCTTGGTCTTGAGATCTTCCTTGTCGATCATCCGCCGCACGAAGGGCGTTTTCAACGCCCGCCCCGGCAGCCCGACCGGCGAATGAATGAGAGTGACGTCGTCCTTGGTGGCGTTGAGCATGGCCTGCTTGAAGGTGTCGGAAACCGAGCACTCCTTGGTCATCACGAACCGGGTGGCGACCTGTACCCCGTCGGCGCCGTACTTGTCCATCATCTCGGCCATCTCGGTGCCGTTGACAATACCGCCGGCGGCGATGAGCGGCACCTTTTTTACCACCTTGCGGATCTCGGGGAAGAGATCGCGCAGGGCGATGTCGGTACCCAGGTGGCCGCCCGCCTCCTTGGCCTCCACCACAATGGCCGCCGCGCCCATCTTTTCCGCCAGCTTGGCAAAGGCGGGTGAAGAGACGATGGAGACGATGGGGGNNGTTGGTTTCCTTGCCGATCTTGAAGATATCCCGGGAAAAACCGGCACCGGTGACGATCATGTCCACCCCGGCCTCAATGGAGCCCATTACCAGATTGTAGAAATTTTTCATGGCGAACATGATGTTCACCGCCACCACGCCCTTGGTGGCGCTTTTCGCCTTGCGGATATCGGCCTTGAGTTCGTCCACCGGGATGGAGGAGCCACCGATGGTACCGATGCCCCCGCACTCCGCCACCGGCACGGCCAGCGCCGAGGTGGAGACACGAATGGACATGCCGCCCTGGACCAAGGGGATGGGGGCGGTAAAGGGGCCGATCTTCAAAGGGGGAAGTTTCATTAGGAATGCGTACTCCGTTTCAATAATATATAAATGAAGGTTCCTGCCGAATATGCCCGGCTTACCGATCTTTGTCAAGCAAAGCCTGCACGGCCGGGCACCGCGGCCCCAATGCGAAAAAAACTTTGCAATTACCGCCACCACGGCTAGAGTAGTTGCCAGCCCGAACCAACAATTTCCGGACGGCGCGCCCTCCAAACGACAGGGCCGCCGACGCGGCAAGCGGGTGCCGGCCATGATCAGCTCCGACCATGGTCAAACGAGGGAAGCAACAGCCTGTCCGGCGAGTAGACCACCCACCATGGCCACCAGGGTTCCCCCCAGCCAACTCGGTTTTGACATCGACGGCGTGGTCGCCGACACGGCTGGCGCCTTCATCCGCCTGGCCCGCGACGAATACGGCTTTCCCGGCCTCCGCCCCTCGGACATCACCGCCTTCCAGGTGGAAGATTGTCTGGACATGGCCCCGGAGGTAGTGAATACTATCTTTGCCCGGCTGCTCAGCGATCCCATCGACAACGGGCTTGCGCCCATGTCCGACGCCGTGCGGGTATTGAACGAACTGGCCACGGCGGCACCGCTCACCTTTATCACCGCCCGCCCCCAGCGGGATCCCATCGAGGAGTGGCTGCGGGCGCACCTGGCGCCGGCCGCCTCCCGCGCCATGCGGCTGGTGGCCATGGGCGGGCACGACGGCAAGGGCGACTACATTCGCGACCTGGGGCTGCACTACTTCATCGACGATCGGGCCGAAACCTGCATCCGGCTCGCCGAGGAGGGCCTCGCGCCTTACGTGTTCAACCAACCCTGGAACCGGGGCCGTCACCATCTGCCCACCGTGGACAACTGGCTGGCCATCAGGCAGCTCTGCCTGGAGGATTAATCACGCCGCCCCTGGAGAGCACCATGCACTGTCCGCACTGCGGCAACGAGCTGCCGTACCGCAACCCCGTCCCCACCGTGGACGTGATCATCGAAATCAACGGCGGCATCGTACTCGTTGAACGGAAAAATCCGCCCCATGGCTGGGCCCTGCCGGGCGGCTTCGTCGACTACGGCGAGTCGCTCGAAGCCGCGGCGGTGCGCGAGGCACGGGAGGAAACGGGCCTTGAGGTCCGCCTGCTCCGGCAGCTCCACACCTACTCCGACCCGCGCCGCGACCCCAGGCAGCACACGATCAGCACCGTCTTCGTCGCCAAGGCCACGGGCGAACCGGTGGCCGGCGACGACGCCGCCAAGGCAAAAATTTTCCAGAAGGGAGAGCTGCCCCCTCTGGCCTTCGACCACGCCCGGATAGTGCATGACCACTTCGACAACCATCATTAATACGGATCGCGAGCCGGACAACCATCGCCTCCTCATCGTCGACGACGACCCGCTGATCCTCGAACTGCTGGGGATCTTCATCGCCTCGTACGGCTATGAATACGAAGCGGCCGGCGACGGCCGCGAAGCCATGGAGAAAATCGATCAGGGCGATTTCGCCATCGTCATCACCGACATGATCATGCCCAACATGGACGGCATGCAGCTCCTCCGCCACATCCATGAACAGCATCCCGGCATCGGGGTCATCGTGGTCACCGGTCACACCGGCACCTTCAGCTACACCGACGTCATCAAGGCGGGCGCCAGCGACTTCATCTCCAAGCCCTTCAACTCCGACGAGCTGGAGGCCAAGATCAACCGCATCTTCCGGGAACAGAAGATCATCCGCGAACTGGAGTACCTCTCCAACTGTGATGCCCTCACCCGGCTTTACAACCGCCGCAACTTCGACGAAAAGCTGCGCGACGAGGCGCGCCGGGCCGACCGCCAGGGCTACCCGCTGTTCCTGGCCATGCTCGACATCGACCGCTTCAAGGAGTACAACGACACCTTCGGCCACCAGGCCGGCGACGAGGTGCTCCGCTGCACCGGCGCTGCCCTCCAGCAGTGCATCCGCAAGAACGTCGACGGCGCCTTCCGCCTGGGCGGCGACGAGTTCGCCCTCATCCTCCCCCAGATCGACGCCGACCAGGCGCGCCAGGTAGCGAGCCGGGTTCTGAACACCTTCCAGAAAAACTGCGTTTACGGCGAAACCGGACTGAGCATCGGGCTCGCCCGCTTCAACCGGCGCGACGGTGCGTTCTCCTGGGAGGAAGACCTCAACGACCTGATCTCCCGGGCCGACAAGGCCCTCTACCGGGCCAAGGCAGAGGGCCGCAACCGCACGGTCTGCGACGACTGATCCCCGCCACGCCCCGCGCCAAAGAAAATATTGTATTTGTCCCTACTATCTGCTATATAAGTTTGTTTTACACCAATGACAGAGGCTATTTTTTCATTCACCCCAACAAAGAACCCACTACCATGACCAACGCAACCGCACCACAAACCGAAAGCATGGGCTTCGCCCAACTGTTTGAAGAAAGCATCAATGTCGTCAATGAAGGCGACGTCGCCGTCGGCACCGTCATCGACGTCACCGACAACTTCGCCATCGTCGATATCGGCGATAAATCGGAGAGCGAGATCCCCCTTTCCGAGTTCAAGAACGAAGAGGGTCAGATCGAGGTCAAGGTTGGCGACACCTTCGATGTGTTTGTGGAGAAACGGGAAGCCGATGGCGGCCTGCGCCTGTCGCGGGAAAAGGCCGTTGGCATCAAGGTCTGGGAAGATATCGCCAAGATCCAGGAGGCCGACGGCACCATCCTCGGCCGGATCGAAAACCGGGTCAAGGGCGGCCTGTCGGTGGACATCGGCGTTCCGGCCTTCCTGCCCTACTCGCAGATCGACCTGCGTCCGGTCAAGGATCTCGACGGCCTGATCGGTCAGTCGTTTGATTTCAAGATCCTCAAGTACAACCGCAAGCGCAACAACGTGGTGATCTCCCGCCGCGCCATCCTCGAAGAGGAGCGCAAGGCCAAGCGCGAGGAGATGCGCGCCTCCCTTTCCGAGGGCGCCATCATCGACGGCACCATCACCAATATCACCGACTACGGCATCTTCATCGACCTGGGCGGCATGGACGGTCTCTGCCACATCACCGACCTCTCCTGGGGCCGGGTNNAAGCAGCTCAAGGACGATCCCTGGACCACGGTGGAGGATCGCTACCCGGTGGGCTCCAAGACCACCGGCCGGGTGGTGAGCATCACCGACTACGGCGTCTTCGCCGAACTCGAGGAAGGCGTCGAGGGCCTCATCCACATCTCCGAGATGTCCTGGTCCAAGAAGACCCGTCACCCCTCCAAGCTGGTGTCGGTGGGCGACAAGGTCGAGATCATGATCCTCAACATCGACAAGGACGCCAAACGCATCTCGCTCGGCATGAAGCAGCTGCAGCCCAACCCCTGGGATGTGGTGGCCGAACACTATCCGGTGGGCTCGATCATCGAGGGCAAGGTCAAGAACATCACCGACTTCGGCATCTTCATCGGCATCGAGGAGGGCATCGACGGTCTCATCCACGTCTCCGACCTCTCCTGGACCGAGAGGATCAAGCATCCCTCCGAGAAATACACCAAGGGTCAGACCATCCAGGCGGTGGTGCTCAAGATCGACCAGGAGAACGAGCGTTTCTCCCTGGGCATCAAGCAGCTCGAGCCCGATCCCTGGCAGGAGACCGTGGAGAAGTACCCCATCGGCTCCACCGTTGAGGGCAAGATCACCAACGTCACCGACTTCGGCATCTTCGTCGAGGTGGAGGAAGGCATCGAGGGCCTGGTGCACGTCTCCGAGATCAGCAAGGAGAAGGTGGAAACCCCGGTGGGTCTCTACACCGTGGGCGACACCCTGCAGACCAAGGTGATCAACGTCTCGGCCAAGGACCGCAAGATCGGTCTCTCCATCAAGGCGATTAACGATGCCTCGGACGCCGGCAGCTACGAAGACTACAAGAAGAAACAGTCCTCCAGCGGCCCGGCCACCATCGGCGATCTTCTCAAGGAGGAGATGGAAAACCGCAACGCCGAAATGGAATAGGCCCGTCGGGCTTTAGCGTCGCCGAGACAGCACGGCCATGGAAAAAAGGTTATTCCGCCGCAGCCACCCCGTCCTCTTCGGATTATTCGTCCTGGCCGGGATCTTTCTGATGTTCTGGGGCGGAATGACCTTTTTTCTTACCCGGCTGATGCGGCCCCAGCATGCCGAGCTGTTCAGCGGCAAGGCTGGGGTGGGGGTGATCGAGGTCAAGGGGGTGATCACCTCCGCCGAGGAACTCACCGAACAACTGGCCGACTTCCGTCGCAACACGGCGGTGAAAGCCGTAGTGGTGCGCATCGACAGTCCGGGAGGCTCCGTTGGCGCCTCCCAGGAACTCTTCGAAGAGATCCAGCGGATCGACCAGACCAAGCCGGTGGTCGCCTCCATGGCCTCGGTGGCCGCCTCGGGCGGCTACTACGCTGCTCTTGGCGCCCGCAAGATCCTCGCCAATCCCGGCACCCTCACCGGCAGCATCGGCGTCATCATCAAGTTCGCCAACCTCCAGGAACTCTTCGCCAAGATCGGCTACCAGAGCGAGGTGATCAAGAGCGGCGCCCTCAAGGATACCGGTGCCATGGACCGGCCCCTGACCGCCGAAGAGCGGCGCGTCCTCCAGGACGTCATCGACAACGTCCACCGCCAGTTCGTAGCCACGGTGGCCAAAGAACGGGCGCTGCCCGAAGACAAGGTGCGGAGACTTGCCGACGGCCGGATTTTCTCAGGGGAACAGGCCAAGGCACTCGGCCTCATCGACCAGTTGGGCAACTTCACCGACGCCGTTACCCTGGCCGCTTCACTGGCCGGCCTCGACACCAAAGACCCGCGCCTGATCTACCCCGAGGATGATGATTTCTCCCTGTTCCACATGCTGGGCCGGGGGAATTCGGCGGGTTCGCTGCTCAACCTCATCGAAAACCATTCCCCGGTCCTCTCCTACCAGTGGGCCGTCAACCGCTGACGCACCGCCAGGGGTGAGGAGGGAACCGCCATGCGGCGCCTCACCACCTTTGCAACCCCGTGGTGCGAGTAAGGATAGAATTACCTATGTTGAAACGTGATTTGATCGCCGCGGTTACCGAAAAGATGGACGGCTACCTCAAAAAAGACGTCAGCCAGGCCATCGACATCATTCTCGACTCCATTGCCGACGCCCTCGGCCAGGGACGGCGGGTGGAAATACGCGGGTTCGGCAGCTTCTGCGTTCGCCAGCGCAAGGCCCGCTCCACCAAGAACCCGAAGACCGGCAAGCTGATGAACATCCCGCCCCGCAAGACCCTCCACTTCACGATGAGCAAATCGCTCAAGGATCCGCTGGTCAAGAACGACGAGTAGGACAACGGGCGGGACCGGATCAGAGGAGGAAGCGGCCGATGTCGCCCTTGCCCTCGCGCAGCACCTCGACGGTGTCGCCCACCAGTGACAGCACACTGGAGGGCTCGGGATAGACCGGACCGCCGTCGATGATGAGGTCGAGGCAGTTGCCCAGCCGCCCGTCAATCTCGTATGCCTCGGAACAGGGATCGCCCTCGTCGCCGGAGACCGCGCTGGTGTTGAGGATGGGCTGGCCGAACTCCTCGAGGAGGGCGAGACAGATGGGATTGGCCGGCACCCGGATGCCCACCGTTTTCTGCTTGGTGAGCATGATCTTGGGCACGATCTTCATGGCCGGCATGACAAAGGTATAGGGTCCGGGCAGGTTGTGCCGCATCAGCCGGTAGGCGGTGTTGGAGATATGGCAGTAGTCGCCCACGTGTTTAAGACTGTGGCACATGAAGCTGAACGGCTTGTGCGACGGTCTTCTTTTTATTTGATAGATCCGCTTGACGGCCTTCTGATTGAAGATATCGCAGCCGATGCCGTAGACGGTGTCGGTGGGATAACAGATAAGACCACCCTGGCGGAGTACCTCCACCGCCTGCCGGATCAGGCGCGGCTGGGGATTGTCGGGGTTGATGGCGAGCAGCACGGCTTTTGGCGACCTTGGCAGGAAAAGGTTGACTGACGGTGTCCGATTACCAGGAAAGACTCTACCGGATTCCCGACCGGGAAGCAACGGCTATCCCCCGCCGGGCCGCCGTTGACCTCGGCTCCAACACCTTCCGCCTTTTGATCGGCACCGTGGTCAACGGCCGGGTGCATCCCCTGGTGCGGGAACTCATGCCGGTGCGGTTGGGCGAGTCGCTGGCAACGACCGGCGCCATCGGCGAAGCGGCCCTGGCCCGGGCCAGGGAGGCCCTGGCCGCCATGGCGCACACCCTCCGCCGCCACGATGTCGCGACGGTGCGGGCCTGCGGCACCGCCGCCCTGCGCATGGCAACCAACCGCGACCGGTTTCTCGCCGAGGCAGCCACGATTCTCGGTCAGGCGGTGGAGGTCATCGACGGCCACGAGGAGGCACGGCTGAGTTGTGCCGGCGCCCTGGCCGCCATGTCCACCCTTCCCGCCGGACCCCTGTGGCTTGCCGACGTGGGCGGCGGCAGCAGCGAGCTGATCCGCCTGACCCCGGAGGTGTCGAAGCCCCTGCCGCGGATCACCGCAGTCCACAGCCTGCCGCTGGGAGCGGTGAGCCTCTCGGAAACCTTTCTCCGCGCCCCATTGACAACCGCCGCGGAACTGGCCGACCTTGCAGCCCGGGTGGATACGGCCCTGGCGCCGGTGTTGGCCGGCGAGTCACCGGCCGCGGCCCTGGTGGCCATAGGCGGGACGGCCACGGCGCTCGCGGCCCTTGACTGCGGGCTGACCGCTTACGAGCCAAGCCGCATCCAGGACTATCGCCTCTCAAGCGGCCGCCTCGACGAACTGCTCGACCGTCTGGCCGGGCTCACCGCCGCGGAGCGCAACCGCCTGCCGGGGCTCGGCCAGGGGCGGGGCGAAATCGTCATCGGCGGCCTCGTCGTCCTCCGCCGGCTGCTTGCCAGGCTCGCCTTCGAAGCGCTCACGGTAAGCGATGGCGGCCTGCCGGAAGGGATCCTGCTCGCCGGCGCCCCCCCCGGGGGGGCCGAAAAAACTCTTCGTTGACCAATAACACCTTTTCCTTTTATATAAAGAGTTTCCATCCATACTCACATCAGCTCTGGGAGAGATTGAATGCTACGGGACACTGTCGAACATGCCTATACCTTTGACGATCTCCTGCTGGTTCCCTCCGCTTCGGAAGTTCTGCCCTCGGAGGTGGACCTGTCCACCCGGCTCACCAACACCATCACCCTCAACATCCCGCTGATCAGCGCCGCCATGGACACGGTTACCGAGCACCGCACCGCCATCACCATGGCGCGCGAGGGCGGTATCGGCATCGTCCACAAGAACATGGGCGTGGATGAACAGGTGCTCGAAGTGATCAAGGTCAAGAAGTCCGAGTCCGGGATGATCGTCGATCCGGTCACCGTGGAGGAAGGCACCACGGTGGGCGAGGTGAAGGACATCATGCGCAGCTATCGCATTTCCGGCGTGCCGGTGCTCCGCAACCACAAACTGGTGGGCATCGTCACCAATCGCGACCTGCGCTTCGTCTCCGACCTGGGCCTTCGGGTCCAGGACGTGATGACCAGCAAGAATCTGGTCACCGCCAAGGTGGGCATCACCCTTGAGCAGTCCAAGGCGCTGCTCCACGAGCACCGCATCGAAAAGCTCCTGGTGGTGGACGACGACGCCAACCTCAAGGGATTGATTACCATCAAGGATCTCGAAAAAATCAAGCGCTACCCCAATGCCGCCAAGGATCCCCTGGGCCGGCTGCGGGTGGGAGCGGCCATCGGCGTCGGCACCCAGCTCGAGGCGGTGGAGCGGTTGATCAAGGCGGGGGTTGACGTGGTGGTTCTCGATTCGGCCCACGGCCACTCGAAAAACATCCTCACCGCGCTCACCGCCATCAAGGACGCCTTCCCGGACCTGCCGGTGATCGCCGGCAACGTGGCCACCGCCGAGGGCACCGAGGCCCTGATCAAGGCCGGGGCCGACTGTGTCAAGGTCGGCGTCGGCCCCGGCTCCATCTGCACCACCCGCATCGTTGCCGGCGTGGGCGTGCCGCAGATGAGCGCCATTGCCAACAGCTCCCGGGTGGCGGCTCAGTACGACGTGCCGATCATCGCCGACGGCGGCATCAAGTTCTCCGGCGAGATCACCAAGGCCATCGGTATCGGCGCCCACGTGATCATGATCGGCTCGCTCTTTGCCGGCACCGACGAGTCGCCGGGCGAAACCTTCCTCTACCAGGGCCGTACCTACAAGGGCTACCGCGGCATGGGGTCGCTTGGCGCCATGAAACGGGGTTCGAGCGACCGTTACTTCCAGGACGATGTGGAAAACCCGGCCAAACTGGTACCCGAGGGCATCGAGGGCAAGGTTCCCTACCGCGGCCCGCTCTCCGAGATGATCTATCAGCTGATCGGGGGGCTTCGGTCCGGCATGGGCTACGTGGGGGCACGGACCATCGAGGAGCTGCGCCAGAAGGCAAGATTCGTCAAAATCACCGCCGCCGGCCTCAAGGAAAGCCACGTCCACGACGTCATCATCACCAAGGAGGCTCCCAACTACAGGTTGGGCTAATTTTTGTACGATAAGCGGCTGCATGGCACCGCATCTCCTTTGTCATCAACCTGTCCGCATACCCAAGTATAGCGGACAGGCCTCTTCCGCGGATCTGCGGCACCCTGCAACCGCTTACGAGTCAAGGAGTACCGGCGCCTATTTCAGCCTGTGATTCGGTAATATTTCTTCTGAACCGTGACAGAAGCAGGTTCACGGCTCCAAGTTTTTCTGCAGGAGCAAACCAAATGGATATCCACAGCGAACGCGTCCTCATCCTCGACTTCGGTTCCCAGTACACCCAGCTCATCGCCCGGAGGGTGCGCGAGGCCGGGGTCTACTGCGAGCTGCACCCCTGGGACATGGAGCCGGAGGCGATCCGCGCCTTCGCCCCCAAGGGAATCATTCTCTCGGGCGGCCCCCAGTCGGTTCACGAAGCGGAAACGCCCCGGGCCGCCGACGTGGTCTTCGAACTGGGGGTACCGGTGCTCGGCATCTGCTACGGGCTGCAAACCATGGCCGCCCAGCTGGGCGGCGACGTGGAGCCGGCGAGCCACCGCGAATACGGCTACGCCCAGGTGCGGGCCCGCGCCCACTCGTCGCTGCTGAAGGATATCGAGGACCACGCGAGCCCCGATGGTTACGGCCTGCTCGACGTCTGGATGAGCCACGGTGACCGGGTGAACAAACTGCCGCCGGGCTTCCAGGTGATCTGCGAAACCGCCAACGCGCCGCTGGCCGGAATCGCCGACGAAACCCGCCACTTCTACGGCCTCCAGTTCCACCCCGAGGTGACCCACACCCGCCAGGGCCAGCGGATCATCGGCCGTTTCCTCCACAAAATCTGCGGCTGCGGCTCGCTGTGGACCCCGGCCAATATCATCGAGGACACCATCAGGCAGGTCCGCGAGCAGGTGGGGGATGACGAGGTGCTGCTGGGCCTTTCCGGCGGGGTCGATTCCTCGGTGGTGGCCGCCCTTCTCCACCGGGCCATCGGCGACAGGCTCACCTGCGTCTTTGTCGACAACGGCCTCTTGCGCCTGAACGAGGGCGATCAGGTGATGACCACCTTTGCCCGCCACATGGGGGTCAGGGTGATCCGCGCCGACGCCGAGCGACGCTTCCTCGACAAGCTCAAAGGCGAGGCCGACCCGGAGAAGAAGCGGAAGATCATCGGCAACACCTTCATCGAGGTCTTCGAGGAGGAGGCGACCAAACTCGCCAACGTCAAATGGCTCGCCCAGGGCACCATCTACCCCGATGTCATCGAGTCGGCCGGCGCCAAGACCGGCAAGGCCAAGGTGATCAAGAGCCACCACAACGTCGGGGGCCTTCCCGAACACATGAAGCTCGGCCTGGTGGAACCCCTCCGCGAGCTGTTCAAGGACGAGGTGCGAAAAATCGGCATCGAACTGGGGCTGCCCTCGGAGATGGTCTACCGCCATCCCTTCCCCGGCCCCGGCCTCGGGGTACGGATCCTGGGCGAGGTGCACAAGGAGTACGCCGACGTGCTGCGGCTCGCCGACGACATCTTCATCGAGGAACTGCGCCGCCACGACCTCTACGACAAGACCTCCCAGGCGTTCGCCGTCTTCCTGCCGGTCAAGTCGGTGGGGGTGGTGGGCGACAACCGCCAGTACGCCCATGTCATTGCGCTCCGCGCCGTGGAAACGGTGGACTTCATGACCGCCCGCTGGGCGCATCTGCCCTACGAGTTCCTCGATCACGTCTGCCGCCGCATCGCCAACGAGGTGCGCGGGGTCTCCCGGGTGGTCTACGACATCACCGGCAAACCACCCGGCACCATCGAGTGGGAATAACGGCGATACTCCCGGAACTTAAATTGCAGACTGAAGACTGATGGCCGAAGGCCATGAGGTGCAGGGGGAATATGCAAGGGAGGAAACCGTCGCCTTCCCCCCGCAGGCGCACCCGGGGCCGCTCTTTCCCCATCAGCCTGAACAACTCCCGCCTGATAGGCTCAGAAACATGCTCAAAACCGGAATTTACGTTGACGCCGAAAACATCCGCCTCTGCGGCGGTTACGGCATGCGCTACGATGTCCTGGCCGAATTGGCCAACACCGGCAATTCGGTGCTGCTGAGGGCAAACTCCTACGTGGTGGAGGACCGGATTCGCACCGAGGAGGACGCCGAGTACCGCCAGAAGCTCTACCACTACCACGACATTCTCCGCCAGTACGGGTTTAAACTCATCAAGAAGTACGTAAAACACTTCCGCAACGAAGAAGGGGTGATAACCACCAAGGCCAACGCCGACATGGACCTGGCCGTGGACGCCGTGCTCCAGGCCCGCAACCTCGACCGGATCATCCTGGTCACCGGCGACGGCGACTTCGTCCGCCTGATCGTCGCCCTCCAGAACCGCGGCTGCCGGGTGGAGGTGATCGGCTTCCGGAACGTCAGCACCGACCTGCGCGAGGCCGCCGATTTCTACATCTCTGGATTTCTGGTGCCCCGGCTGCTGCCCATTCTCAACCCGGGCGGCGAGGATGAAAAATGGTACCGGGGCACGGCGATCAATTACAACCCGGCCAAGGGCTTCGGTTTCATGCGCCACTACCGGCCCACCGCCAAAGGGTTGACCAGCGATACGGTTTTCTTCCACCGCTCCAAATCCGAGGGCGATGTCGACCCGCAACTCTTCACCCAGCCCCTGCAGATCTTCGAATTCAAGATCGCGCCCCAGAACGGCAACGGCAACCGCCCCGAAGCCTACGACATTCGTATCCTGCAAACCGAAGAGCCCCCGCTGCGCCGGGACGGATGACCCGACCGTCACTTTTCAATTTTCCTTTTTCCGCTGCTGACCCATTTGTGCTATTATTGAGGCCAGTGTAATAATCCGAATTCACAGGAAACTATTGACAGGGAAACCGTTTGCACCAGGCAGCGCCGCCGGTATAAACGGCCTGCGACCAAGTTGGTTGTCATTTTCCCGGGGCGCCGGGCTCATGAGGAACGGAAGATGGGAAAATCACCCGACACCATGACTGTTGCCCCTCCCGGCCCCTGCGCTTCCCCCTCGCCGAACGTCCAGCTGGCCCCGGCCAACCGGGACCGTCTGCTCAACAGCATCTTCCAGATCTCCAGCACCATCAACACCACCCGGACCAGCTACAGGCGTCAGCTTAACGACATCCTCAACATCATCCTCGACTACCTGGGCGCCGAACAGGGCTCGATCATGGTGGTGGAAAAGAAAAAATACCTCGAGGTGCAGGCGGCGACTCGGGCGCAACTCATCGGCCTGCGCCAGCCGCTCAACGACGACTCGGTGGCCTCCTGGGTGGCCCAGAACGGCACCCCCCTTTTCATTCCCGACATCAGCAAGGACGGCCGGTTCGCCAGCCGGGGCGGCGACAACTACCGCAAGAACGCCCTGCTCTCGGCCCCCATCCTCCATCGCGGCCAGGCCATCGGGGTGATCAACGTCACCGACAAGGTCGGCAGCACCGAGCTGCTCAAGGAAGATTCCGCCCGGCTGCTCGACTTCAGCGCCATGCTCCTCTGGCTGGTGCTGCAGCAGAATTTGAACCGGGAACTCAAGAAACAGCGCAACACCCTCCGTCAGCGCAACCAGGAACTGCATCGCCAGGAAACCCTGCGCGCCGAACTGACCGCCACCCTGATCCACGACCTCAAGGGGCCGCTGGCCGAGGTGGTGGCCAATCTCGACATCCTTTCCTACTCGGTTGCCGAAGAAAACCGGGAATTCCTGGAATCGGCGCAGATCGCCTGCGACCGGGCGGTGCGCATGGCCTCCAATCTGGTGTCGGTGGACAAGATCGAGGACGGCAAGGTCAGGTTGATCAAGGAGGACGTACCACCGCTCTCCCTCCTCGAGGAATCGGTGAGCAGCGTCAAGGGGCTGGCCAAGATCAAGGGCGTCAGGATGGTCATCGCCCACCCCGCCGAACCGCTGCCGGTGTTGCAGATCGATCGGGTGATGATCCTGCGGGTTCTCCAGAACCTGCTCACCAACGGCCTTGGTTACACTGATCCGGATTCCGAGATCGTCGTCGGCTGCCAGCAAATTCCAAAGAAGAAACGACTTGAATTCTTCGTTCAGGACCACGGCCCCGGCATTCCCGCCGGCCAAATCGCGACCATCTTCGAAAAATACGCCCGGGTTTCGCGCCAGCAGAACGCCCTGGTGGGCACCGGACTGGGGCTGTACTTCTGTAAACTGGCCGTGGAGCTGCACCGCGGCCGCATCGGGGTCGAAAGCGAGCCCGGCGTCGGCAGTCGTTTTTTCTTTTCCATGCCGCTCTAAGGAAACCGTGCAATGAAATCGCCCCTGGAGATGAACTTTTTAATCGTTGACGACATGGACAACATGCGCCGCTCTATCCGCGCCATGCTGCGGCTCATCCATTTCGGCAAGGAATTCTTCGAGGCGGCCAACGGGCGCGATGCCATGAAGTTGGTCGAAAAGGACAAGATCGCCATCGACTTCATCATCTCCGACTACAAGATGCCCTACATGAACGGCACCGAACTGCTCTACCGGCTGCGCGGCAACCGCAACTACCGTGACATCCCCTTTCTGATGATCACCGCCGAGGCCAACCAGGAGGTGGTGGCCGAAGCCGCAGAGCACGATGTCGATGCCTACATGACCAAGCCCTTTGTCACCGCCTCCCTGGAACAGAAGATCAGGGAGCTGCTCTACCAGGCGGACCACCCCTCGCCGCTCACCCTGCACATGAAGAACTCGCGGGAACTCGAAGAGAAGGGTGACATCGACGGCGCCATGGACGAGGCCAAGAAGGCGGCGGCGATCAATCCCAACTCCTCGCGCCCCCTGCGGGAACTGGGCCGGCTGTTCGTCAAGAAGGGAGACTTCAAGAACGCCCTCCTCTGCTTCCAGCGTGCCGTGGAGCTGAACCGCCTGGATGTCACCTCCTACCACTATCTGGGCCAGATCTACTACCGGGCCGGCGACGTCACCCGGGCCACCGAGCACTTCTCCACCGCCATGGACATCAGCCCCCGCCATTCGGACCGCGCGATCAACTTTTCCAAGCTCCTCCTCAAGCAGAACAAGCTCAAGGAGGCGGAAAAGGTGCTCAAGCTGGTGCTCAAGAACAACACCGACGACATCGACCTCAAGGAAGACATCGCCGAGGCGTGCAGCACCAACGGCCTTTACGAACTCGCCAGCAAGGTGTACCGGGAAATCCTCCGGGACGATCCTGAACGGTTCTACCTGAAGAAAAACCTGGGCGTCAACCTCCACCGCGAGGGCGACAACGGCGAGGCGGTCAAGGTTCTGGAAGAGGCGCTGGGCAAACTGGGAGAGGACATCGAGATCATGCTGGAACTGGCCAACATCTACATGGAGCTAAAGATGCCCATGCGGGCCGACAAATGGGCCACCCGGGTGATCCGCGCCGATCCTCAGAACCAGGACGCCAAGGCGATCCTGAGTAAGATCGGTTGATTTTCTCGCCGGCTGCCTCAGCCTTGCCACTTCCGGGCGTGCCGAACACAACGGACAAGGTTCCACCATGGCGGAAATCCGAACCATTCTCCTGGCTGTGCATACCCTCCCTCATCAGGGCCGCCGGCTACTGGAGGGCAAATGGCTGCTCTTCCTCGATACCCTGCGCGAGCAATTCCGTCGGCGCGGCACCGAGGAAGAGGGCAGCAACGAGGATCTGTTTCTCTTCGGCTTCACTCACCCCGGCGACGCCATCACCGCTCTGCAGGACATCCTGGCGCAGCTCAAAAAATCCTTTGACTGGCAGGAGGACTCGCTGGGCTCCCTGCCGTTGCAGCTCGTCCTCCACCTCGACAAGAAGGACGAATACTCCGCCACGCTCCGTGACCTCAGCGCGTCCCTCTGGGACTTCCTCCGCCAGGAAACCCTCTACATTACCCGCCCCCTGAAGATCAAATGGGAACAGCTCCTGGCCGACAGGGCGCTGCCGACCCACACTCTGGAGCGCGAGGGCATGGGGCTCTTCCGCCTCGCCTTTGCCGAAACCACCAAACGGAAGATTACCCTCTTCCCCTATCGGGAACTTGCCGTACTCGGCAAAAAATCGGAATGCTTCTACTGCGGGATGACCAACCATGCCGCCGCCGCCTGCCCCAGCAAACTGCTGACCATCGAGATGCAGGGGCTTGCCGACGTCGGCTACCTGCCCTTTTCCGAACTCGGTGAGATCTTCAAAGAGGTCATCACCAACCAGGACAAGGCGATCACCGCCCTGGCGAGTGGCCTCACCCCTTCGCAACTCCGCAAAAATCCGGCCCTGCTGGTCTTCGTCGCTTACTTCGACCTCTACCGCCTCTACCAGCTCCGATTTCTCCACCACCTTGCCTTCAGTACCTATAGCAAGTGGGAGCAGGTGGAAAAACGCGACCGAATCAACCTCGACAGCCGTAACATCCACCTGGGTCTCGATTGCCTGCGGGTCGGCCAGTACAGCCAGGCGGAGCGGCTTTTCAACGAGGAAAACCTCAAACGGGATGGCAAGCAGTTCTACGCCACCCTGGGCCTGGCTTTTTCGTCCCTTGAGCAGGGCCGCCACAACGACCTGCTCGCCTACCTGCAACGCGCCGTCAACCTGGCCACCGAGGAAAAGGAGAAGATCTACGTCAACCTGATCCTCGCCCGGATATCGCTGCTCGCCGGTGACAAGTGGAAGGCGGAACATGCTCTCAACGCCGTCTTCACCATCAAACAGGACTGCGACGAAGCCCGCTACGCCAAGGTCCAAGCCACGATCCGCAACGGCCTGGGCGACCAGGCGTTCCGGGAGCTGCGGGCCTTTGCTGTGGCCGACAAGACCCATTTCATGACCGCGCTCATGGACCCGGCTCTGCTGCCCCTGCACGGCATGATCGAGGACATGCTCGCGGCCCATATCCACGTCCTCACCCAGGAGGCCATCGACCACCTCAACCGCGCCCGGGTCGGTTGCGATGAGCTGCGCTACTGGCTGGAAGACAACGACCCCCAGTTCCAGGAGATCCTCAAGGCCATCCAGGAAACCGAAAAACAGTACGAACGCAAAAGCTTCGCCGACATCCAGGACGTCTGCCGCAACGCCCAGAACATCTATTACAGCTGCCACCAGATGCGGGAGGCCAAACTCGAAGAACTTGCCACCGGCATCGAGGCGAAGGAGGCCCTCTGGCGCGGCCACAAGCGGTTCTGGAACCAATACCGCTACCAGCCGTTCTTCCGCAATTTTGCCGATCACCTCGCCGCCATGCGGGAAAAAATCGATCTTCTCCTGAAGCTCGCCGAGAAACAAAGCGGGGAGGCATACCGGGCCGCGCTCAAGGAACTCGAAACCCTTACCCCCATCGCCGCGGAACTCAAGAAAGCCACCCGCCACATGATCTGGACCCGGCTGCTGCTGGACGGCATCCGCACCTTTGCCAAGAACCTGCTGCTCACCGAAACGGCGCTGCTGGCCCTCGCGCTGGTGGGCTTCGTGGTGATCACCACCGTATTTCCCGCCGACAACGCCGGCGGGGTGGCTGAGATCATCATGGATCCGTGGGTCCAAAAACAGGGCACCTTCGTGACCACGGTGATCTTCGCCCCCATCCTCGCCATGACCATCACCGTCTGGCAGATCAACCGCAACAGCTGACGCCGGATCCGCCCCTACCGCCCCTCCCTCCTCACCCTTAACGGATCACGGGCCGCCGCGGGGAGGCGGCCGACAGGCCGACCGAAGATGCGGCACCCCCTGTCCGTTTCCCATCTCGTATTCTTTTATCTCAGCAAAGGGCGGCGATGATCATCATCATACCCAGGGCGACCAATCCCGCGAGGATAAGCCGGAGATACTGCTCCGCGTGCAACCGGTCGTAGCAGCGCGCCCCGCCAAAGACGCCGAGGAGCACGGCTGGCGCCGTGACCGCCAGCAGGGAGATGACCCGGAGGGTGGTAAGGCCGCTCGCCAGATGGCCGATGGCGGTGAGCAGGCCGCATGAGAAAAAGAAAACCGACAGGGTCGCCTTGATCTCATCCTTCCGCCAGCCGGTAAGGGAGGCATAGATGATGGTTGGTGGGCCGCCCGCCGAGAACAGGGCGCTGATGACGCCGGTGGCAAAGCCCGCCAGGTAGCCCCAACCAGGGGCAAGATGCCGCGGTTGCGGCCGCTGCCGGCCGAGACTGTAGAGTCCGTAGGCCACGATGAGCCCGCCCATCAGGGCTTCGAGGACACCGCTCTTGCTCCTGGTCAGGAAAAGAAGCCCCAAGGCAATGCCGGGGAAACAGCCGATGAGGAGCGGCAGCACCTTGCGGCGGTCCACATCGTGGCGGTGGCGCCAGGAGAGAAACGAGGTGATGACCAGGCCGTTCAGCATGGCGAGCGGCACCGCTACCTTGATGTCGTACAGCAGCACGAGCAGCGGCATGGCCACCAGACCGGAGCCAAAACCGGTGAGTCCCTGAATGAAGCCGGCGACCAGGAAGGTCGCGGCGGTGGCAAAGGGGAGGAACATGGGTGGGGTAAAAGAGGTGATGGTGACAAGCAATCGCTTTATCGGGCCGCACCAAAATGCAAGGAACGAACCCGCCGAACCGCCCTGACTGCGGCCAAACTATTTTACGAGCCGCACGCTGTCAACTAAAACTCGCAGCAGAGACCCTGCCCTTGTTTTGACCGAAGCGCCCAAACGGCCTGCCCTGACGGCCGTTACGCTCGCGGAACACGACGCGGCGTATAGATTACCCCGCCCCTCGTGAACACCAGTTCCCCATACAATGACGCTCCCCCCCGGAACTCTGGGTGGCAAAGGATTGCCCGGTATGATAGGCATAGGTGAGCTACAGCGAAACTCGCGTGCCTGCCCCCCAGCTTACGAACGACACGCCCCGAAGGATTCCAGCAAAACCGCGCCGCGGTTATCCGCAAACATGGAGGAAACCCTTATNNTTATGACCTCACCCAGCAGCCCCAAAGAGAGTACCTGCCACCGCCGGACGAGAATACCGCTTCCCATGGCCTGCTTCGCCCTAGCCCTGCTCGCCCCGCTGATCGTTGCCAGTGGCGCCCGGGCCGGTATAGTGGCCAATACGGCCAGCCTCTGGTTCAACGACTGCATGACGAAGTCGGTAGCGAACAAGACCAACTTCTGCTCGGCGCTGCACGATTACATCAACGGCGGCATCCAGGGCGGCAACCCCACCGGCCGCGGATGCACCAGTTTCATGGCCTCAAAGGGCTTCGGAGATAATACGCCGGCCAGGGCCATGTGCTACTGGTACTTCACCGACCGGTAGCGCGATGGTGGAGCCCGGGCGGGCGGCCGGCGTCGACGCACATCGCTTCCGTCGCGGTCTTTTCGCCAAAGCTACCCCTCCAACCGGCTCGGTCGGCGAGGGATTCTTTGTGCCTCCGCCGGGGTGGGAGTGAGGCAAAACGCCTGCCAAGCAATCTATCCATTGCTAGGAGCAGAGCAGTTTGATACATGTTTCAAATGAGTTTATTGGGCGCGGCGCCCAACATTTCCGGCCCCCTGCCGCTGGAGCAGAACGACGACTGGCAACGCAGTCGTCGACATATGAGCCTGGAGAGCCTGGCGCAGATCTCGAAGCCGGAGAGCAAAACGGAACTGACTTACGAAGAGGCGGCCGGCGCACCGCGAATGCCCACGATGCGTCAGAACGGATTTACACCACTTGACGGGCCGCTACCGCAACAACCGCCGTCCCGTTTTCCTGACAGGAATCGGCCAGCAGCTCAACAGGGTCGACACATCAATAAAAGGGGAAATATGTTCATCGTATCATTGAATTACAATTGTGCGCTGGAAGAAGTGGATAAACACCTTGATGCTCACATAGAGTATTTGAAGCGTGAATATGCAAATGGAAGTTTCATCGCATCTGGAAGAAAGATTCCAAGAACAGGTGGAATCATTTTGTCTAACGCTAAAAGCAAAGATGAATTAAAAATGATTCTAGCCGAAGATCCATTCAGCAAGGCAGGGATCGCTGAATATGAAATTACCGAGTTTTTCCCAAGCATGGTAGCGGAAGGTTACGAAATATTGCAAAGATAGCAAGGTAAAATCATTTACTCACCCGACAGACCACGCTGTCCACCCAGCACTTCAGGTGGAAAACACGATAGCACTACGAGATGAAATCAAATGAAACCGGCAATTATCAACCAATTACTAATAATCAGCTTACTTTTTTTATTGTCAAGCTGCAGCAATTACACAAAAGGAGAACCCATCGAATCAAAGCTTCCACCCAAATACGCATTTTTGGTTATCGATATACAAAATGACTTCATGTCAAACACTGGCAAACTCCCAATAGGGGAAAACCAATCAACCAATATAATTAAGACAATCAACAAACTATCGCCAATTTTTAATCAAAACAAAATCGAAACCATATACATTGAAAACAAATTTAAAAAATATGATTTAATTGCCAACTGGTTCAGAAACAATGCGGCGCTAGAAGGAACAGATGGAGAAAAACTTTCCCCAGACTTAACAATAGTCAATGACAAACAATTTTACAAAAGCAGCCCTGATGCATTTTCAAACAAAATATTCGACAAATATTTGCGCACAAAAAAGATAACCAAATTAATTGTCGCGGGGGTATTCGCAGACCAATGCGTATTGTCCACAATTCAGGGCGCCTTAAATCGCAAATACGGAGTCTATGTCATTTCAGATGCCATAGGAGCTAAAAACGACAACGATATCAATAAAGCCTTAAAAAAATATAAAGAATTGAATGTTAATATCGTTACTTCGCAGCAGATAACAGAAAAAGGGATCAAATTTATTTTCCGATTGACAGACAGAAATGCCATACAACAAATGACGCCACCACGCACCACTTGAACCAAACGCAATGGCAAAAAACACATGAAAAATTGACATAATTATTTGCCGGCGTGACTGTGTAAAAATAAATATTCCCGATTTTTCTGACCACAGCAATAGCCGTATCGCAGTGATCAACAGCCTCATTCAAGCCAACAAGGCCAGGACAAAAGGTACCGCCACGAACCCCGCTTCATATCCAATCATCTACTCGATCCGCGCTCCCAACAGGATTTACTCAAATCCACATGAAACGTCGAAGAGCCAACCTTACCTCCGGGAGCAACCGAACCGTGACTCCCTGCGTTTTCGTCCTGCTCCTTGGACTGTTTTTTTCCCCTGCGGCCAAACAGGGGGTGAAGCCGCTTCCCCCTGCGGCGGAAAACGTTTCATACCATAAGTCATTGCTATTCTCTGTTGAATGGAGTGCAAAACCAGGAAAGTTCGGGTTGCTAAACCCACCGGAAGGCGAGATCATCGGCCCCCGCACCTTCACCCTCGATGATGCAGGAAACATCTACATCCTTGATACGGTGAAAAGGAACGTCAAGGTGTTCAGCCCTGAAGGGAAGTTCCAGGCAAGCGTCGGGAAAAATCTGCTCGGTTACGCCATGGCCTGTTCCGAGGGGTTTCTCTATCTGCTCGATGGCGGCGTACTCAGAAAGTACACCACGGCCGGCAGTCCGGTCGGGGCCTATGCGATCTCCGACCTGATCAACCTCCACGAGGGTTACGGCCAGTGGTTACGCGTGACCAAGGACGGGGCCATTTACGTGAAATCCGGCCGCAAGGCGTACAAAATCTTTACGGATCGCAATGAGTCGATCCACCCTGAACATGTCAAGGCCGACAGCGAACGCGTGGGCACTCCGAACCGGAATGGAACCCGCTGGTACAGGTTCGACCGCAAGGCGCCGGACCGTCAAATCCTCACGGTGTCCGACAATGCTGGCAAGGTACTCCAGGAAATCCCCCTGGAGACCGAACGGATGTTCGGCGCCAGTTATTATCTTGATGAAGACCGCAGCGGCAACATCTTTTTGGAAATCCAGACCTTGGATCATGAAGGCAGTGCCCAGCTGGAGGTCTGGCGCTTTGACCCCTTCGGCCGCCGGACCTCCGTGATCGGACTCCCCAACCGCTGTTACACCAGTGTTTTCAAAAAACTTTTCGTGGATGAGGACGGCTCTCTCTACCAGATGCGCACCGAGCCTGAGGGTGTGTTCATGGACAAATGGGCGCGGGTGGCCAGATGGTGAAAATCGTCCCCGGCTTGCTTTGTTTGCTTGCGGTTCTGCTGACCGCGTCATCAGAGGGCTTCGCGCTGACGCGGGAAGAGGTCATCACCAGGGCGAGGTCGTATGTCGATATCGGCTGGCGCTGTGGGCCCCGTAATGCCCGGCGGGAATTCAATCTGCTCGAGCCGCGCAGAAACTATCTGGGGGTGACCTATAACTGGGGCGGCTTCGACTCGCCGGAATTGTTTCTGAAAAAGATCAGGCTGGGGATCGTAGGCGGGAACCACAGGAAATACTGCGGCAATCACCTTTGCAGGCGGGAGGATTTTGCCGGCCTCGACTGTTCGGGCTTTGTCTCTCGCACCTGGGGGACACGAAGGCTTTCGACCCAGGCGCTGCCCCTCATTGCCATCAAGATTCTTCGAAACCTTCTCAAACCAGGGGACATCCTGAACTCCCACCAAAAACACGTGGTACTCTTCGATACCTTTGACGATGAAGGCCAGATGTGGATCTACGAGTCGTCTTCCTGGGTCCGCCAGAAGGGCTCGCCCCCGGCGGGCGTGGTCTACCGACCGGTTGACCTGGGGGATGATTATGTGCCCCGCAGGTTTTATAAATTCATCAAGTTGGGCGACACGGTCCGCACCGAACGGCCAGTTCTCGCCCGTGAACGCCTCAAGGGCGGGAAGAGATGGACGATTCCCGCCGACACCAAGGGGACGATTGTCCAGGGCCCGGAATTCCCGTTTAAACCCAAAGACAAGAAAATTCCGGCCAATGTCTGCTATCGCGTCAAGTACGAGAACGGCAAAGAGGGGTGGTCGATCCTCCGTGACCTCCTTCTGATCAAGGAGGCGGAAAGCAGCCAGGGGTAGGCGGCGCGAGCCCCTGGCAAGGGGCATGCGTTTCTTGCCGCAGTTGGTTAACGAATGGGAATCTTGGGTGTGGGACGGGGTCGGGTGTGGGATGGGGTCGGACCAAGGTAGCTCTCCGACACGACATGGGAAGCCAGGACAACCCAACAGATAACCAGTTGACAGCGTAAGGGGAGAATTTCAATCGCTGGCGAGCAGGCGGGGGCACGCGTGAATCTCTCACGACAACTGCAGATGCTCAGCTCGCCCGGCCTTCCCTCAAAATAAGGCAAGGCAAAAAGAAAACCCGCCGCCTTTTGCCTTTCATTATGGAGTATGCCATGCCACTCGTTTCGGATCAGAGCCGATTGGCCGCTGCACGCCGTCTGTTCAAACAGGTCGGAGATTTGATCAACGCCCGTTTTTCCGTCCGTCTCTGGGACGGCTCCATGGTGCCGCTCGGCGAGCGGGCGGATACCGACTTTCATATCGCCGTCAACGCACCCGGCGCCCTGGGCTCGCTGCTGCGGTGGCCGACCTACGAAAATCTGCTCCTCCTTTACGCCAAGGGCTCTCTCGACATCCACGGCGACCTGATCGATTTCGTGGCGGTGGCCAGGGAAAAACGGCCCAAAGACAAACTGCGCAAACTCAGCAAATTCCGCCTGCTGTCCCAGGCGCTGCCGCTGTTGTTGACCCCGGCCGACGCCGGCCAGGTCGAACACCGCTACCAGAACGATGCCGTGGGTCGCAAGGAGTCGCGCCGGGACAACAAGGAATTCATCCAGTTCCACTACGATATCAGCAACGACTTCTACGCCCTCTTCCTCGGCCAGGAGATGCAGTACTCCTGCGGCTATTTCACCCAGCCGGACAACACCCTGGACCAGGCCCAACACGACAAGCTGGAGATGATCTGCCGGAAACTGCGGCTCGAGCCGGGCGAAAGGCTGCTCGACATCGGTTGCGGCTGGGGCGGGCTCATCTGCCATGCCGCCAGCCACCACGGCGTGCGAGCCCACGGCATCACCCTTTCCCAGACGCAGTTCGATTACGCCACCGCCAAGATCAAAAGGCTCGGCCTCGCGGACCGCGTCACCGTCGAACTCCGGGACTACGCCACCCTGGAGGGGACCTACGACAAGATCGCCAGCGTCGGCATGTTCGAGCATATCGGCATCGCCAACATGCCGGGCTATTTCCGCAAGATCAACACCCTGCTGCGCGACCGGGGCATCCTCCTGAACCACGGCATCTCGCGCCACGCCAAGGCGACCAAACGGGCGGTCCGCAAAATCCGTCCGGAACGCCGCCTGCTGCTGAAATACATCTTTCCCGGCAGCGAACTGGACAACGTGGGCCACACCACCGACCTGCTGGAGATCTGCGGCTTCGAAGTCCACGACATCGAGGCATGGCGGGAGCACTACGCCCTGACCTGCCGCCACTGGTACCGCAACCTCATGGCCCACCGGCAGGAGGCCGAGAATCTGGTGGGGCCGGAAAAATTCCGCCTTTGGGCCCTTTATCTCGCCGGCGTCTCCATCGGCTTTGCGGACGGCTCCATGCATATCTGCCAGGTCGTCGCCACCAAGCATGGCGCCAAGGGGCCATCCGGTCTGCCCTTGACCCGGGCCGACCTCTATCGGTAACCGGAGGAGAAGACATGATCCCGGTCCAGCAGGCTATCACCGGCAAGGAAGACCAACGGCAACTATCCTCGCCATATCAGGCGCTGGTCCAGTTCTATTGCGCCTTCAATTCAGGCGACCTGCGAATGATGTCCGAGAATTGGCTGCAGTCGGCCGACATTGCGATGGACAACCCGCTGGGCGGCATCAAGCGCGGCTGGGCCGAAATCGAAGCCGTTTACAGGCGTATTTTCAATGGTCCCGCCGAGGTGTATGTCGAATATTACGATTACACCATCCACGAAACGGCCGAGATGTTCTATGCGGTAGGCAGGGAGCGTGGCTACTTCCGCCTTGGTGGCGAAGAGATAACCCTCGCAATTCGCACGAGCCGAATCTTTCGGAAAAACGATGGTCACTGGCGACAGGTACACCATCACGGCTCAATCGAAGACCCGGAGTTGTTGGCGAAATACCAAGCCGCGGTAACGGGCAAGAAGTAGACTTCCCCTTTCGGGGGCTGGATATATCAGCAATTCACTCTTTTCTGTATACGAAACGGGACCACCGGCGGGCTACCGTGCCTGCATCGGGGTTTCGTTCACAGAACCGCCGCCCCGCAACAAGATCTACCCCGCATGGGAAAGCGACCATAACTTGGTCATCTACATCAAAAATCAGGAGAGGCGGCGGCCCAAGCCCCCCCTTCTCCCAAAAACAGGTCAGGCATGCGTGGCCGTCATCCCCGCATGCCTGACCTGTTTTCACGGTCCACCACACCCCGTGGGCCACGCCCCCGCTCCCTTCACGGCAACCAGCGCCGCCCAATCTATCCGCTGGACCGGGGCTAATCGGTCTTTTTCGCGTAGTGAACGGCCACCTGGGTGCCGTACATGTACACCCTTTGCGCCGAGTAGCCACTGCTCCCATAACATCTGGGAACATCATAGGTGATGGTGAACTCGGGATCGGGGATGTTGCCGGTCATGCCCTGGGCATCAAGATCCGTCCTGATACAGGAGTACTGATCGGCCTGGGCGCCACGGCCGTAGAAAAAGCCGAACATCAGCGCGCAGGCGACCGCCATCCCGGCCACGAAAAACAGTGCGGCGTGCAACTTCTGGTTCTCCTTCATAGCTCCCTCCGTATCCATAAAAAAGGTGTTGCTGGCGGCAGCGACCGCTGCATCCTTCTGTTTTCCCAACAATCTGCCTCCCGCCAAACCTCCAGATGCCCCGGGTACCCGAAAACGTTGAAATGACCTGTTGGATGAAATCGTATACCATGAACTCTTGGTTAGGAAAGGAATAATTTGTCATGGGCCCGGGCGCTCCCGACGCCTGATTCAGACTCCGGCCTGGCCGCCAAAATCCACCGGGCACCGCACGAGCCGGCCCGCCTTGTTGCGGAAAAGCAGGTAGCGGTGGGTAATGCCAAAAAGGAGCAGGTCACGGGTGATCGCCACGTCCTGCCTGCAGTAGTCGATGATCTTGTCGATTCGTCCTTCGCGGTACCAGGCCAGGGCCTGGAGGCCGTCGGCCGACTTCTTGACCCCCAGGGTATGCTCGGCCAGGTGGTCGAGACTCAACCGGTAGCCGAGCCGGTTTTTCACCGCCACCAGGATATCCAGGGTAGGGAGCGCGGCGAGGTCGACGCCGGTGTAGGCGGAGAGCACCAGATTGTCAAAGCGGCTGTTGTTGAAACCCACCACCAGATCGAGCCGTTCGAGGTGCGCCACCAGCCGGTCGACTTCATCCTCACGATAGACGTGAAACTCCTCGGTTTCGCCGTCATAGACCACCCCCACACTCACCCCCATCCGCTCGGCCTTGTGCCAGCCGCCCACCTCGGCGGCCGACCGCTTGGTTTCAAGGTCAAAAACTCCGTAGCGACGGGGCAGCCGCCAGGACTCTCCGGTCGGCTCCGGCGCGGCAACCGGAGGCGCGGCAACCGGGGGCGCCACCGCTACCAGCGGCCGGTCCGGGACAGCCGCCTCTTCTCCCTCGGCGAGCAGCCCGGCGAGGAGGAGACGTGCCGCCTCCTTGTCGATGGGCCGGTTGCCCGAGCCGCACTTGGGGGAGTGGACACAGGAGGGGCAGCCCACCTCACAGGGGCAGGAGGCAATGGCGGCAAGGGCCGCGGCGAGGAGCTCGGGCAGCCGGGCGAAGGCCCGGCGGCAGAGGCCCACCCCGCCCGGATAGCCGTCGTAGATGAACACCGCCGAACCGCCCAGCTGGGGATGGAAGGGGTAGGCGATTCCGCCCACGTCGTTGCGGTCGCAGAGCACCAGCAGCGGCAGCACCCCGATACTGGCGTGCTCCACGGCATGGATGCCCCCCATGAAGTGGCGCTGCTCGGCCTCGAACCGCCGCTGGAGCCGGAACGGAATCTCGAGCCACAGCCCCTCGGTTTCGAAGACCCGGGGCGGCAGGTCGAGCGGCTCGACACCGATAAGCTTCTGGCCTTTCAAGAGCCGCTTCTGAAAACCGGTCACCCGGTCGGTAACCCGCAGCCGGCCCAGGGCGGCCCGGCAGCTGACAATTTTTTTTGTTTCGCGAATATCGAGGATCTCGGTTTCCTTGGAGGCCAGAGGCCGAGTGAAGTAGTGGAGCCGTTTTTCCGTCACCGTCACCTGGCCCAGCTCGAAATCGAGCCTGGTGACCAGCCAGTTGCGGCCGCCGTGGAGATAGACCGCGCCGGGATGACACTCCCGCAGGCTTCGCCCCCAGTCGATCTCGCCCAGGAGCGGCCGCTCCGGGGTGTCGACGTGGATGGTGAGCGCCCGGCCGGTGCCGCGCAGGTCCACGTCCCGCTGGGGATAGCGGCGATTGGTGAACCAGTGGCGGCCGTCGGCGCCCCGCAGGAGTTCGCCCTTGCCCTCGAGCCGTTCGACACCCGCACGTACCGCGGCACCGGCGAGCAGCGGCTCATCCGCAGCGATCGGCGACTCGGCGGCGGCGCAGATGAGGTGCCTGGCCATGATCACCGGGTTCTCGGGATTGAGCACCGCCGCTTCCACGGGACGGGAAAAAAAATCGTCCGGGTTACGCATAAAGTACTGGTCCAGGGCATCCTCCTGGGCCACCAGCACCACCGCGGAGTCGCGCTGGCGGCGGCCCACCCGTCCCGAGCGCTGCCAGGTGGACATGATCGAACCGGGGTAGCCCACCAGGATGCAGAGGTCGAGATCGCCGATGTCGATGCCCAGCTCGAGCGCGCCGGTGGAAACCACCCCCAGCAGCCGGCCGTCAGCCATTCGGGCCTCGATGTCGCGTCGATCCTCTGGCAGAAAACCGGCCCGGTAGGCGGCGAGCCTCTCCCGGTCGTCACCGAGCCGGCCCGCGGTCCAGACGGCGATGAGTTCGGTCATCTTGCGCGACTGGGTGTAAACGATGGTGCGCAGGCCCCGCTTCATGGCCGCCTCCAGGAGCTGGCAGGCGGCAAAGCCGGGGCTCGAATGGGGATCGAGGAAAACGAAGTGGCGGCCGGCCCTGGGCGCGCCGCTCTCCGTGACCAGCTCGACCTCATGGCCCAGGAGATCGCGCCCCAGCTCGCCGGGGTTGCCCACCGTGGCAGAGGAGAGGACAAAGACCGGCTCGCTGCCGTAGAGCCGGCAGATCCGCTCAAGCCGCCGGAGCACCCAGGCCATGTGCGAGCCGAAGACGCCGCGGTAGGTATGCACCTCGTCGATGATCACCAGGCGAAGCCCGCTCCACAGCCCGGCCCAGCGATCATGGTAGCCGAGCAGAGAAAGATGGAGCATGTCCGGGTTGCTGATCAAAATCCGGGGCGGGGTGTCCCGGAGTTTCTTGCGGCGGTAGTTCGAGGTGTCGCCGTCGCAGATGGCGGCCGAGGGCCGGCGCGGCTCAGGGAGTCCCGCGGCCAGCGCCTCAATGGCCCGCAGCTGGTCCTGGGCCAGGGCTTTCAAGGGAAAGAGGTAGAGGGCGCGCGCGCCGGGGTCGGCGAGCAGCCGCTCAAAGACCGGCAGGTTATAGATCAGGCTCTTGCCGCTCGCCGTGGGGGTGGCGACCAGGGTGTGGCGGCCGGCGCGGATCAGGTCCACGGCCCGGGCCTGGTGGCTGAACAGCCGCTCGACGCCGAGCCGGGCCAGGGCGGCGGCGAGTTCGGCGGGCCAAGGCGCAGCCGGCTCGGCAAAGCACGGCTCCTGACCGGCGAGCAGTCGGGAATCCGCCACCTGGGGGCCAAAAACCGGCGACCTCCCGAGGGCGGCGAGGTATTCGGCCACCGTGCCGCGGGCCGGAAGTTCCGCCGCGGTCTGTTGTTTTGCTGCCACCGTCTCCCAGAGCCCCTAGGATAATTGTTGAATACTTTTACAGAAGACGGGGTTGACCGTCTTTTCAGAACCAACTAAAAAGGGAAATTATACTGAAGGTGGTCCCGGCCCGGGGCCGCCCGTCCTTATTCCCATAAGCCCCGAAACTTGAGGAATCCCGCCATGACCACCATCGCCACCCTGGGGCCGGAAGGCTCCCTCGCCTTTCAGGCGGCGCGTCTCTACGCCCCGGACGGCGTCTTCAAGCTCTACCCCAGGGTCAGCGAGGCACTGCGCGCCTTTCAGAACGGCGAGGCCGACGCGGCGCTGATCCCGGTTTACAATACCCGACAAGGCGAAATCAGGGAATACTTCCACGAAATGGAACGGCTGCACCGCGGCCACTGGGTGGACAACGTGGTGCTGCCAATCCACCTCGCCCTGGGCGGCCGCGATACCACCTCGCCCCCCGCCCTGGTGCTGGGCACCGGCCAGGAACTGCGGCAGTGCGAGGAGTACCTCAACGACCACTTTCCCGACACCCCGCGGCTGGCGGTGACCGATATCACCACGGCGGCGGCCACGCTGGCAGCCGATCAGGTGGTGGTGGCGACCGAGGAGTCGATCAAGGCGCACGGCCTTACCGTGCGCCAGCGCGACATCGCCCCCCACGGCCGTACCCGCTTCGCGGTGCTCGGCCCGCGCCTCCCCGCCCCCACCGGCTACGATGCCACCGCCATGCTCACCGCGCCGCTCAAAGACCGGGTGGGGCTGCTCTTCGACACCCTGGGCGAGTTCAGCCGGCGGGGGGTAAACCTCCTCGACCTGCGCTCCGAAACCGACCCCAAGAGCCAGGAACTCCAGTTCTACATCGAGGCCGAGGGCCATATCGACGATCCCGCCCTCAAGGAAGCCCTGGCCCGCATCGAAAGCCACATCATCCAGGAACCCGGCGCCATCAGGGTGCTCGGCTCCTTCCCCCGGCTCGACATGCGGGTCAAGCGGATCCGCACCATCGGCTTCATCGGCACCGGCGAGATGAGCAAGTGGTTTGCCAAGCGGCTCGAAGGCGAAGGGTACCGGTGCCTGCTCACCGGCCGCGCCACCGAACTCACTCCGGAAACGATGATCCCGCAGGTGGAGCTGCTGGCCATCTGCGTTCCGATCAGCGCCACGGCCGCGGCCATCCGCCGCTACGGGCCGCTGCTCAAGGGCCACCAGGCCCTGGTGCTGCTGGCCGGCGAGGCGGAGAACAACTTAAACGCCGCCCTGGCCGCCACCGCGCCGGAGGTGGAGGTGATGCTGGTACACAACCTCTGGGGCCCCCAGGCCGCCACCATGAAGGACAAGAACGCCTCGGTGGTGCGCACCGGGAGAAGCGGCGTGCTCTGCAGCGAGTTCGAGGCGTTCCTCTACAAACACGGCGCCGACATCTGCCAGGACACCGCCAGCGGTCACGACCTGCTCATGGGGGTTGGCCAGAAGCTGCCCACCGCCATCTCGGTGGCCATGGCCCTTGCCCTCAAGGTCAACGGTATCGCCCCGGCGGACATTGCCAGCCACTCGACCCTCACCTCGCTCTACGGCATCCTCGCCATGTGCCGTGCCCATGCCCAGAATCCGCGCACCTATGCCGAGATATTGGCCGCGGCCGGCGACGGTCGAAAAATCGTCAGGAGCTTTGCCGAAAACCTGCTCCAGGTCATCGAACTCGCCGAGGCGGGAGACATCGACCGGTTGGTCGCCACCATCGAGGCCAACCGCCACTACCTCACCGACACCTTTGTCACCACCAGCATGCGTCAATCACTGGCCGTGGACGAGGTGCTGGGGAAGATGATCAGAGGCTAAGGCAGCCTGTTCAACTGGAGCCGATGGCCGGTTAGCCGAGAGCCGAAGGCCGACGACCCCAAGCACCACGGACACGGACCGCCAACAGACTCATAGCGCAATCTCAAAGGGGATGCCATGCCGCCACTCTCCACCTACCTCGCGCCGCCGCTGCTCGGCGCCTTCATCGGCTACATGACCAACTACGTGGCGATCCGGATGCTCTTCCGGCCGTTGAAGCCCTGGTACCTGCTGGGGGTGCGGCTGCCCATGACCCCCGGGGTCATCCCGCTCAAACGCCGGCAGCTGGCCGACAACATCGGCGAGATGGTGGGCGGCCACCTGCTCACCAGCAGCGACGTCAGCCGGGCGCTTACCGAGGAAGGGTTCCAGCAGGAGCTGCGCGAACTCATCGACGGCCGGGTGGAGGCACTCATGCACCGGCGGCTCGGGCCGGTGGCCACCGTGGTGCCGGAGCGGTTCCGCTCCTACTTCGAGGTCGGCGTCAAAATTCTCCGCTGGCGAACCGTCAAGCACCTGCACAGCCACCTGCGCAGCGATGCCTTTGCCCAGCGCATCGGCCCCACCATCACCGGCCATTTGAACGACTTCCTGGCCCGCCCCCTGGACGAGATCCTCGACCCCGAAAGCCGCACCGAGCTGGCCGGGGCGCTGGAAAAGGGAGTGGCGGATTTCCTGGCCGACGACGGGGTGGAGCAATGGGTGCGGACCACGGTAAACGGCAAGGTCGAAACATTCCTCGCCGCTGACGGCTCGCTTGACGACCTGCTGCCGTCGGGCCTGCGCGAACTGCTCCTCGACCGGCTGGAGGCGGAAACACCGCACCTTGTCGCCAAACTCGCCGCCATGCTCCAGGAACCGGTGATGCAGGACCGCATCGCCCGAGGGGTGATGGGCGCGGTGAGCAACTTCACCGCCAACCTGGGGCCCCTTGGTGCCATGGTCGGCGCCTTCCTGTCGCCCGAGGTGATCGACGAAAAGGTGCGGGGATATCTCGCCGACAAGGGCGAAGAGATCGCCAGCTGGCTCTTCGACGACACGGTTCAACAGAAGGTGGCGGTGCTGCTCCGCGGCAAAGCGGCGGACTTTCTCGCCGCCCCGGTTTCCCGCCTTCTCGAGCGCCTCACGCCGGAAACCGTGGCACTCCTCACCGCCGGGCTCACCGACCAGGCGGTGGCGCTGCTCAAGGATCCGGCCACGGCCCGGGCGGTGGCCAGCCTGGGCCGCGAGGCTTTGGAAAACCAGGAAGGGCGGCCGCTTTCCGCCGTGCTCGCCGACCTCTTCGGCGAGCACGGGGTTGCCAGGGGGGTGGAGTGGACCACCGGCGAGGTGATCGATCTGCTTCGCTCCAATGCGGTGAAACGGATGCTTGACCGGTTGGTCACCGACTTGGTGGAGAGCCGTCTTCTCCAGCAGCCCATCGGCTCCCTGGCCGAGTTCCTGCCCCGCGAGGTGCGCCTCGGCATCGGCGACTACCTCCTTCAGCAGGTAAGCGACGTGCTGGTCCGCGAGGTGCCCGATCTGGTGGATTCGCTGAACATCCGCCGCATCGTGGCCCGCAAGGTCAACTCACTGGACCTCCTCCGCCTGGAAGGGCTGCTGCTGTCGATCATGGAAGAACAGTTCAAGTATATCAACCTGTTCGGAGCCCTGCTGGGCTTCATCATCGGCCTGGCCAATCTGGCCTTTGTCGGCCTGGGCTGACCCGGCTGCGAAAATTTTTTTCGCCATCCGCAAAAAAATGGGAACCAACCCCTGGCGAAGTTGTCTTTTTCTTATAAGGAGACGATAGGAAGAATTTTCGTTCGATACTGTTGGGTGTGTCTGTTTCCTCCTCCATCTCCTTGCTTCTCTCTCCTTCTTGAACGGCTCCGCCCCCTGCGGAGCAAAAAGGCCGGCGTTTCTCAACGCCGGCCTTTTCTTTTTCCCCGCCGAAACCACATCTCCCAAATCCCTGCCCGCCGCCCGCAACAACATTTCTGTAAATTTTCGCCCTATTTTTCACGAAAACGTTAACAATCACCGCCAACAACTACCGGATCCACAACTCGCCGCCCCAAAAAACCAAACCCAATCAACAGGTTACAACAAAACAACCCCGGCGGCATTTTTTTTGCAAGAGTTACCGACGTTTACCCACCATCCTCCACAACATCAACAAGGGGTTTTCCGATCATGCGTTTGCGAACCACGGCCCTCGGGCTCCTGCCCTTCCTCACCCTGGTCCCACAGGTGGCCCTGGCCGCCGATCCCACCACACCGGTGGTGGATACCGGCACCACCGCCTGGATGCTCACCTCCACCGCCCTGGTGCTCCTCATGGTTCCGGGCCTGGCCATGTTCTACGGCGGCCTGGTGCGCACCAAGAACGTCCTCGGCACCATGATGCACAGTTTTGTCGCCATGGCGATCATCGGGGTGCTCTGGGCGGTATGCGGCTATGCCCTCACCTTCGGCCACAGCACCCTGGGCGGCTTCATCGGCTGGAATTGGGACTACTTCCTGCTGCGCGGCATCGATAACTCCATCGTCCACGGCGTACCCGAGTACGTGCTCGCCATGTTCCAGGGCAAGTTCGCCATCATTACCCCGGCGCTGATCAGCGGTGCGCTGGCCGAACGGGTCTACTTCCGGGGCTACAGCCTGTTCATCGTGCTCTGGTTCCTTCTCGTCTACTGCCCGCTCTGCCACTGGATCTGGTCGCCGGAAGGCTGGCTCTTCAAAGCCGGGGCGGCCGGGGTCATCGACCTGGCAGGCGGCTTGGTGATCCATGTCTCCGCCGGCACCAGCGCCCTCGTCGTCGCCCTCTTCCTCGGTCCCCGGCGGGGCTATCCCAAAAACGCCATGCACCCCAACAATCTGGTGATGACCATGATGG
Organism: Desulfobulbaceae bacterium UBA5121; assembly: GCA_002414225.1. Lineage (GTDB taxonomy): Bacteria > Desulfobacterota > Desulfobulbia > Desulfobulbales > UBA5123 > UBA5123. The sequence goes on along the minus strand of DHYV01000024.1, from coordinate 78,528 downwards.
GCGCCGGCCTCCTCTGGGTGGGTTGGTTCGGCTTCAACGCCGGCTCCACCGTCCACAGTGGTCTCGACACCGCCCGGGCCCTCACCATGACCCAGGTTTCAGCCGCCAGCGGGGCGCTCACCTGGCTCATCATCGAAGCCATCGCATTCAAAAAGGCCACCTCGCTGGGCTTTGTCTCCGGCATCCTGGCCGGCCTGGTGGTCATCACCCCGGCGGCCGGAGTGGTTCAACCCGAGGGGGCGATCATCCTCGGCGCCACATCCTCGCTGGTCTGCTACTATGCCCTGATCATGAAGATGAAACTCGGCTACGACGACTCCCTGGACTGCTTCGGCATCCACGGCGTGGGCAGCGGGCTCGGCGTCCTCCTCCTCTCATTCTTCATCCGCGACTCCTGGCTGACCGACGCGGCCACGGCGGCGGGACATGCCTGGAGCGCCCTTGACCAGCTGAAGATCCAGCTCCTCGGCATGGGCGCGACCATTGCCCTGGCCGTGGTGGCCACCATCATCATCTGCGTGGTGGTGGAGAAAACCGTGGGCTTCCGCATCGACGAACAGGCCGAGGTCACCGGCCTCGACTTTTCCCTTCACGGGGAGCGCGGCTACGGCCTGATCGGCTCGGACTCCTGAGCAGACCTTCGGGCGGCATGTCCGGAAACGCCGGCCCCTTCAGCCAGGGGGCCGGCGTTTTTTTATGGCGCGGTGGCAAGGCGCAGGGTGTGGCGTGGCTGGGCCGGATCAAAGGACAGCTCCAGCCCATCGGCAAGCCCCAGGGCGGCAAGTCGCGCCAGGGAGGCGTTGCCAGGGCCACGCAGGATGGACTGGTCGGCGGGAGAGGCGACGAGGACACGAGGGGCACCGGCGGGCAAGGCGGCGAGGAGCCGCCGCGCCTGGCGGAAGAGCAACCTGGAAAGAACCAGTTCGCCAAAGGCGGGATGGAAGGGGCCGGCCACCAGATCCCGGGCCAGGGAATCGGCGGCCTGGAGTCCCATGCGCACCACCGGAATGTGGTGACGATCGAAAACCGCTTTCAGACGGGCGGTAAGGGCCACGGCCCGGGCCAGGGTAAGCGGTCGGTAACCACCGGCGGCATAGCTCCTGGCCAGCTCGCTGCCGCGGATGACGAGCGCTGGGTAGATACGGACAAAGTCGGGGCCAAGGGCGGCCAGGGCGCGCGCCGAGGCAAGCGCCGACCGGGCCGAATCGCCCGGCAACCCCACCATCAACTGGCCGCCCACCGCGAAACCGCCGGCCTTGAGTTCGCGGAAGGCCCGCGCCACCGCCTCGACGCCGTGGCCCCGGCGACTTGCGGCGAGCACGGCCTCATCCAGCGACTGGACCCCCAGCTCCACCACCCCCACGCCATGGTCGCGCAGGAAGGCGACGGTGGCCGCGGTCACGTAGTCGGGCCGGGTGGAGAGGCGAATCGTTGCCACCTCGCCGCGGACAAGATAGGGCGCCACCGCCTGCAGCAGCTCGGCTTGGGTATCAGGGGCCAGGCCGGTGAAACTGCCACCGTAAAAGGCGACCTGCACCGGCCGATCGGCGAGGCGGCGGGGCCGGGCGAGCCAGGTATCGATGGTTTCGGCCACCACCCCGGCAGCCAGCTGCGCTCCCCCCGCCTGGCCGGTGATGCTGTACTGGTTACAGAAGACGCAACGGTGCGGACAGCCCTGATGGGCGAGAAAAAGGGGAATCACCAGGGGCGAGGCCGCAGCGGCGGATGGCGCCATCATTCCCCCTGGCCGTCGAAGGAGAGAGCATCGAAGTCGCACAGGGCCGTGGCCGCCGCCTGCTGCTCGGCCTCCTTCTTGCTGGTGCCGCTTCCACTGGCAAGTTCTCGGCCGCGCAGCCGTACCGCAACGGTGAAACGCTTGGCATGATCCGGCCCCTCTTCTCCGACCAGATGGTAGACCGGTGCCTCACCAAGGCGCTCCTGGCTTTTTTCCTGCAGCAGACTCTTGGCGTCGCCACCGAGCATGGCCTGCCGGTCACCCCGGAGATGGGGGGCGAAATGTCCGGCCATCAGGGGCAGGGCTGCGCCCGCCCCCCCGTCCAGGAAAATGGCCCCGGCCACGGCCTCGTAGGCGCAGGCGAGAATAGAGGGCTTGTCACGGCCGCAGGAGGCATCCTCCCCCCTGCCCAAGAGAATATGGTTACCCAGGCCGATGGCCCGGGCCATGGCCGCCAGATGGTTGGTGTTGACCAAGGCGGCCCGCAGCCGGCTCAGCTCCCCCTCTCGAACCTCGGCAAAGCGCGCGAAGAGGGCATGGCCCACCACCAAGTCGAGCACCGCGTCACCGAGAAACTCCAGCCGCTCGTTGTTCCTCACCACCGGCAGGCCGTTCTCCGCGGCATAGGAGCTGTGAACAAGGGCCTGCTGGAGATAACGGCGGTCGACAAAACGGTAGCCGAGCCGTTCTTCGAGGCGGGCCAGGCCCGCCGCGTTTTCCTCTGCCAAAACTTCGATGGTGGTCGTCATCCTTCCTCCGGCCCAAGACAAAACAGACGGGAAAGGCAAAGACGGCCGGTGGCATATTTTTCCCGTCGCCCCTTTCCTTTCCAGAACATTTTCCCTTGTCAAAAATCGAATCTACGTTTAAGATTGCCCCTCGTTTCACCATAAAGGCGGCGTAGCCAAGCGGCTAAGGCAGCGGTCTGCAAAACCGTTATTCACCGGTTCAAATCCGGTCGCCGCCTCCATGAAAAACCATAAGGGGTTCCAATCGATCGCGATTGGAACCCCTTTTTTTATTGCCGGTCACCCCGCAGCCGTCGGCGTCAGGCCGGCAAGGACTCAGTACACCCAACGAGCGCCGGAAAAGCGAAAGATTTCCGTCACCGGAAAGCTTGTCTGCAGAACCTCCTCGGTGGCCGCGCCCTTGTCGGAGGGGGATGCTTTCTTGAAAAAATGCTTCTCGGGGTAGCGAAGGAAGCCGACGTAAGGGGTCCGGGGGGAGCCGGTTTTTTTAATCCAGATCTCCCATTCCGGCCCGTAACAGACGTACCCAGCCTCGCCACCGGCCTGCGACCGCCGGTCGTGACCCACGGAACGGCTGTTGCTCCGGCTGATCTCGGCAAGGCGCGCCATCCACCCCTTGGCAAAGACCTGAAAGTCCCGGTACACCGCCGCCTCGTCGGTGGCGCCAAGGCCAACCGCGGGAAAGAGCAGTATAACGGCGAAGGCCAGCAGCCAGCAAAACCGGCGCCACAAACCTCGGCCCCGACGATCTGCCGCGCCTGCGGCCGTCGCCGCCACCTTGCCCGATCGCCTTCTCATTCAACAATCTTGAATTCGACTCGGCGGTTCATTCGGCGGCCATCCCTGGTCTTGTTGTCAGCCACTGGCCGCGTCTCGCCGTAGCCCACCGTGGTCAGCTCGGCCGGGTTCACCCCCTGGCTGACCAGATAGTCCCGCACCGCCTTGGCTCGCCGCTCGGAGAGCCCCTGGTTGTACTTCTCGGTACCGATCCAGCAGGTATGCCCCTCGATGATCACCTCCCGCACATCGGCACGCTCCTTGAGGAGACGGGCCGCCTCGTCGAGAACCGGGACGAACTCCGGTTTGATGGCGGACTTGTCGAAATCGAAGTTGATGCCCCGCAGGACGATGCGCTCCTTGATCACCTTAACCGACGGCGGGATCGGTGCCGCTTCGGGAGCCGGTGCCGCTACCGGTTCAGACGCCGGTTCGGCCGCTGGCGGCGGCAGCGGCTCCACCTTGACGGGGGCTGCCGCCGGTTCGGCCGGCGGAATAACCTTCTCCGCGGGCGGCGGCTCTTCCGGCGCCCTGACGGCGCCGACGATGCCACCGATGATGCCACCGGCCACCATGCCGAGCAACGCTCCCTTGTCGCGATCGCTCCGCTCGTCGTCATGGGCCTCGACCACCCCGCCACCGGCACCGATGATCGCCCCCATGGTGGCCCCCTCCCAGATGGAACGCTGCCGAGCGCTCATCCCGGCACAACCGCTCAACAGGAAAACGGCCACCACCCCGCTGGCAACAACCTTCCCCATCCCTCGCATCGCCTTCCTCCTTAATAAACTAGCTCTGACTCCCAAACCCACCCGGGACAGCCGCGAATCATGGCCGGCCGACCCCAGGAAAATTGTCCCGTGCCGAAACCGGCCGAGCGGGCCTATTATACCATCGCCCGAAGAAAAAAGACACTGCGTCCCTAGCACAAAAAAGGGGAGGCGCTCCGCGTCGGCGGCACCTCCCCTTCTTCCCGAATCAGCGAGCCGTGCGCCAGCGGCGCTGCCGTTGTCCTTACTTCCTGATCGTCTTGCTGCCGGCCACCAGGGAGTCGACCACCGACGGATCGGCCAGGGTCGAGGTATCGCCGAAATCAGACTCCTCGGTCTGGCCGGCGGCGATCTTGCGCAGAATCCGGCGCATGATCTTGCCACTCCGGGTCTTTGGCAGACCGTCGGTGAACTGGAAGAACTCCGGCGTGGCGATGGGACCGATCTCCTTGCGCACGTGGACGGTGAGTTCCTTCTGCAGCTCCGGCGTCACCGCCACCCCTGCCTTCAGGGTCACGTAGGCGTAGATGGTCTGGCCCTTGATCTCGTGGGGGGCGCCGACAACCGCCGCTTCGGCCACCTGGGGATGCGCCACCAGCGCCGACTCGACCTCGGCCGTGCCCAGCCGATGGCCCGAGACATTGATCACGTCGTCCAGCCGCCCCATGATCCAGAAGTAGCCGTCCTCATCACACCGTGCCCCGTCCTCGGGGTCATAGATCCCCTCGAAACGCGAAAAATAGGTCTTCTTGAACCGGGCCGGATCACCGAACACGCCCCGCAGCATGCCGGGCCAGGGCCGCTTCATCACCAGATGGCCACCCTCGTTGGGAGCCGCCTCGGAGCCGTCCTCGCGGAGGATGGTGGCGTCGATGCCGGGCAGCGGCCGCGTGGCCGAGCCGGGTTTCAAGGGGGTCGCGTAGGGCAGGGCCGAGATCATGATGCCGCCGGTTTCGGTCTGCCACCANNGGGATTGATCGGCTCGCCCACCGACCCCAGGATGCGCAGCGACGAGAGATCGTGTTGCTGGGTCCACTGGGTGCCCTCCCGCATCAGGGAGCGGATGACGGTGGGCGCGGTGTAGAAAATGTTGACCTTGAACTTCTCGACGATCTGCCAGAACCGGTCCGGCTTAGGCCAGGAGGGCACGCCCTCGAACATCACCGAGGTGGCGCCCAGCGCGAGCGGCCCGTAGAGGATGTAGCTGTGGCCGGTGATCCAGCCAATGTCGGCGGTGCACCAGTAAACGTCGTCGTCCTTGACGTCGAAGACCCATTGGGTAGTGTGGGCCGCATAGGTGAGGTAGCCACCGGTGGTGTGCACCACCCCCTTCGGCTTGCCGGTGGAACCGGAGGTGTAGAGGATGAACAGGGTATCCTCGGCGTCCATGCTTTCAGGGACGCAGGTGGCGGTAATCCCTGCCGCGGCCATGGCTTCGTGCCACCAGACATCACGGCCGGCGGTCATCGTCACCTCGTTGCCGCCGCGTTTGACCACGATGCACTTCTCGACCGTGGCGCACTCGGCGAGCGCCGTATCGGCATTGGGCTTCAAGGGAATGGTCTTGCCGGCCCGCAGCACGGCGTCGGCAGTGACCAGCACCTTGGCCTCGCAGTCCTGGATACGGCTCTTCAAGCTCTGCGCCGAGAAACCCGCAAAGACCACGCTGTGGATGGCGCCAATCCGGGTGCAGGCAAGGAGCGAGATGGCAAGCTCGGGAATCATCGGCAGATAGACCGATACCCGATCACCGCGCTTCACCCCCATGGACTTCAGCACGTTGGCAAAGCGGCAGACTTCGGTGTGGAGCATCTGGTAGGTGTAGACCTTGACGTCACCGTCGGGCTCGCCCTGCCAGATCAGCGCCGCCTTGTTGCGCCTGCCGTCGGTGAGGTGGCGATCGAGGCAGTTCACCGAGACGTTGAGCTTGCCGCCGGCAAACCACTTGATCTCAGGCTTGCGCATGTCGGCCTCCAACACCTTGTCCCACTTCTTCTCCCAGAGGAGCAGTTCCTCGGTGCGGTCGGCCCAGTAGCCGTCCGGATCGTCCAGGGAACGGCGGTAGTGCTGCTCGTACTCGGCCATGCTCCTGACATAGGCATGATCACGCCCTTCTGTCGGCGGCGGGAAGAGACGCTGTTCACTCATCAGGCTTACGATCTTCTGTTCGTCTGCACTCATATCGTTCCTCCATAACTGGGGTAGACGTGAATTGGAGTGGCAACGGCGACGGGGAAGGGTTTCCTTAAGGGACGACAACCGGCCCGACAAGGGAGGGAATGAGGCATGTCCCGGGACGGAACGGCGCCGCCCGACCCTTCATAAGAACCGCCGACAGTTGGAATCCAGGCAAAAAAGAGTTACTTTTCTGTTCTGTGGTATCAATTTGCCGGAGATCGGGTCAAGTTTAAAATTTCCAACTATTATTTCCCACCCCTACAACAGTACTTCACTGAATAATCAAACACCTTCCCGCCGCCGACACGTCGTCCTGCCGCGGCACCGGCGTTGCTTTTTTCTGCAAACAAACGCCGAATCCGCTAGCATAGAGAGCATCCGACCCAGGTCCATCACCTCTTTAGAAGGTTTTCCGATCATGCCCAGGTTCTTTTTCCTCACCCTTACACTTCTTCTCCTGCTGACGCCCACCCCCGGCCCGGCTCGCGCCGATGGCCCGCCCTCACTCCGTGACGACCTGGACGCCTCCACCCTGCGCACGGCGGTGGCCCGCAGTGTCGACTACCTCGAAAAACTCCCCGCCGACCGGCCGCTGCACCTCTGCGACAACGCCTACACCACCGGCTGGCTGGTGGAATCGCTCAAGAATTTTTCCACCCTGGTCGCCCGCTTCGGCACCGGCACTGAACTCGCCGAGCAACTGCGCGAGCGCTTTGACATCTGCCCTGCCGACGGAGCCTCATCCCTGCTGGTCACCGGCTACTATGAACCCGAAATGGCCGGCAGCATGACCCGAACCCCTCTCTACCGCTACCCCCTCTACCGGGTCCCGGCGGATTTGGTCAGTCGCGCCGGCCACACCGGCAGAATGGTGAACGGACAACTCGTCCCCTACTGGAGCCGAAGGGAAATCGAGGAGGACGGAGTGCTCAAGGGGCTCGAGCTGGTCTACCTGGCCGACCCCACGGACGCCTTTTTCCTCCAGATACAGGGCTCGGGCCGCGTCCGCTTTCCCGACGGCACGACGCGGCGGGTCCAGTTCGCCGCCAAAAACGGTCGCCCCTATTCGAGTATCGGCCGCCGGCTCGTCGAGCTGGGCAAGATCCCCCTGGCCGAGGTTTCCATGCCGAGCATCCGCCGCTACCTCACCAAGCACCCCGACGAGCGGGACGCCATCCTCCGCAGCAACCAGTCCTTTGTCTTCTTCCGCTGGGGCGGAAAGGACGCTGCCCCCAAGGGCAGCCTCGGCGAACCGCTTACCGCCGGCCGCTCGGTGGCACTGGATTCGACCTGCTATCCGCCCGGCGCCCTGGGCTATCTTGTTTCCAGCAAGCCGATCGTCGATTCCGCGGGCCGGGTGACGGGCTGGACCGAGATGGGCCGTTTCGTCCTCCATCAGGACAGCGGCTCGGCCATCAAGGGGCCCAACCGCCTGGATCTCTTCTGGGGCGGCGACCGATACGCAGAGGCCGCCGCCGGCGAGATGAGACATTCCGGAACGCTCTATTTTCTGGTACAAAAACAGCAGACCGCCCGTCGCGCCGACAATCACATTCGAAGAGGGGAGTTATGAAACAACCGGAAATCGATTACTGGATTACCAGCATGCTCGAAACCTACGGCAACGTCTCGGACCTCAACGTTACGGTGGGCAAACCGCTCCAGGTCGAATCCTCGGGCCAGCTGGTGCCGGTGCCGGTGGAGCCGGTGGTCAAAGAGCTGACCCCGTTTCAGGCCGAAGTCTTCGCCATGAACCTCATCGGCAGCGACCCCCGCCTGCTCAACGACCTGGTCACCCACGGTTCCTGCGACCTCTCCTATTGGCTGGGCAACAAGGCACGCTTCCGCGTCAACGTCTTCTCCCAAAAAACCAACCTCTCCACGGTGCTCCGGAAGCTGGAAACCACCATCCCCACCCTGGAAAAACTCAACATGCCGCCCATTTTCCAGAAGATGGCCCAGGAGAAGAACGGCCTCATCCTGGTCACCGGCTCCACCGGCTCGGGTAAGTCCACCACCCTGGCCGCCCTGCTCGACAAGATCAACCGTGAGAAGTCGGTCCACACCGTCACCCTGGAGGATCCCATCGAGTACGTCCATCCCCACAAGGCGGCCACCTTCAACCAACGCGAACTGGGCAACGACTTCGACTCCTTTGCCTCGGGTCTCCGCGCCGCCCTGCGCCAGGCGCCCAAGGTAATCCTGGTGGGCGAGATGCGCGACCGGGAAACCATGGAGATCGGCCTCTCCGCCGCCGAAACCGGTCATCTGGTGATGAGTACCCTTCATACCGTGGACGCGGGGCAGACCATCAACCGTATCCTCGGCATGTTCGAGCAGGAGGAGCAGGGCCAGATCCGCAACCGGTTGGTGGACACCATCCGCTGGATCGTCTGCCAGCGGCTGTTGCCCAAGCAGGGCGGCGGCCGGGTGGCCGCACTCGAGATCATGGGCATCAACCTGCGGGTCCGGGATCTGATCGCCAACGGCGAAACCGAGGACAAGACCTTCTACAACGTCATCGAGGATGGCACCGCCCACGGCATGATGACCTTTGACCAGCACATCCTCCAACTCTACGAGGAGGGGCTGATCACCGAAGAGACGGCCATGGGCTACTGCAGCCGCAAGAGTGTCGTGGGCCGCGGCCTCGACCGGATCAAGGCGGCGCGCGGCGAGTCCACCACCGGCATTACCGGCCTTGCCATGGAGCACAAGGAGAAGAAATAAAGCGGTTCCGCGCCGCCCGCTGGCACCGGCGGCGCGTCATCATGGATATATTCGGAGGAAAGACGCGATGCTCTCACAATGTCCGCATTGTCATAAGGAGATCAAACTCAACGAGGCGCAGCAGGCCAAGGTGGAGCAGGCGTGCGCGGCGCTCACCGCCGGCAAGACCCTGAAGCTCGGCTGCCCGCACTGCAAGACCCCCATCGAACTCGACGCCACCGGCATGCCGGTGGGCGGCGAGGTTATGGAGAGCCTCCTCTCCTCGACCCAGGAAGAAAAGGCTCCGCCGGGCAGCGAGGAACTGCTCGAAAAGGCCAAAAAGCCCGAAATCAAGCCGGTCAATCCGCCCCCCGAGGCCCCTCGGCCGCCCGACGTCAGCTGGCTTGCCAGCGGCGAGCTGAGTGAAAAGGCGGTGGTCGCCGATATTCCCAAGGTGCTCGTCCTCATGGGCGATGGAGAGATGCGCGCCACGGTATCCAAGGCATTCGAGGCCAGGAACTACCTGCCGGTCTTCTTCAACTCCAGCGAGGAGGCCATCGAAGACATGCGCTTCACCGATTACGCGGCCGTGGTCTTCCACAGCCGCTTCGAAGGCGCGAGCCTCGCCGACTCCCAGTTCCACGACCACATGCGCCGGCTGAGCATGAACAAACGCCGCTATATCTACTACGTGCTGATCGGCCCGGAATTCCGCACCCTTTACGACCTGGAGGCCCTGGCCGCCAGCGCCAATCTGGTGGTCAACGACGACGATGTCCGCCACATCACCACCATCCTTCAAAAAGGTTTCCGGGATTACGACGAACTCTTCGGGCCGTACCTCAAGGCTCTCAAGGAGCACGGCAAGAAATAGCCTGCCGGGGGCAAGGCCCAGAGACAACAAAGCCCGGAGGAAGGCGCCTCAAAACGCCGCTCCCCGGGCCTCATTCACGTGGCGGCCACCCCACCGCCAAAACTCCATCCTGTCGCAAGGCCCTCCCCGCCCCACGCTCCGCCATGGCGGCCGAAGAAAACCGCAGACTACTTTAGGCTTGCCCGCCAGGCGAGAGCCTCTTCCTCGCTTTCGACAATGTTGACCTCCACGGGCAGATCGTCGGTGACCGACTTGTACATCCGCATGGTGCCAAAGTTGTTCTGACCCTGCACGATGAAGACCCAACGACCCACCGAGGCGCGCGGCTCCTTCTCGTAATGGTCCTTAATCCGCATGGTGTCCGGGAAGCGCAGCTCGAGCACCGCGTCCCGCAGATCGACCATGCCGTTGAAGTGGGGATTATACCGCGAATCCCCCTCCAGCTGCTCCATGGCGTCGCAGATATCCTGGAGATAAACCGAGCCACGAAACCTTTCGACAATAAATCCCTTTTCAGCGTCTATTTCGTATTCGAATTTCATTGGCAAAAACCTTTCCGCCCCCGAAAAGACAGGTGACGTATCTCCTCCGGCTTGGACGCTACGAATTTTGGCTGGGATGCTGGGGGGGGGCCACAGGGCGCCATGCGGCTGCCCGGAGAGTGCTGGCGTCCCGCCCGTCGCCGTCGGGCCGTGTTACGGTACGGCATCCTCACTGTAGTACAATTTCGCTGCGAAGCCAACAAATCCTAACACTGAAAACAACCTAAAAAATGTTTATCATAATTATTTTCTGATTACCAGGATTCGCTACCGCCGACAATTTTTTCTCGTAAACACGGGAAAATGGCGAAGAAGAGGCCGGGAGAGGGGATGAGTCAGACGGCGGCGCTGGCGCGGCGGTAAGCACCACCCAGACGCAGGATCACCAGCAGCCAGAGGGCGGCAAAGGCCATGTTGAGCAGGGAAAACTCCCGAACCCCGAAGCCGAGAAGCGAACTCCCGACAAAGACCACCCCGCCCTGGAGGAGATCGCCGAAACGCCAGAAAAAGGTGTCGATGGCGGTCTTGCCTTCGTACTTGACGGCGTGGCTGGTGGTCAGGAAGAGGGCGTGGCGGGTAGTGTTCTGCAGCGAGTAGTCCACACTGTTTTCAACGATCTTAAGCAGCCGCACCACCGCGAATCCCGGGAGGAAGGCAAAGACGCCATAGCCGGCAAGGGCGATGAACGGCATAACCAGGAGAGCGCCGGCAATGCCCACCAGGCGGTAGATGCGGGAAACCAGAAAAAGCTGTAACACCAAGCTCACCAGATTGACCCAGCCGTAGAAATCGCCGTAGATGGCACCGATGTTTTCGCGCACCGAGCCACCACCCACAGCCAGTTCGGTGGCGTGGCGGAGGACGATCTTGGCGAGCAGGAACTCGCCGGTGGTGTTGATCAGGTTGAGAAGCACCACAAAGAGGGCCAGGAGCCGCAGGTAGTCGTCCCGGACCACCAGACTAAGGCCGCCCAGCAGCCGCCGGGAATGGGCGGCGTCGGCAGGACGGGCCGTGCTCCGCGACGAGGCCGGCACCACTTGCGCGGCCCGGGGGCAGAGGAGCATGGTCAGGGCGAGGACCACGGCCGCCACCAGCATCAGATTGAAGGAGCCGATCAGCATAAAGAGATGACCGGCGCAGTCGGCCCCCACCCAGGCGCCCAGCGAACCACCGGCGGCAATGACGGCAAAAAGGCGGCGCCCGCTTTCGGCGTTGAAGAGATCGGCGGCAAAGGCCCAAAACTGGGAAACCAAGAGCAGACTGAAGATGCCGAGCCAGATGAAGAAGGGGATGCCGATGGCAAGCCCCAGCCGACCACAGCCATAAAAGATCAGGAGATTGCTGATCAGAAAGAGGGTGATCCAGCGCAGCAACCCCACCCCGGAACGGTGCCGAAAGAGGATGTTGTAAAGGGGCAGCGAAAGGAAAAGGATCACCGCCTGGGCCGCCACCGCATAGCTCCGCACCTCTGCACTGCCTTCGGAGAGAACCAGCGCCTCACGGATGGGCTTGAGGAGGTAGTAGGCAAAGAGGAGCAGGAAGCCCTGCGCAAAGAGGAGCAGCACGCTCCCCACCTCACCCAGCTTCACCTCGGTGAAGAGCGACAGGAAACGTTCCAACGGGTTCTTGGTCCGATTATTATTCTCAGCGCCTGCGTGCATACGCCTCTTCCGTCACAGGGTAAAGCCGAATCGTCGCCTCACTGGCAGGCGACGATCCGATAGAGTCGCATGGGCCGGAGGGTGAGATGACGGGTGGTAAGGGTGTTGTCGTGGACGTTGACCTCGGTGGCAAGCTCGCGCCAGGCCGAGCCTTCCTCCTGCACCCAGAGGTTGAGGGCCGCCTCGTCGGTGACCGCGCCGCCCAGCTCGTGGTGGAGGGAACTCTCCTGAAAGTAGGCGAGGCGGAGATCCCCGGTCACCTCGGTGGCCGGGGCCTGGGAGGTGAGCAGCCAGCTTCGCTCAAGACACTGGCCGGCCTCCTTGCCCGGCGGCAGCCACAGCAGCGGCTGTTCGGCCTGGGCCTCCAAGTTCAGCCGAGTCACACCGGTGAGCTCCTGGGGCCAGAACGTGGCGAGGAACCGGAAGTTAACCGGGTCCACCAGATAAACGGCCTCCTTGCCGGCGAGGAGCTTGACCGTGGCCGAGAGGTCCAGGGGCAGCCGGATCCTCGCCCCGGCGGGCGGCACGGGCAGGGCGTTGATCTCCTGCATGCCCAGGGCGGCCATCTCCGGGGTCCAGCGGGAGGTGCCGTAGGCGGTCTTGTCGAAGACCATGGTCTTGAGGAAGAGATAGCGGGCCAGGCAGTAGTAGCGCAGCGCCGCCACCATCGACTCTCGATCGGCCGTCCCCTCGGCGACGAAGGCATCGCGGGCCACGTCGGCACCAATCCGCTGCTCGACCGCATCGAGCCGCTTGGCCAGCCGTTCGGGGGCAAACCAGCCATAGGTGGCCGCGGGGGCGGCCGGGTCCGGGGCCGTCACCCCCAGCAGGTGGCCAAGGCGGCGCTTGAAGCGCCGGTAGAGTTCCGGGTTGGCAAAGAGCTTGTCCTTAAGCGGGTTGGCGAGCCCGGAGTTGGGGGGGTACATGTACTGAAAGTTGTCGTTGTAGATGCTCGCCGGAAAAGGAAGTCCCGGATCCCAGGCCCGGCCATAGGTGAGGTCGTAGTCCCAGGGCTCCACCGTCCACTTGCCGGTCTTCCGGCTCAAGTAGAGAAAGTAGTTCTTGTTGTAAGTGTCGCCGTTGCTGGTGAGGACGTTGCCGGCAATCCAGTTGAGCACCGAGTCTACATCGAAGTGCTGATCGAGAAAGGCGGCGAAGTCGGCCGCCGGAGTCGTGGCGAGTCCCTGCACCAGGCCGGTCAACTCGCTGAAGTTGTTGTCGGGGGGGGCGAGCTTCAGCCAGCACTCCTTGTCCGGGGCAAGCGAGGCAGGGGTGAGGTCGCCACAGAATGCCGAATCGCGCGGATGGTAGAGGGCTCCGTCGCTGCCGAGCCCGAAGTTGCCGAACATCCGCGGCTCGATCCACTCGATGAAGAGGAAGAGGCCGGCGAACTGGTCGTTGATGAACAGCCGGGCATACTGCACCCGAGGAGTTGCCATCCCCAGGTTGCGGAAAAGATCCCAAATCAGAAACTCCCGCATCAGGGTGGGGTCGGTCCCCATGGCGTTCAACGAGATGCGCCGCATGCCCTGCCAGGTGCCGCCCTTGTCGAGCTTGACCAGAATGGACTTCTTGGGAAAACGGCGCGAGAAGCTCCCCTTGACCTCCACCCGGCCGGAAAGCAACCGTCCCCCCTCTCCCACCAGCTGCACCGGGAAGGAGGACGTATCGTACATGTCTTTCTTGAAGAGCACGTCGGCGTCAGTGGTGTCCATGTGCAGGGAAAAGGAAAGGATTTCTTCCTCTGGCCCGCCCACCTTGGCCGCGGCGACGGCGCTGGCCATGGCCGCCTCCTTGACGCCCGCCGCCTGCGCCGGATCAACCGCCGGCGCCGAGGCGTGGTGCGCCGGCAGCAGTCCGCAGCCACCCAACAGCGTCGCCAGCACCACCACGGCGAACCATCCGCAGGCCAACACCCGGCCGCCGTCCCTCGTCAATCGCAATTGCCTTTGCATGGTCATCATTCCCAGGTCCTCGACACCGATATTCCCACCCCGGTACCGCAGCCGGTATTTCTTCCCCACAGGTCATAGTAGAGAGCGAAGTCCACCGACCACATCCGCCGCGGTGTCCACTGGAGGCCAAGGCCCAGCCGCACCACGTCGTAATCCGACAGGCGGTTGTAGTCGAGGCTCTCAATGGGCTCCTCCTTGGCGTTCCGCAACGAAAAATTGCCTTCCATCTTAACCCAGCCGTCCCAGGCGGCTGAAAGCTGCTGGCTCCACTTGAGATATGCCTGGGTCTGATCGGCGGGCGGCCCTTCCCAGAGCCGTACCGAGGCGCCGTACTCGCCGTGGCTGCGGGTCTGTTCCCGGACGCCAAACCGCATGGCGAATCCAACCTCGACGCCGAAACGGCCGTAACCCAGGCGAGCCGGCCGGTCCCGGGAATAGCCCGAGGGTACGATGACACTCGCCTCCCATGCCTTGCCGTTCTGGTAGAGGTTGAGCCGCCCCCGCACGCCCAGGCGGAGGTCGCCCACCCCGCCGACCTGCTCCGGACCGCACGCCTTGTCGACGACCGTGGCCTCGGCAAAAAGGGTGTGATAGTAGGAATAGCCGTATTCGTAGTGTTCGTTCAACGACCAGTTGTTGGAGCGGCAGTCCCCCTGGTGGCGCACCCCGTCCCGGTCCCAGTAGGCGTCGGCCGTGGAGTAGTAGACCGAGGAGGAGAGCTTGGACATACCCTCGGAAAGAAGCCAAGGGCTCGCGGCGTTGGCAGGGCCAGCCACTCCCGCAAGCCAACCGCACACCGCCAGCATGCCCAGCCGTATCGTGCCGTACCGTATCATAGCTGCCGTTACTCCCCGCAACGCCGCCAATGGAGGCGGAGTATCGCCTCGGCGGGCTTGTTCTGTACCAGATGCCGGGTGTCGAGAAGACCGCCCGCCTCCGGGTCGCTTCGCCAGGACCAGACGAGCACCCCCTCCACCCAGGGCTGATCGAGGGCGGTGAGCCAGAGGTCGATGATCATGGCCTGGAGGCCGGTGTCGGCCACCACCCCGGGGCGGCGAAGTTCCCGCCACTGCCACGGGGAATGCTGGCTGTCCCGGGCCGAAGGCATACCGATCTCAAGCAGCCACAGCGGCCTGCCGAGTTGCTGGCTCAACGCCGCCAGCCGCGCCACCGCCGTTGTCACCTCCCGGCGCAGCGCCGCTGGCGCCGCCTCCTCGCCCAGAGAGGGATAATAGGTGAGGCCAACGCTGTCCAGAAGCGACCAGTAGGGGAAGGCGCGCACCCCCTCGATGTTGTGGGCGGCAAAGGTGAGCCGGCCGTGATAGACGGTGCGCACCGCCGCGATCAGGGCGGGCCAGTAAGGCTTGGCCGCGGCCCGGTTCAATTCGGTGCCGACCACCAGCCACTCCACCCGCTCCTGCTCGGCAAGACGGGCGTAGTGAAGGAGCGCCTCGGTATAGGCGGCAAACCACTTCTGCCAGCCCCCCTCGGCACCGGGATCGATCTCCCCGGACCAATTCTCCGCCACCAGCACCTGGGGTTTCAACACCACCTGCAGCCCCAGACGGTGGGCGGTGCGGAACGCCGCCGCCAACTCCTCGTCGGTGACCGTATCGGTGCGGTGCACCGCAGTTGCGGTGACATCGTCCTGATGCAGAAAGGGAATCAGAGCCACGGTGTTGGCGCCGAGGGCACGGAGCCGCTGGAACGACTCTCTGGCCGCCGGCGAATTCAGGGGCGCGCCATCCGCCTGCAGGAGGTTAAGGCCGCGGTAGGGAGAGGGCTGCGGCGTCGCACAAGCCGACAACGCCAAGGCGACCAGCGCGAGGAGCCCTGCCCCACTGCGCCGCCACCGCGCCTCTTTCGCCCGCTGCCCCGCCATCTCCTCACATCTCCTTGCGGCGGTAAACCCGCCAGCCGCCGCCGTCATAGACCAGGGCAAAATTCTCCATGCCACGGCTGTAGAGCAGGGGATACTCCCTGTCAATACGGTCACCGGTGGCATTGACGCCGGCCGGGTCCGGTATCGCGATCTGCTCCACGTTGGGCACCTGCCGCTTGAGCGCCATCTTAAACTCGTCGGAAAACGACAGCATGAGCGACTTGGCGTCCCCTCGGGCGACGATGACCCGGAAGCCGCCGTTCTCGTCCATCAGGGTGGCCTGGCGGTGGTTGCGCAGCCATTGCCCCAGAGCGATGTCGCCCTGGTGGCGAGGCACCAGCTGCTCGCCGACAAAGGCATCCCGCCATTGGCGGATCTCCGGGTCCGGCGCCCAGTTGAGGGAATACCAGCCGCCGATTACCCCGAAAAGGAGTACCGCCAACGCCCCCCGACGTCCCCGCCGGTCCAGGGCCGGCAACAGGCTCATGCCGGCCATCAGGCCGCTTGAGAAGAGAAAGAGCATGGCCATCGGGTGGGTGATGAAGTACTTCATGGTGCCGAAGCCGATGGCGATGAGCGGATGGAGAAAGAGAACCGCCGAGGCGGCGAAGAGGGGCCGGTCCCGGCGCACCCGGGCCAACAGCCAGACAAAGGCGGGGAAGGCGATGAGCGCGTAGCCCACCGACACCAGGATGGGTTTGAGCCACATGCCGCCGTAGAGCCGCAGCCACTCCACGTCCGGAGCACGAAACCAGCCGCCCCGGAAGGACGACTCCGGCGAGTTCCAGAACAGCCACGGATCATTGCTGAAGATCCAGTTGAGGTAGGCCCACGAGGCCACCGAGGCGAGGAAGGGAAAGGTGACCACCGCATAGACGCTCAGCGGCGACTCCCGGATCATCCGCCGCGGGGCCACCAGAGGCAGCAGGGGCAAGAGGGCGATGAAGAGGAAAACGGCCCGCTCGTCGACAAAGAAGTAGGTGGCGAGGATCAGGGCGAGAACGATGAAAGACCGGATGTCGCGCTCGCCGGCGAGCAGGGTCAGGGTGCGGTAAAAGGCATAGAACAACACCAGGCTCAGGGCGTCCTGAACGGTACCGGCGGTGACCGCCCAAAGGAAATAGGGGTGGGCGACCACGGCGATGAGCAGCCCTGCCCGGAACCAGGCCGAATAGCCCTGCCCGGCGAGATGGTGCTGCCAGATCACCAGCAGCCCCGCTCCCACCACGATGGTGGTCAGATAGGGCGCCAACACCGGCGAGAGGCCGGGGACGAAAAAAAACGGCATCAGCAGGTAAAAAGGCAGGTGCGGATAAACCAGGCCAAGGTTTTCGAAGCGCAGCTGCGGAGCGTCGAGAATCGCCTGGAGCCGGGCGCAGCGCTCGAGCGAAACGTCGTTGATGTAGTTGTGGGCGAGCAGCCAGATGGTACAGCCGCCCAGCACCATTGCCAGCAGCAGGAAGAGGAGGAGGTTGCGGGGCGCAAACAGATCACGCACAGTCGGCCACCGGTCCCATAATGTCGCTGCTGTCCACCTTGCTCAGTCCGTGGGTGGTCTTCTCCCAGTAGAAGGGATCGTGGACCAGCTGCCACAACGCCTTGTACGCCGCCACCGACATCAACAGCCAATAAAGGGGCGAGAGGACGGCAAAAGGGATCAGCGAGTAGTAATGGCGCTTAAAGGCCCCCACCATGGCGATGTAGACGAGAAAACTGTTGCCCAGCAGGAAGTTGAACAGGCTCAGGTAGAGAACGGCATGGGGAAAGGCCACCTCCAGCATCCGGGTGCCGCTGAACAGCCAGAGGGAGTAGATACCGTAGAGCATGGGCACCACCAGCATGTTGATCACCGTACCGCCGATGAAGAACTGGAAGCCCCAGAAACCCACGTGCCCGAGGCTGCGGTAGAGGTCCACGGGATGGCGCATGTGCACCAGAAAGGTCTGCATGTAGCCCTTGACCCAGCGGGAACGCTGTCGGATCCAATTTCCGACCCGGCTGTTGGCTTCCTCGTAGGTGGTGGAATTGACCACGCCGACCCGGTAGCCGTGCTGGGTGAGGCGCACGCCGAGGTCGGCGTCCTCTGTGACGTTGTACGGATCCCATGCCTGGATCTGACGCAGCACCGGCATGCGGAAATGGTTGGAGGTTCCACCCAACGGAATGGGAATCTTGAGGGCCTCGAGAGCCGGCAGGTAGAAATCGAACCACAACGAGTACTCCAAGGTGAACATGCGGGTCAGCCAGTTCTCATTGGCGTTGAAGTAGTTGAGCCGCGCCTGGATACAGGCGGTGTTCGCCGATGCCTTGGCAAAGGCGCCGATCACCTTCTTGAGCTGGTCGGGCTCGGGCATGTCCTCGGCGTCATAGATGGTGATGAACTCGCCGCGGGCAAAATTGAGGGCGTAGTTGCATGCCTTGGGCTTGGTCTTGGGGAAGGAGGGCGGCACCCGGATGATCTCGAAGATGCCCTCCAGGCCCAGTTCCTTGGCGGCATTGATAGTCTCCTCGTCGTCCTCCTCGAGGATCAGCTTGATGTCGAGTTTGGCGAGCGGATAGTCGAGACGGCGCAGAGCACCGGCAAGCTTTGGCAGCACCGCCGCCTCGCGGTACATGGGCACCAGGATGGTGTAGACGGGCAGTTCGCGCTCGTCGAGGGCCGCCACCTCGGCATCGGTGACCTTGATGTCGATCTGCGGCGCGCCCCCCACCCAGACCAGGAGCGAACGCATGCCGAAGTTGAGGAGGAAGAAAAGCGCCACCAGGATATTGAACAGGATCAGGGTGGAGATGGAGGAACAGCTCAACGACGCCAGGCCCAACGCGCCGCACAGCCCGAGGGACCAGAGCTGGCGGCTGGTGAAGACCTGACGGGCCGACTGCAGGGGGTTTGAGGCGGCCAGCTCGTTGACCGCGAGTTCGCTGAAGTAGGCGTCGCCGTGGTGCTGGAGCTGCCAGATGATGTCGAACTTGGAGGTAAAGACCTGCTCGGCGTCGCTGCCGAACCGATCGGAGATGAACGCCATGGCCTCGGGCGTGGGATCGGCCACCGCCACGCTGGTCGCCCCGCCTCGGCGCCGCCAGGGGATAACCAGCAGCTCGCTGTAACGGGGGAGATCGCGCTCCACGAAAAGCGACGTGTCGGGCGGCTCCTTGATCAGGTTGACGAAAGGCTTGCCGAAGTGGGCGGCCAGGGTGGAGTAGAAGTCAAAGGGCCGCACCCAGCCCTTGGCGAGCACGATGTCGCCGAGCCGCGCCCCCCAACTCTTCTGGAGCGCCAGGGCCTCGGTGAGCTGCGTCTCGCGCAATAGCCCGGCCCGGACCAGCAGGTCGCCGATGCGCACGCCCTTCACGGTCGGCCCCGCCCCTTCTCCTGCTGTTTTCTTCGGTCCGGCGTTGCTTCCCATCACTCCGCCTTCTTCTCCTCGCGCCTGGCCTTGCGGCTGCGCAGGTTCTTCCGCACCAGATAAATGCCGGCCAGCACAAAGACGATCCAGCTCAAGCTGACCCACCAGTAGTGGTAGCGGCCCAGTTGGTCAAACCAGCTCTGATACTCGGGATAGTACGATTTCAGAAAGACGTCGCGGCGGCTGTCAAAGGTGAGCCGCACCCCGGCGGGATCGATGAAGGCGACGTCGTTCTCGCTTAAGCCCAGGGCTTCCACGGTGGTGGGTACGCCATCGCCATGAGCAGCCGCCAGCCACAGTCCGTCGAAGGAACCACTACGGACGATCTGGGCTACGTTGATCTCGGGGAGTTCGGCGGTGTTGAGCAGCACCCGGTTGTTGTTGTCCTGCACCAGTACCCGGCCCCGGTCGAGGCGGACCGGCACCCGGTCGAACTCGGAGGGTGCCCGTCCCAGGAGCAGGAAGGGAGCCCCGGGACGGATCTTTTCGTCCGGCGCGAAGAAACGCAGCTTGCCGTACTCCGCGTCGAGCGACATGTCGGCGGAGAGCTGCGAGAGGACGGCGAGCATGTGGCCCGCGTCCTTGAGGGCGCTCCGGGGCAGGAGCAGCTCGAAGCCCTCGGCAAAATAGGGCCGCAGTTCGTTGAATCGCTCCGGCTTCTTGCGCAGCCGTTTCATGACCAGGACTGACTCGGGCAGGATCTGGATGGGATATCGGGTCTGGACCCCCTTGCAGTTGCCCATGGGATCGCTGCGCAGCGCGGTGAAACGGATCTCGTTGTAGAAGCGGACATGCTCCGGGGCGAGGCTCACGATGAAGCTCTGGGGCTTGCCGTTATCCTCGATCTGCATCACCTTCTGGAGCACATTATTGAGATAAACGCTCAAGATCATCGGATTTTCAGTCTGACTCGGCGAGGCGATCACCTGGAGCTTGAGCAACTCCGGGATGTAGTCGGGCGGGAAGAGGGAACTCATGGACGACAGTTCCAACCGCCAGCCCACCTCGGTGTTGATGCTCCGCGGTGCGGTGTCCATGCCGAGATCCGAGAAACGGAACTCGTAACGTTCCTGACTCTTGCGTTTTTCCCCGGTAAAGGTGACGCCCCGGTACTCACGGCCCGCGGCGAGTTTGCGCCACTTGTAGTCGAGCAGATAGAACGGCTCGTTGTTGTAGGGCTCGGTAAGGGCGAGAAAATTGCCCCCCACCGACTGCACCAGGCCAATCTGACTCACGTCATCCGGCATCCGGAAAGGGGCGGCGAGCGGCGCCATGCCACGCCGACCGGGCTCGACCCGGTAGAGATCCTCCAGCACCGCGCGGATCTCCTTGGCCGGCGCCACCACCACCTCGCCCAGCCGCGGCAGGGTGACGAAGTCCACCTTCTTTCCCTGGCGGATGAGCAGCTCGCTCATCCGCCAGGCGGCAGCGAACTCCTCCGGCCGCAGAGGACGGCCGGGGAGGCTCACCCGTACCGTGTCCGGCAACAAATCCCAGAATCCGCGCACCGATCCGGCCGGCAGCTTCACATCCAGAGAAAGGGCGGAGTCGGGCTTGATCTCCAGATACCCGGTGTTGACCCGGCCATCGAGGCACCGATCCTCTTCCACCAACAGTGTCACCCAACAGGTGAGCTTGAGGAGCCCGCCCTTGAGATCGTTCTTTCCCAACGGCACGGTGATGAGCTGCTCGCCGCTGTCCGGGCCGGAAAGGCGTCGGGTTACCCGGGGCACGCCGTTGACGTCAACGCGCAGGTTGGAGAGGTGCGTGAGAATGGTGGAGGCGTCGTAATGGATGTGGAGTACCCCGCCATCGATCTCCGTCTCTTGAGGAATGTGGAAATAGAAATTGTGGGCCTGCTTGGTTTCCGGCCCTTCGACCAGATAGCCGTCGGGATAGCCGAGGTTCTTGAAATCGGTGACTACCGTGGCCCGTCCCGAAGCGTCGGTGAGGCTGGCGGCGGAAACCCAGCCGCTGTCATGCTCACCCTGGCGAACGACGAAAACATACTGGCGCGCCGGCGACCGGGCCACCTCCACCACCCGCCTGCCCCGGTGCAGCATGCCGAGCACCTCGGCGTCATGGCGCGGCTCGGCGAGCAACCGCACCGCCGAAGTGGCCATGAGCTGCTCGCCCGGCGTGGCGGCGGCAGGCAGGGCCGCGCCGAAAGCTCCGGCCAGCAGCAGACACAAAAAAACCGCGAAGCGCGGTGTTGAAAATTCCATCAGGGGTTACCTGCCGTGCAGCAGCGGTCGTCTGGATTATGGGAGTTAGTGGCAAATGCACACCATTTTTTATCTTATCCAATTTTCACTATATGTTGCCGCCACGGCAACCCTAATGAATACTGACTTACTACCTGTCTAGCCAGGTATTATTAGGTGAAAAAAACACAATTACTTACCTTTAACATGGATACGCCTGCACAACGGGGAGGGAATATAGCCTGCCCAGAACGACAAAAAAAAATGCGTTAAAACGCCACAGAAGAACCCGCGGCGCAACAGAGGGATCAAGGGGGAGGGGGGAGAGGCGCCCCGCGGGGCGCACCAGGGGGAGGATGAGGCGGAGGGACAGCGGCAGGAGCCGCGAGGTTTTACGAGGTCTTACCGTTGCCGCTGCGCAAGGCGCGCCAGCCGCTCCTCTTCAAGCTGGTCGATGCGCCGCTGCAGCTCGTCGCTGATCGCCACCCGGCCTTCCAGAACGCAGCCGGGCCGACCGGGGATGCATTCGGAGTGGAGCTTCGTGCACTGGTCGGTACCGATTTCGAAGTTTTTACAGTAAAAGGTCATGGTTTCCTCCCGCAAAAAACAACGGCCGCGCCTCACCGACGACGCAACTTCTGATACCTGTGGACGGCACGGTTGTGTTCGGCCAGAGTGGCGGAAAACTGGTGGGTGCCGTCATTTTTGGCGACAAAGTAGAGAAAGGCGCCGTCGGACGGATGGAGCACCGCGTCGATGGCGGCCCGGCCCGGGTTGGCGATGGGGCCGGGCGGCAGCCCCTTGATCAGGTAGGTATTGTAGGGCGTGCTCTTCTCCAGGTCCGCCCGGGTGAGATCGCCGTTGAAGTCGACCAGCCCGTAAATCACCGTGGGATCGGTCTGCAGCCGCATGCCGATCGCCAGGCGGTTCAAAAAGACCCGGGCGATGAGGGGCCGCTCGGCCGCCACCGCCGTCTCCTTTTCAACAATTGAGGCCAGGGTGAGCAAGCCGTGAAGGGAGAGTCCCTGGGCGACCTGCCCCGACCCGGGAACCACGCCCAGCCCGCGCAACTGCTCGCGCAGCCGCGCCAACATCATGCCGACGATGGCCGCATCGTCCTGGCTGCGGCTCAAGCGGTAGGTATCCGGGAAGAGGTAGCCTTCCAGACTCGGGACGTCAATCCCCAGTTGCTTGCGGACAAAGGCCCGATCGGTGACCAGCCGCAGGAACTGACCGCGCTTCACCAGACCGGCGCCGGCCAGGATGTCGGCGACATCGTTAAGGTTGGCCCCTTCGGGAACGGTCACCGGCCAGAGCACCGGCCGGGCCGTGGCAAGGGTGCGGAGGACGTCAAGCGGGGTCTGACCGGGCCCGAAGCGAAATTCGCCGGCCTGCAACCGCCGCCCGCGTCCGAACAGGCGGGCGAGGATACGAAAACGGACATCATCGCGGAGCACCCCGGCATCCACCAATACCTGCTGAATGCCAGCCAGACCGGCACGGGACGGGATGGCAACCACGGTATCGTCCACACCTGCGCCAGGCCGAAGCGGCGAAACGGCGTAGGTCAGGAGCCAGGCCGCGCCTGCCACCGCCACCGCCACCAGCGCCAGCAGCACGCGGATCAACCGCCGGCTGCGAAGGGGACTTCCCCCGTCTTGCCGGTCTTCCCGCGGCCCATGGTGCTCCGCACCCGCCGTATCCCTGTCACCGTACGCTGCCACGCCTTAAAAAACCGCCGCGCCTAAAAGACATGGGGCAGGATGTCGTCCATGCGCTTCACCGGCACGAACTTGAGCTTCTCCCTGAGATCCTTGGGGATATCGGCCAGGTCCTTGGTGTTCTGCTCCGGGATGATCACCTTCTTCACCCCGGCCCGCAACGCCGCCAGGGCCTTCTCCTTGAGGCCGCCGATGGGCAGCACCCGGCCGCGGAGGGTGATCTCACCGGTCATGGCCACGTCGGAACGCACCTTTTTCCTGGAAAGCGCCGAGTAGAGGGCGGTGGCCATGGTGACCCCGGCCGAGGGGCCGTCCTTTGGAATGGCGCCGGCCGGCACGTGGATGTGGATGTCGTGCTCCTCGAAGAACTTCTCGGTGAGGTCGAATTCCTCCATCCGTGAACGGCAGAAGGTGAGTGCGGCCTGAGCCGACTCCTTCATCACGTCGCCGAGCTTGCCGGTGAGCAGGAGGTTGCCGCGCCCTTTCAGCACCGACACCTCGATGTAGAGGATCTCGCCGCCCACCTCGGTCCAGGCGAGCCCGGTGGCGAGCCCCGGTTGGTCGATGGCATCGAGTTCCGACTCGGGCAGAAAAGTGGGCGGTCCCAGATAGGTAGCGAGGGTACGGCTCGAAATGGTGTACGGCCCCCTGCCGCCCTCGGCAACGCGCCGGGCCACCTTGCGGCAGACCTTGCCGATCTCCCGCTCAAGATTGCGCAGCCCCGCCTCACGGGTGTAGTGGGTGATGATCTCTTCGAGGGTCTTGTCGTCGAGCTTGAGGTGCTTCTCCTCAAGGCCGTTTTCCTTGAGCTGCCGCGGCAACAGATAGCGGCGGGCGATGACCAGCTTCTCCTCCAGGGTATAGCCGGCGAGACGAATCACCTCCATGCGGTCGAGCAACGGCGCCGGGATGGTGTCGCTCATGTTGGCGGTGGTGATGAACATCACCCTGGAGAGATCGCAGGGCAGGTTCAGATAGTGGTCGGAAAAATCAACGTTCTGCTCCGGATCGAGCACCTCAAGAAGGGCCGAGGAGGGATCGCCCCGGTAGTCGGCGCCCACCTTGTCGATCTCGTCCATCATGAACACCGGGTTGTTGGTGCCCACGGTCTTGAGCCCCTGGATGATCCGTCCGGGCATGGCGCCGATATAGGTGCGNNCGGATCTCGGCCTCGTCACGCATGCCGCCAAGAGAAAGCCGATGGAACTTCCGACCCATGGCCCGGGCGATGCTCCGGCCGAGCGATGTCTTGCCCACCCCGGGAGGCCCGACAAAGCAGAGGATGGGGCCTTTGGAGGTCTTGTTGAGCTTGCGAACCGACAGGTATTCGAGGATCCGTTCCTTAACCTTGTCAAGCCCGTAGTGGTCCTCGTCCAGAACCTGCTTGGCGAGCTTGAGATCAAGCTTGTCCTTGCTCGACTTGCTCCAGGGCACGTCGAGCAGCCAGTCGAGATAGGTGCGGATCACCGATGCCTCGGAGGCGTCAGGATGCATCATCTCCAACCGTTTCAACTGGTTGAGCCCCTCCTTCTTCACCGCCGCCGGCATCCGCCCCTTGGCGAAACGCTCCCGCAGTTCGTCGATCTCCTGAGCCCGATCGTCCACGTCGCCCAGTTCCTTCTTGAGGGCGTGGATCTGTTCGCGGAGGAAGTACTCCCGCTGGGTGCGGCTCATCTCCTCCTTGGCCTCGGACTGGATCTTGGCCTGCATGGTGGAAACCTCGAGTTCCTTGTGGAGAAACTCCGCCACCTTGCGCAACCGATCCACCGGATCGACGGTTTCGAGCACGGACTGGGACTCGGGGGTTTTGAGGCGAAGGTTGGAAACCACCAGATCGGCGAGCCGGCCGGGCTCGTCGATATTGTTGAGGATCACCATGAGATCGGTGGACATGATCCCCTTCAGCGACAGGATCTTCTCGGTCTGCTCGCGGACGTTGCGCATCAGCGCCTCCACCTCCACCGAGAGGTCCGGATACTCTTCTTCTTCCACCACCTCGATCTTGGCCATAAAACAGGGCGAATCCTGGGTGATCTCGGTAATCCGCGCCCGATGCATGGCCTGCACCAGCACCTTGAGACGGCCGTCGGGCAGCTTCAGGGTTCGCATGATCATGCAGACCATGCCCAGCCGGTAGATATCGTCGACGCCGGGCTCGTCGATGGCGGCATCCTTCTGGGTAACCAGCAGCAGCAGCTTGTCCTTGGACAACGCCTCGCTCACCGCGTTCACCGAAGCGGGCCGGCCGACAAAGAGCGGGATGATCATGTAGTTGAAGACAACCACGTCGCGGACCGCCATCATCGGCAGCACCTCGGGAATATCCACCCCTTCCGGGTCGGGGAAATCGCTCATCCCGGTGGTCAACGAATCGTTTGTATCCACACAAAACCTCCGAACAGTAGGCCCTCCGAGGGCAGGAAGGTTGAATCTTTCTGAAAAGTTAGAACAAGGTTAAACACTGGTTCCCGCGAAGTCAAGGAGGGGAAGAGAGGGGAAATGCGGCAAGGAAATCCCCTTGAAGAATTTCAAAAATTACCCCATAGTGCGGTCAACGTAAAAAAGCTTGCAGTTACGGCCACTCCTGGCATCCCCTGTTCACGACAACAATAACGCTTCCCCATATCATGCCCGATCTCGACTCTGTCCTTTTTTTCGCCACCGCCGACTTCGCCCACCGCGAACTCTTTGGAGCCGGCCCCGCCTGGACCCCGCTCAAGGGGCTGCAGTCCTATCTCACCGACCAGCCCTATCCCCGCGAGCTGCTTCGGCCCAATGCCGACGGCCGGCCGCTTGCGCACCATCTGGTTCTCTTCAACGACAGTCTGCTTGTCGCCGACGACACCGTCACCATCGACTTTGACGACGCCACCAAGGGCAGGCTCCAGGTGCGGCGCAACGGCGAACTGCTGTCCGGCGCCAGCGTGATCATGGCCGGCGCGGTGCTCTCCGGGGCCGACATCCGCCTGGGCCAGGGGGTGCTGGTGGAGTCGGGCGCCTTTCTCAAAGGGCCGTTGGTGGTCGGCGACCACACCGAGATCCGGCACGGCGCCTATCTGCGCGGCGACTGCCTGATAGGTTCCAGGTGCGTGGTGGGTCACGCCACCGAGGTAAAACACAGTATCTTTCTCGACGACGCCAAGGCGGGCCACTTCGCCTACGTGGGCGACTCCATCCTGGGCAACCGGGTGAACCTGGGGGCCGGCACCAAGCTCGCCAACTTCCGCTTCCTGCCCGGCAACGTCCGGGTCAAAACCCCGACCGGCCAGGTGGACAGCACCTTGCGCAAACTTGGGGCCATCCTGGGCGACGACGTCCAGACCGGCTGCAACTCGGTGACCAGCCCAGGCACCCTGCTCGGACCCCGATCCATGTTGATGCCCAACGTGACCGCGCCGTCGGGCCTCTACCCGGCGATGACGGTTCTGCGCTGACGCGCCGGCCGTTCAGGGGGTCACTGGCACTTGGTGGATGGCAAGGTAGTTGTAGAGGCCGAAAAAAAACTCAAAGGTGATGGCAAGACCAAGAAAGATTCGCAGCACCCGATCCCAGGGCAGCCGCCCGTCGCCCATTCGCTGCAGCACCACAACGATGAGGATGGTGGCGCCGATGGTAAACGGTGCGGCAACCAGGAAGTGAGCGGCCGTCTCGACGAGAGAGTCCCGCCACCGCCCCGGATAGTAGCGGAAGGCGGTGAGCAGATAGACCGCCACCAGCAACGACAAGGTTATCTTTTCTTTATACTTACCCATAAAAGACCAACAGCTCGCTCCCTACGGCTCACAATGGCGACTGGGGCCGGCACCGCTATACCGGCGGCGGCCAGCGCCCACCATAGTCCATCCGGAGCGGAATTGGAACACGAAAATGGCCCCTGACACCGCACTTTGTTTTCCGGAAACCGTCCCCACCTTTGCCGACACGGCACCTCTGCTCCTGCTGATGGACGGCCTCAGCCACTATCGGGCCACGGAAGACTCCCACCAGCCCGCCCCACCGTTCGCCGGCCCCGATCTCTGGCACTCCTACGCGCCGGCGCCACTGGGCGACAAGCTCTCCCCCTTCCTGCGAATGGTCGCCGACCTGCGCGGGCACGCCGGCGAGTACTACGGCGGTTTTCTCTCCACCCTGTCACCGGGCGCGGCGAGCTTCCAGGAAGAGTCGGTGCGGCAGTTGATCAGCGCCATGGTGGGCGGCCAGGCGCAGGACAGGACGGCGCGGGAGCAGGAGGAGGCCCTCTGGCAGGCGCGGCTGCTCCTGCAACTGGCCGAAAACCTCTATTTCGAGGAGTTGGAGGTAACGGAGAACCTGGCCCGGGTGGCGGCCAAGCAGCAGGAGATGCTCCATCTGCTCAGAGGCGACGACGACTCCGACGAGGGCGAGGACGAACTCCCGCTGCCCGCCTTGCCCCCGCCCGCTCCCCGCGTCCCCATCCGCGACAGCCTGCGCTGCCGGGCCTGGAGCCGGCTTTTCCTGGCCGACGCCTCCCCGCGCCGGCCAGCGGTGCTGGCCACCGCCAACCCCGATGCCGCCGACCTGTTCGGCGAGGCATATGCCGCCCTCGCCGGCAGGACGCCGGTCATCCTCTGCCACCTCCCCCTGCCCGCCCTGGCCGGATTGGGGGCGGCGGAATACCTGCTGCACCGGGAAGCGTTCCGCCGGGCGGCCACGACTCCGCTTGCCGCCATCGCCTCGGCCATGGCCGAGGCCCTGAAGCAAGGCGAGCCAGGGAGCTGGGACAGTGCCGCCGTGGCCGCGCAATGGGAAGCGGCCTTGGCCGACCACTTCCCCGAACGCTCCACCACCACCCGGCTCGCCATCAGCCTCTACCCCGGTTCCTCCCTCGCGGCCCTCTGCCGCCAGGTGGTCCGGGACAACGGCACGGACAAGGGGACGGCACTCCCCGCCCACGGCCTGATCGTCCACCTGGAACCGAGTTTCTAGTGAGAGACGGAGTCAGGCGCGAAAAATACATCGAGGAGGGCATGCCAGGCGGTCAATGCCGGCACTCGGCTCCTGACCGCTCAACAAAAAAGGGCCGACGCGCCCGAAACGCGTCGGCCCCGCCGGCGGTCAGCCGCCGCAGGACGACCTGCGACTACTTGTAGGGATTGATGGTCAACACCGGACACGGGGCGGTCTTCACCACCTGCTCGGCGACACTGCCGAAGAGGATCTTTTCGACCCCCTTGTAGCCATGGGTGCCCATGACAATGAGGTCGATGCCGTTCTCGCCGACGTAGCGGATGATCTCCTCGGCAACGTCCCCGGCCAGCACCGCGGACTTATGGGCCACCCCGCCGAGGTTGTCTTCCACAAAGCCGGCCATCTTCTTTCTGGCGCTGATGAACAGCTCCTCCTCGAACTGGGCAATGGGCATGTGCGGCACGAAGAAGCCCGAGTAGTCGGCGATACTCTGCACCACGAAGACCACGGACAGTTCCGCCTGGAACTTCCCGGCCACATAGAGGGCTTCCTTGAGAATCTTTTGCGAGTTGACGGAAAAATCCACCGGCACGAGAATCTTCTTTATCTCTTTCATAAGCGGCCTCCCTCCTTGCACGTGAACGCAAATGGTTACGGAATCGGTTTCGCAAGGCGCGTAGCGGTACTTCCACACACGTCTCCACCACCTCTAACCTTACGCTATCAAACAATTTTTGCCATTGTCAAGCAGTAGCTCGGCCCGCGATTCCGGCCTGTTCGACCCCCTAAAACTCCCATGCCGACCATCCATACCAACCTCCCCTTCCCGCCGCCGCTGACCCCCCCCATGGAGCCCCTCTTCGGCCTCGACGGCCCCCTCGCCCGGGCCCTGCCCGGCTACCGCCCCCGTCCCGGTCAGCTCCGCATGGCGCAGGGGGTCGCCGAGGCCCTGGCCGGCGAAACCATGCTTGCCGTGGAGGCGGAAACCGGCATCGGCAAAACCCTCGCCTATCTGGTGCCGGCGGCATTGAGCCGGCGCCGGGTGGTAATTTCCACCGCCACCCGCAACCTCCAGGACCAGATCCTCGACAAGGAGATTCCCTTCATCCGCCGCCACATCGATCCGGAGTGCTCGGCGGTCTGCGTCAAGGGGCGGCAGAACTACCTCTGTCTGCATCGCTGGCACAAACTCGCGGCCGCGCCCCAGCTGCACCTCTTCGCCTCGGACCACGAACTGGCCGGCATCGCGCAGTGGCTTGAGGAAACCGAGACCGGGGACCGGGCCGAACTGCCCTGGCTCGCCGACCACGCGCCGCTGTGGCACGAGGTGAGCGCCACCACGGCCCAGTGCCTGGGGGCACTCTGCCCGGACTACGCCATCTGCTTCATCAGCCGGTTGCGCAAGAGGGCGGCCCGGGCACGGCTGCTGGTGGTCAACCACCACCTCTTCTTCTCCGATCTGGCGGTCCGCCGTTTCGGCCATGCCGAGGTGCTTCCCCGCTATGAGGCGGTGGTCTTCGACGAAGCGCACCACATCGAGGAAACCGCCACCCGCTATTTCGGCACCTCGTTCAGCAACTTTCAGCTCCAGGATCTGATCAAAGACGTGGAGATACTCGCCGAGACCGACCTTGCCGAAGGCAACCGGATCAAGACCGTCCAGCTCGCCCGGGCACTGGCCGCCGAAACCGAGGCGTTCGCCGCCCTGTTGCCCCGTGAAAAGGGGCGTTTCCCCCTGACACAGGCCATGACGACAGTAGCCGGCTGGCAGGGGATGATCGACCGGCTCGCCGAGGCCATCACCGGACTCGCCCGCCAGCTCGAACACCTCACCGGCTGCGGCGAAATATGGATGGCCATGGAACGCCGCGCCCGGGAACTGGCGGACAAGCTGCTCGTGATCACCACCGGCCACGACCCCTCCCACGTATACTGGTTCGAGCGCCGGGAGAAGAGTATCGTGCTCTCCGCCTCGCCCGTGGAGGTGGCCGCGGACCTCGCGACAAGCCTCTACGACGAAACCAGGAGCCTCATCTTCACCTCGGCAACCCTCACCACCGGCGGCAACTTCACCTATGTCAAGGAGCGGCTGGGGCTGCCCCCCGAAACCGCCACCCTTTCGCTGGCCTCGCCCTTCGACCACCGTCACCGCGCCCTCCTCTACGTGCCGGAAGACGGCTTTCCCCTGCCTGCCGATCCTACCTTTTTTCAGGAGGCGGCGGAACGGATCTGTGCTATACTTAAGAGTTCCCGGGGCCGCGCCCTGGTGCTGTTCACCAGCGTACGGGCCATGGAGGCCATGTACCAGCTGCTCGCCGCGCGACTCCCCTATCCCATACTCCTTCAGGGCACCGCTCCCAAAACGGCGCTGCTGGACGCCTTCCGCTGCGACACCCATTCCGTACTCTTTGCGGTGGCGAGCTTCTGGGAAGGGGTGGATGTGCCGGGCGAGGCATTGAGCTGCGTGATCATCGACAAGCTGCCCTTCGAGGTGCCCAGCGACCCGGTGGTGATGGCCCGGATGGAAAGGATCCGGGAGGAAGAGGGCAACCCCTTCTTCGACTTCCAGGTGCCGCGCGCCATCCTCACCCTGCGTCAGGGGGTGGGCCGGCTGCTGCGAAGCGCCAATGATCGCGGGGTGGTGGCCATCCTCGACGTGCGACTCTTCACCAAACGGTACGGGGCGACCTTCCGCAAGAGCCTGCCGCCCTGTCCCGTGACCCGCTCCCTGACGGCGGTGGACAACTTTTTTCAACAAGAGGCGAAAGACTGACCGTGAACCGTGACGAACTGCTGGCCCACCTGGGGCCGGAGATGGCCCGCATCGACGCCGCCATGCGCGACGATCTGACGACCGTGGCAAGCCCGCTGCTCAAGGAAATCCTCAACCACGCCCTGTTCAACGGCGGCAAGCGGGTCCGCCCCCTCCTGATGCTCCTGGCGGCCCGGCTCTGCGGCAAGGAAACCGACGACGGCACCTACCGTCTGGCCATGTCCTTCGAGTACCTGCACGCGGCAAGCCTCCTCCACGACGACGTCATCGACCACGCCGAGCAGCGTCGGGGCCGGGCCTCGGCCAATACCCTGTGGGGCAACAGCACGGTCATCCTGGCCGGCGACTACCTGCATACCCGGGCCATGACCCTGGCCGGCACCGCGGGCAGTCCCGAAATCCTCGCCGTGATCGGGGCGGCCACCGCCGCCATGGTCGAGGCGGAGTTTCTCCAGGCCAAGACCGTGACCAACATCGACACCTCCGAAGAAAACTACTTTGCGGTACTGGCCGGCAAGACCGGGGCGCTGATCAGCTCGCCCTGCGAGGCAGGGGCGCTGGCCGCCGGCGCCGCCACCGACCGGCGCCGGGCGCTCCGCGACTATGGCCGCGCCCTGGGACTTGCCTTTCAGGTGGTGGACGATCTGCTCGACTATCTCGGCGACCCGACCAAGACCGGCAAGGCGGTGGGCAACGATTTTCAGGAGGGCAAGATGACCCTGCCGCTGCTCCGCGCCCTGAACGCGGCACCGGCCGCCGACCGGGCCGAACTCCTCGATCTGCTCGCCGCCACCCCGGAACGCAGGCGGCAGGAACACCAAACCGCCCACGCCCTCATCGACCGCCACGGCGGCTTCGCCGCCGCCCGTGCCAAGGCCGAGGAACTGGTGGAAGAGGCGTGCGCGGCCCTCGCCCCCTTCCCGGACTGCGAAGCCAAAGCTGTGCTCACCGGCCTTGCCGGCTATGTCCTGACCCGCAAGCACTAAAGAATCGCGCAACCCTTTTTCGCCCGGCCCTGCCGACATTCCTATGCCATCCCCCCATAAGAGAAACAAACGTTCGCCGCACCGGCGCAAGCAGCGGCCCACACCGCTGTTCTTCGCCGGCCTGCTCGCCGTGGCCGCCTTGCTGGCGGTCACGGCCTTCTTCACCCTTCGGCACCACCGGCAGCCTGCCCCGCCCCCCCCCGTGGTCGCCACCACCCCCCAGGCCCCCCCCCCCGCCCCCGCCCACCTGCCCCCCCCCCCCCCCTCCCCCC